>NZ_JBFWNX010000002.1:0-408928 GCF_050250835.1 Hydrogenophaga sp. | reverse complement strand
GCTGTAGGCGGATCGCAGTGGACCACAGCAGAACATCAAAGAGAGGAAAAGTCTTTGCGTGGCAACGACTTGCAGACTCTCTTGGACTTCTGCGGAAGTCCGCAGAATGATGCAGTGGAGCGGGTGAAGGGAATCGAACCCTCGTATGAAGCTTGGGAAGCTGCCGTTCTGCCATTGAACTACACCCGCGAAGGCGTGGAGTTTACTTGAGGATGTCGCCCATGCAGAGGAACTTGATTTCCACGTAGTCGTCCATGCCGTGGTGCGAGCCTTCGCGGCTCAGTCCGGACTGTTTGACGCCGCCGAAGGGCACGTGTTCGGTGGCGAGAATGCCCACGTTGATGCCGACCATGCCGTACTCCAGCGCTTCGCTCACGCGGAAGATGCGGCCCACGTCGCGGCTGTAGAAGTAGCTGGCCAGGCCGAACTCGGTATGGTTCGCGGCGTCGATGGCCTCTTGCTCGGTCTCGAACTTGAACACGGGCGCGAAGGGGCCGAAGGTTTCCTCGCGTGCGCAGAGCATGTCGGCCGTGGCGTCGGCCACCACGGTGGGTTCGAAGAACTGGCCGCTGCCCATGGTCGTGAGGCGCTGGCCGCCAGCGACCACGCGGGCCCCCTTGGCCAGCGCGTCGTCCACGTGGCGCTGCACCTTTGCCAGTGCGGCTTCTTCGATTAGCGGGCCCTGGTTCACGCCTTCGTCAAATCCGTTGCCGACCTTGGCGGTCTTCACGCGGGCGGCAAACTTCTCCACGAAGCTGTCGTACACGCCGGCCTGCACGTAGATGCGGTTGGAGCACACGCAGGTCTGGCCCGCGTTGCGGTACTTGCTGGCGAACGCGCCTTCGACCGCGCTGTCGACATCGGCGTCGTCGAACACGATGAAGGGTGCGTTGCCGCCGAGTTCGAGCGACATCTTCTTGACCGTGGGCGCACTCTGCGCCATGAGGATGCGGCCCACTTCGGTGGAGCCGGTGAAGCTGATGTGGCGCACCACGTCGCTCGCGCACAGCACCTTGCCCACGGCGATGGACTGCTCGCTGTCGGCGGTGATGAGGTTGAACACACCGGCCGGGAGGCCCGCCCGGATGGCGAGTTCGGCCGCGGCCAGCGCGGTGAGCGGCGTGAGTTCGGCGGGTTTGATGATCACGGGGCAACCGGCGGCGAGCGCGGGTGCCACCTTGCGCGTGATCATGGCCAGCGGGAAGTTCCAGGGCGTGATCGCCGCGCACACACCGATGGGCTGGCGCAGCACCAGCAGGCGGCGGTTGTTGTCGAAGGTGGGCAGCGTCTCGCCGTTGACTCGCTTGGCTTCTTCAGCGAACCACTCGACGAAGCTCGCGCCATAGGCCACCTCGCCCTTGGCTTCTGCCAGGGGCTTGCCTTGCTCGGCCGTCATGATGCGTCCCAGGTCGTCCTGGTTGGCCATGAGCAGGTCGAACCACTTGCGCAGGATGATGCTGCGTTCTTTCGCGGTCTTGCCCTTCCAGGCGGGCCAAGCGGCGTTGGCAGCGGCAATTGCCGCCTCGGCGTCCTTCGGGCCGAGGTTGGCCACGTCGGCCAGCTTGCGGCCAGTGGCGGGGTCCAGCACGTCGAAGCGGCTGCTGCCGGCCACCCACTGGCCGTTGATGAGGCCATCGGTCTTGAGCAGGCTGGGGTCTTTCAGCAGGGCCAGTGGGGAGGTCTTCATGTCCATGGGGAGGTCTCCGTCGATTCGGTGTTCGTTGAGCCGGCAATCATTTAACTTGTTAAACAATCGACCTGCGATTGTGCCGCCTGAAGGCCTGGAAGCATAGAGGGCGCGCATGTTGGAAAATAGCCGGTTTGGCGCTGTCGTGCGCCGCTTGCGTTCAACGACCTTTCACCCACAAGGCCCCCATGACCCGCCCCGCTTCCGTTGCCGACATCCGCAAGAGCTTTCTGGACTTCTTCGCCTCCAAGGGCCACACCGTAGTGGCGTCGAGCCCGCTGGTGCTTGGCAACGATCCCACGCTCATGTTCACCAACTCGGGCATGGTGCAATTCAAGGACGTGTTCCTGGGCACCGACAAGCGGCCTTATGTGCGTGCGGCGTCGGTGCAGGCCTGCCTGCGTGCCGGTGGCAAGCACAACGATCTGGAAAACGTGGGCTACACCGCTCGCCACCACACCTTCTTCGAGATGCTGGGCAACTGGTCCTTCGGTGACTATTTCAAACGGGAGAGTCTGAAATGGGCCTGGGAGCTGCTGACCGAGGTCTACCAGCTGCCCAAGGAGCGGTTGCTGGCCACGGTGTATGCCGAAGACGACGAGGCCTACGACATCTGGACCAAGGAAATCGGGCTGCCTCCGGAGCGTGTGATCCGCATTGGCGACAACAAGGGTGGGCGCTACAAGAGCGACAACTTCTGGATGATGGCCGACACCGGGCCGTGCGGCCCGTGTAGCGAGATCTTCTACGACCATGGCCCGCACATTCCCGGTGGTCCTCCAGGCAGCCCCGATGAAGACGGCGACCGCTTCATCGAAATCTGGAACAACGTGTTCATGCAGTTCAACATGGACGAGACCGGCGCCGTCACGCCGCTGCCCGCGCCCTGCGTGGACACGGGCATGGGCCTGGAGCGGCTCGCGGCCATCCTGCAGCACGTGCACAGCAACTACGAGATCGACCTCTTCGACGCGCTCATCAAGGCCGCTGCGCGTGAGACGCACACCAGCGATCTCGCCAACCCCTCGCTCAAGGTGATCGCCGACCACATCCGTGCCACCGCCTTCCTGGTGAGCGACGGTGTGATCCCTGGCAACGAAGGGCGCGGTTACGTTCAGCGGCGCATCGTGCGCCGCGCCATCCGCCATGGCTACAAACTCGGCCAGAAGACACCGTTCTTTCACAAACTGGTGCCCGACCTCGTGAAGCTCATGGGCGCGGCCTATCCGAACCTCGCGCGGCAGGAGCAACGCATCATCGACGTGCTCAAGGCGGAGGAGGAGCGGTTCTACGAGACGCTGGCCAACGGCATGGAAATCCTGGATGCCGCGCTGGCGGGTGGTGCGAAGGTGTTGCCAGGCGACGTGGCCTTCAAGCTGCACGACACCTATGGATTCCCGCTCGATCTGTCGGCCGACGTGTGCCGCGAGCGCGGCCTGTCGGTGGACGAGGCGGGCTTTCACGCCGCCATGGACAAGCAGAAGGCGCAGGCCCGTGCGGCTGGCAAGTTCAAGATGGACAAGGCGCTGGAATACAGCGGTGCGGGCAATCAGTTCCTCGGCTACCAGCAGCTTGAGGCGCCGGGGAAAATTGTGGCGCTCTACCTCGACGGCACCTCGGTGGCCGAGCTCAAGGCCGGCCAGAGCGGCGTGGTGGTGTTGGACAGCACGCCGTTCTACGCCGAGAGCGGCGGACAGGTGGGCGACGAGGGCACCATCTCCGTTCGGGCTGAGCCTGTCGAAGCCCTGGCCAACACCTCGCCGAGCCCTTCGACAGGCTCAGGGCGAACGGGAGTGTTCGCGGTGAGCGACACCCAGAAGATCCGGGCCGATGTGTTCGGCCACCACGGTACGCTGGAGCAGGGCACGCTCGCCGTGGGCGACAGTGTCAACGCGCAGGTGAACACCGCGCTGCGCGCTGCCACCGTGCGCAACCACAGCGCCACCCACCTGATGCACAAGGCCCTGCGCGAGGTGCTGGGCGATCATGTGCAGCAGAAGGGTTCGCTGGTGAACGCCGAGCGCACCCGCTTCGACTTCGCGCACAACGCGCCCGTGACGGACGCGCAGATCCGCCAGATCGAAGCGCTGGTGAACGCCGAGATCCTGTCGAATGCAGCCACGCAGGCGCGCTTGATGGACATCGAGTCGGCGCAGAAGACCGGCGCCATGATGCTGTTTGGCGAGAAGTACGGCGACACCGTGCGCGTGCTCGACATCGGCAGCAGTCGAGAGCTTTGCGGCGGCACGCACGTGCAGCGCACCGGCGACATCGGTCTGTTCAAGGTGGTGGGCGAGGGTGGCGTGGCCGCAGGTGTTCGCCGTATCGAGGCCATCACCGGCGAGAACGCGCTGACTTACCTGCAGTCGCTTGAAGACACCGTGGCCCAGGCTGCAGGCGCCCTCAAGGCGCCCACGGCCGAGCTCACCGTGCGCATCGGCCAGACGCTGGATCAGCTCAAGGCGCTGGAGAAGGAGCTCGCGGCGCTCAAGGGCAAGCTCGCTTCCAGCCAGGGCGACGAACTCATGGCGCAGGCGGTGGACGTGAAGGGCATCAAGGTGCTGGCCGCGGTGCTCAACGGTGCCGACGCCAGGACGCTGCGCGACACGCTGGACAAGCTGAAGGACAAGCTCAAGACCGCCGCCATCGTGCTCGCCGCGGTGGACGGCAACAAGGTGCAGCTGGCCGCGGGCGTGACCGCCGACAGCATGGGCAAGGTCAAGGCCGGTGAACTGGTGAACTTCGTCGCCCAGCAGGTTGGCGGCAAGGGCGGCGGCAAACCCGACCTGGCCATGGCCGGCGGCACCGACGCAGCGAGCCTGCCCAAGGCCCTGCAATCGGTGCAGGCCTGGGTGGCTGAGCGGCTGTGAACACCTGGAGCCGCCGCCAATGCCTGGGGGCACTGGGCGCGGCGGTCCTCCTGCCTGCGGCACATGCGCAGGCACCGGCCCATCAACGCAGCGCCTGGCCGCGCGGTGAGGCCACACCCGCGCTGCAAACGCTCGACCTGCAAGGCCAGGCCGTTCGCCTCTCGGATTTCAAAGGCCGCGCCGTGTTGCTCAATTTCTGGGCCAGCTGGTGCGAGCCGTGCCGGGCCGAGATGCCCACGCTGCAAGGCTTGCCGCCATTGATGGGTGAAGACCGGCTGGCGGTCATCGCGCTCAATTTCAAGGAGCCGCCGCAACGCGTGCAGCGTTTCATGGCCCAGACCAGCCTGAGCTTGCCCGTGTGGCTGGATCCCCAGGGCGATCATGCCCGGGCCTGGGGCGTGCGCGTGTTTCCCACCACGGTGCTGATCGCCCGCGATGGCCTGGCGCGCGAACGCGTGCGCGGCGAGGTGGACTGGAGCAGTTCCGAGGCGCTGGGTTGGGTCGAGCGGCTCATGGCCGCCTGAGCGTCGGCCCTTGCTCCTGTCGGATTCACCGCATCCACGGGTCGAGGCTTCGGGTCTCATAATCGCGGCAGTCTGGCGCGCATGGCGTGCCGACCTTCGAGGCGTTGCACCGCACCCTGTGTCTGCGGTTCCGTCTGTGTTTCAACATTCCGGAGTTCTCTTCATGACCACCGATCGCCGCAGTTTTCTGCGCCGCGCTGCCACGTCCGTGGCGGCCGCCTCCCCGTTCCTTCACTCCGCCGTTGTGTTTGCCCAGACCCCGGCGGTTCAGCCTGTGCGGCGCGAGTTCAATCCTCAGCCCGGCGCGTGGCGCACTTTCGACGTGACCACCCGCGTGGACATCACGAAGCCACAAGGCGCCACGCAGGTCTGGCTGCCCGTGCCCGCCGTGGAGAGCGACTGGCAGCGGTCCTTGACCAGCGACTTCCGCAGCAACGGAAGCGCGCGCCTTACCGAAGATCGCCAGTACGGTGCGCGCATGCTGCATGTGGGCTTCGAGCCGGGTGTGGCCGCGCCCTATGTGGAAATCACCAGCCGTGTGCAGACCCGCAGCCGGGCCGCGGACATGAGCCAGAAGACCGCCAGCGCCGAGGACGCCGCCAGCCTGCGCTTCTGGACCCAGCCCACGCGCTTGCTGCCCACCGATGGCATCGTGCGCGAGACCGCGATCCATGCCACGCGGGGCGCGCGCACCGATGTGCAGAAGGCACAGCAGATCTACGACTGGGTCGTGGCCAACACCTACCGCGAGCCCAAGGTGCGCGGCTGTGGCGAGGGCGACATCAAGACCATGCTGGAAACCGGCAACCTGGGCGGCAAGTGCGCCGACCTCAACGCGATCTTCGTCGGCCTGTGCCGCGCCGCTGGCCTGCCCGCACGCGACGTGTACGGCATCCGCCTGGCGCCTTCGGCATTCGGCTACAAGGAGCTCAGCGGCAATCCCGCCAGTCTGAAGGGGGCGCAGCACTGCCGCGCCGAGGTGCATCTGGCCGGCCATGGCTGGGTGGCGATGGATCCGGCTGATGTGGCCAAGGTCATGCGAATGGAAACGCCGGACTGGATCAAGACCACGCAACACCCGGTGGTGGCGCCGGTGAACCGCAAGCTGTTCGGTGGCTGGGAAGGCAACTGGATGGCGTGGAACATGGCACACGATGTGAAGCTGCCACAGGCCCAGGGACCGGAACTTGGCTTCTTCATGTATCCCACGGCCGAGACCGGCGGTCAGCGACTGGATTCCTACGCGCCTGACGACTTCAAGTACCAGATCACGGCGCGCGAAGTGCAGGCCTGAATGGCGGCCAGTGCAGGGTGAGTGCGCTGCGGAAGCGGCGCTGCTCGCCGGTGATCGGATCGTTGAAACCGAGCTCGCGCGCCAGCAGTTGCAGCGGGTCCGAATAGTCCTCGGCTGCGTCTGGCCCGCGCAGCACGCGCGGATAGAACTGATCGCCCGCGATCGGCAGGCCCAGGGCGTTCATGTGCACGCGCAGCTGATGGCGTTTGCCGGTGAGGGGTTCGAGCCGATAGCGTGCCCAGTCGCCCCGCCGTTCGAGCACGTCGATGTGCGTCTCGCTGTTGGGCTCGCCATCGGCCTCCCCCATGCGGAAGAACGCGCCTTCTTCTTCCACGATGCGGCTGCGCCGCACCACGGGCCACACCGACGCGGGGTCGTGCGGCGCGATCGCTTCGTACACCTTGCACACTGCGCGCTCGCGAAACAGCGCCTGGTAGGCGTCGCGGTGCTGCGGCCAGAGGCTGAACACCACCAGCCCGGCGGTCTCCCGGTCGATGCGGTGGATCGGGCTCAGCGTGTCGATGCCGAGCCGGTTCTTCAGACGCACCAGCAGGCTCTGCTGCACATACCGGCCACCCGGCGTGACCGGAAGGAAGTGCGGCTTGTCGACCACCAGCAGAAGGTCGTCACGGAAGACAACCGACTCCATGAAGGGCACCACGGGTTCGTTTTCGAGCGCGCGGTAGTAGTAGACGCGTGTGCCTGGCACGAAGGGCGCGTCGGGTCGCAAAGGTTCGCCCGTCTCGCGGAGCACGTCGCCGCTGGCCATGCGCTGGTGCCAGCTTGCGCGCTGCACGGCGGGCAGCCGATCCGAGAGGAAGTCCAGCAGCGTGGACCATGGCACCGGTTGGTGGGTCGGCAGCGCGATGCAACTGGGCGACACACCCCCGCGCGTGGGGATCAGCGGGTTCTTCGGCAGGCGCGCCACGGATTGCCGGTCAGGTTCGGCGGAACACCAGGTCCCACACGCCGTGGCCGAGCTTGAGGCCGCGGTTCTCGAACTTGGTGAGTGGCCGGTAGTCGGGCTTGGTCACAAACCCCTCGCTGTCCGATGCGGTGTTCTGCAGCATCGGCTCGGCGTTCAGCACGTCCAGCATCTGTTGAGCGTAGGGCTCCCAATCGGTCGCCAGGTGCAGGTAGCCACCAGATTTGAGGTGGCGCGCGAGGCGGTTCACGAAAGGCCCCTGGATGAGGCGGCGCTTGTGGTGGCGGCTTTTGTGCCAGGGGTCAGGAAAAAAGATGTGCACGCCGTCCAGGCTGTTCTCGCCCAGCATGTGGTCCAGCACCTCCACCGCGTCGTGGCGGAGGATGCGGATGTTCTCCAGGCCTTGTTCGCCCACGAGCTTGAGCAGCGCACCCACGCCGGGTTCGTGCACCTCGCAGCACAGGAAATTGTCGTTTGGCCGGACGCTGGCGATGTGTGCCGTGGCGCCACCCATGCCGAAGCCGATCTCCAGGATGAGCGGTGCGTCGCGGCCGAAGGCAGCGCGTGCATCGAACGCAGCAGCGCTGTAGTTCAGCAGGAAGCGGGGGCCGTATTGCTCGAAAGCCCGGGCCTGACCGGGGCCTACGCGGCCTGTTCGCAGCACATAGCTCTTGACTTCACGCAGGTGTGTCGCGTCGCTGGGAGGGGTGCGCGGCAGCGCGTGGCGGGGGTCGGTCATGGGGCGCGGCGATCGGTCGGCGAAGGGATGGATTTTAGGCGCGCCAGGCCTTGGTCCACGCGTCGAGTGCCTGTGCAGGCGTCGAGCCCCTCGCAGCGGGCAGGCCCAGCGCCTGCGCCGCACGGCCCAGCGCCGCCAGTGGCTCGCTCAGGTCCAGCGCCTGCGCGCCATTTTGTTTGCTGAGTTTCTCGCCATGGGCACCCAGCACCAGGGGCGTGTGCAGGTAGGCCGGTGTGGGCAGGCCCAGGGCGCGCTGCAGCAGGACCTGCCGCGCGGTGTTGTCGGCCAGATCCTGGCCGCGCACCACGTGCGTGATGCCCTGTCGGGCATCGTCCACCACCACGGCGAGCTGGTAGGCCCACAGACCATCGGCGCGCCGGAGCACGAAATCACCCACCTCCGCGGCCACATCCTGCGTTTGCGGCCCCAGCCAACGGTCGGTCCAGTCCACAGGCGCCTCGGTGGGGTTCACCGCGAATCGCCAGGCGCGTGCCGCTCTTCCGTTCAGGCCCCCGCGTTCGGGCCGGCAGGTGCCGGGGTAGACGGCGGCGTGGTGGCGTTCGCGATGCAGTCCCCGGGCGAGCAGCGCGATCTCGATGTCTTTGCGCGAGCACGCGCAGGGATAGGCCTGGTCCGTACCGGCCAGGGTGTCGAGCGCCTGCTGGTACAACGACGTGCGCGTCGATTGCCATGCCACCGGTTCGTCGCTGATCAGGCCGCAGGCGGCGAGTTGCCGCAGGATTTCTTCGTCGGCGCCGGGCACGCAGCGCGGCGTGTCGACATCTTCCATGCGCACCAGCCAGACGCCACCGTGGGTGCGTGCGTCGAGCCAGCTGGCCAGCGCGGCCACGAGCGAACCGGCGTGTAGCGGGCCGGTGGGGGAGGGGGCGAAACGGCCTCTGTAGCTTGCCGTGGTCATGTCGGCAAGGGCTTCGACAGGCTCAGCCCGAACGGAAGAAGGCTCGGCCCGAACGGGAGTGGGCTCGGTCTGAACGGGAGAAGGCTCGGTCCGAACGGGAGAAGGCTCGGTCCGAACGGGAGAGGGCTCGGTCCGACCGGGAGAAGGCTCGGCCCGAACGGGAGAGGGCTCGGTCCGAACGGGAGAGGGCTCGGTCCGACCGGGAGAAGGCTCGGTCCGAACGGGAGAGGGCTCGGTCCGACCGGGAGAAGGCTCGGTCCGACCGGGAGAAGGCTCGGTCCGAACGGGAGAAGGCTCGGTCCGAACGGGAGAAGGCTCGGCCCGAACGGGAGAAGGCTCGGTCCGAACGGGAGAAGGCTCGGTCCGAACGGGAGAAGGCTCGGTCTGAAAGGGGGATGGCTCTGATGCAACGGGCGATGGCTCAAGAGGGCCAGAAGCGCAAAGCGCTGGCGTCGCTCAGGCGATCGCCAGTGCCATCTCCAGTCCGGAGACGAAGGCGTCTTCCACGCGGTGGCCCAGGCACCAGTCGCCGCAGGCGCCGATGCCCAGTGTCTTGTCGCGCAGGTGGGTCTTGCCCAGTGGTGTCTGCGTTTGCGCAAAGCGCCAGCGGTGCACCACGGCGTGGCTGGGTGTGGCGCGGATGCCGGTAATCTCTGCAAATCCTTTGAGCAGCTTGGCTTTGACACGTTCGTTGTCGTCTTCCAGGTGCTTGGTGGACCACGCCGGGCTGGCCTGCACGGTCCAGCGTTCGATGGGTTCGCGCCCGGGTTTGCTCGACTCACGTGCCAGCCAGCTGATGCGGTGGTGCGTGCTGCGTGCGGCATTCCACTGCGGCCCGAGGTGTGGCAGCCCGGGTTGCATGGCCTGCGGGTAGGCCACCATCAGCGTCCAGCAGGGCGCAACATGCACCGAGGTCAGCGCCTGGCGCAGTTCGGGCGCGAGGCCGGAGGTCAGCAGCAGGTCGTGGATCTGGGGATGCGGCATGGCGAGCACGACACGATCGAAGCCGCCCAGCACTTGCTGGCCGCCCTGCGCGTCTTCGGCGCGCAGTTGCCACTGCTCGGCATGCAAGGCATCGCGCTCGATCCGGGAGACGTGCGTGTCGAGCAACGTTCGGGCGAGCAGGCCGCCATGCAGCTCGGGGTGCGCCAGGGGTTGTGCCCAGAGGTTGACCAGCGCGCTCATGCCGGGTGAGGCCACGAAGTGCGGTTCGGTGGGCGGCGGTGCGCTGGCGAGGACGTGCCCGAACTCGTCGAGCACGCGCACCGTGCTGGCGCTCCATGGCCGAACGACGGCCGTGGCGTTGTTGCGGAGCGCAGTGTCGAAGCGGGCGTCGCGCACGGTGAAGTACTGCGTGCCATGGTCGAAGCCACCGAACTCGGTGCGCCGCGTGGCCATGCGCCCACCGAAGCCACGGCTTTTTTCCAGCAGGGTGACGCGGTGACCCGCCTGCAACAGCGTTCGCGCGCACACCACGCCAGCCATGCCGCCACCCACCACCGCAATGTGCAAAGGGGAAAAGTCAGCCGCCCTCGAACGGGCCATCGACGTGGCGGATGCGCGGGGCTTTTTCATTTTTTGCATGTCTCGGGGCGCTTCGGGTTGCGGTTGGGCGTGTGGCCGACTGTAGCAGCCCGACCGAGGGATGCGGGATGGGTCGCCGTCAAATCTGGTGATGGTTGTGCAGCAGGGCGTCGCGCGTTTTGGGGCTTTGCAGGCGATCCAGCCACCAGCGCAGCGCACGGCCGGTATCGCCAGCGCTGCGCGGCTGGCGCCACGCGTAGGCGACGCGCAGCGAGCGGTTGGGTCGCTGCACCGTCTTGACCACCAGCCGCCCCGCGTGGATGAAAGGTTGTGCCAAGGGAAGCGGCAGGTAGCCGCTGCCCAGCCCACGCAATTGCGCCTCCAGTTTGTGCTGCATGGTCGGCACGGTGAGCACGTCCTGTCCGGGCAGCAGGTTGTGCGTCACGCCACGCCCTCGCTGGGTGCTGTCGGCCACCGCCACGGCTCGGTGTTCGCGCAGTTCCTCGTCGCACAGGCTGTGGGTGGCCGCAGCGAGCGGGTGGTGCGGTGCCACGGCGTAGACGAACTGCAGCGTGCCCATGGGGGCGGACTGGAATTCGCTGACGGTCATCTCGCTGGGCACACCCAGGGCAATGTCCGCCTGGCCGCTTTGCAGGGCCTCCACCGTGCCGGAGAGCGTCTCCGCGCGCAGCTTGAGCCGGGTGGGCGCGCCTTCTGCATAGAACGCTTCGCAGAGTTCGAACAGGGTGGCGCGGGCGATGATGGCGTCGGCGGCGATGGTGAGCTGCGGTTCCCACCCTGTGGCCACCCGCTTGACACGCTGGGCCACCGCATCGAGCTCGTTGAGCAGGTATTGCCCCGATCGCAGCAATTCGGCTCCCGCCGGCGTGAGCACGGCGCGCCGGGCGCTCCGGTCGAACAGCAGCACGTCGAGCGCGTCTTCGATCTGCCGTATGCGGTAGGTGAGCGCGCTGGGCACCATACCCGCTTCGCGCGCAGCGGCGGCCATGCTGCCCAGTCGTGCCACAGCCTCCAGCAAACCCAGGTTTTCAGGCGAAAGTGCGGCTCGTGGTGTGGCGGTGGCCATGGATGATCCCGGGTCGATGATTCAAACTTTTTGAATGATGCCATCAAATCCGTGCCGCCAGAAGAGCGGTGGTGACGCCCACAATCCACCCCATGCCAGCTTGAAGCGCCACAGCGCGGGGGCGGGCCCCACCGACGGAAAGGACCACACCATGCTCCAGATTCGACGCTCCGAAGCTCGCGGCTTCGCCGACCACGGCTGGCTCAAGAGCCATCACTCTTTTTCCTTTGCAGAGTATTTCGATCCCGCCTGGATGGGCTGGGGGAATCTGCGCGTGATCAACGAAGACCGCATCGCGCCCGGCACTGGTTTCGGCACGCATGGCCACCGCGACATGGAGATCATCAGCTACGTGTTGGAGGGCAACCTCGCGCACAAGGACAGCATGGGCAATGTGAAGGGCATTCCGCCTGGCGACGTCCAGCGCATGAGCGCCGGCAGCGGTGTGCGCCACAGCGAGTTCAACCACGCGCCCAACAGCACCACGCACTTCCTGCAAATCTGGATCGAGCCCAATGTGCGCGGCATCGACCCTGGCTACGAGCAGAAGAGCTTTTCCGAGGCCGAGAAGCGCGGGCAACTCCGCCTGGTGGCCTCCAGCGACGGCGCACAAGGTTCCGTGACCATCCACGCAGACGCCGCCATGTACGCCGGCCTGCTGGACGGTGAGGAAGCCGCCGAACTGGCACTGAATCCCGCGCGCAAGGCCTATGTGCATCTGGTGCGGGGCGAGCTTGATGTGAACGACCAACGCCTGCGCACAGGCGACGCGGCCGTGCTGTCCGGCGAGAGCCGCCTTTCGCTGGCCCATGGCAAGGACGCCGAAGTGCTGGTGTTCGACCTGGCCGCTTGAAACTTTCCCGACCCTCAACCTTTCTGTTTTTTTGTTCTTAAAGGAATCACCATGAACGCACTTCAAAATCCCCTGGCCCTGATCGGCCGCATTCTCCTGGCCGTGGTCTTCATCCCCGCAGGCTTTGGCAAGATCGCCGGCTTTGCCGGTACCGTGGGCTACGCCACGGCCATGGGCCTGCCCCTGCCCCAGGTGGGCGTGGCGATTGCGCTGGTGATCGAACTGATCGGCGGTATCGCCCTGCTGATCGGCCTGGGTACGCGTTATGCCGCCATTGCTCTGGCCGTGTTCACCCTGGTGGCCAGCTATTTCTTTCACGCCTACTGGGCCATGCCCGCCGAGCAGCAAATGATGCAGCAACTCATGTTCTTCAAGAACATGGCCATCACCGGTGGCCTGCTCGCCTTCGCCGCCTTCGGTGCCGGTGCCTTCAGCGTCGACGCCCGTCGCAAGGCCTGAGTCCGTTTCCCTTCCATTTCAAGGAATCTGCATGTCCAGAGTTGTTGTGGTTTACCACTCGGGTTACGGTCACACCCAGCGCATGGCGCAATCGGTGGCGCAGGGCGCCGGCGCCGAGCTGATCGCCATTGATGCCGATGGCAACCTGCCCGAAGGTGGCTGGGAAGCGCTGGACGCCGCCGACGCCATCATCATGGGCTCGCCCACCTACATGGGCAGCGTGAGCTGGCAGTTCAAGAAGTTCGCCGATGCCTCGAGCAAGCCCTGGTTCTCCCAGAAGTGGAAAGACAAGATCGCGGCCGGCTTCACCAACAGCGCGGGCATGAACGGCGACAAGCTCGCCACCCTCAACACGCTCTTCACCCTGGCCATGCAGCACGGCATGATCTGGGTGAGCCAGGGCCTGATGCCCAGCAACACCAAGGGCGCGCAACGCAACGACCTGAACTACCTCGTGAGCTACAGCGGCGCCATCGCACAGAGCCCGTCGGACGCGGGTGCAGGCGACATGCTGCCCGGCGACCTGGAGACGGCAAGGCTGTTCGGCGAGCGGGTGGCGGCTGTGGCGGAGAAGTTCACGCGCTGATCCTCACAGGCCGTTCGGGCTGAGCCTGCCCTTCGACCAGCTCAGGATGATCGGGGGGCAAGAGGCTTATATTTGCAGTATGAAAGTCCTCAGCATCATCCCCTGGGCAGACTGGCTTGCGCTGGCCTGCTTTTTTGCCTTGTGGACAGGCTACGCCTGGTTCGCGCGGGTCTGGGGCCGCAAGGTCGGTTCGCTGATCCAGACCACCAATCGCTACCGCGCCTACTGGATGATGCAGACCACCGCGCGCGAACCGCGCATGCTCGACGGCCTGATCACGCAAACCCTGTCCAACACGCCGGCGTTCTTCTCGTCCACGTCCATCCTCGTCATCGGCGGCCTGTTCGCCTTGCTCGGCACCACCGACAAGGCCACCGAACTCATGAGCGAGATTCCGTTTGCGCAGACCACCACGCTGGTCGTCTTCGAATTCAAGATCCTGGTGATGGTGGCGATTTTTGTTTACGCCTTCTTTCGTTTCTCATGGTGCATGCGGCAGTACACCTTCGTCGCGCTGGTCATTGGCGCCATGCCGCCCGCCGCAGATTTCGAGGCGGGCAAGGCCGACCGCCAGATGTATGCGAACCGTGCGGCAGGCATGGTCGGCGCGGCGGCTGAGACCTTCAACGACGGCCTTCGTGCTTATTACTTTTCGTTTGCTGCACTGGCCTGGTTTGTCTCGCCCGTGGCCATGATCGTGGCCACATTGCTGGTCGTTGCCATTCTCTACAGCCGCGAGTTTCGTTCGGAAGTGCTGCAGCTCTTGAAAGAAGATGTGACGCCCATCGTCTGACGCTGTTCGCCCGCGCGGCGCCTTCTAAAATGGCCCGATGTTCACACACCTGCGCCTGCACACCGAGTTCTCCATCGTCGATGGCACCAACCGCATCGACGACGTGGTGGCTGCCGCCGCCGCCGATGGCCAGCCCGCACTGGCGATCACCGACCTGAGCAATTTGTTCGGCGCGGTCAAGTTCTACAAGGCCGCCCGTGGCGCCGGTGTCAAACCACTGATCGGTGCCGAAGTGATGCTGCAGGGGTTTGCCGAGGAGACACCCGGTGCCATGCCTGGCAGTCACCAGCCGGCGGCGCCGCGCGTGTTGCTTCTGGTGCAGGATCATCAGGGCTACCTCAACCTGTGCGAACTGTTGGCGCGCGCCTGGACGCGCAACGGCGCTCGCGATCAGGCCGTGGTGCACCGCGACTGGCTGCAGGAACTCAACGCCGGGCTCATCCTGCTCTCGGGTGCGCAGGCCGGGCCGGTGGGGCAGGCGCTGCTGCAAGGAGACTCGCAGCGCGCCTCGGAACTCGCCCTGCAACTCTCCACCCTGTTCACGCACCGCTTCTACCTGGAGCTGCAACGCGCCGGTCGCACCGATGACGAACGTCATGTGAGCCAGGCGGTGCAACTGGCCGCCCGCCTGCACCTGCCGGTGGTGGCCACGCACCCCGTCCAGTTCCTGGAGGCCGACGACTACGAAGCGCATGAGGCTCGCGTGTGCATTGCCGACGGCGAGATCCTGGGCAACAACCGGCGCGTGCGTCGCTTCACCCGAGAGCAATTCTTCAAGAGCGCGGCTCAGATGCAGGCGCTGTTTGCCGACGTGCCGTCGGCCATTACCAACACGCTGGAGATCGCCAAGCGTTGCAACCTCACGCTCACGCTGGGCAAGCCGCAGTTGCCCGACTTCCCCACACCGCTGGTCAACGGCGTGCCCATGCCGATGGAGGAGTTCTTCCGCCAGTCCTCCTTTGAAGGGCTGGAAGAGCGCCTGGCGCATCTTTATCCCGATGTCGCCCAGCGCGACGCCGAGCGGCCGCGTTACGTTGAACGCCTGGAGTTCGAGATCAACACCATCCTGAAGATGGGTTTTCCCGGCTATTTCCTCATCGTGGGCGACTTCATCAACTGGGCCAAGAACAACGGCTGCCCGGTCGGCCCTGGCCGGGGTTCGGGTGCGGGTTCGCTGGTGGCCTATGCGTTGAAGATCACCGATCTTGACCCTTTGCAATACAAGCTGCTGTTCGAGCGCTTCCTGAACCCCGAACGGGTGTCCATGCCCGACTTCGACATCGACTTCTGCCAGTCCAACCGAGACCGGGTGATCGACTACGTGAAGGACAAGTACGGCAAGGACGCGGTGAGCCAGATCGCGACCTTCGGCACCATGGCGGCGCGGGCGGCCATTCGAGACGTGGGCCGCGTGCTCGACTTCTCTTACGGTTTCTGCGATGGCATCTCCAAGCTGATTCCCAACAAGCCGGGCATGTCGGTCACGCTGCAATACCCGCCGGTGCCGAAGAAAGAGGGCGACAAGAACAACTACGCCATCGAGATGGAGCCGGTGCTGGCCGAGCGCATCCAGAAAGAAGACGATGTCAAGACGCTGATCGAGCTCGCTCAGAAGCTCGAGGGCATGGCGCGCAACGTGGGCATGCACGCCGGCGGTGTGCTGATCGCCCCGGGAAAACTCACCGACTTCTGCCCGCTCTACGCTCAGCCCGGCAGCGAATCGGCGGTGAGCCAGTACGACAAGGACGATGTGGAAGCCATCGGCCTGGTGAAGTTCGACTTTCTGGGCCTGGCCACGCTCACCATCCTGGAGATCGCCCGTGAGCTCATCATCAAGCGCCACCCCGGTCAGGAAAACTTCCGCTTCGAAGATGTGCCTCTGGACGACGCCAGGGTCTACGCCCTGTTCTCACGCGGTCAGACCGAAGCCGTGTTCCAGTTTGAAAGTCGCGGCATGCAGGGCATGCTGCGGGACGCCAAGCCCAGCCGCCTGGAAGACCTCATTGCCCTGAACGCGCTGTACCGGCCCGGTCCCATGGACCTGATCCCCAGCTTCGTCAACCGCAAGCACGGCAAGGAGCCGGTGGAGTACCCGCACCCGGCGGTGGCCGAGATGCTCTCCGAGACCTACGGGATCATGGTCTACCAGGAACAGGTGATGCAGACCGCGCAGATCCTGGGCGGCTACTCGCTCGGTGGCGCCGATCTGTTGCGCCGCGCAATGGGCAAGAAGAAGGCCGAGGAGATGGCCGAGCACCGCGAGAAGTTCCGCTCCGGTGCGCTGGCCACCCATGGCATCGTGCAGGAGAAGGCCGACGAAGTCTTCGACCTGATGGAAAAGTTTGCGGGCTACGGCTTCAACAAGTCGCACGCCGCCGCCTACTCGCTGCTGGCCTACCACACGGGTTGGCTCAAGGTGCACTACACGGCGGAATTCTTCTGCGCCAACATGACCGTGGAAATGGACGACACCGACAAGCTCAAGGTGTTGTTCGAAGACGCGCAGAAGATGGGCATGACTTTCGAGGCGCCGGACGTGAATCGGGGCTTTCACCGGTTTGAACCCATCAGCAACAAGTCCATCCGCTATGGCCTGGGCGCCATCAAGGGCACGGGCCAGCAAGCCATTGAAGCCATCGTGGCCGCGCGGGAAGGGCGGGGCGAGGGCCCCCGAGGCGAGGAAAAGGGTCCTTTCAAGAGCCTGTTCGATTTTTGTGTGCGCGTCGATCGCACGCGGCTGAACAAGCGCACTGTGGAAGCGCTGATCAAGGCCGGTGCCTTCGATTCACTGCACCTCAATCGCGCCGAACTCCTGGCCTCGGTAGACCGTGCCTTCGAGTTTGCCGCCGCCTGCCTGGCCAACGCCAACCAGGGCGGGTTGTTCGACATGATGGGTGGTGACGACGATCACGGCTCCAGCACACAGGAACCCGATCTGGTGGCCGTGATGCCGTGGGGCATCAAGGAGCGCCTCACGCATGAGAAGAGCGCCATCGGTTTCTATTTTTCGGGCCACCTGTTCGACGAGGTCGAGCGCGAAGTGCGACGCTTTGCGCGCACGCCGCTGGGCGATGTCGTGGAAAGCCGCGACCCGCAGATCCTTGCAGGTATCGTGACCGACTTTCGCGTCATCAACGGCCAGCGCGGCAAGCTCGCGCTTTTCAAGCTCGACGACAAGACCGGCGTGTTCGAGACCAGCGCCGACGAGAACCTCATCAACGCCCACCGCCACTTGCTCAAGGACGATGAACTGATCATCGTGCAGGCGGTGGCGCAGCCCGACCGCTTCTCAGGCGGTGTGCGCCTGAAGATCCAGCAGGTCTGGGACCTGGCTGCGGCGCGCTGCCGCTTTGGCAAGTACCTGCGTGTGGCTGTAAATGGCCATGCACCGGCGGTGGCGCAACTGGTGCGCGAGTTTCCTCCCAAGCGCGAGATCACCGAGCAGGGCGAACTGGTGCGCGGGTTGCCGGTGCGGCTGGCGCTGTTGCGCGAGGGCGCGCAATGCGAACTGCATCTGGATGACCGGGCCCTGTTCTTCCCCACCGACGCCGCGCTGGCGAGCTGGATGGCGCAGGCGCACGAACAGCGGGCGGAAATCGTCTTTGACTGACCCCACCCGCGCCGCGCAGTGGCGCTGGGGGTGGCCTCTTAATCCAGCGGTCGCAGGCTGATCGTCAGGGGTTGCGGAATGGTTCCGTTGGTGTCCTTCGGCAAGGACGCGGTGCGGTCGATGGCTCGCAGCACAGCCTCGTCCCAGGACGCGTTGCCGCTGCTCTTGACGAGCTTGCGCGAGATGATGGTGCCGTCGGGCTGGGTGCGAACTTCGACTTCAGCACGTGGGTTGCCCGGCGCGATGTCGGTGAACACCACGTTAGGGCGAATGCGCGCGGCCACGCGCCCGGCGTAGCCAGGCGTCGGGCCGCTCGACTGTTGAGCGGACCCGGTGCTTTGGGGGCCGCCCGTGGCGCCGGCCTGACCCATCATGCGTTTGATCTGGTCCTCGTGAAGCTGGGCCATGCGTTTCTCTTCGGCTGCTTCCTTGCGCTGTTGCTCGCGTTTCTGGTCCGCGAGCTTTTGCTGGCGTTCCTTTTCCGCAGCAGCCTTTTCAGCGGCGGCTTTCTTCTCTGCCGCCACCTTTTCAGCAGCGGCCTTCTGGGCGGCCAGCTTCTTCGCTTCTTCCGCGCGCTCGCGCTTCTCGGCCTCGGCCTTTTTCTTGGCCTGTGCGGTGGCGATCTCGGCCTGGGTGGGTCCAGGGGGTGGCGGCGCGGGCGTGGGTGCAGGCACCGGTTTGGGCGGCGGCGTGGGGGCCTGCTGGACCTGCGGTGGGGGCGGCGGTGGTGCCACTTCGCGCGGTGCTGCTTGCTGCGGGTTGCGCGACCAGAGTTCGGCCTCGACCGCCATCGGCTCGGCGTCGTGATTCCACTGAACGCCCATGGTGAGCGCGATCACCAGCAGCCCGTGCGCCACCAGCGCCAGCCCCAGGGGGCCCAGCCAGCGACCATTGCGCGGCGGTGTGAGGTCGAGGTGATCGGCGGTGGATTGCATGCGGTTGTCAGGTTGCTCAGCGAGAGGTTTGCACGGACAGGCCGACGCGTGCAACACCGGCGCGCTGCAAGGTATCCATGACGCGAACAACGGCTTCGTATTTCACGTTCTTGTCGGCGCTGATCACCACCGGCACGCCACCTTCGGGCATGCTGCCCTTGGCCATTTGCAACTGCTGCACGCGCGCGACCAGCTGACCCAGGGCGACGGGTTGCGCCTCACCACTGGCCGAGCCTTCCCGTGCCGTGATCTGCTCGTCCTTGTCGATCATCACCGCCACAAAGCGGTCGGGCTGGCGACCGGCCTGGCCCACGCTGGGCAGGGCAATCTGGCTGGGCGTGATCAAGGGCGCGGTGACCATGAAGATGATCAGCAGGACCAGCATCACGTCGATGAACGGGACCATGTTGATCTCGTTGATGGTGCGGCGACCCCGGCCGCGAGAGGAGACGGCGGGCATGTTCAGTGTCCTGACGCTGTCTGGGATTGCGCGCCGAGGTTGCGCTGCAGGATGTTGGAGAACTCTTCCATGAAGGTCTCCATGCCGTTGGCCACGCGGTCGATGTCGTGCGCGAAGCGGTTGTAGAACACCACGGCGGGAATCGCGGCGAACAGGCCGATGGCAGTGGCCACCAGCGCCTCGGCGATGCCCGGCGCCACCGTGGCCAGGGTGACCTGCGCCAGGGCGGCCAGTCCGGTGAAGGCATGCATGATGCCCCAGACCGTGCCGAAGAGACCCACGTACGGCGCCACCGAGCCCACCGTGCCGAGGAAGGAGAGGTTGGCCTCCAGCGCATCGAGCTCGCGCTGGAAACTTGCGCGCATGGCACGCCGTGCGCCGTCGAGCAGGGCGCCGTTGTCGGTGATGCGGCGCTCCCGCAGCTTCTGGTACTCGCGCATGCCGCTGGCGAAGATCCGTTCCATGGGTCCGCCGTGGCGGGCGCTCTGGGCGGCAGCAGCGTAAAGCTCATTGAGGTTGGTGCCCGACCAGAACTCGCGCTCGAATTCATCGTTGTGGTTGCGCACGCGGCGAATGGCAAAGACCTTGCGGAAGATAGCGGCCCAGCTGATCACGGAGACGACCACCAGCAGCACCACCACGGCCTGCACCACCCAGCTCGCATTGAGCATCAATTGAACGATGGAGAGATCTTGGGTCATGGGTTCTCGGATGCGGTTGGACGGAAGAAAGTTTCTGAGGGAAGGGGGTCAGGCCCGGCCTTGCAGCGCCTCCAGCACCGGGGCGGGAATGCGCTGTGGGCGCAGGCTGCGGACATCGACCCAGCCGATGCGGATGGTCCCCTCGCAAAGCAACAGGGGGGGCATACCTTCGTCCGGGGGGTGGAGGAGCGCACGCTGCTCGATTGTCAGGGACGCACGGCCCGCTTCCAGTACACGGGCTGTAACCAGAAGCAAATCATCCAGCCGCGCTGGACGGTGGTATTGCACCTGGGTGGCACTCACGATGAACATGCCACCCACCTCGTCGCGCAGGGCCTGCTGGCCGATGCCGAGTTCACGCAGCCATTCGGTGCGCGCGCGTTCAAAGAACTTGAGGTAGTTGGCGTAAAAAACGATGCCACCTGCGTCCGTGTCTTCCCAGTAGACGCGCACCGGCCAACTGAACGACATGCCTTGGTTGATTTCGTTCACAGTGCCTGTTCCAGGCGGGCCACGGCTTCCTGGAGCTGGGCCATGGCATTGGCGGTGGAGAAGCGCAGGTAGCGACCAGGCTCGGCGGTACCGAAATCTCTTCCCGGGGTGGTGGCGAGCTGGCAGCGTTTCATGAGTTCGAAGGCCAGTGCCCAACTGCCGCCTTCGTCCGCCCGTTCCTGAGTGGGAGGAATACCCCAACGCTGGCACAGGGCGCTCACGTCGGTCCAGGCGTAGAAGGCCCCGTCGGGCATCACCGGCACCGACAGGCCCAGGCGGTTGAGCTCAGGGATGAAGTAGTCGCGCCGCGCCTTGAAGGCCGCGCGGCGGCGCTCGTACTCGGCCAGGCTCTCGGCCTCGAAGCAGGCCAGTGCAGCGTGCTGGGCGATGGTGCTGGGGCAGATGAAAAGGTTCTGCGCCAGCCGTTCAACGGCCGGCACCATGGCCGGCGGCAACACCAGCCAGCCCAGGCGCCAGCCGGTCATGCTGAAGTACTTGGAGAAGCTGTTGATGCTGATGATCTCGTCGCCCAGGCCGTCGGGCAGGCCCAGCGCGGTGTGGCCATAGTCTTCGTCGTAGCTCAGGCCGAGGTAGATTTCGTCGACCAGGGTGATGCCGCCGCGTTCGCGCACACGGCGCGCAATGCGTTCGAGTTCGTCGCGCGCGATGGAGGTGCCCGTTGGATTGGATGGCGAGGCCAGCAGCACGCCGCGCGTGGCCGGTGTCCAGTGTGCCTCGACCTGCGCCGCGCTGAGCTGGAAGCGCTGCGCCGCAGTGCTGGGCACCAGCACCGCCCGGCCTTCCGCGGCTTGCACGAACTGGCGGTTGCAGGGGTAGCTGGGGTCCGGCATGAGGACTTCGTCTCCCGCCTCGATGAGTGCCAGGCAGGCCAGTTGCAGCGCAGCAGATGCACCGGCAGTGACGACGATGCGGCCCGGGTCGATGGTCAGGCCGAAGCGCGACGCGTACCAGCCGCTGATGGCCTGGCGCAGCGCGGGCAGGCCCGTGGCCGCGGTGTACTGGCTGCAACCGTCGCGAATGGCGCGTTCGGCAGCGGCGGCCACCAGCGGCGGTGCGGTGAAGTCGGGCTCGCCGATGTTGAGGTAGATCATCGGCCGTTCGCCAGGGTGAGCGCCTGCGGCCATGGAAGCAGCGGCCTTGGCCAGCTCCATCACGTAGAAGGGTTCAATGCGCTGGGCGCGTTGCGCGATCCTCATGGAGCGGACTTGCGCGAGCCGCTGCGCACCGGCGATGCGCTGACCTCGGCCGGCCGCAGCTGGGCGGCGAGCTGGTGCAGCACGCCATTGACGTACTTGTGGCCATCCGTGCCACCAAAGGATTTGGCCAGTTCGATGCACTCGTTGAGCACCACGCGCCAGGGCACGTCCGGGCAGTGCTGGAATTCGTAGGCGCCAATCCAGAGCACACCGTGTTCGATGGGCGAGAGTTCGGCGAGCGGGCGATCCAGCCGCGGGGAAATCAGCGTGTCGAGTGCGTCGGCTTCGGCGATGCAGCCGTGCATGAGGGCATCGAAGTGGACGCTGTCTGCTTTGTGAAAGCCGGCCAGGTCGCGCGTGAAGCTGTCGATGTCGACCGAGGCGTTGCGACCCACAAGATGCTGGTAGAGCGCCTGCAGGGCGAATTCTCGCGAGCGTGTGCGAGCCGACTTGTCTGCGGCCTTGCGGCCGGTGGTGCCACTCTTGGCGCTTTTTTCGGCTGGGGCGGAGGAGGTGTCCTGGGGCATGTTCAACCGATCTCTTGAAGCAGGTGGACCATTTCGACCGCCACGCGGGCCGCGTCGCGTCCCTTGTCGACCTGACGGGCCACGGCCTGCTCCAGGTTCTCTGTGGTCAGGATGGCGTTGGCAATGGGGATCTGGTAGTCCAGGGCGAGGCGGGTCACGCCCGCGCCCGACTCGTTGGCCACCAGCTCGAAGTGGTAGGTTTCGCCGCGGATGATGCAGCCCAGGGCGATCAGGGCATCGAAATCGTCGCGCTCGGCCATGGCCTGCAAAGCCACCGGCACTTCCAGTGCGCCAGGCACCTTGACGTGCGCGATGTTCTTTTCCTGGACGCCCAGCGCCAGCAGCTCGCTCAGGCAGGCGTTGAAGAGCGCATCTGTGATGGCTTCATTGAATCGCGCCTGGACGATCCCGATGCTGAATTTCTTGCCATCGAGCTGGCTGGGGTTGCCTTTGTCTGCGCCGAACATGTGCGGTTCCGTTTCTGTAGGAGGGGTCAGTCGTTGTGGCCGAGGTAGCCGGTGATTTCAAGCCCATAGCCGGCCATGCTGGGCATGCGGCGCGGGTTGCCCATGAGTTGCATCCTGAGCACGCCGCATTCGCGAAGGATCTGTGCGCCCACGCCATAGGTGCGCAGATCCATCCGGCCGCGCTCGGGCGCCTGCGCGGAGCGCGCCGTGCCCTCAAACTGGGCCAGCAGTTGGGCAGCGGTCTCGCCGCAGTTGAGCAGCACCGCCACACCGGCGCCAGCCTGAGCGATGTGGCGCAGGCTGGCCTCCAGGCTCCATGAATGCATGGCGCGGCCCACCTCCAGCGCGTCGAGCACCGAGAGCGGCTCGTGCACGCGCACCGCGATGCTGTCGTCCGGCTTCCACTGGCCCTTGACCAGTGCCAGGTGCAGGGCACCACTGGGTTCATCGCTGAAGGCGGTGACGCTGAATTCGCCGAAGGCGGTGTTGAGCAAGCGTGTGCCGAGTTTGCGAACCAGGCTTTCGTGGCGGCTGCGGTGTTCGATCAGGTCGGCGATCGTGCCGATCTTCAGGCCGTGCTCGGCGGCGAAGATCTGCAGGTCGGGCAGGCGGGCCATGGTGCCGTCGTCCTTCATGATCTCGCAGATCACCGCAGCCGGGCTGCAGCCGGCCATGCCGGCGAGGTCGCAGCCGGCCTCGGTGTGGCCCGCGCGCATGAGCACGCCGCCTTCGACCGCCTGCAGGGGAAAGATGTGACCTGGTTGCACGAGATCGGCAGCCTGAGCGTTGGGCGCCACGGCCACCTGCACGGTGCGGGAGCGGTCGGCGGCCGAGATACCGGTGGTCACGCCCTCGGCGGCTTCGATCGAGACGGTGAAGGCGGTGCCCATCTTGGTGCCATTGCGCGGCACCATGGGCGGCAGGCGCAGGCGCTCGCAGCGCTCGCGCGTGAGCGTGAGGCAGATCAGGCCGCGACCAAAGCGCGCCATGAAGTTGATGGCTTCGGGCGTCACGTGATCGGCGGCCAGGACCAGGTCGCCTTCGTTCTCCCGGTCTTCTTCGTCGATCAGGATCACCATGCGACCCGCGCGCATCTCGGCGACGATGTCTTCGACAGGCGATATGGCCACCGGGACGAGGTTTTCGCGGGCGTTCATGGGGTTTCCTTGGGTGTGAGGTTGCCGGCGCTCAGCATGCGTTCCACGTAGCGGGCGACGGTGTCGATTTCGAGATTGACCGGGTTGCCCTCGGTCAGTTGGCCCAGAGCGGTGTTCTGAACCGTGTGGGGAATGAGGTTGATGCTGAACTCGCAGCCCTGCGGACTGTCGGTGATCTGGTTGACGGTGAGGCTCACGCCATTGACCGTGATCGAGCCCTTGTAGGCGAGGTATCTGCCCAGGTCGGTGGGCGCCATCACGCGCAGTTCCCAGCTCTCGCCCACCTGGGCAAAACGCGTGACCGTGCCGACGCCATCGACATGCCCGGAGACGATGTGACCCCCCAGGCGGTCATGGGCGCGCAGCGCCTTTTCCAGATTGAGCCGGTGGCCGGGGGCGGACAGGCCGGTGGTGCGGGCCAGGGATTCGGCCGAAACGTCGATGGTGAAGTGGTGGCGGGGCAGGTCGAGGGAGGTGACTGTCATGCAGGCACCATTGAGCGCGATGCTGTCGCCCAGGCCCACGTCGTCAAGGTACCCGGCGGGCGCCTCGATGGTGAGTCGCTTGCCGTGTTCCAAAGAGCTGCCCAGGTCGTGGAGGGCGGCGATGCGCCCCACGCCGGTGATGATGCCGGTAAACATCGGCGTATTTTCGCAGGGTTTTCACCGCCTCACTTTCCGGCCGATCGCCGACACCGAATCAGCGTTCCCAGCAGCTGCGGGCGTCCAGCGGTTCGGGCACCTGCGCGGTGGCTCCCTGGCTGCGCTGGCCCGTGTGGTCGAGGTGGAAGCTGCCGCATGGATCGGCGGTCTGGGCGCCGGTGGGAAGTGCGCTCAGGCGGTGACTCCAGCCCGTTTCCGAACTGACCGACAGGGTATAGCGGCCGCCTTCCACCCCGAGCACGCCAGCCGGCACTTCGATGGCCAGCGGATAGCTGCCGCGCACCGTGGCTTCGCGCTCCATCCACTGTGCCAGGCGCATCAGGGCGGCCCGCGCATGGGCCCGATGGCTGCGCAGCACGTACTGGTTGTAGTTGGGCAAGGCGATCACGGTGAGCACGGCGATCAGCGCCACCACGATGGTGACTTCGATCAGGGTGAAGCCGCGAACCTTCACCGCTGCAACTCGCGCCAGTCCATCCGCACGCCGGGGCCACCCGAACCGAGCAGCGAGGCCTGGTCCGTGCAGGCGCGTTCCATGCAACCCTCGCCCTGGCGCGCAGAGATCAGGTCCAGGCGGTTGCTGGCGCCTGGCAGGGTGATGAATTCGGAAGCCTTCACCCGCACGCGGCTGACGAGTTGGGGGCTGGCCGTGAGGCCGGGCAGGGCAAAGACCGGCCTGGCGGACGGTCTGCCGGAGATCATGTTGAGCACGGTCAGCCAGTGCTCGTCCTCCAGAGACCCGCCTTCGCAGCTTTCGCTGGCACTGACATCTGCCGGGACGGTGCTGGTGATCAGGGCCTTCTGGCCCTCGAAGTACGCTGGTGGCTGCAATACGCGCTCGCGCTCGCGTGGCAAGTCCAGGTACCAGCCCCGGTGGTTGACTGCGCTGTCGCCGCGCGTGTAGGCCACCGTGCGTTCGGTGGTGTAGGCCCATTCGGGCGTGGACGTCGCTCCCCCCTGGCCCAGCACCATTTGCTGGACCAGGGACTGGCGGGTGTCCCTGGCGCGGATCGGCTCGGCGTCCAGGACGCTCAGGCGCCCGTCGCGTTGCAGGAATTCGCTTTTGTCCCAGACGCTGTAGATGGTCTGCACCTGGGTATCGGTGGCGTCCGAGGTTTGCAGGTGCTGGCCGGTGCCGAACATGAGTTGGATGCCTCCCAGCGGATGCGCCAGCCACAAGGGCGCGGTGGTGATGGGTTGCCGCTTTGCTGGCGTGGTGTTGTCCACTGCCACGAAGAAGGGTTCGCAGAGCGTGGAATCTCGACAGGTCTTGCCGCTGCCGTCCCACACGCTCACGCCCCAATCCGCCTCGTTGGTGCCGGACAGGTTGAACTTCCAGAGCTGGCCTTGAAGATCACCAGCGTAGGCCAGGTCCACTTTGCCGTCGCTGTTGACGTCGATGAGGCGCGGTGCGAACAGGCCGTTGGATTGTTGTTCCTGCGGGCTGGCGATCAGGCGCACCAGGCGCCGGTCGCCGTCCAGGTACTGGATCAGCAGGACCGGGCGCTCGCGCGAGCTGTTGACACCATTGCCCATGATCACGGCCCAGCGTCCGTTGTTGAGCTTGACGATCTGCTCACTGCGGCCCGTGGTGGCGTCGTCCACCACAGGTGCAGCGTAGATGTGTCCGACGTCCTCGTGACCAGAGTAGCTGCCGCTGGCGGTGCTGGCGAAACTGCGATCCAGCAGAACCGAACCGGGTGAGAAATTCCGGGGGTCGGTCACATCGAGGATGAAGTAGCCGCGCCCGCCGCCGGCCAGGCCGCTGACCAGCACCGTGCGCCAGTCGGGTTGGGTGCTGCCGGTGGCGCGCAGGTCGGCGTCGCCAGTGAAGGGGCTGCCATCCACGTTGTAGCGGTGGGTGTACGACGGCTGGGTGTAGGCGTGCAGGGTGCTGTAGGCCGCCAGCGGCACGTAGGCGAGTCGCTCGGCGCCGGTCTGGGCGTCGAATGCGTGCAGCATGCCGTCGTTGGCGCCCACGTAGACCAGGGGCATCCGGTTGGCGTGGCGAGCGCGGAAGTCATCGTGCCCCGCCTGCGGGAAAGCTGGCCGCTGTGGGGCACCGGTGTACCAGAGGTTGGCATTGACGATGTCGCCCAGCCGGGAACTGCGCTGGCGCATGGGGCCACCGTGCTGGCTCTCAAGAAAACGGTCGCCACGCAGGTACGCCACACGTTGTCGCCCCAGGCGAATGCCATCGTCGCCGCGCAACTGGGCCTTCTGGCCAGCGGACAACTGCTGCCATTCGAAGGCCACACCCTTCACCCCATCGTGCGTGAGGATCAGCCTTTGCGCGAGCGTGAGTTGGGGTGCGTCCAGCATGGAGGTGGCGCGCCAAACCGGGGCCTCGCTCACCGTGTGGCTGCCCGGCGAAATGCGGTGGGCGCTGATCTCGCCACTCCAGCGCCGTGCATCGAAACCTGCCATGAAGACCAGGCCGTCTGCGCGCACGCGGCTGGTGCTGCTGGTGATGCTGGTTCTCAGGGGTGGGTCGGTTGGGCTGATGTCCTGCAGGGTTCGGTCGAGTGCCTCCACCAGGCGGTCCTCGTCGGGTGCAGGCGTGAACTGGCCACGGCTGTTGAGCGCCATGTGCCACAGCTCGGGCTTGCGAAACGCCTGCCGCGACTGGTAGGTGTCGGCGCCGTCGCAGGGCTGGTTGCCGGGGCCGGTGCGCAAGTCGTTGCAGAAAGGCGATGGCCACTCGGCTTCGCCCCGGATGAGCGGCCCCAGGCCCGAGAAGTGGTCGCCCGACCAGGTGGGCTGCGCTGTCCAGTCGGTGGCTCGTCCCAGGCCGATGGTGTGGTTCACCAGGTGTTGCCAGGTGGCTGGATCGTTGCGCGGATTCCAGTAGGGCTCCAATGTGGCAGGCGCGGCGTCGGTGCCGAAATTCTCATTCGCTTGAGGCGCGTGCCAGCGAGGCGCCACCTCGTTCGGCAGACCGGGTTGCAGGTCGCGGGACCAGTAGTGAAAAGCCAGGTCCGACAGCGTGCTCAAGCCGGCGCTGCCCCAGGCGTCCCGATAGAGGCGGGTCTGGCTCGCAGGGCCGGGAAATTCCACGCCGTCGGGGAATCGGACTGGACTGTTGTCAGCGTTGGCGCCACGCACGACGCGCTGGTGATCGGCACCGGCGGTGTCAATGCCCAGGCTGGAGGCGTGACCCCAGGCCCCATCGCTCAAAAAGAGGTGGTAGGCCTTGCGGCACGCCAGCAAGGGCTCAGCTCGATGCCCCGGTGCGGAAGCCCATGGACTGTCGATGCCCAGGCCGGTGGCGCTGAGGTATTGCCCTGCTGCGTCCAGCATGCTGTGCGACGGCGTTCCCTGGCCCAGTGCCAGTCCGTCGACCCAGGCCATGAACCGCTGGCGGTGCCCGGTGTCGAGCGGGCGCACAGCGTTGCTGCCCTGGCAGGCCACCGTATTGCCCGGAATGCCTCGACAGCCGTGCATGCCTTGCCACGCGAGCCGGATGCGACCGTCTTCCAGGCGTTGCTCGGAGAAGGCGGTCTTCAGGCCAGCCTTGAGGACCTGCAAGCCCGTGTCACCGAGGCTGCTCGAGTTGTCCACGGAGACGATGACGTTGGGCGCGGGCTGACGCGACATGCGCGCCGGATGCTGCGCCAGCTGGAGCGGCGCCGAGTGGGCGGATGTGTACGGCGTGCCGCAGGTGAGCAGGGCCAGGCTGACGAGGGTGATGCTACGCACGGACGGTCTTCTCAGTTCATGGATTCTGGTTTTGCGGGTATGGCACGAACACTGAGCGCAGGTGCGCGCGGGTGCCGGGCTTGAGCCCTTTTGCGTAGGCGGTGATGCGGTACACAAAAGGGTGGCGGCGGTCAGGCACGGGCAGGTCTCCCGACGGATTCAGAATGCCCGCGGCCTGCGAATAGCGGAACACTTCCACCCAATACCAGGCGAGAGGCGTGGACGGGTCCAGCAGCGCGTTGTCGGTGATGTCGGGGCGCGACATCGTGAACTGCCCATAGGTGGCGGCAATGGCGGTGTCGCCGCTGCCGGAGGTCATGGCGGCCAGGTCTTCGGACCACGCACCCTGGAGTGCGTCCACGGTATCGGGCAGGCAGATGCCGCGCAGGCAATTGCGGTGGCCTGCCTTCAGCTGCTGGCGCAAAAGGTCCAGGTCGTCGTCGTCCTGCGGGTAGTGGGGCGCGGCGGGATCCCGGGCCCGGCAGCCCGACTGTGCGGCCGGATCGTTGTCGCAGGGCGAGCCATCGGCGCGCAGCCCCAGGATGTCAAGTTCCGCGTCGCGAATCAGCGCCTGCGCGGCGGCGTACGCGCGTTGCGCGTCGCTCTCGCTGCCCACTCGGCGCTCGCCCAGCCAACTCACCTGAAGGCTGCCCAGCAGTGCGATGCTTCCGAGCAGCAATGCGGCCATGACCACCAAGAGCGCCACCCCGCGCTGACCGGCTGCCATCGGTTTCATGTATGTGCGTTGCGAAGGTGAATCACGCGAACGACGACGCGGCGCATGCGGCCGTCGTCGACGATGGGTTCGTTGCGGCATCCGGTGAGTTGGCGTTGCACCGCGCTGCGAGCCGGACTGACCAGCCGCAGGCAGACCATGACGCCTTGCACCCGTCCCCAGTCGTCCGGGGCTTCCAGGTACTGAACCTGCTCGCCGGTTCGAACCGCGTAGCGCACTTGAAGATCTTCCACGCCTTCGATGAGCGGGGCGGGATCTTCGTGTCCGGAGCCCTTGCAACGCAGGTTGCCGGCAACCAGTTCGAAGTGGTTCACGATGCGCTCGCCCAGGGGAACGTTGCCCAGGCAGTCGCGGGCGTCGATCGAGGGGTCCGCGTCCATGGCCGTGCGCAGCGTGTCGGGCGCCCCGGCCGCCCCTTGTGTGCCGTCCACCTGCGCTGGACCGTTGTCGGCGTCGTCGGCTGCCGAGCCCGGATTGAACGCCACCATGCCGCTGCCGGCCGCATCAATCAGGCCCCGTGCGCCCGCCTGCCGAACCTGATGTCCGATGATGCGCAAGGCGGTTGCTGTGTCCTGGTGCAGGCGAAGGGCCTCCCCCAGCGTGGCCGAAGTGGCGCGCGCGTGCGCCATGCTGCCGATGGCGGCCACGGAAATCAGCAGACCGATGACCAGAGCGATGAGAAGCTCGACGAGACCGACGCCGCGTGTTCTGCGGTGCGATCGCCATTCTGGGAGAACCCGCCTGGAGCCCATGATCAGGGCCGCACGTAGACGAGATGACAGGTGAAATCCCTCGGGCACACGGCGTGGGGGTCGTCGCCCTCCATCACTGGCAGCGGGGATTGGCCGAAGGGGGGCGTCCCCACGTCGGACCAACCGAGCATCACGCCAAGCTGCCCGGGGTCGGTTTGGGAGCGGAACACGCGGGCGTCCGCGCCCGGCAGCAACGCCTGCCACGATTGTTTCCACTGGAACAGGTCGTGCCGGGCCAGTTCGGCCCCGGTGCAGGGACGGCTGTGGCAATCGGGTGCTGAATCCATGCGCATGCCCCACTCGATCTCGTAGAGCGATGTGGCAGAAGCCGTGGACGGACCGATCAACGGGTTGAGCTGCATGCGCTCCAGGAGATCGTTGGCCATCTGCACGGAGACGGCTCGCGCATTGGCATGGCGTGCCTGCGCCAATGTGCCAGCCTGCAAGCCGGCCAGTCCGAGTACGCCCAGGGCGAAAACCAACAGCGCCACGAGGCTTTCAATCAGGCTCACGCCGCTTTGCCAGCGAGGACGCATGGCGATGGTCCTCAGCATTTCGCTGCAGCCCTGACGGTGCGGATGCGGCTGCCAGCAGGAAAGCAGATCAGCACGCCATCGACGGCCGAGTAGCCTTTACCCGCCGGATAGATCTCCAGTCGAGTGCCGGCTTGAGTGACCTGACCGAAGCGGTCGATGGCGACCGCAACCGGGTTCACCGCGCCTGCCTTGCGCAACACGGTGTCGACAGGGATGGGTGAGGTCTGAAGCAGGGATTCGTTCTGATCGAGGGCCTGGTTGCCGTTGGGATCGGCGAACATGAGCCAGCCACAGCGCCAGTCGCCCCTGGAGGTGGCTTCGGGACAGGGTTCCACGCGGCGCAGCACCACCGGCTCGCCCAGGCGGATTGCTTCCGTCCTGGCCAGCTGGATCGTGCCGATGAGGCTGTCTTTGAAGGCGTCCACCCGGTGGCGGCGTGCCATGTTGGCAAAGCTCGGCGCTGCAAAGGCGACGATCACCGCGAACAGCCCCAACGCCACCAGGATTTCGACCAGGGTGAAGCCACGGGCGTGCCGGCCGGGAGCTTGCAAGGGGGGCCGCACATTTTTCATGGGCGGCACTGTAACAGCAAAAGGAAGACTAAAGAATTATTCTTTCGGCCTCGGGGCGTCGGGGCCTCTGGTGGGCGCGGGTGGTTGCGGCAAGCCCCCTGGCACACGGGCCAGGACGCGCAGGTCGCCGTCGAGCATCCGGGTGTCGGTCATCTCCAGCCGGGTGGCCTCCTGCAAGTGCTGCAGCGGGCCGAAGTCTGCCATTCGGGCGCCATGGCCGAGCAGACAGGGTGCGAGGTAGATCAGCACCTCATCGACCAGGCCCTCGCGCAGGAAAGACCCGTTGAGCTTGCTCCCGGCTTCCAGGTGCAGTTCATTGACCTCGCGGCGACCCAGATCGCGCAGCATGTCGGCAAGTTCGACCTTTCCATGGGCGCCAGGCATCGCCAGCAGCGTGGCGCCCTGGGCTTCGAGTGCGCCGATGGCCGTGGCGTCCTGGCTGGCGTGGTAAATCCAGATCTGGCGCCGCTGGCCATTGCCAGGAGGGGCGAACAGCCGGGCGGAGGGGGGTGTCTTGAGACGGCTGTCGACCACGATCAGGTGCGGTTGGCGCGGTGTGTCGACCAGGCGCACGTCCAGCCGTGGGTTGTCTTCCAGCACCGTTCCCACACCGGTAAGCACCGCGCAAGCTCTGGCCCGCCAGGCATGGCCGTCGGTTCGGGCGGCCTCACCGGTGATCCATTGGCTCGCGCCGTTCTCCAGGGCGGTGGTGCCATCAAGGGAGGAGGCCATCTTCATCCGCACCCAGGGCTGACCACGCGTCATGCGGCTGAAGAAGCCGATGTTGAGTTCGCGTGAAGCCACCGCTGCAGGGTCGTCGTCTGCCAGGAGTTCGACCCCGATGCCAGCCGAGCGAAGCCGTTGAACGCCCTGGCCCGCTACCAGCGGGTTGGGGTCGGCGATCGCGACCACCACCTGGCCGACGCGGGCTGCCATCAGGGCTTCGCAGCAGGGCGGGGTGCGGCCGTGGTGCGAGCAGGGCTCCAGCGTGACGAACGCGGTGGCGCCCTGCGTGGTTTCGCCACGAGCCTGGGCGTCGCGCAAGGCCATCACCTCGGCATGTGGGCCGCCCGCTTGTTGTGTATGTCCTTCTCCGATCACCCGGCCGTCCGCACCGACCAGCACACAGCCCACGCGCGGATTGGGATTGGACAGGCGAAGGGACAGTCGGGCCAGATCCAGCGCCCGGGCCATGGCGCCGTTGGCCGTCAACGCAGGCGCCATCACCTCCAGCAGCCGGCCGGCGTCGTGCCTGTGGCGCCTTTTGCGCCGGCCTGGTTCAGTGTCAGGGTGGCGCAGGCAGTATCACCAGCCTGCGGGGCTCCGGGCACGGCCTGCAGGACGTAGGCGGTGGCGGATGGATTGGCTGAGAAGCCGAACGTGTAGATGCCTGCGAGGTCGGTGCGACAGGTCAGGTTGGGCAGTTCGGCCGATGTCAGTGTGGTGGCACATCCCGCGCCCGTGCGGTTGTAGGCCAGGCAGGTGGTGTAGTTGCGCTCCACCCACTGCGCCAGCTCCATCACACAACCCGCGGCCGTGGCTCGCCGGGTCTTCTGCATGTGGCTGACGTAGCTGGGATAGGCGATGGCCGTGAGGATACCGACGATGGCGACCACGATCATCAACTCGACCAGCGTGAAGCCGCGCTGTGTCGAATGCGGTGCCGCAAGGGCTGGGTGACGGGTCTTCATGAGCTTGAATCCAGTGAGGGGGAGGGTCAGTCCCGGATGATTTCGCGCCAGGTCAGGCGGCCCTTGATCGGAATGGCGCCGGTGTTGACGCGGATGTCTTCCACCGTCCCTTTGGAGCCGCCGACTGCAAGGCGGTTGCCCACCAGGATCGCCTCGCCCGGCATGCCCACGCCAAGGTCGATCGAGCCAATGTACGCGCCGCCCAGCAGGTCGTCGACGAACTGACCATTGTCGTTGACATCGAAGAAGGGTTTGGTCAGGCGGCCGCCAGTGTACGGGTTGATGGCGTTCAGGTAGCCGTTGCCGCCTGGTGTGCAGTCGTCCACCACCGGGATGATCGAGCTCACCAGCAGGGTGGGCTCGGCCAGGCGGAAGATGTTGGACGCCGTGACCACCCGCTCTGCCGTGGCGGGCGAGGGTGGAATGGGCCAATCGAGGTAGAAACCGGACTTGCCCGCCATGTCTCCCGCGGCGGCGGTCGCAAAGGAGCGCACCGGTTTGCCGTCGAAGGTGCCAGACGCCTGCACCGCGCGCGAAACCAGGTTGGTGCGGCCATTGATGGTGGTGTCCTTGTCGATCAGGCCGTACCAGGTCTGGATGGCCGTCGAGCTCGGGTCGCCCGTACGGAAGTAGGCGCCGGTGCCGAAATGGACGAAGCGCTGGCCGAAATTGACGTCGCCGGATGCGTCGTTGCGGGTGATGCGCATCGGCGCGGTGATCGGCTGTGGCTGGTTGATCGCATCCCGGGCCTGGAACATCGGCAGGCCGCCATTGGCCGTGACCCAGCTCGCCACGGTGTTGCCAGACACATCAAACTTCCAGACGTTGCCGTGCAGGTCGCCCGCGTAGATGTAGTCGACGCGGCCGTCGTTGTTGCTGTCGAACAGGCCTGGGGTGGCCAGCCCGTTGTCGCTGCCCGCGCCGGTGTCGATCTTCTTCACCAGCGCGCCAGTGACGAGATTGAAGATGTACAGAACCGCCTTCTGGTCGGTGCTGTTGTAGCCGTTGCCCACAATGACCACGCGCTGGCCGTCGTTCATGGTGGCCAGCACAGGGCGGCCCAGCATGTGGCCCAGGTCGGGATCGCTCGTGGAAAAGTACTCCCAGAGCACATTGGACGGCGCAAAGTTGGCGGGGTCGGTCACGTCCAGGCCGAACAGGCCCTTGCCGCCGCGGCCCAACGTGGCGACGAGGTAGTTGTTGGTGATCAGCGGGGTACGCGCAGACACCGCAATATCACCATCGACAAAGTATTCGTGTTGGTCGTTGTAGGCCGGAGAGGCCATGTTTTTCAGGCGCGACAGCATGCTGCTCGGAATGTGCGCAAACAGTTCCACGCCAGTCTTGGCGTTGAAGGCATGAAGCATGCCGTCGTTGGCACCCACGTACACCGTCTCGGTGTCCTTGACATAGGCCGGGGAAGAATGGGAAATGTCGCCCAGCACGGTGTTGACCGAACGGTCGCGCAGCGTGCCGCCGTTCTGGATCTCCAACGTGCGCGCGCCGCGCAAGTAGTTCACCAGCGGCTCGCTGTTGTTGAAGTGCGCGCGTTCCGCGGGGTCCGAGAGGTTCGCCCAGGTAAACAGCTTGCCCTTCTCAGGCCCCGTCGCGTCTGACCAGTAGGTGATCTTGCGAGATCCATGGGCAGGAATGTGGTCGGCGGCCTTCCAGGACGCGATCGCGCCCACACCCGCGTCGGTGACGGGATAGGCCGAGAGATCGCCCGACCACCTCGTGCTGTTGAACGTGGCCTGATAGACCAGCGAATCGGTGGAGAGCACCGTGCTGTTGGCAATGATGTTGCCGCCACTGCCGCTCTTTTCGATGATGTTGTCGAAAGCCTTCTTGAGCGCTTCGCGCAGCTTGAGTGGGTTTTGCACCAGGAAGTAGGTGTCAGGAACGCCATCGCTGTTGGTGTCCCATTCCAATGGCAGGTCCGGTGTATTGCTGTTGTTGCGGTCCACGAAGCCACCCCACTTGGCCGCGTACCAAAGGGGATCTCGCAGCAGCGTGGCCCCGCCTGTGCCCGTGTTGGGTGTGAAGACAAAGGTGTTGCCCGCTGCGCCCACGCTGGGTAGCGTGGCGCAATCGGCCGGCGGCGTGGTCACGTCGCAGTAGCCTGGTGTGCGACCAGCCGGCACGTTCAGGAAGTAGGAGCCAGATCCGGTTTCGTCACGGGCGACGAGATAGACGCCGTCCTGGGTGCTGCCAGAGATGACGTAGCCCATGTTCTGGTAGATGCCACCGGCCTGGTAGGTGGGGCGCACGGTGACCGAGAGTGTGTTGTCGGCATTGGCCAGCACGGTGTACTCGGAGATGGCATCCATGTCGTGGTCGCCGCCTTGCTCCACGTCTTCGAAGTTGATCTGGAAGCGTGCGTAGTAGCGTCCGCCGTTGATGCTGGCATCGGCATCCGCCGCGCCCGAGTTTGCGATCTGTTCAACGTAGAAATCGACGATCTGGTTGGTGGGCTGGTAGTTGCCTTTGGTGGCGGAGATGCCGGAGCCACCCACCGACTTGGAGAACGGCACGAGGTTGATGACCTTGCCGTTGGGCAGCTTGGCTTCGATGCGCGGAAGTGGCGAACTCAGCGCCACCACGTAGTTGTCAACCGATTGCTTGCCTTGCAGCGTCGAGCGCAAGTCGGTGGTCTTGGCATAGTAGGACATGGCAGCGGAGTAGTAGCTGCCTTGCTTGGTGGGCTCTTCCGGCGCCAGGCCGCGAATGGTGCCCAGCGAAGTCACGCTCTTGGGCGTGGGCGCCGCGTCGTATGAGCCGGTGCCCGTGCCCGACTGACCGATGAAGCGCTGACCCGTGATGTTCGATTCCACGGCGGTCATGGTGTCGCCAAGCACCTTCACGTCCAGGCCTGTGATGTCCCCTGTGAAGGTGTTGAAGTGGGTGCCTGGAATCGAGTTTGAGTCGAACGAGGGGTTGATGTCGGAGATGGTCAGGAAGTTGGCGCGCGAGCAGAAGGACGCCTTGGCCGCACTGGTGTTCTCGTACGGATCGTCCCAGGTCACGCTGCTCAGGCCCACCTGGGTGTCGAAAGTGGTCGAGGTGTTGAAGGCTGCGGTGGCAGACTTCTTGCCTGCAAAGTAACGCGTGGCCTCGTACAGCATCTCGCCGATCGGGTTGCCCCAGTCCACCAGCTGGCCTTCCGTCGCCGCCTTGGCCGAGTCCGTGTAGGGGCTTGACTTCCAGTATTCGTCGGAATTGCTGCTCTGGTTGAAGCCGCGGATGCGCAGGCGGTTGAAGGTGTTCACGATGCGAGCGTTCGCATCGAAAATGCCGGTGTTGCTGGCCACCTCGTTGGAGAACGAGGACACCACCTTGCGCAGGCGCCCGCCCGACATGTGGTTGTCGTAGCTCCCGGTCAGCAGGCCGAACAGCATCGAATCGTTTTCACCATAGTCGTGCAGCAGGCCGACCGGTTTGTACTGGCCGTTGGGGTACAGCTTGCAGTCCTTGTTGTAGGTGGCGGTACACACGAGCACGCGCACGGTGTGGTTCACTTCTGCATCGGTGCCGCTCGGGAAGCTGCCCGAGGACAAGGTGTTGTGCAGCACGGGGCGCTCCTTGGAGGCCCATTCCCAAACACGGCGGTCGTCGCCCACATTGGTGCGCAGGCGCAGCAGCGGCGCCATGTTGCTGCAAGTGTCGAGCGTGCTGCAGTTGACAGTCCGGTTCGCGGTCAGGTTACCGAAGAAGTGGCGGCGGTTGGTGGCCGTGGGTTGGGCCAGCGGCGTGTAGTCGCTGATCAGGTAGCCATCGGTGGCCTGGCTGTGGTATTCCTTGGCCCAGCTGTGCGCATCCTGTGGAATGTAGGCGCGGCGCAAGATGGTCTCCGTCGTCGAATCCACCTCGCGGAAGCCGCCGTAGAGGACCTTGCGCAACGCGTCGATGCGGCTGGTGGTGACATAGTTGAGCCAGTTGCCAGACCACCGATGCGTGGTGCTCGCCGAGCAGCGGCCCAGGCTGTCGGCCGTGGCGCCCGGGCTGTACAGGCCGGTGAGGCCGCTGCCGCTGTAGGCGTAGCACAGCGTGGAGTCGAACAGGCCGTAGTAGGTGATGGAGGGCTTGAAGCGTGTGTCGAGCGTGCCGTCACCGTCTACGTCGCTGGCGTCGTTGTAGGCCTCGTAGAAGAACTTGTGGTCTCGTCCCGCCACCAGCATGGTCATGGGCTTGGCGCTGATGGTTGCCCCGAGTGGCTTGGTCGGCCAGGTCAGCGCTTGCACGCTGAGCGTGGCCGACACGATGGCCGTGATGGCGACGATTTTCAGCGCGGTGTTCAGGTGTGACAGACTTTTCATGGCGAGACTCCGAGGAAAATCATTCGGCTGCAAAGATCGACTGCAGCATCACCGCCGCCCGGTCGTTGCCGGCGTTGCTTCGTGCGGTGATGCGGTAGCGCTTGCAGTCGGTACCAGCAGAAGGCGTGCCCGGCTGGCAGGGAAATGTGTTGCCCAGGTATTCCACGATGTATTGCGGCGTGATGCTGATGGGACCGTTGGCCACGGCGGTGGCGTTCTGCCATCCTGTGAAACCCGAGTCGGCCCAGCGCACGGTGGCGCTGCTGTCGGGCGCGCCACAGACGCCTGCCACGCAGGCTGCCAGTGCGGCTGGCGTGGGCACGGTGGTCTCCACCAGTGTTTCTGCTTCGCGCAATGCAGCTTCAGCCGCCTGGAAAGAGAGGCTGCGGTCGAAGGTCTGCGCCGTCATCTTTTCTTCCAGTGTCACCGTGCGCAGCGCGCTCAGGCCCACCAGGGTCATGATCACCAGCAGGATCAGTGCGACGACCAACGCCACGCCCGCCTGGCGGCGGGGCAATGCGGTGTGGCGGGAACGGGGGCGGCGGGGAGTGTTCATCAGACAGGCCTGTTGCGCAGATTCACGACATGGATGAGCTGGCGTTCCACCGGTTGCTGGTTGGTGCCCACGGCAGTCTGCGTTTCCAGCGTCAGCCTCAGGCGCACCGCCACCACCTGTGCGGCAGCCGCCGTGGTCCAGTCGGTGATGGCTGCTGCGGTGACCCAGTTGGAGTCGAGTGCGCCGGTCGCGCTGTTGCGCAGCAGGTAGTCCAGTTGCATGTCGCGCACGCCTTCGGCAATTTCCTCGGTACCGGCGGCATTGACGCGGAAGAGCGAGCGACCACCCCGCGCGTTGTTGCCGACGTACCAGCCGCTCGCGGTCATGAGCGTGACAAATCCGCCCGGCTGGAAAGCGCGGGAATTGCCGGTCTCGCTCGAACAATCGGTCGGATAGCCCAGGCCTTCGCTGCAGTTGTCATTGACACCGGCGCCGTCGTCGTGCGCCACCACGGCGGACGTGCCCGACGTGGCGCTGGTCAGTTTGGCCAGCGCGGCCGACTGCCCGTCGCAGATCACGACGATGTTGTTGGTGCCGAAGCCGTGGCTGATGGTGTTCAGCGTGATCTGCGCGGTGCCTGCATCGTGCGCGGTGATGGTCACGCCGTCGAACATGCCGCCGCTGAGCACGCGCACGGCATCGGTGTTGGCCACGCGCTCACCGACCGCCGTGCCGGTGGCCACGATACCGGTGGCGGCCTGCGCGTCGTCAAATCCCTGGAGCACTCCCGCGTTCCAATTGGACGTCCATGCCGTGCCAGCGTTGTTGAGCACGTTGGCCATCAGGCTGGCGCCACACAGGTTGCCACCGGCTTGTCGCACTTCCCGCGCCATCAGCTCGAACGAAATGCGGGCGTTTTCCTGCAGCCGGCCCAGGTTTTCGTTGGTGCGGAAGGTCTGCTGGTTCGTCATGAAGATGTTGATCACTCCGCCAATGAGCAGCAAGCCCAGCACCAGCGCGACCATCAGCTCGACAATGCTGAAACCCGCCTGGCGCGTGCGCGCCGAGCGGGTGCCGGCCTTTGAGTAGATGGGGGTGCGGCTCATAGACGGCTCGTGGTTTCAAAGCGTTGGGCGCCCAGGCCGCCGGCCCGGCTGTCGTCCCAGGTGATCTGGATGGTGCACAAGCCCGTGACATCGCAGTTGATGGCGCCGCAGGTGGTGTCTTCATTTCCCAGGCTCGTTCGCAGGCTCTGAACCCAATCCCTGCGGTTGTTGTCGGACAGGGTGGCGCCGGTGATCGCCAGCGGACTGCAGATTGGCGCGATGACGCCTGCACTCACCGCGCCCGTGTTGTAGGCCAGGGAAACGGCTGCCGCACGATCGGCGCGCATCGCATCGAGAATGTAGTAGCTCAACATCACGGCCTGGCCGCGCGCATAACTGCTCTGGTTGGTCTTGAGCGCGTTGGCCTGCAGGCCAGCCATGCCCAGAAGGCCCAGTGCCAGGATGAGCACGGCCACCAGGATTTCAATCAGGCCCACACCGCGCTGGCGTTGAACGCCGCCGGGGCAGGATCGGATGGTGCGGGCAGGGCGCATGCAATTCCTCATGATGCTGGGCAGGTGGCGGCGACGGAGGCGGGCGTGGTGGTGGTGACGCGCCCGGACGCAGTGATGGCGATGTCGCGGGCGCGGCGTGTGTCGGCCAGCGCGGCTGCGGTGCTGCATACCCGCAAGACGCCTGCCTGCGAGGCGCCATTCATCAGCTTGGCCTGCCCGTCGGAGGCGAACGACACGAAATTCGGCACGCCTGAGGAGCCCGCCATGACAATGTTGCCACTGGCGGCGGCGTTGCTGGCAAGGATCGCTTCGCCGGTGTCGACGGTTGCGTCCGCCGAAGACCGGGTGGTGTCGATGAAGATGATCCACCCCTGTGCCCAGTTGCCGGCAGTGGTGCAGCCGGTGCCGTTGGTGCTCTTGCACACCGTCACCCGCGTGCCGCGGCGGATGGCCTCGGTTCGGGCCAGCGCCAGCGCGCTGACCATGTCATTGGTGCTGGTGGTCAAACGGCTGGAAGCCACTGCCGACTGGAAACTGGGCACCCCCACCATCAGCAGCACGGCCATGATCGCCACGCCGACCATAAGCTCGATCAGCGTGAAGCCCGCCTGCGGGCCGCGCATGCGCCCAGGCCAATAGGTAAATGAATGTTTCACGGCCGAATTGTGGGCGGGGGGCCACCCGCTGGCGCTGCACAGACGCCGAAGTGCCGTCTGGAGAGGATGGACGGTCAAGGCCGTACCGGACGTCACGAAATGTGAGGTGCCGGACGGGGCGAACGGGCCCTGGCTAGCGCTTGACCTCGTCCACCAGAGCGCGGAATTCGTCGATGTCTTCGAAACTGCGGTAAACACTGGCAAAGCGGATGTAAGCCACCTTGTCCAGCTTTTTCAGTTCGCGCATCACCATTTCACCCAGGCGCGTGGCAGGTACCTCGCGCGCGCCCAGGTTGAGCAGCTTTTCCTCGATGCGCTCGATGGCTGCGTCCACCTGTTCGGTGCTCACTGGGCGTTTGCGCAGCGCCAGTGCGAATGAGGCGCGCAATTTGGCCGGTACGTAGTCGACCCGCCGGCCGTCCTTCTTCACCACCGCCGGGAAGCTCACCTCGGGGCGCTCGTAGGTGGTGAACCGTTTTTCGCAATGTCCGCATTGGCGCCGGCGCCGGATGAAATCCGCGTCCTCGGAAACCCGGGTCTCCACGACCTGGGTTTCCAGATGACCGCAGAAGGGGCATTTCATCGGTACACGGGAAAGCGAGCCGTGAGAGCGTTGACTTTGGCGCGGACGGCGTCAATGTTGGCAGGGTCGCGCGGGTTGTCCAGGACGTCCGCGATCAGGTGGGCGGTCAGGCGCGCCTCTTCGTCCTTGAAGCCTCGTGTGGTCAGGGCCGGGGTGCCGATGCGCACGCCGCTGGTCACCATGGGCTTTTCCGGGTCGTTCGGAATGGCGTTCTTGTTGATCGTCATGTGCGCGCTGCCCAGAACGGCTTCGGCTTCCTTGCCGGTGATGCCTTTGGCGCGCAGGTCCACCAGCATCACGTGGCTTTCCGTGCGTCCGCTGACGATGCGAAGACCGCGAGAGACCAGCGTTTCGGCGACGATGCGCGCATTTGTCAACACTTGTTGCTGGTAGGCCTTGAATTCGGGCGCCAGCGCTTCCTTGAAGGCCACCGCCTTGGCGGCGATCACATGCATCAGGGGGCCGCCCTGCAGGCCCGGAAAAATGGCGCTGTTGATCGCCTTCTCGTGCTGCGCCTTCATCAGGATGATGCCGCCGCGCGGGCCGCGCAGGCTCTTGTGGGTGGTGGAGGTCACCACGTCGGCATGTGGCACCGGGTTGGGGTAGATGCCAGCGGCAATCAGGCCGGCGTAGTGCGCCATGTCCACCATGAAGATGGCGCCCACGTCTTTCGCCACCTTGGCAAAGCGTTCAAAGTCGATGCGCAGGCTGTAGGCCGAAGCTCCGGCGATGATGAGCTTGGGCCTGGTTTCGTGCGCCTTGCGCTCCATGGCGTCGTAGTCAATGGCTTCCTGTTCGTTCAGGCCGTAGGACACCACGTTGAACCACTTGCCGCTCATATTGAGTGCCATGCCGTGGGTGAGGTGGCCGCCTTCGGCCAGGCTCATCCCCATGATGGTGTCGCCCGGCTTGAGAAAAGCCAGGAACACCGCCTCGTTGGCCGAGGCGCCACAGTGGGGTTGCACGTTGGCGGCTTCGGCGCCGAAGATCTGCTTGACGCGGTCAATCGCCAGTTGCTCGGCGATGTCCACGTACTCGCAGCCGCCGTAGTAGCGCTTGCCTGGGTAGCCTTCGGCGTATTTGTTGGTGAGCTGGGTGCCCTGCGCGGCCATCACGGCCGGCGAAGCGTAGTTCTCGCTGGCAATCAGCTCGATGTGGTGTTCCTGGCGCGCGTTCTCCGACTGGATGGCGGCAAAGATTTCGGGATCGGTTTGCTCGATCAGGTGTTGGCGGTCGTACATGGCAGTCCTTCAAGACATGAAACCTTGCACAAAGGCAAGGGCTGCCCAGGCGAACGGCTGAACACCAGAACCATCGCGATCCCGGCGGTACGCTTCCCAGTGGTTGTCCCAGCGCCCACCGGAGCGATGGGGTCAGGGGGGCCACGTCAGCGGCAGCCCCCGGCCTCGGTGGGTCGGGGATGCGCGCCTATCGCCAGTTGCGTACCCGGTTAGTTTAGCCGAGCCCGCCAGAACGCCGGCTCGCTCAGGAGCGCGTCAGGCTGCCCGTGGGCATGGGTGGCTGGGCCGGGCCTTCGGCTTCCAGCTCGGTGCCCGGCTTCGCGGGCAAGGTCACCACGGGCGGCGCGGCGGGGGCCACCACAGGGATCGGGCGGGCTTGCGGAACAAAGCGCGGGACCGGTTTGCCCTTGGCCACGCTCAGGATGCGAAGGTGTTCGGCCATCACCTTGTTGATGTACCAGCTGCCGTCGGTGCTGACCGCGCCCACATACAGGCGCAGGCCACCTTCGACTGAGCCTGCGCGTTTGATGCAGTCCTGCAGCACGCGAACACCCACGCGAAGGTTGGACATCGGGTCGAACGCCGCGAGGTGACCGCCGAAGTCCTCGTATTTTTCCGTGTGGACCCGGGTGAGCACCTGCATCAGGCCCTGCGCGCCTACCGGGCTTTGCGCAAACGGATTGAAGCGCGACTCGATCGCCATCACTGCCAGGATCAAGGTGGGATCCAGGTTGGCCTTGGCGCCGATTTCGTAGGCCTCGGCGACCAGTGCGCCCAGCGGTTCGGCTGCGACGCGGTATTTGCGGCTGAGCCAGAAGGCCACATTGGCCTGCTCTTTGGGCAGAGCGGCGGGCAGGGCAGCGGTCACACGGTCAACGGCGCTGGGTTCTGCGGCATAGACCGAGTCTTCTGCCAGCGCCTCCTGGCGTTCCAGCAGCCAGCCCAGCAATTGTTGTTCGGCGCTCTGGCGCAGGTCAGCGCGTGCGCTCAGGGTGATCAGGGCCACGGCCAGCAGGGTGCCCAGGAGGGCAAGCCCGTTGTGCGTGATGTCAAAGAAGCCCTGGTAGGTGTCGCGCAGGGCGGTCCTCAGGGATGCCACGGCACCTGAGGTGCTCTGGTGTGGCGATGCGTTGTTCGCGGTCATGTGATCGCTCCTTGGATGGGGTCGCCATCGACCGATGGCCTCGCGGGGCGGTGGTCGAGTTAGCCTTTCTGGCAGCGGTGCGGGTTAACCCTGGACGGGCAAGCGAGCGGATCGTAGGTGCTTATAAATACCCGGTCAATGTTTTTGAATCAATTTTTAACAACCACTGGTTATGAACAAGTGTGAGAAAACGTAAACAAGCGGAGTTCGCTAGCGGAGACTCCAGTGAACACAGGGCTTGCCGGGTGGTGGCCTGGTAACGACCGTTTGTCGGCTGGCAGCCGCCTTTCATGTTCCAAAACGCCATTTCGACCCGTCCGTATGGCGTTTTGCCGCGTGATTGAAAATCTGCATGAACGCAAGGCCCCAGGTGTCTTGATCCCCTCGAACAAGGCGAGTAATCTGTGACGGCCTGTTCGATGACAGGCTCAAGTCGGCAACGCGGGGATCCGCAAGTCGGCAACCAACGGGAGCAATCTGTTGCTTCCAGGCTGGAGGGACATCCAACTCCCACCGCCAAAATCGACGGCAAGAGCATTTCGCCCGCCGTCAACCCCGGCAGGCTCCGTCTGCCGGGGTTTCTTTTTGGGGTGTTCTGCAAGGGTGGTGCTTCGGCGACACTCGTGCCATCGCATTGCTTTCCTTCGCCCGATGAACGCCCTGACCCGTCCTTTGAGCAGCAAGCCCTGGCTGAGGAGATCGTTCATCGCACTGGGAGCGTTGCTGCTGCTGTGGGCGGTGACCTGGCTTGCCGTGCCACCGCTGCTGAAGTGGCAGCTGCAGAAACAGGCTTCGGATCTTCTGGGTCGGGCGGTGACCGTTGAGCGCATCGAGTTCCGGCCCTGGTCGCTCGGCCTGACCCTCGAAGGGCTCCGGGTGGCTGACGCCTCGGGGAACAGTGCCCAGTTTTCGTTGGCCCGCCTGTATGCCAATGCAGAGCTTCAGTCCCTCGTCCGCCTGGCGCCGGTGATTTCCGCGCTCACGCTTGAGCAGCCCCGGTTGACGCTGCGGCACCTGGGACAAGGCCGCTACGACGTGGACGACATCCTGCAGCGGCTGAGCCCGAGCGACAACGCGCCGGCTTCTGAGCCCAGCCACTTCGCGCTCTTCAATATAGATGTCGCAGGCGGAGAGCTCACCTTGGCCGACGACGGCACGGGTACCACCCACCACCTCACGCAATTTAACCTGGGCGTGCCATTCCTCAGCAACCTGCCTTCCCGGCAGGAGGTGGTGACCGAACCGCGCCTGGCTTTCGTGCTCAATGGCAGCGCGTTCGATTCGCGCGCCAGCACCACGCCTTTCGCCCAGACGCGCGAGACGGTGGCGCAGGTGGACATTCCCGCGCTGGACCTGTCGCCCTATCTGCCGTATTGGCCAGCGGTGTGGCCCATGCAGCCCCGGGCCGGCACATTGCATCTGGCGCTCAGGCTCGACTTCGAACAGCAGGCGCAGCCCCGACTCGCGCTGTCGGGCAAGGTCGCGCTGTCGGGCCTGCAAGTCGTCGAGCGCATGGGAACGTCGCCAGATGCCGCGCTGTTGTCGTGGGAGCGGCTGCAACTGGACATCAACCGCCTGGAGCCCTTCGCACGCGTGGCCGACCTCGCTTCGGTGGAGCTTCTGGCGCCGCGCCTGGAGCTGGCGCGCGACCAGCAGGGGCGCCTGAATCTGGCGCGCATGAGTGCTGCGCTGGCCGCGCTGGGATCGCCGGCGTCCTCCCCGGCCGAGGCGGCGCCGCCTGCTGCGCCCTGGCGGGTGAGCGTGGCCAGGGTGCTGCTTGAGGGTGGCACCGTGCCCTGGAAAGACGCGTCGGTGCGGCCGGCGGCCGATCTGGCGGTGACCGCATTGAAAGTGCAGGCCCAAAACGTGCGCTGGCCCATGGATGCATCGGCACCCTTCGAAGCCAGCGCCGTGCTGGGCGACACGCCCTTCAGCCTGAAGGGCAGCGCCACCGCCAGCGAAGCCCGCGCCGAACTGGTGCTGGGTGAGCTGCCCTTGAACACGCTGGCCCCGTATCTGGCTGAAGTGCTGGTCCCCGAACTTGACGGACGGCTGCGCGCAAACCTGGCGCTGCAGTGGCGTGCAGGGCAAGGGGGCCAACCCATGGCCTTGGCGATCGACGTTCCGACCCTTCAGGTGGACGCCCTGCGGCTGGGCCCGGCCAGACGTCCGCTGGCCAGCCTGGGTGCCTTGCAGATGCGGGATGTGCGGCTGGATCTGGCCGCTCACACCGCCACGGTGGGCAAGCTGCTCGCAAACCGCTTGCAGGCCAGTGTGCTGCGAGATCAGGGCGGCCGGTGGCAGGCGCAGGACTGGTTGAAATCATCGCCGCCCGTTGCGCGTGCCGAAGCTTCCTCCCCGTCCGCGCCCTGGCAGGTCACCCTGGCCGACGTGGAACTCGACGGTGGCAGCGTGACACTGGACGATCGTGGGACGGTTCGCCCGGTGAACGTGGCGGTGAGCCAGCTCAAGCTGCAGTTGAAGAACCTCCAGCCCCTGGCGAGCAATCCGCCCGACATGCCCCTGTCGTTGCAGCTTCGGCTGGGCCCGGCGCAGGCCGCGCGGGGTGAGCCAGGCAAGCTGAGCATGGCGGGCAGCCTGCGCCTGCCCGGCGCTGCCAAAGGCCTGCGGCTCAAGGCGAAAGTGCAGGCCGATGGCCTGCCTCTGCACGAACTCGAACCTTACTTCGGCGACCGCCTCAACCTTGAACTGCTGCGTGCAGACGCCAGTTACCGGGGTTCGCTGGAGGCGGCATTGCCTGCCGCGGGCCTGCGCCTGTCGCTGGCGGGCCAGGCTTCCCTGGACGACTTCCGGGCCAACACGCTCTCGCCAGCCGAAGATCTGCTGGCATGGAAATCGCTGCAGGTGCGAGGCCTCGACCTCTCCGTGGTGCCGGGGCAGGTCACCCGTCTGGTGGTGGAGGAGACGGTGCTCAGCGACTACTTCGCTCGCATCATCATTGACGAGGCCGGCCGCATCAACCTGCAAGGCCTCGTCAAGCCGGCGCAAGGCGAGGCGACCGTGGCCGCGTCGGCGCCTGCCGCATCCGCATCTGCGCCCGTTGCAGCAGCAGCAGCTGCGGAGCCGACGGCCGATGTGCGCTTTGGCCCGGTCAGCCTGGTCAATGGCCGCGTGCTGTTCTCGGACCGCTTCATCAAACCCAACTACTCCGCCAACCTGAGCGAGCTCACTGGCGGACTCAGCGCGTTCTCCAGTGTTCAAGCGTCCGGCGGTGCGCCCCAGCTCGGTGATCTCACGCTGCGCGGACGCGCCGAAGGCACGGCTGCACTGGAGATCGACGGCAAGCTCAATCCGTTGGCCAAGCCTCTGGCTCTGGACATCCGCGGCAAGGTGCGCAATCTGGAGCTACCGCCGCTCTCGCCCTACAGCGTGAAGTACGCGGGGCATGGCATCGAACGCGGCAAGCTCAGCGTGGACGTAGCCTACAAGATCGAGCCCAACGGGCAACTGACGGCGAGCAACCAGATCATCCTGAACCAACTCAGCTTTGGTGACCGGGTGGCTGGCAGCGAGGCGCCCAACCTGCCGGTGAAGCTGGCGGTGGCCTTGCTGGCCGATCGCAACGGCGTGATCGACATCAACCTGCCGGTCAGCGGTTCGCTCAACGACCCTCAGTTCCGACTCGGGCCGCTGATTTTCCGGCTGATCTTCAACCTCATCGGCAAGGCCATCACTGCGCCGTTTTCGCTCATTGCCAGCGCTTTTGGCGGCGGCCCAGAGATGAGCCAGGTGGCATTTTCCGAGGGCGGTCAGGCGCTGGATGCCACCGGGCGCGAACGGCTGGACGCCGTGGCCAAGGCGCTGGCGAACCGGCCGGCCCTGCAGGTCACCGTGGTGGGGCATGCCGATCTGGAGACCGAGCGCGCCGGCTACCAGCGCGCTCGGCTGGACCAGCAGGTGCTGGCCGAAAAGCGGCGCGCACTGGCCAGAACCGGCACCCCGCCGACCAAGGGCCTTGTGGTCTCGCCCGAGGAATACCCCGCGCTCCTCAAAGAGGTGTACCGGCGCGCCGACATCCCGAAGCCGCGAAACGTGATCGGCATCGCCAAGGACATTCCACAGGCCGAAATGGAGGCCCTGCTGATGGCGGCCGTGCCAGTCACGCCCGATGCCTTGCGAGACCTGGCCGTGGCGCGCGCGGTGGCTGTCAAGGACTACCTGGCCAGCCGCGAACTGCCGGAGGATCGGCTGTTTCTCGGCGCTCCCCAGCTCACGCGGCAGGGCGAGAACTGGCGCCCACAGGCAGAGCTTCGGCTGGCCCCGCGCTGAACCCGCAGGCGCAGGCAAGTCCGCGCGCCAACTGCGGTGACAATACGTGCTGGTCGCGCCGCCGTGGCGCCGGCCGCGAATCGATCGAGTCCTCCTCTCCATGTCGCTGTTTTCCTTGCGCAAAGCCCCGTCTTCGTCCAACGTTTCCGAACCCGCCGTGAACACGCCCCCCTCACCCAAGTCCACCGGCGCCAACGCCTCACACCCGCTGGACGCCGTGACCGGCGGTGCCTTCTCCGCACCCACGTCCGGAGAGCGCGCAGCGCGCATCCGCACCTGGCTGGCCACCGACCCCGCGTTGGACCAGATGAACGAGGTATTCAAGGAGCTCTCGCACCGCGACCGGGGCGCGGCCAAGCCACTGAAGGAAAAGCTCGACGAACTCAAGCGCCAGAAATCGCAAGAGCAGATGTCGGTGGAATGGGCGCAGAAGGCGCAGGCAATGATCGACCAGCCCCGCCTGAATCTGGCCGACGCGCTGGCCTGGCAGCGGGACGCCGCTCGCGCCGGTGCACCGCTCTCGCGCGAACCACTGGCCACGCTCAAGCAATCGCTGGCAGAGCGCGTGAAAGCCATTGAAGACCTGCAACACCGTGTGCAGGTCGAACGCGAGGCCGCCGTGCTGATTGCACAGCGCATCGAGGTGCTCTCCACCAAGCCCTGGCGCGATGCCCAGCAGATCGCCGAAACCTTGCGCGCCGACGTCGATCAGTGGCAGCAACAGGCCAGTGCGCTGATGCTGGACCCCCAGTGGGCCAGCGTGGACGTGAAGTTCCCGCCGATGCTCGACGCCTCGCGCCAACAGCTCCAGCTGGTCTGGGACGCTTTTGACGCTGCGCTTGCGCAGACCGTGGCTGCCGATGCCAACCCGCAGGCGCCGTTGCCCGCTGTTCCCGTCTGGGCGGACGAATTGCGCGCTGCGCGCGGACAGGAAACATCGGCCACCGCAGAGAAAAACGCACAGGACTCGCAGGCGCAGCAGGAGCGGCGCGCCCGGGCAGTCGCCGAACTCGACGCCGCCCTGGTTGTGCTGGAACGGGAGCTCGCAGAAGGCCATGGCAAGGCCACGCCCAAGGCCGCCGCCGATGTGCGCGGGCTGCTCAAGAGCCACGGACGTCTGGTCGGCGTGGCACTGGAGGGACGAGCCAATGCGGCCCTGGCCCAGGCCGGCGAACTCGAAGGCTGGCAGCGCTGGCGCGCCGACCAATTGCGCGAGGAACTCGTGGCCAAGGCAGAAGCCTTGTTGCAGGCACCGGAAGGCCAGCGACTGGGCGGGCGCAAGATGCAGGAAACCCTGCGCGCCCTGCGCGAACAATGGAAAACCACCGACCAGGGCGGCCAGCCCAACCACGCGCTGTGGAGGCGTTTCGACGAAGCCTGCACTGAGGCGCACAAGGTGGTTGAAGCCTGGCTGGTGCAAGTGCGCCAGCAGAGCGAGGCGCACAAAGCGCAGCGCCTGTCCATCATTGAAGAGCTGCGCGCCTGGACGGCGGCGCACGCAGAGAACACCGACTGGAAAGCCCAGGTGCGAGAGCTGCATGGATTTTCCGAACGCTGGCGCGAGGCTGGCCACCTGAGCGAGAAGGCATTTGCCGACATCCAGCCGGTTTGGAAAGAAGCCATGCACACGGCGCATGCACGTCTGGAAGCAGCGCAGGCCGAGAGCACGGCACGGCGCAAGGCCCTGATCGAAGAGGCCACTCAGCTTGGTGCCGCGCCCACGTTGCGCATCGACGCGGTCAAGGCCTTGCAGCAACGCTGGCAGGCCGAGGCCCACGCTGTGCCGCTGGAGCGAAAGCACGAGCAAAAGCTCTGGGAGGCGTTTCGCCAGCCCATCGACGAAGCGTTTGCCCGCAAGAGCACCGAGCGCGAAAAGGCCGTCAGCGCGCTCAGCGCGCACGATCAGCGTGTGCTCGACGCTTCGCGTGCCCTGGAGAACGCCAGTGCTGGAGGTGATGCGCAGCAGATTCGTGCCGCCATGGCCGCACTCGAAGCAGCCTTGAGTGCGCAGCGCGAGACACCGGCCCCGGCCGTGAAACACAAGCCGGAAGCCGCTGAAGCGGTGTCCGATGCAGCAACCACCGACGAACCAGCCACCGAAGCGGCAGCACCGGCGCCAGTTCCCGCCGCACCGCCTAAAAAGCTGGTGGCGATGCGGGGCGACGACCGCCCTGGTATGAAAAAGGCCGAGCCGGCAGGCCGCGATGCGCGCCGCGACGGCAAACCCGGTGGCCGGCCTGATGGTCGAGGCGGACCGCGCGATGCGCGCGGCCCAGCCGCACCCTGGCGCGAGGAACGCGAACCCCGAGGGCCGCGTCTGGGCGACGCGGCGTTCCGCGCGCAACGCCAGGCACTGGAAGCGGCGCAGACCAGCCTGCGCAAGCTTGCTGCACAGGCTCATGGCGAGGTGATCACCCAGCTCATGACTTCGTGGGAACAGCGCGATGCCGAACAACTGCCGACCGCGCAGGCGCTGGGCGCTCGGGTGAATGGCCCGAGCCGTGCGGCCTGGGTGGCGGCTCTGGCCAGGCCGGTCACGCCGCTGGGCAGTGAGACGCTGTTGCGCCTGGAAATGGCGGCTGAGGTGCCCACGCCGGCCGAGCACCTGAGTGAGCGCCGGATGCTGCAACTGCAGCTGCTCACACGCCGCCACGCCGCTGCACCGGCCGACACCTGGGTGGAAGACGTTGCCACCGTGCTCGCTTCACCCTTCGATGCGTCCGTCGCGCGCCGGCTTCAGAACGCGCTGAAGGCGCTCCTCAAGCGTTGATGTCTGTCGCGGCGCGAAAGAAGCCGTCGTACAACGGCACGAGTTCGGGAAATTCCAGGGCGAAGCGCTCGCGGTTGACGAAGTAGGCTTCGCAGGTCACTGCGAAGAATTCGGCAGGGTCTTTGGCCGCGTAGTCATCGAGCCATGGCACTTCGCCGCCGAAACGCTCGGCCATCAAGACCGCTTCGCGAAAGCGATCGTAGGCACCTTGCATGGTCTCGTGCCAGATGGCCTGGGCCCTCGCGCTCTGGCGCGTGCCCATGAAACCCGTGGGCAGGGGCGGCGCGCCATCGGGCGAGTCGCCCAGCCGCATACCCAGCATGTCCATCTTGTGGGCGAACTCGTGGATCACGACGTTGTGTCCATGGCGTGCCCGCTCGCCGGCATGTGACACGTCTTCCCAGCTCAGCATCAGGGGACCTCGATCCATGGCTTCGCCCGCAAGCACCTCGTCGTAGTGGTGAACCACGCCCGCGCTGTCGGTCGTCCTGCGTCGCGCCACCACGGCACAGGGCTGCACGACGATGCCTACGAAGTCGCCATACCAGTCCAGCAGGTCGCGTGGGTCACGCGCCGGCTCGCCGGAGACGCCGTGCATGTGCAGCAGCGGCAGGCAAGCCTGGGCCGCGATCGCCAGCGCCATGGCGTCAGACACCGACAGCCCGTTGGCGCCGTGGAACTCCTTCTCCATCAGGAAGTGCGCGCACAGCAGGCGAAGGCGTTCCTGCGCGGGAGCCGTCAGCTCGTTGAGGAATGGGTGCTCTGCCAGCGTACGTCGCCACAGTTCATCGGGCACCGGCGTGGGTCGGCGCAGCTTGCGCGGCAGCCAGCGTTGGACGAAGCCCATCATGCGCGACGTCCGTCCGTTCAGCGAATCAGCGGCAGGCGTTGCAAGCCACTTGCGTTGAGTCGCAACACCTCGGCGCGGGGAGGCGTGGCGGTGGCGTCCCAGTCACTGAGCACCACGCGCTGACATCCATCGCCCAGATGGATCTGGGTGGGCCGGTGCGTGTGGCCGTGAATCAGGGTGCTGGCCTGCGCCTGCTCCAGCCAGTCGCGTGCGGCCGCGGCGTCCACATCGGCCCACAGGCTCGGGTCGTGTCCGGTGAGCCGTTTGCGTGCCTCGCTTTGAGCGCGCAGTTCTCGCGCAATGGCCTCGCGTCGATCCAGCGGCTGGGCCAGGAATTCGAGTTGCCACGTCGTTTGCCGCACCTGCGCACGAAAGCGCATGTAGTCGGTGTCGTCCAGGCAGAGCGCGTCGCCGTGGCTGAGGAGCCAGCGCTGGTTCTGGAACATCAGCACGGTGGGATCAGCCAGGCCCTGCATGCCGCAGGCGTTCATGGCCTGCTGACCCAGCAGGAAGTCGCGGTTGCCGTGCAGAAAAAACACAGGCGTGTGCTGACCGTGGGCCTGCAGGGCAGCTGCGCAGCCGCGCTGGAAGCGGTGCTCATCGGTGGCGGGCGTTGCGGCGTCCAGCACGTCATCGCCCACCCACACCTCGAACAGATCACCCAGGATGAACAGCGCGTCGGCCGGCTCATACGATGGCATGTCCAGGTAGCGCTGGAACGTGGCGAAGGTTTCGGGCTCGCTGCTTTGGAGGTGCAGATCGGAAATGAAATCGACCGCTTGCCAGCTCGCGGGTGCGATCAGCTCGGCAAAGCGGTCGAGGGGGGTGTCGATCATGGAGGGCAGGGGCTTGGGCCCCGGCGATCAGAGCGCGACGGCTTTTTCGATCACCACGTCGTCCTTGGGCACGTCGTCGTGGAAACCCTTGCGGCCCGTGGGCAGGCCTTCGATCTTCTTGACGATCTCGGTGCCGGAGACCACCTTGCCGAACACCGCGTAACCCCAGCCCTGCGCGCTGGGGGCGGTGTGGTTGAGAAAGCCGTTGTTGGCGACGTTGATGAAGAACTGCGCGGTGGCGGAGTGCGGATCGCTGGTGCGTGCCATGGCCACGGTGTAGGTTTCGTTCTTCAGGCCATTGTTGGCTTCGTTGGCGATCGGCTTGTCGGTGGGCTTCTGGTTCATGCCCGGCTCGAAGCCGCCGCCCTGCACCATGAAGCCGGGAATCACGCGATGGAACACGGTGTTGTCGTAGTGCCCTTTGGCCACATAGGCGAGGAAGTTCGCGGTGGACTGGGGGGCTTTCTCGGCGTCGAGCTCCAGGGTGATGACGCCGTGACCGGCGATGTGCAGTTCGACTTGTGGATGGGCCATGTTATTTCTCCAGGGTGGCTTTGAGGATGGTGATGGGTTTCGTGGGCACGTTCTGGTGCATGCCCTGATCGCCGACGGGGGAGGCGCGGATCTTGTCCACGACGTCAAGACCCGAGACGACCTTGCCGAAGACGGCATAGCCGTAGCCGTCGGGCTTGGGGGCATTCAGGTTGGGGTTGTCCACCACGTTGATGAAGAACTGGGACGTGGCCGAGTTGGGGTTGGGCGTGCGCGCCATGGCAATGGCGCCGCGATCGTTCTTCAGTCCATTGCCGGCTTCGAGCGGAATCGGGGCCTTCGTCGGCTTTTGTTGCAGGTCGGGGGAGAAGCCGCCGCCCTGGATCATGAAATCGCTCATGACGCGGTGGAAGACCGTGCCGTCGTAGTGCTTGTCGCGCACGTACTGAAGAAAGTTCTCGACCGTTCTGGGGGCCTTGCCGGGGTTGAGTTCGACCACGATGTCGCCCATCGAGGTGCTCAGGCGGACCTTGGGGGCAGCTGCCGCCTGGGCCGATGCGGTCTGCGGCAAGCACATGGCCGCGCTGGCCACGACGGCCACGACGATCGCGCCCGCTCGGCGACGGGTGAGTCCTGGGGTGTACTCACGTTGGATCGCGGAATCGTTCATCAGATGCTTCCTTCGAAAAAGATGGTCCAGCGGTCGTGTTCGCGTGTCCAGTACTGGCGCTTGGTGACGCCGCGGGTCTGGCCAGCGGCCACCTCGCCAAAGGTGACGACCATGGTGTCGTTCTGGTCGCGCCAGCGCAGCATGGACACGTCCTTGAGCTGCAGCTCACGTGCGCCGCTGGAGCGAAGTTCACTCTCCACGCGAGGCCACCATTGGGCCAGATCGCGCCCCTGCGTACTGAAACGCCCGGAGTAAAACCCTTTGAGGCCGGCAAGATCACCCCCGCTTCGGGCACTGCGCCAGGCTTCGAGCGCGGATTCAAACTGGTCGCGTTCGCTGGACAGGGCCGCGGGCTCGACCCATTGCAGCTCGGGCGCGATCACCACCGGCGTGGTGCGGATCCGCACCGTGGCCAGCACGCGCTCCAGATCCGGGTTGGACAGCACCACACAGCCATCGGAGGCCAGCGGCGCGCGCGCAAACTGCTCGCTCGGCGTGCCGTGCAGCCAGATGCCGCTGCCGGTCTTGCCGCGTTGCACGTCCAGCGGATTGGGGTAGTTGATTGGCAACGCTCCCACGCCGTACAGGTCAGGCAGCTTGTCCGGGTTGAGCGTGCTGGTGATGAAGTAGACCCCGATCGGGGTGCGCTTGTCGCCCTCGATGGACTTTTCGATGCCTGAGAGGCCAACGGAAATGTAGAAGTCACCCAGCAGCTTGAGCCGAGGCGCGCCGCCTGCATGCTCCGATGGCTGCGTGGCGTTGAGGTTCTCGAACAGGTAGAGGCGCGATCGCGATGCATCGACCGCGATCGCGTGCCGGTTCTGTGCAGACAAGTGAAGAAACTGGCTGGGCACGCTGCCTTCGGGCGGGCGCTCGGTGAGCGCTCGCAGCCGGCGGCTGGATTCCTCCCGCAGCGTGGCGAGTTGCTTCGAGGCGGCCATGGCCTGCGTGTCGGGCACATCGCCGAGTCGACGCACCGGCCGGGCCTGAAGGCTGAGAAGGTCGCCGTGGACCAGTTGCGCCAACTGGAAGTTGGGGTGGTCGCGCACCAGCGCTTCCACCTGTGCCAACGCCTGGCGATGCCTGGCCTGGCCAATGAGCTGGTAGACCTCGATCAGCCTCGCCTCGGCTTGGCCCATCAGAGGACGCGCTTGCTTCAGGCGGTCCTCGGTCAGGCGCACCGGCAACAGCCCGGCGCGCAACGAATCGGCCGGTGCAGGGCTGGGATCGCTGTGTTTCGCCAGGGCGTTGTCGATGAGGGACGGCGTTGCGGCGGCGAGCTCGCTGTCTCTGTGGGCAGGCAGGTCGTTGATGCCGTAGGAGGCCATGGCGGCCAACAAGATGGCCGCAGCCATGAAGGCAAGCAGGCGACCCCAGGGCGATCGCCATCCGGTGCCAATGCCCGGCCCCATCAGGGAGGTCGGGAAACTGGCATGACCCCGTTGTGCGAGCCGCCGGCTGGTCATCAAGATCCCGTGGATTCCCGAACAATCAACCAGCGGTTCCCGCTCTTGACCAGTTCCAGCGTCTTGCGGCTGGTGACGTTCAGCGTGTCTGACGAGTATTCCTGGAGGAAGCGGGCGGTGGCGCGATCGGCGTTGACGGTGATCGCCAGATCGCTGACTTCAACGCTGATGCGCGAGCGCGGCACGATGCGAGCGCGGCGGTCGGCCTCCCAGGCGCTGCGCGACTGTCCGCCCGCCGGGGAGAAGTCGGGGCCGTAGGCCGCCAGGTACAGCGGCATCTTGCGGGACGACCAAGCCTCCGCCCAGGCTTTGATCGTGGACTCGACCGCCGCCTGAGCGTCGGCTGTTGTTGCCGGCGCAGGTGCGGGTGCGGGTGCAGCGGCAGGCTTGGACGCGGCCATTGGCGCAGCGGCAGCCACGGGCGGCTTGACGGCCGGTGGCGTTGCAGCGGGCGCGGCCGCCACCGAGCTGGCTGGGCGCGCGGCACCCGAAGAGCCAGCGGCGAACAGGTCGCGGATCAGGCTGAGCTTGGGCGCCACGGCGGTGTTGCTGGCGTCGAGTTGCAGGGCCTTGCTGTAAGCCTGGCTGGCCATCTTGGCGTAGACATCGCCCAGGTTCTCGTGCGCGGTGGCATAGCTCGGGTTGGTGCGGATCGCCATTTCCAGCGCGGCGCGGGCCTTGTCGAACTGGTTCTGGCTGGCATACAGGACAGCCAGATTGTTGTAGGGCTCGGGCAGCTCGGGGTAGTCCTCGGTGAGCTTGGCAAAGGTGGTGATCGCTTCGGTGGACTTGCCGCTCTCGGTCTGGATCACGCCCTTGAGGAATCGCATCTGCGGGTCGCGGGGCTTGGTTGCCAGGTATTGATCGACCTTGTACATCGCCTCGTTGTACTGGCCCGACCGGGCCAGACGATTCACTTCGGCGTAGTCTTCAGACTGCGCCCAGGCCAGCGGCGTGGCCAGGCTCATCAGCGCCACTGCGGCCCAATACAGGCGGCGCACGCGAACGGAGAAGAATGCAGGGGTGGCAGCGCCGAACCGGCCAGGCAAATGTTTCACGGGGTGGATCATGGGACCTCGAGAGGGGAAATCTGGGTGTCCGGCGATGGACGGGGCCAGTTGGACGTTGATCGAACGCGCGAAGCCGCGCAGAGGGCGCGGCCACGGGCTGGATATACTGACGAATTGTATCTGAGGGGGTCCCGTTTCCTTGACCGCGCCAGACCACAAGCGGCGTGTGCCGGGCCCGCTGCGCGCTGGATGCCATGCAGGGCGCGTGGCTTGCGTGCCAGGGTCCTGAAGCGCCTCCCGAAGCCCGAGTCAGCAGCCGTTTTCATGACCCTCAAAATTTACAACACGCTGTCGCGTCGCCTGGAGGCGTTCCAGCCGATCGAGCCCGGTCATGTGCGCATGTACGTCTGCGGCATGACGGTCTACGACCTGTGCCATCTCGGCCATGCGCGCTCGATGCTGGCCTTTGACGTCGTGCAGCGCTGGCTCCGCGCCACGGGTTACCGCGTCACCTATGTGCGCAACGTCACCGACATCGACGACAAGATCATTGCGCGCGCCATCAAGAACGGCGAGACCATCTCATCGCTGACCGACCGCATGGTGAAGGCCTTGCACCAGGACGCCGATGCGCTGGGCATCGAGCGGCCCACCCACGAACCGCGCGCCACGCGCTACGTGCCGCAAATGCTTTCGCTGATCGCTCGCCTGGAAGCCAAAGGGCTGGCCTACCGCGCTGAGGGCGGCGATGTGAACTTTGCGGTGCGCCGGTTTGAAGGCTACGGCAAGCTCTCGGGCAAATCGCTGGACGAGTTGCGAGCCGGCGAGCGCGTGGCGGTGACCGACGGCAAACATGACCCGCTGGATTTCGTGCTCTGGAAAGCCGCCAAGGCGGACGAGCCGGCCGAGGCCAAATGGGAAGGGGCCTACGGTACGGGCCGCCCGGGCTGGCACATCGAATGCTCGGCCATGAGTTGCGAGATGCTGGGCGAGACCTTCGACATCCATGGCGGTGGTGCCGACCTGCAGTTTCCCCACCACGAGAACGAGATCGCCCAGAGCGAGGGCGCCACCGGCCAGGCGCTGGCCCGTTACTGGATGCACAACGGCTTCGTGCGCGTGGACAACGAAAAGATGTCCAAGAGTCTGGGCAATTTCTTCACGATTCGCGAGGTGCTGGAGAAGTACGACCCCGAGACGGTGCGCTTCTTCGTGCTGCGAGCGCACTACCGCAGCGCCCTCAACTACAGCGACGTCCACCTGGACGATGCGCGTGGTGCGCTCAAGCGCCTGTACACCGCGCTCTCCCAGACGGCCCCCGCATTCATCGAAAAAATCGACTGGACCCAGCCGTACGCGCAGCGGTTCCGTGCGGCGATGGACGAGGACTTTGGCACGCCCGAGGCGGTGGCGGTCCTCTTCGAGCTGGCCAGCGACGTCAACCGCACCGGAGACGTGGCGCTGGCCGGGCAGCTTCGTGCGCTCGGAGGTGTGCTGGGTCTGTTGCAGGCCGATCCCTTGCAGTTCCTTCAGGGCGGCCGCGACAACGACGAGGTGGCGATTCGCACCTTGATCGAACAGCGCACCGCCGCCAAGGCCGCCAGAGACTTTGCCGAAGCCGACCGCATTCGCAAGGTCTTGCTGGACCAGGGCATCGTGCTCAAGGACAACCCGAGCGGCACCACCTGGGAGCGTGCCTGATGGCCACCGCCGTTGCGCTCGACGTGGTGCCCGAACCGCCGACCTACTGGGTGGATGCCTGCCGCCATCTGATGAAGCGCGACCGGGTGATGAAAAAACTCATTCCGCAGCACGGCAGCGCCTGCCTGCAGTCGCGCGGCGACGCTTTCGGCACGCTCGCTCGCAGCATCGTTGGCCAGCAGATCTCGGTGAAGGCCGCACAGTCGGTCTGGGACCGCTTTGCGCTGCTGTCCAGGAAGATGACGCCCGCGCAGGTGCTCAAACTCAAAGTGGATGACATGCGCGCAGCCGGACTTTCGGCGCGCAAGGTGGAATACCTGGTGGACCTGGCCCTGCATTTCGCCAACGACCAGGTGCACGTCAAGAGTTGGGCCACGATGGACGACGAAGCCATCATTGCCGAGCTGGTGGCCATTCGCGGCATTGGCCGATGGACGGCGGAGATGTTCCTCATTTTTCACTTGATGCGGCCCAACGTATTACCGTTGGACGACATCGGCTTGCAGAACGGCATCAGCCGGTGTTACTTCTCGGGCGAGCCAGTCAGCCGCAGCGAGATCCGTGAAGTGGCGAACTCGTGGGCGCCGTTCTGCAGCGTGGCAACTTGGTATATTTGGCGGTCGCTCGATCCGCTGCCGGTGAGTTATTGAGTTGTCTTCCGGGCTCACCGGGACGTCGTTGCAACAAGACCAAAGGAGCACACCTTGGCCAAAAGGAATTTTCTGGATTTCGAGCAGCCCATTGCCGAGCTCGAAACCAAGATCGAGGAACTTCGATATGTGCAGACCGAATCAGCGGTCGACATTTCCGAAGAAATCGAACAGCTTGCCGGCAAGAGCCTGCAACTCACCAAAGACATCTACAGCAGCCTCACGCCGTGGCAGATCACCAAGATCGCCCGCCACGCCGACCGTCCGTACACGCTGGACTACGTGCGTGAAATCTTCACGCATTTCGTGGAGCTGCACGGCGACCGCCACTTCTCCGATGACCTGAGCATCGTGGGCGGCATGGCGCGCTTCAATGGCCAGCCCTGCATGGTGCTGGGCCATCAGAAGGGGCGCGACACCAAGGAGCGCGGACTGCGCAATTTCGGCATGACCAAGCCCGAGGGCTACCGCAAGGCGTTGCGCCTCATGAAACTGGCCGAAAAGTTCAAGCTGCCGGTGTTTACCTTCGTGGACACGCCAGGTGCTTACCCCGGCATCGACGCGGAAGAGCGCGGCCAGTCCGAGGCCATTGGCCGCAACATCTTCGAGATGGCGCAACTCGAGGTGCCCATCATCTCCACCATCATTGGCGAAGGCGGTTCCGGCGGCGCGCTGGCCATCTCGGTGGCCGATCAGGTGTTGATGCTGCAGTACTCCGTGTATTCGGTGATCAGCCCCGAGGGTTGTGCCTCCATCCTGTGGAAGACCAGCGACCGCGCAAGCGACGCGGCCGATGCCCTGGGCATTACTGCTCATCGCCTCAAGGCGCTCGGTCTGGTGGACAAGATCGTCAACGAGCCCGTGGGTGGCGCTCATCGCGACCACAAGCAGATGGCGGCGTTCCTCAAACGTGCCCTGGGCGATGCCTGGCGCCAGGTGGCCGATCTCAAGGTCAAGGAACTGCTGGAGCGCCGCCATGCGCGCCTCAACAGCTACGGCCGATTCATCGACACCAAGGCCGACGCCAAGGACAAGCGCTGAGGTGAAATCCGAAGGCCACGCAGAGGCCAGCCCCTGCGAGCAGGCGTTGGCGGCGTGGTGTGAGCGGTTCCCTGTGAGTTCCAGCGGGAGGGTGGCGGTGGCGTACAGCGCCGGCGCCGATTCGACTGCATTGCTGCTGGCTGCGGCCAGCCGATGGCCCGGCCGTGTGACGGCCCTGCATGTGCACCACGGTTTGCAGGCCGCCGCGCATGCCTTCGAGACGCATGCACGCGCATTCAGCGAACGGCACGGCGTGCCATTGCAGGTGATGCACGTAGATGCCTCCCATGAGCCGGGACAAAGTCCGGAAGACGCCGCGCGGCAGGCGCGCTACGCCGCATTGGCGGACATGGCGCATTCGGCGAGGGCGGTCTGCGTGTTGCTGGGCCAGCACGCAGACGACCAGGCCGAGACACTTTTGCTCGCGCTGAGCCGGGGCGCTGGGTTGCCTGGCCTGGCGTCCATGTCTGAGCGTTTCGAACGGCATGGCGTGGCATTCGGGCGGCCACTCCTGGCGACTCCGACGGCCACCTTGCGGCGCTGGCTCCTGGACCACGGCCATCCGTTTGTTGAAGATCCCAGCAACGCCGACGAACGCTTCACCCGCAACCGCATCCGCGCCGTGCTCATGCCCGCCTGGGACGCCTGCTTCCCAGGCTTTCGGCCCATGCTTGCGCGCAGTGCCAGGCATGCCGCACAGGCGCAGCGACTGCTGGATGAACTCGCGGCCATCGACCTTGCTCGCACGGGCGTGCCTCCGGCCATCGACGCCTTGCAGGCACTCTCGCGCGACCGTCAGGGCAATGCCTTGCGTGCGTGGTTGAAACAGGAAGGTGTGGCCGCCAGTGCGGCGCAACTTGACGAGCTGCTCGACCAGATTGCCGACTGCACCACGCGCGGTCATGGCATCCGGCTCAAGGTGGCCCTCGGTCTCGTCAGCCGCCAGGGCGCGCACCTGCGTTACCTGCCGCCGCTGCAACCCCCCACCCTATAATCTCAGGGTTTTGCCTGATGGCGTCCCATGAAGAGGGCGTCCAGAGACGATCTCTCTCTTTTCACTTCGATCCAACCCCGATGGCTTTGATAGTTCACAAGTACGGCGGCACCTCCATGGGGTCGACCGAGCGCATCCGCAACGTGGCACGGCGTGTGGCCAAGTGGCACCGGGCCGGCAACCAGCTCGTGGTGGTACCCAGCGCCATGAGCGGCGAAACCAACCGCCTGCTGGGCCTGGCCAAGGAACTGGCCCCCACCAAAACCGGCACCGCCTACGGGCGCGAACTCGACATGCTGGCCGCCACGGGCGAGCAAGCCTCGTCCGCGCTGCTCGCTATCGCCCTGCAAGCCGAAGGCATCGAGGCGGTCAGCTATGCAGGCTGGCAAGTGCCGATCAAGACCAACAGCGCCTTCACCAAGGCACGCATCGAATCCATCGACGATGCCCGCATCCGCGCCGACCTGAACGCGGGCAAGGTCGTCATCGTCACCGGCTTCCAGGGGGTGAACCCTGACGGTCACATCACCACGCTGGGCCGTGGTGGCAGCGACACCTCCGCCGTGGCCGTGGCGGCAGCGCTCAAGGCCGCCGAGTGCCTTATCTACACCGACGTGGACGGTGTCTACACCACCGACCCGCGCGTCGTGCCCGAGGCGCGTCGACTGCAGCGAGTGAGCTTTGAAGAGATGCTGGAGATGGCCAGCATGGGCAGCAAGGTGCTGCAGATCCGCTCGGTGGAATTTGCCGGCAAGTACAAGGTGCCGTTGCGCGTGCTCTCCAGTTTCACGCCTTGGGACATCGACCTGAACGAAGAAGCCGCCTCTGGCACCCTGATCACTTTTGAGGAAGACGAAGACATGGAACAAGCCATCGTTTCGGGCATTGCATTCAACCGCGACGAAGCCAAGATCTCGGTGCTCGGCGTGCCCGACACCCCCGGCATCGCCTACCAGATCCTCGGTGCCGTGGCCGATGCCAACATCGAGGTCGACGTGATCATCCAGAACCTGAGCAAGGACGGCAAGACCGACTTCAGTTTCACGGTGCACAGAAACGACTACCAGAAGACGCTGGACTTGCTCAAGGCCAAGGTCGTGCCGGCGCTGGGCGCGGCCGAGGTGGTGGGCGACGCGCGCATTTGCAAGGTCAGCATCGTGGGTATCGGCATGCGCAGCCATGTTGGCGTGGCCAGCCGCATGTTCAAGTGCCTGAGCGTGGAGGGCATCAACATCCAGATGATCTCCACTTCCGAGATCAAGACTTCGGTGGTGATCGACGAGAAATACATGGAACTGGCGGTGCGTTCCCTGCACCGCGAATTCGACCTCGACCAGACAGCCGACACCATTGCAAGCTGAGGCATAATACGCAGCTTCCGGAGCGATGACCGAGTGGCCGAAGGTGCTCCCCTGCTAAGGGAGTATGGGGTGTAGAGCCTCATCGAGGGTTCGAATCCCTCTCGCTCCGCCAGATCCCAGAAAGAAGCACTCCTGAGCGTGCTTCTTTTTTTTTGAATGAACGCAGGCTGCCGGCGTTCATGGTGAATCGGCGGGCGGGTTCGTGCGCTGCTTGAGGCGGGGGACAATCAGGAAAGCCAGGCCGACCACGCTGCCCAGAATCAAATGAATCGCGATGTTCCCCAGGCTCAGGGGAGTTCCGTTCATGGCCAGCGAGAGCGTACCGAAGGCTGCGCCAATCCAGAAACCGACATACAGGGGCGTGAGCGCGCGCAACAGCCAGCGCAGTTTGCGCGTCAGCAGCAAGGCCACGCAGGCAATCACCAGCAACACAGCGACTTCGGTCGCTGCACCAAAGCTCCACCTGGCGATCGCGAAGAGGGCGAACACGCCCACCAGGTAGAGGCCGAACCGGGGTGAAATGGACTCATAGCCTTCGGAGGAAGCGGCGCCCTGGAGAATCTCCTGGTCCCTTCGCGCCTGCCCCGCACCACGCCCCATGGCTTCGTCCAGGCTCTGGGCCGGGCGGGTCGGGATGCCACGGTAGCCCTCCGAGTCGCCGCGTTGCTGCTGATGGAATCCCATTGCATGCTCCTGTGAGGGTGAAATGCCAGCGAACAATATCGTTGAAAACCCCTGCTGACACAATCCCCGCATGCCAAGCAGCCCCACCGCCGCCATCTCCACGACCGCCTTCGCCACGCTGGTGCTCATCGCTTTCATGATGGGAGCCAACCACGTTGCAGCTCGGCTGGCATTCGACAGCGGGGTGAGCGTGGCCACGGCAGTGGCTTTTCGAAGTTGCGTCACCGCGCTGGTGGTGGGCCTCATTCTGGTGGCTTACCGGGTTCCGATGAGCCTGCAGGCGCGGCACCGCAAGGCGCTGCCGGTCATCGGCCTGCTGGTGGGTATGCAAAGCCTCTGCCTGTACGCCTCGGTGGCGCGGCTGCCGGTGGCATTGGCGCTGCTCGCCTTCAACACCTACCCTCTGTGGACGGCGTTGTGGGCGCGCGTGGTCTATGGCCAGCGCGCCGCGCCACGCGTGCTGCGCGCGATGCCGGTGATGCTGATCGGGCTGGCGCTGGCGCTGGATGTGTCTGGCGCCGCCTCGGGCCTGGGTGCATCGGGCCACTGGTCGCGCATCGGCGTGGGCGTGGCTTTTGCGCTCGCCGCCGCCGCCACCTTCGGCATGGCGCTGGTGGTCACACAGCACGAGACGGCCGATCTCGATGGGCGACTGCGCACCACGACGACCATGGCGATCGTGGCGGTGATGGCGCTCATCGCCACCAGCTTCCAGGGTGGCCTGGCGCTGCCGCAGGCGCCCATGGGCTGGGTGGGCTTGCTGGGGCTCACCTTCCTCTACGGCACCGCCTTCACCATCATGTTCACGGTGTTGCCCAGGCTGGGCGTGGTGGGGAACTCGGCCATCATGAACATCGAGCCCATCTTTGCGCTGGTGTTGGCCTGGGCCATTCTTGGCCAGTCGATCGCGCTGGTGCAGGTGGCCGGCGGGCTGGTGGTGGTGGCCACGGTGATGTGGCTCGGCTTGCGCAAAGGCTGAGCCTGGTCCTTACTCGGGGTCGACCGAGGCGCTCCAGCGGTCGTTCCAGTCGGGCGGCGTGTCGCGCAAGTCCTGTATGTGGCGGCGGTCGCGCTTGGTCGGGCGACCCAGCGGCTGGCTGTGGGCGGGTTCGGGGGCCAGGCGGCGCAACTCGGCGGCCGCGCTGCGCTGCAGCAGCGATTCGGCGGTTTCCTCGAACAGCAGGGCGGCCACCGGCGCCGGGCCGCGCACACCGCTCAAGCCCCGCACGACCACAGTGCGCACTTCGTGGCCAATGCGCAGTTCCAGCACGTCGCCGGTCTTCACATCGCGTGAGGGCTTCACGTTCGCGCCGTTGAGTTTCACGCGGCCCTTGTCGATCTCTTCGCTGCTGAGGCTGCGTGTCTTGTAGAAGCGGGCGGCCCAGAGCCATTTGTCCAGGCGAACCTTGGTGGAGGTGTCAGGAGAGGTCTTCATGTCTCGGTGGGTATGAGCGACAGGGGCAGGCGAACGGTGGCGTCCAGCCCGCGAACCTGGCCGTGTTGCACGCGGTTGTCCAGGTCGATGCTGCCGTTCAGCGAATTCACGATCTCGCGGCAGATGGCGAGTCCCAGGCCCGAGCCGGACAGGCTGGGGCCCCGGCTGTGGTCGGTGGCGAAAGGCTGGAACAGCCGTTCTCGCAGGGCCGGCGAGATGCCTGGCCCGTCGTCGCTCACGGTGAGGGCGGCGGTTTGTCCATCGGTGATGAGCGAGACCGCTAGCCGCGAGGCCACGGGCGTGTTCTTGATGGCGTTGTGCAGCAGGTTGCGGCTGAGTTCGCGCAGGGCCCATTCGTGCGCCTGGACCGGCGCAGCGCGCGCGTCGAGCGAGAAATCGAGCGAGCGATCGGCAATCAGCGCAGAGAGGTCGAGCGCGACGGCGCGCAACACGTCCGACCAGTCCACCACCGGTGTGCTCTTTTCCTGTCGCAGCTGTTCCACCTTGGCCAGCGCAAGCATTTGATTGGCCAGCTCGGTGGCGCGGTCCACGGTGTGGCCGATTTCTTCCAGCGCCTGCATGGGCTCGACGTCGCCGCGCCGGGCCGACTGGACTTGTGTCTTGAGCACCGCCAGCGGCGTGCGCAGTTGGTGCGAGGTGTCGCGCACGAAGCGCTTCTGGTGATCAAGCAGGTGGGCCAGACGCTGCATGTGCTGGTTGGTGGCATCCAGCAAAGGACGCAGTTCGCGTGGCGCACCATCGGTAGGCAACGGGGACAGGTCGTTCTCGCTGCGCGCGCCCAGGGCGTGGCTCACGGCGCGCACGGGCTTGGTCGCGCGCTGCACCACGAACACCACCACCAGCACGATCACGATCACCAGCACCGCCTGCCGCCAGAGCGTGTCGATCAGGATCTGGCGGGCCAGTGTCTGCCGCAGCTCCAGCGTTTCGGCCACCTGGATGGTGGCCATGCCCAGCCCTTCGACACCGGCCACGGGTTGTAGCAGCACCGCCATGCGCACTGGAACGCCTCGGTACTCGTCGTCGTAGAAATTCACCAGAGCGGCGTAGATGTTCTTGGCCGGGATGTCGCCGCGCCAGGGAGGCAGGTCTTCAAAGCCGGAGACCATTTCACCGTCAAAGCCGCTCACTCGGTAGAACAACCGACTGCGGTTGTCCGCCTCGAAGGCTTCAAGCGCCGAATAGAGCAGGGTGGACTGCACGCTCGCGCTTTCGCCCTTGCCCGACACCTGCAACTGCTCGCCCAGCGACTTGGCCGTGGCCAGCAGCGTGCGATCGTAGGCCGTGTCGGCGGCGGCCAGCGCCTGGCGGTACAGCACCACGGTGTTGATGAGCACGAAGGCAAACACGGGCAGCAGGATGCCCAGCAACAGGGTGCGGCGCAGCGAGGTGGTCGCAGGACGTTTCATCAGGGGTCGGACTTCAGCAGATAGCCCAGTCCACGCAGCGTGACCAGTTGGGCGCCGGTGTGCGCGATCTTCTTGCGCAGCCGGTAGGCCACCACCTCAATGGCTTCGGGCTGAACCTGGCTTTCACCAGGAAACACCAGTTCGAACAGCCGCTCCTTGGCGATGGCGTGCCCGGGCTTGCCGAGCAGCGCTCGCAGCAAGGCCAGTTCACGCGGTGCCAGTTCCATGGGCTGGCCATCGAAATACACGGCGCCACTGTCTTTGTCCACCAGCATGCCGCACCACAACGGCGTGGCCGGCGCTGTGCTGGCGGTGCGGCGCACCAGGGCGCGCAACCGGGCTTCGAGTTCGTCCAGATCGAAAGGCTTGGGCAGGTAGTCGTCGGCCCCGGTGTTCAGGCCCAGGATGCGGTCGCCCACGGTGCCGCGGGCCGTGAGGATGATGACCGGGGTGGTGAGCCCGGCCGCACGGGCCTGGCTGAGCACTTCCAGGCCGTCCAGCCCGGGCAGGCTCAGGTCCAGCAGCACCGCGTCGGGCAGGCTGGCCTGCCACAGGGCCAGGGCCCGGGCGCCGTCGTCACAGCCCAGCACCTGCATGCCACGCCGCTCGAAGCTGCGGCGCAGAGTGGTCTGCATGGTGGGGTTGTCTTCGATCAGCAGCAGCTTCATCTGGCAGCGATTATGGGGGCGTGGAACGGGTGACCGGGCCTGCGGCCTAGGGTTTGTCCGTAGGCGTCGGACAGCGAACTGACAGCGTGCAGGCGCAACATGCGACTGGTCGATTCACCCCCAAGGAGACAAGCCATGCGTCGCGATACCTTCCTCAAATCCCTGGCCGCCCTGGCGGCCGCCGGTGCCCTGCCGAATGCGGCCTGGGCCAACGCCAACATCAAGATGATGATTCCCGCCAACCCCGGTGGTGGCTGGGACGGCACGGGCCGCGCGCTCGGCGAAGCCCTGCGCGATGCGGGCGTGGCCTCTTCGGTCACCTTCGAAAACAAAGGCGGTGCCGCCGGTGCGATTGGCCTGGCGCAGTTCTACAACGCCAGCAAGGGCGACCCCAACGCGCTGATGGTGATGGGCGCCGTGATGCTCGGCGGCCTGATCACCGGCAAGCCGCCGGTGTCCGTCACGCAGCTCACGCCCATTGCGCGGCTGACCACCGAATACAACGTGTTCGTGCTGCCGGAGAACTCGCCCCTGAAGACCATGAAGGACGTGGTCGAGCAGCTCAAGAAGGACCCGGGCAGCGTCAAGTGGGGGGGCGGATCACGCGGCGCCACCGAGCACATCGCGGCAGCGCAGATCGCCCAGGCGGTGGGCGTGCCGGCTTCCAAGATCAACTACGTGCCGTTCCGTGGCGGCGGCGAGGCCACGGCAGCCATCCTGGGTGGCAACGTCACCATCGGAGGCAGCGGCTACAGCGAGTTCCAGCAGTACATCGAGAGCGGCAAGATGCGCGCGATCGCGGTGACCTCGGGCCAGCGCGTGAAAGGCATCAACGTGCCCACGCTGAAAGAGCAGGGCATCGACGTGGAGATCGGCAACTGGCGCGGCGTTTACGGCGCGGCCGGCATCACACAGGCCCAGCGCGACGCGTTGACCGCCATGGTGATCAAGGCCACGCAGAGCAAGGCCTGGGCCGCCGCCATCGAGAAAAACAACTGGACGCCAGCGCTGCTCACCGGCAAAGCCTTCGACGAGTTCGTGGACAAGGACTTCTCTTCGCTGCGCGCCACGATGGTGCGCGCCGGCATGGTTTGAATTCGGTCTTCCCCCTGCGCCCCTGACGCGGCTTCCTCCCTCTCTGGCGCGCCTTTGGCGCTGGGAGGGGGGACGACAGCTTGGGCCGGCGTAGCCGTCCCTTGCTGTCTCTGGACGGGGACACTTCGCTTGTTGCTTGTCTTCGCTCCCTCTCCCTCCGGGAGAGGGTTGGGGTGAGGGCCTCGGCCCCGCCGACTTTCGATGAACACTGACATGGAAACTCTCGATCCCCAACCTCAGAACACGCATCGGACCGGCCAGCTGGCCGTGGCCGTGGGGGCGCTGGTGGTCGCTGCCGTGCTCGCTTATGGCGCAACCGATATTTCGTCGGATTCGGGTTACGCGGGTGTGGGCCCGAACTTTCTGCCTTGGGTGATCAGCGTGGCGCTGGGCCTGTGCGGTGTGATGCTGCTGTGGGAGGTGTGGCGCGGTGGCTACCGCAACATGCCGGAGCCTTCGGGCGCCGCGCGCGGTGACTGGCGCTCGCTGGCCTGGGTGTCCGCGGGTGTGCTGCTCAACGCAGCGCTCATCACCACCATCGGCTTCATCCTCAGTTGCTCGCTGTGCTTCGTGCTCGCGGTGCGCGGCCTGCGTGCCAGCGAAGGCAAGCCCGCAGGCGGGGCGCAGCAGACTTTGAAGGACTGCGTCATCGGCATCGTCATTTCCGCGCCGGTGTTCTGGCTGTTCACGAAGGTGCTGGCGGTCAACCTGCCTGGCATCACAGCCTCTGGATGGATCTGACGCCATGATGGACACCCTCAACCAGTTGCTCGGTGGTTTTGCCACGGCGGGCACGCCCATCAACCTGTTGTGGGCCTTTGCCGGCTGTGCGCTGGGCACGGCCATTGGCGTGTTGCCGGGTCTGGGTCCGGCGGTCACGGTGGCCATGTTGCTGCCCATCACTGGCCAGGTCGAGCCCACCGCGTCGATGATCTTTTTCGCCGGCATCTACTACGGCGCCATGTACGGCGGCTCGACCACCTCCATCTTGCTCAACACACCGGGCGAGACCGGCACCATGGTGACCGCCCTGGAGGGCTTCAAGATGGCCAAGAGCGGGCGCGCCGGCGCGGCGCTGGCCAGCGCGGCCATTGGCTCCTTCGTGGCCGGCAGCATCGCCACCATCCTGGTCACGCTGTTCGCGCCGGTGCTGGCGCAGTTCGCGGTGCAGCTTGGTCCGCCCGAATACTTCTGCCTCATGCTGCTGGCCTTCACCACGGTCAGCGCGGTGCTTGGCCAGAGCACCCTGCGTGGGCTCACGGCGCTGTTCTTCGGCCTCGCGCTCGGGCTCATCGGCATCGACCAGATCACCGCGCAGGTGCGCTACACGGCGGGCGTGCTGGAATTCATGGACGGGATCGAGGTGGTGCTGGTGGCCGTGGGTCTGTTTGCAGTGGCCGAGGCTCTCTACAACGCGCTCTACGAAGGCCGCAGCGAGGCCAGCATGAACAAGATGACCAAGGCGCACATGACGCGCAGCGAGTGGCGCCGTTCGTGGCCGGCCTGGCTGCGCGGCACCGCCATTGGCTTTCCGTTTGGCACCATCCCGGCCGGCGGTACCGAAATTCCCACCTTCCTGAGCTACGCCACCGAACGCAAGCTGGCCTCCCCCGAGCACCAGGCCGAGTTCGGCAGCACCGGCGCCATCGAAGGCGTGGCCGGGCCGGAGGCGGCAAACAACGCGGCCGTCACGGCCACGCTGGTGCCGTTGCTCACGCTGGGCATCCCCACCTCGGTCACGGCGGCCATTTTGCTGAGCGCGCTGCAGAACTACGGCATCAACGCCGGGCCACAACTCTTCCAGACCTCGTCCGCCCTGGTGTGGGCGCTCATCGCATCGCTCTACATTGGCAACGTGATGCTGCTGGTGCTCAACCTGCCGCTGGTGGGTCTGTGGGTCAAGCTGCTGAAGATTCCGCGCCCACAGCTCTACGCCGGCATCCTCATCTTCGCCACGGTCGGCGTTTACGGCATGCGCCAGAGCGCGTTCGACCTGTTCCTGATGTACGGCCTGGGCTTGCTCGGTGTGGTGATGCGCCGCTACGACTTTCCCACCGCGCCGGTGATCGTGGGCCTGATCCTGGGTCCCATGGCCGAGGCACAGATGCGCAACGCCGTGTCCATCGGCGAAGGCAACTGGATGGTGTTCCTGCAGCGTCCTATGTCGGCCACGCTGCTGGCCGTTGTGGTGCTGGTGCTGGTGCTGCCGCGCCTGCTGGCCCGGCTACAGGGCGCCGGAACGGCGAAGTAGCGAAACGAAGGCCGTGGCCTGTAGGGCTTCGGCCTGTTCCCAGTCCACACCCACGGCCTGATTGAGCGCCGCCGCCGACAAGGTGGTATCGACCGGAAAGATCTCTGACGCACCGCGCCTGACCGCCATCACCCTGGGCGCATTCGGAGAGGTGTCCCAGGTGTTGTCGATGTAGGCGATTTCGGGTACGCCTTGCCTGGTCAGTTGCCAGTTGCGAAAGTAGTCAAGCAGGTTCAGGTTCATGATCTGGCCCCGGTGCAGTGGATGCCTCTTTTGTGCCACGGCGTGTGTGGCTGGTGCACCACAAGGCACCAATGAGCCGGTTTCTGCGCCGGACCAGGGGGAATTCGGCACTGACGTGTGCCTCGACGAACGTGCCGCACGGCGACTCATAATGCGCCATGGCCTCAACGGACCCACCGCCCACCGCGAAGACCCTGCCACGCGACGGCGAGCGCATCCTCGAACTCGCCGCGAGGTCGATGTTCGACCTGTTTGCCAATGCCAGCGAAGGCATGATGCTGGTGGACCGGGATGGCCGCGTGGTCTGGATCAACGACCAGTACCGGCGTTTCCTGCCCGCGCTGGGCTTCGAGCGCGAGGAGGACTTCGTGGGCCATCCGGTTTCACGCGTGGTGCAGAACACGCAGATGCACCAGGTGCTCGCCACCGGCAAGCCCATCCTGATTGACCTGCTCACCAACCGCGCCGGCACCTTCGTGGTCAGTCGCATTCCGCTGCGCGACGACGCGGGCGAGGTCATTGGCGTGCTGGGCATCGTGCTGTTCGACCACCCCGAAACCACGCTGCAGCCTCTTATCAGCAAGTTCGCGCGGCTGGAGCAGGACCTGAGCGAGGCCCGCCGAGAACTCGCCAGCCAGCGGCGCTCCAAGTACACCTTCGCGAGCTTCGTTGGCAGCAGTGCCGCCGCACTCGAGGTGAAGCGCCAGGCGCGCCGCGCCGCGCAGTCCGCCAGCCCCGTGCTGCTGCTGGGCGAAACCGGCACTGGCAAGGAATTGCTGGCGCACGCCATCCACGCGGCTTCGCCGCGCGCGGGGCGCCCGTTCGTGAGTGTGAACATGGCGGCCGTGCCCGACACCCTGCTGGAGGCCGAGTTCTTCGGCGTGGCGCCGGGCGCCTACACCGGTGCCGACAGACGAGGCCGCGACGGCAAGTTCAAACTGGCCGACGGCGGCACCCTGTTTCTCGATGAGCTCGGCGACATGCCGATGTCCGTGCAGGTCAAGTTGCTGCGCGCCTTGCAGGAGGGCGAGATCGAGCCGCTGGGCTCGAACAAGCTGGTGCGCTTTGATGTGCGCGTGGTGGCGGCCACCTCGCGCGATTTGCAGCAGATGGTGCGAGACGGCAGCTTCCGGGAGGACCTGTACTACCGCCTCAACGTGCTGCCCATTCGCGTGCCGCCGCTGCGCGAAAGGCAGGACGACATCACCCTGCTGATCGAGGCGCTTTGCGAAGACATCGCCGCGCGCGGCGGCGGCGCTCAACTGGAGCTGACGGCCGACGCTCAGGCGCTGTTGGCCGCGCAGCCCTGGCGCGGCAACATCCGCGAGCTGCGCAACGTGCTGGAACAACTGGCGCTGCGCAGTGATTCGCACCACATCGAGGCCGCGCAAGTGAGCTCGGTGCTGCGCGAAGCTGGCTTGCCCGACCTGGCCCCGAGCGCCGTGGTTCGTGTGGAGTCGCGCCAGCTCACAGGGGAGGTGCTGCGCCCCCTGCCCGAGCAGATCGCCGAGCTGGAGCAGCGCGCCATCCAGCTTGCGCTGGCTCGCACCCGGGGCAACCGGACCGCTGCCGCCAGGCTGCTGGGCATCTCGCGGGCGAGCCTGTACGACCGCCTGGCCGTCATGGGTGAATCGTCTGAAAATCAGACGTATGTCTAAAATCCAGGCGATTCAAATCGTCTGAAAATCGGACGTTTCGGGTGATCTTCACCTGAAAATCTTTTGAAATCAAAGGTGTCTGCTGTTGGCACGAAGCCTGCAAAGCAGACGGCACGGCGCATCGCGCTGTGACCGTTCCAACCAGGAGACAAGACATGACCCACACCACCCGCCGTCTGGCGGTCATTGCCCTCGCCTGCAGCGCTGCGCTCGGCACCACCCTCGCATCCGCGCAAGCCAACAAGGGTGAGATCCGCATCGCCCACATCCACAGCAAGACCGGCCCGCTGGAAGCGTATGCCAAGCAGACCCAGGCTGGCTTGATGATGGGCCTGAACTACGCCACCGCCGGCACCATGATGGTCGGCGGAAAGAAGATCGTGGTGATCGAGAAAGACGACCAGGGCAAGCCCGACGTGGGCAAGAGCCTGCTGGCCGCCGCCTACGCCGACGACAAGGTGGACCTGGCCATTGGCCCCACCGCTTCGCCTGTGGCCCTGGCCATGCTGCCGGTGGCCGAGGAATACAAGAAGATCCTGCTGGTGGAGCCCGCCGTGGCCGACTCCATCACCGGCGACAAGTGGAACAGGTACATCTTCCGCACCGGCCGCAACAGCAGCCAGGATGCCGCCGCCAACGCCGTGGCGCTGGACCAGCCGGGCAACGTGGTGGCCACGCTGGCCAACGACAACGCTTTTGGCCGCGACGGCGTGAAGGCCGCCAAGGACTTCATCAAGAAGGCCAAGATCGTTCACGAGGAATACCTGCCCGTGGGCACGACCGACTTCACCGCCGGCCTGCTGCGCATCGTCGACAAGCTCAAGGACCAGCCGGGCAACAAGTACATCTCGGTGGGTTGGTCGGGTGCGCCCACGCCATTTGGCAAGATCGCCGAAATGGAGCTGGACAAGCGCTACGGCATCAAGCTCGCCACCGGCGGCAACATCCTGCCGGCGATGGTGGCCTACAAACAGTTCCCGGGGATGGAAGGCGCGCTGTACTACTACTTCGGCATCCCCAAGAACCCGGTGAACGACGCCATGGTCTCGGAGCACTACCGCCAGTTCAAGACGCCGCCAGATTTCTTCACCGCCGGTGGCTTCAGTGCCGCCATGGCCGTGGTGACCGCGCTCAAGAAGACCAACGGCGATACCAACACCGAAAAGCTCATCACCACCATGGAGGGCATGAGCTTCGACACGCCCAAGGGCAAGATGACCTTCCGCAAGGAAGACCACCAGGCCATGCAGAGCATGTACCACTTCAAGATCAAGGTCGACCCGGCGTTCGCGTGGGGTGTGCCTGAGCTGGTGCGGGAGATCAAGCCGGAAGACCTGGCGATTCCCATCCGGAACAAGCGCTGATTCTCTTCCCTGGCGCCCCTTGCATCCGTTCGGGCTGAGCCTGTCGAAGCCCATCCACGCGTGGAGGCCCTTCGACAGGCTCAGGGCGAACGGACATTGCCTCTCTCCGAGGATTCTCCATGCTTGAAACCCAAGACCTCACGGTCCGCTTTGGCGGGCACGTGGCGGTGAGTGCTGTCTCGTGCGCGTTTGCACCGGGCACGCTCACGGCCATCGTCGGCCCCAACGGGGCGGGCAAGACGACGTATTTCAACCTGATTTCCGGGCAGATCAAGGCCAGCGCAGGCCGGGTGCTGCTGGGTGGCAAGGACATTTCGACGCTGGGCGCACCGGCGCGCGCGCAAGCAGGCCTGGGCCGCGCCTTCCAGCTCACCAACCTGTTTCCACGCCTCACGGTGCAGGAGAACGTGCGCCTTGCCGTGCAGGCCAGGGCGCGTGCGGGCTTGAACCTGTGGCGCATCTGGAGCGACCGGCGTGACCTGCTCGAGCGCGCCGACGAGGTGCTGGAAGCCGTGGCCCTGGCCGACAAGCGCGACGCGCTGGCGTCCAGCCTGCCGCACGGTGACCAGCGCAAGCTGGAAGTGGGCATTCTGATGGCGCTGGAGCCGCAGGTGTTCATGTTCGACGAACCCACCGCCGGCATGAGCGTGGACGAGGTGCCGGTGATTCTGAACCTGATCCGGCAACTCAAGAACGACAAGACCAAGACCATTCTGCTGGTCGAGCACAAGATGGACGTGGTGCGCGAACTCTCCGACCGCATCATCGTGCTGCACAACGGTGAACTGGTGGCCGATGGCGATCCGGTTGAAGTGATCGCATCGCCGGTGGTGCAGCAGGCTTACCTGGGCATCAATCCTGAAGAGGAGGTGAGCGCATGAGCAACCTCCTTACCCTCCAGGGCGTGCATACGCACATCGGCGCGTACCACATCCTCCACGGCGTGGACCTGGCCGTGCCCGAAGGCCAGACGACCATGCTGCTCGGGCGCAATGGCGCAGGCAAGACCACCACGCTGCGGACCATCATGGGCCTGTGGCAGGCGAGCCAGGGCACGCTCGCACTCGACGGCGTGGACATCACGAAGCGGCTTACGCCCGACATTGCGCAGAGCGGCGTGGCGTACGTGCCAGAAAGCATGGGCATCTTCGCGGACCTCTCCGTGCGCGAGAACATGCTGCTGGCCGCGCGCGGTGCGCGCACGCTCGACGACATCGACACGCAGCGCCTCGATTGGATCTTCGGCCTGTTCCCGGCCATGAAGAAATTCTGGCTGCACCCAGCCGGCAAGCTCAGCGGCGGGCAGAAACAGATGCTGGCCGTCTCGCGCGCCATCGTCGAGCCGCGCAAGCTGTTGTTGATCGACGAGCCCAGCAAGGGCCTGGCGCCCGCCATCATCCAGAACATGATCGCTGCCTTCCGCGAACTGAAGGCAGCGAAGACCACCATCCTGCTCGTGGAGCAGAACTTCAACTTCGCGCGCCAGCTCGGCGACACCGTGGCGGTGATGGACGACGGGCGCGTGGTGCACAGCGGTTCGATGGCCGAACTGGCGGCCGACGAGAGCCTGCAATCGAAGCTGCTCGGCCTGTCTCTGGGAGCGCATCAATGAAACTCGAAGCCGACTTCGACTGGAAGCCGCTGGCGCTGGTGCCAGCGCTCGCGTTGCTGGCCCTGCCGGCCGTGGGCAGCGGCTCCACATGGATCACGCTCACCGTGGCGGGCCTGGCCATGGGCATGATCATCTTCATCATCGCCTCGGGCCTCACCCTGGTGTTTGGCCTCATGGACGTGCTGAACTTCGGCCATGGCGTGTTCATCGCGCTTGGCGCCTTCGTGGCCACCACCGTGCTGGGTAGCATGAACAGCTTCACCACGGCCGACAGCCTGTGGCTCAACCTGGCGGCGCTGTTGCCGGCCATGCTGGTGGCCATGGCGGTGGCCGGCGCGTTGGGCTGGGTGTTCGAACGGTTGATCATTCGCCCCGTGTACGGCATGCACCTCAAGCAGATCCTCATCACCATGGGCGGCATGATCATCGGGGAAGAGCTCATCAAGGTGGTGTGGGGCCCCGAGCAGATTGCATTGCCATTGCCCGAGGCGCTGCGCGGCTCGTTCATCTTTGGCGACGCGGCGGTTGAGAAATACCGCCTGCTCGCGGTGCTGGTGGGCGTGGCCGTGTTCGCCGCCATGGTGTGGACGCTGAACCGAACCAAGGTGGGTCTGCTGGTGCGCGCCGGCGTGCATGACCGCGAGATGGTCGAGTCGCTCGGCTACCGCATCCGGCAGCTTTTCATCGGCGTGTTTGTGGTGGGCAGCGCGCTGGCCGGCCTGGGCGGCGTGATGTGGGGGCTGTACCAGCAGAGCGTGATTCCGCAGATGGGCGCGCAGGTCAACGTCCTGATCTTCATCGTCATCATCATCGGCGGCCTCGGCTCCACCACCGGTGCGCTCATCGGCGCACTGCTGGTGGGCCTGATGGCCAACTACACCGGCTTCCTGGCCCCGAAGGTGGCGCTGTTTTCCAACATCGCACTGATGGTGGCCATCCTGTTGTGGCGGCCGCAAGGCGTCTATCCCGTGACGAACCGATGAAAGTCTGTCACGCCATGTGCACCTGCCCCCATTGGTACGGCCTGAGCCTCACTTCCCCCTTCGGGCTGAGTCCCACCATCCCGTTCGGACTGAGCCTCACCACCCCGTTCGGGCTGAGCCCCACCACCCCGTTCGGGCTGAGCCTGTCGAAGCCACTCGTTCGAGATGCAACCCTTCGACAAGCTCAGGGCGAACGGAGGTGCGCTCGCGCCAGATACCTGTCCGGGCTGAGCCTCACCATCCCGTTCGGACTGAGCCTCACCACCCCGTTCGGGCTGAGCCTGTCGAGGCCACTCGTTCGAGATGCAACCCTTCGACAAGCTCAGGGCGAACGGAGGTGCGCTCGCGCCAGATACCTGTCCGGGCTGAGTCCCACCACCCCGTCCGGGCTGAGTCCCACCACCCCGTCCGGGCTGAGCCTGTCGAAGCCACTCGTTCGAGATGCAACCCTTCGACAAGCTCAGGGCGAACGGAGGTGCGCTCGCGCCAGATACCTGTCCGGGCTGAGCCTCACCACCCCGTTCGGGCTGAGCCTCACCACCCCGTTCGGGCTGAGCTAGTCGAAGCCACTCGTTCGAGATGCAACCCTTCGACAAGCTCAGGGCGAACGGAGGTGCGCTCGCGCCAGATACCCGTTCGGTCTGAGCCCCACCATCCCGTTCGGACTGAGCCTCATCACCCCGTTCGGGCTGAGCTTGTCGAAGCCACTCGTTCGAGATGCAACCCTTCGACAAGCTCAGGGCGAACGGAGGTGCGCTCGCGCCAGATACCCGTTCGGTCTGAGCCCCACCACCCCGTTCGGGCTGAGCTTGTCGAAGCCCTCTGTCGATGCACTGCCAGAACCCTTTGACAGTCTCAGGGCGAACGGGAATGGCTCGAGCAAAAGGATCAAGACATGCTGAGCAGACTCCTCTCCAACGACCTCCCGCGCAGCCGCTGGCTCGGCTTGTTGCTGATCGTGCTGTTCCTTGGCCTGGCGTTCGCGCCGTTTCTGTTCCCGGGCGTGAAGGCGCTCAACGTGGCGGCCAAGGTGCTGATCTTCGTGGCACTGGTGGCCAGTTTCGATCTGCTGCTGGGATACACCGGCATCGTGAGCTTTGCTCACACCATGTTCTTTGGTATCGGCGCCTATGGCGTGGCGATTGCGCTGAATTCGGTGGAGCAGGCGAGCTGGAGTGCCATGGCCGTGGGCATCGTCTGCGCGCTGCTGATCTCGCTGGTGCTCTCCTTGCTCATCGGCCTGTTCTCGCTGCGCGTGAAGGCGATTTTCTTTGCCATGATCACGCTCGCTGTGGCCTCGGCCTTCCTCACGCTGGCTTCGCAACTCTCCGACTTCACCGGTGGTGAAGACGGTCTGAGCTTCCGCGTGCCTGAGCTGTTGTCGCCCGGCTTCAGCCTGCGCGAGGAACCCATCAGCACGCCCCTGGGTGAGGTGGACCTGAACGGCCGGCTGATCACCTACTACCTGATCTTCCTCGCGGTCACGGCGATCTTTCTCACCATCCTGCGCATCGTGAACTCGCCCTTTGGCCGCGTGCTGCAAGCCATTCGAGAAAACGATTTCCGCGCCGAAGCGCTCGGCTACCGCACTGTTGTCTACCGCACGCTTTCCAACGTGCTCTCGGCCAGCTTCGCCACGCTCGCCGGTTGCCTGCTTGCCATCTGGCTACGCTACAACGGACCCGATACGTCGCTGTCGTTCGAGATCATGCTGGACATCCTGCTGATCGTTGTGATCGGCGGCATGGGTACGCTGTACGGCGCGCTCATTGGCAGTGTGCTGTTCCTCGTGGCGCAGAGCTACCTGCAGGATCTGCTGCGCCTGGCCGGCGAGGCGACCCAGGGCATACCGATGTTGCCCGCGCTGCTCACGCCCGACCGATGGCTGCTCTGGCTGGGCCTGCTGTTCGTGCTCTCGGTCTACTACTTTCCCACCGGCATCGTGGGCAAGCTCAGGGAGCGTGCCGTGCTCGTGCGCATGAAGGGCACGAAATGAACCTGACCAAACCCCTGCCGCGCTCGCGCTATCTGAAGTGCGAAGGCCGCGAAATCCACTTCATGGACTGGGAGCCGGACGAACCCACCGGTCCCGTGGTGGTGGCCTGGCACGGCCTGGCCCGCACCGGGCGCGACATGGATCCGCTGGCCGAACATCTGTGCGCCCTGGGCTGGCGGGTTGTCTGCCCCGACACGATCGGCCGCGGACTGAGCCAGTGGAGCCCCAGGCCCGAAGCCGAGTACTGCCTGGACTTTTACAGCCGCATCGCCACTTCGCTGGTGGACCAGCTCGCCCTCAAACGCTTTCACTGGGTCGGCACCTCCATGGGCGGCGCCATTGGCATGGTGTGCGCGGCCGGCCCGCTGCACGGCCGCATTGAACGGTTGGTGCTCAACGACATCGGCCCCAGGCTGGCCGATGCCGCCGTGCAACGCATCCGCAGTTACGCTGGCAGCCCGCCCGCCTTCGACACCGTGAGCGAACTGGAACAGTATTTCCGCACCATCTACAAGCCCTATGGCTACATCAGCGATGCGCAGTGGCGCCTGTTCACCGAAAGCTCCACCCGCCGCCTGCCCGACGGCCGCGTGACCCCGCACTACGACCCCGCGATGGTGCGCCAGTTCACCGACCACCCGAACGACTACGACCTCTGGCCCACCTACGACCGCATCGACGCGCCCGTGCTGTGCCTGCGCGGCGCGGATTCAGACCTGCTGCTGGCCGACACTGCCGAAGCCATGCGCGACCGCGGACCGAGGGCGCTGGTGGTGACCATTGCAGGCTGCGGGCACGCGCCGGCGCTGAACGTGCCAGACCAACTGGAACTGGTGCAGCGGTTTCTGGCGGGGCACTGAGCCGGCTGCCGTTGCGGACTCAGCTGCGATCCGCGTGCGCCAAGCCGGGCACGTTCAAAAAGTAGCGCAACACCTTGCCCTGGCCCCGCCTGAACAGCAGGCCTTCAGCCCCAAGGTGGGCGAGGTCGCGCGCGGCCGTGGCTTTGGAGGTGCAGGTCACCACCTTGTCCAGCGGCAGTCCATAGCCTCCGTTGCTTCCGTGGCCTCCCATCCAGCTGTAGGCCAGGCTATGGACCGCGATGGTCGCCATCAACGGCCATCATGACCAGATCGGCCATCGCTTGTTCCTCCTGGCACGAGGCCTTGCGCAGCGCGCTGACGGTGCCTAGCCTGTCCTGCATGTCTTCATCCTGGCTGGTCTTGAGCTTGGCCTCGATCCGGTCAATCGGTATCTCGATACCGACGATGCAATGAGTGTGCCGAACGCTCCCCGCTGGCGATCCAGCAGGAAAGGCACGTGGTTTGCCACAAGCCCGCTCGGGCCTTGGCGCACCCAGGCGGCCAGCGGACGCGATGCCATGAGCGAGCAGATGGCCTCCCGATCGTTGAACTGGTGATGCTTTGAGATGTACATCCGGTCTCCTCAGACTGCCGGCAACGCATGCCGCAGCAAAAGGGCGGCCAGCACCCACATGGTTACGCCGATCAGCGCGTCCAGCACCTGCCAGGCTTTCGGGCGAGCGAACACGGGCGCCAGCCAGCGTGCGCCAAAGCCCAGCAAACCAAACCACAGGAAGCTGGCGACGCTCGCGCCGGCCACGAACCAGCCGCGCAATGCGGCCGGCTGCTGCGCGCCAATGCTGCCGACCAGCAGCACGGTGTCCAGGTAGACGTGTGGGTTGAGCAGGGTGAAGGCCGCAGCTTGTGCCAGCGCTGCACCACGGCTGAGCGTGAGGCCTTCTTCGCTGGCGCGCATGGATTGCGGATGTTGCGCACGGCGAAGGGCGCGCCATCCGTACAACGAGAGGAAGAGCGCTCCCGCCACCGCCAGCGCGCGTGCGATGCCAGGGCTGCCCGCCAGCGCCTGTGCCATGCCCAGCACGCCCGCCGTGATCAGCGCCGCATCGGCCACGGCGCAGAACATCACCACGCTGCCCACGTGTTCACGGCGAAGCCCCTGGCGCAGCACGAAGGCGTTTTGCGCGCCTATGGCCACGATCAGCCCAAAGCTCAGGAGCAACGCCTGAGTGAACGCAGGCCACGCGATTTCAAGATGGGACGAAAGTGTCGACATGCGCCCAGATTGCCAGCCCTCTGCGATGAAGGCAAACTATCTTTCATAACTCCGATTTAGGAAAACTACGTTCATGCTGGACTATGCTTCACTCTCGGCCCTGGCCGCTGTGGTTCGCGAAGGCAGTTTCGAGCGCGCGGCCCGCACGCTTCACGTCACACCGTCGGCGATTTCGCAACGCATCCGTCTGCTGGAAGAGCGGGCAGGCTGTGCGCTGGTGGTGCGGGGGCAGCCCTGCGTGGCCACTGAAACGGGCCGGCGCCTCTGTCAGCACGTGGACCGCGTGCGATTGCTGGAGCATGAACTGCACGGCACCTTGCCCGCCTGGGCGCCAGAGGGCGTTGCGCGCGTGACGCTGCCGGTGGCCGTGAACGCAGACAGCCTGGCCACCTGGTTCGCCCCCGCCGTAGCGGGCTTTGCCACGAAGGCGCCTGCACTGATGGAGGTTGCCGTGGACGATCAGGATCACACCGCCGAATGGTTGCGAACCGGTGAGGTGATGGCGGCGGTCACATCGTCTGCCCGGCCTGCCGTGGGTTGCAACAGCCAGCCGCTCGGCGCCATGCGCTACCTGGCCACGGTCAGCCCTCGTTTTGTCGCACGGTACTTCGCCGAGGGTGTTGGTGCGGGCAGCCTGGCGCGTGCTCCCAGCCTTCAGTTCAACACCAAGGACGAGTTGCAGTCGCGCTGGGTGCGGCGCCTGTGCCATCGACACGTGGAGTTGCCCCGGCACAGCCTGCCTTCGCCGCACGCCTTTGTGATCGCGGCAGTCGCAGGAATGGGCTGGGGCCTGCAGCCCGAGCTGATGATTCGTGCCCAGTTGAAGTCGGGTGCCTTGGTGGAGCTGGTGCCGGACAGTCCGATGGACGTGCCCCTGCACTGGCAGCAGGCGCGAGCCGCGTCTTCGCTGCTCGACGGACTGACGCGGCAGGTGGTGTCTGCGGCGGGCAGCGCGCTGTTGCCGCCGTGATGGACAGGCCCAAATTAGAATGCGCTCCATGTCTTCCCGCCTGTTGCGCTTGCGCCTGAACTGGACCCTGGTCTTCCTGGCCTGGTTCGCGCAGCTTGGGCTGCCCGTGGCTCATGCGGCCATGCAGGCGGCGCCGCCTGGCGTCATGGCGGCCTGGTGCGGCGACCCCGGCTCTGCCCGGGAAGCCGCCGCGCTGCTGCCCGCCGAGATCCGCGACGCGCTGGCGCAGGACGGCATTGGCCTTGATCATCTGGCGAACTGCGCCAAGTTGTGCGCCGTGGGTTCCACACCTGCGCCGCTGCCCACGGCAAGTCCGGCTGCCTTGCCGCGCATCGCCAAGGCAGCGCCCGCCACGCCGCGTTCGCCCACGGTGGCGGTGCGTCGGCACGCGCTGCCGCCCCCTTCACACGGGCCGCCCGAGCGCGCCTGACCGCTCCCGCCCTTTGTGGCGGCCCCGCCCCTCGGGCTGCGGCCGCGTTGGCCATTTTTTTCTCCGGAATCGAACTCCATGAACCGATCTTCATGCGCTGTGCTGTGCGCAGCCGTGCTGGCGCCTTGCGCCTTTGCCCAGACCCCCACACCCGCGCCGGCCGAAGTGGCAGGCCAGTTGCCCACCGTCGTCATCAAGGCCCGCCATGACGCCGACGAAGTCCGTGCCGAGCTGGAGGCCGAGCAGGCCCTCACGCCGGGCGGCGTCTCGCTGGTCGATGGCGAAAGCCTGCGCCAGCGCAGCGTGGTGAGCGTGGGTGACATGCTGCGCTACGTGCCGGGCCTGTGGACCGCGAGCGGCTCCACAGGCGACTCGTCCTTCATCTCCAGCCGGGGCTCGAACCTCGATGCCACCAACTACGACGGCAACGGTATCAAGTACCTGCAGGATGGCCTGCCGGTCTCGGCGGCCGACGGCAACAACCACAACCGCCAGCCCAACCCGCTGGCCGCCAGCCATGCGGTGGTGGCCCGGGGCGCCAACGCGCTGACCTACGGCGCCAGCACGCTGGGTGGTGCCATCGACTTCACCACCCCCACGGCTCGCGACGGCGCGCCGAACGAACTCTTGCTCAACCTGGGCAGCCACGGACATCGGCAGGGCAGCGTGACGTTGGGCAAGATCGTGGGCACCTTCGATGGCCTGGTTTCGGCCGAGACCCGGCACTACGACGGCTACCGCCGGCACCAGAAGCAGGAGCGCAACAGCCTGTATGCCAATGGCGGCTGGCAGTTGAACGATGCTGTACACACCCGCTTCTACGCCACTTACATCGACAACCAGCAACAGTTGCCGGGCGTGCTCACGCGCCAGCAGTGGCTGGACGATCCGAAGCAGGCCCAGGCTGCGGCCGTGGCCGGCAACTACCGCTACAACGTGGAGACCTGGCGACTGGCCAACAGGACGGTGTGGGACATCGACACGGACAGCAAGCTCACGCTCGGCCTTTCGTATGAGAACCAGCAGCTCTACCACCCCATCGTCTATGCGCCCCCGTTCTTCTCGCTGCTGATCGACACCACGCAGCGCACGCTGGGCAGCACCGTGCGGTATCAGCGCCGCATGGGCGCGCACGATCTGCTGGTGGGCATGAACCTGGCGCGCACCACGGTCGACGGCGGCAATTTCAGCTATGTGCCAGGTGGCGCTCAGACGCTGACGACCGCCGTGGCCAACCGCGCCAGCCAACTGGAGTTGTTCGTGATGGACCGCTGGCAGTTCGCACCAGACTGGACGGCCGTTTACGGTGCGCAGGGCGTGTCCACCAGCCGCGAGGTGAGGGCGTCCAGCCTCAAGGGCGATTTCAACAGCATCAACCCGCGTGCCGGCCTGATTCGCCAGCTCTCGCCGTCGTCCCAGCTGTTCGCCAACGTCAGCCGCGTGTATGAGGCGCCGACGCTGTACGAACTGCAGGACGAGACCCCAGGCGGTCCGCCCAACACGCTGCTGGAAGCCATGCGTGGCACGGTGTTCGAAGTGGGTGCGCGCGGCAAGCAGGAGTTTGGGCAGAAGCACCGCTGGAACTGGGACGTCGCCGTGTACCACACGCGGCTGCGCAACGAGATCCTGTCGCGCGACGACCCAGGTGCCCCGGGCACCAGCCTGTCCATCAACGCGGACCGCACCGTGCACGCTGGCATCGAAGCCCTGGTGGGTGCCAGCTTCGCCTTGGGCGGGAGCAGTGCGCACCGGATCGAACCCCTGGTCAATCTGACGTTCAACCGCTTCCGTTTCCAGGGCGATGCGATCTACGGCAACAACGTGCTGCCGGCCGCACCCAAGGTGGCCCTCAAGGGGGAGGTGCTGTACCGGCATGCGGCCACTGGCTTTTTCTTCGGCCCCACGTTTGATCTGGTGAGCAGCCGTTTTGCCGATTTCAGCAACACCTATCAGGTGGACTCGTACGCCCTGTGGGGCCTGCGTGCGGGCTGGACCGGCAAGGACTGGGAGGTGTTCGCCGAGGCGCGCAACCTCGCGAACCGGAACTACGTCTCGCAGTTCAGCGTGCGCGACGTGGCGGCCGCCAACGCCGCGATCCTCTCGCCGGGCGAATCGCGTTCGCTGTACGTGGGGGCTCGGTTCAAGTTCTGAGACTTCGCTCAGTCCTTCGCGCCCAAGGCCAGTGCGCGCTCGCGGCTGGCCTGCAACTCCATGGGGTTGTCGGCGCGCTTCGTGGACCAGCCTTGGAGGTGCCGCTCGGCGACATCGGCCAGCGCTCGAATCCACTCGGGGTGGTCGTTGAGGCAGGGGATGTACGCGAAGCGTTCACCCCCTGCGTGAAGAAAGGCTTCGCGAGCCTCCATGTTGATTTCTTCAAGGGTTTCCAGGCAGTCGCTGGTGAAGCCTGGGCAGACCACGTCCACGCTCCTGAGGCCCTTGCTCGCGAGGTCGATGAGTGTGGGCTCGGTGTAGGGTTCGAGCCACCTGGCCTTGCCAAAGCGCGACTGGAAAGTGACCTTGTAGCGGTCTTTCGCCAGGTCGAGCTGTTCGGCCAGCAGGCGCGCGGTCTTGTGGCATTCGCAGTGGTAGGGGTCGCCCAGTTGCAGGGTGCGCTCGGGCACGCCATGAAAGCTCATCACCAGCTGGTCGCTCTGGCCGTGAGCCGCCCAGTGTGCGCGGATGGTGCGCGCCAGGGCCTGAATGTAGCCGGCGTCGTCGTGGTAGCGGTTGACGAACCGCAGTTCGGGCAGGTGGCGCACCTGGCGCGCCCAGTTCATCACGCCGTCGACCACGCTGGCGGTGGTGGTACCGCTGTACTGCGGGTAGGCCGGCAGCACCAGCACCCGTGTGACGCCCTGGGCCATGAGTTCGTCCATCACCGAGGCGATGGACGGATTGCCGTAGCGCATGGCGTAGCGCACGGTGACCTGATGGCCACGCTCGCCGAGGTAGCCGCGCAGCAGCGTGGCCTGTCTATCGGTCCACACTTTCAGGGGTGATCCCTCAGGCATCCAGATGCCGGCGTATTTCGCGGCCGACTTCTTCGGCCGAACCCGCAAGATGATGCCGTGCAGGATCAGCAGCCAGACCGGACGTGGAATCTCGACCACTCGCGGGTCGCCCAGGAATTCAGCGAGATAGCGCCGCAAGGCCGGTGCGGTGGGTTCGTCCGGGGTGCCCAGGTTGCACAGCAGCACCGCAGTGCGGGCGGCCTGGCCGTGGGAATAAGGCGGTTCGGGCTGGAATGGCATGCGCTATTCTCTCGCAAGCATGAACACGCCCCCGAGTACCCCAGCGGCCCCAGCCGCCGCCACGCTGGACCCGTCCCGGGTGCGCGCCATCACCCTCGATCTGGACGACACGCTCTGGCCCATCTGGCCGACCATCGCGCGGGCCGAAGCCGCGTTGGCCGCGTGGCTCGTCGAACACGCGCCGGCCACCGCCGCGAGGTGGGGCGATCCTGTGGCGTTGCGCGAGGTGCGCAACCAGATGCACACGTTGCGCCCCGAACTGGCCAACGACATGAGCGCGCTGCGGCGCGAGTCGATTCGCCTGGTGTTGCAGCGCGAGGGTGAAGACCCTGCTCTGGCCGAGGCCGCTTTCGAGGTGTTCTTTGCCGAGCGCCAGCGCGTGGAGCTGTTCGAGGACGCCTTGCCTGCGCTCGAATGGCTGGCCCGCCGCTATCCCGTGGTGGCTTTGTCGAATGGCAATGCCGATGTCCACCGCGTGGGCCTGGGGCGGCATTTCCGGGCGGCGCTGAGTGCGCACGTGTTCGGCGTGGGCAAGCCCGATGCGCGCATCTTCCACGCCGCAGCGCAGGCCGCAGGTGCCAGTGCCGGGCAGGTGCTGCACATCGGTGACGACGCGCACCTGGACGCCCTGGGTGCGCTGGGCGCGGGCATGCAGGTGGCCTGGCTCAACCGAGGTGGCCATGCCTGGGAGCATGCGCCGCTGCAACCACACACCACCGTGCCGGACCTGATGGCGCTTTGCCGCCAGCTCGGTTGATCACGCGGCGCGCATGAGCCTCACCATCTACGGCATTCCGGCGTCGCGCGCCGTTCGCCCGCTGTGGGCTGCGACCGAGCTTGGCCTGCACTTTCAACACGTGTCGCTGCCCTATCAGGGAGGCGGCACGCGCACCCCCGGGTTTCTGGCGATCAACCCCAACGGCCATGTGCCCGCGGTGGTGGACGCCCGGCCCGAGGGCGATGTGGTGGTTTGGGAGAGCATGGCCTGCGCGCTGTACATTGCCCGCCACCACGGCCCGGCCGACGGCGCCAGCATTGCGCCGGCCACCGCCAGGGAAGACGCCGAGGCGCTGCGCTGGAGCTTCTGGGCCATGACGGAGGTCGAGGCCGATGCGCTCACCGTGCTCATGTACCGCCACGCCATGCCCGAAGAGCGCCGCAAGCCAGCGCTGGCCGAAGCCGCTGAACGGCGCCTGGCGGTGCCCTTTCGTGTGATCGAACAACACCTGGCGCAGCAGCAGGCCGCCGGCCTGGCGCACCTGGCTGCACAGCGCTTCACCGTGGCCGATCTCTGTGTGGCCAGCGTGCTGAACTGGGCGCGGCCCTGTGCCACGCTCATGAAGGCGAACCCGCTCACGCACGCCTGGCTGTTGCGTTGCATGGCGCGCCCGGCCTACCTGAAGGTGCGCGAGAACGGCTGAGGCCGCTCCTCAGAACCCCCAGAGCAATCGCCTGGCGATCCAGCCGCCCACGCCTTCCTTGCGCTCGACGCGCACCCAGTCGGCGCGCTTCTCGCGTGTGCGCACGAGGTCGCCGTAGCTTGCCTTGCCCACCACGCGGTGCTGCGTGCCGGGGCCGCTGCGGATATTGGCGACCGGCGACTTGACGATGTGGTGCGGCGTGCTGCCGGTGAGCGAGCGTGCCACCCAGCCGGTGTCGCCCTCGAAGTCGCGCACCTTTACCCAGCTTCCCTTGCGCTGGGTGATCTGGAGTGGGTACCCCTTCTTCAGTTCCCACAGCACCGCGGTGTGGGTGCCCGGGCCTTCGCGCATGTTCAGGGTATTTCCCTTGACGCTGACCATGCTCTGCGCGTGGGCCGCGCCGCTGGCCAGTGCCAGCAGGCCCATGCCCAGGGCTGCGATGAGGGTTCGGGTGGAGGAAGTGGCGATCATCCTGAGAGATTCCTTTCGTCTGGTTGCTGAATGGCACAGGTGGGAACACCTGCGTGGGAAGAGGTTCCCGCCGCCGCCTGAAGACCACTGCGAACAGCACCTTCGAGCGTGGCGGGATAGGGGCCCTGCACGTAGTCGCCTGCGGCCCACAGGCCGGGTGCGATGCAGGCGGCGGGTCGATGCACGCCGGGCACGCAGGCGAAGGTGGCGCGCTTTTCCACCACCGTCTGCAAGGCTTGCAGCGACGGCAGGTGCAACGTGCTTTCGGCCTGCGCGAGCACACGCGCCTGCAACGCTTCGCGTTCGCCCTGGCTCGCGCTCACCACGAAGGCCAGCACGCCTTGTGCGGCGGGGTTGGCCGGGTCGAGCTGGCCCCGGTCGAAAACGAACTGCGCCGGGCCATCGCGCAGGGCCAGCAGCGGCGAAGCGAGGCGAGCGCCCTTCGCCCAGGCGTAGACAGTGGTGATGGCGGTGAAAGGGAGTTGCTCTGCTGAACCTGCCCAGCTGCGCAAGGTGTCCGGCGCGTCAATAGCCTGGCCCATCACCTGGGCTGCCGGGCTTGCCGAGGTGGCCCAGATCACCTGGTCGAAGGCCTCTTCTGCCTCTTCTTTTTCCTCGGTTCGCAGCAGCCATTGCGCTCCCGCGGCGCGCAGCCCGCGCACACGGGTGCCCATGCGGATGCGGGTGTGCTGGCCGTGACTCTTCTTCAGCCAGGCGGCCGCGGCCAGCGGAAACAGGGCAGAGAGATCGCTGCGCGGCAGCAACAGGCTCGAAGCGTTGAAGCCGTGGCTGCCAGGGCCGAACAGCGCGTCGCGCATCACGCGCAGGAACACGTCGCCGCTGGCTTGCTGCACCGGCACGTTCAGGGCCGAGACGCACAGCGGCTCGATCAGTTCGTTCATCACGCGAACCGGCAGACCCCGGCAGACATCCGCCACGGTGTGCGTGGGCGGGCACGCAAAACCCGAGCGTTTCCACGCCATCGAGATGCGCAGCAGCGCGAACCGATCCCGCCACCGCCAGTCACGCGCGGTGGCGATGGCGGCCAGGGCATCGAGCGGCGCAGGCCAGCGTGCGGCCCACTCGGGGGTGCGCAGGCCGGAGCCGTCGGGGTAAGGCAGCATGAGCGGCAGAGCCAGCAGGTGCTCGCTCGGGTCCATCTCCACCTGACGCATGAGCGCCAGCGTGTCCCTGTAGGCGCCAATCAGGATGTGCTGCCCGTTGTCCAGCGTCAGGGGCATGCCGTCGGGCCGATGCGCAGGCAGGGCGCGGGCCCGGCCACCGAGCACGCGGGTCGCTTCGAAGATGGTCACGTCCATGCCATGGGATGCAGCTTGCACGGCGGCCGCCATGCCGGCCCAGCCCGCCCCGACGATGGCCAGCATCCCCTGGGGGCTGCGACCCGCGCGGCGGGGCAGTGGGGAGATCACAGTCTGCCCAGCGCCTGGACTTTCCAGGCCAGCCAGAACTTGCGCAAAGGCGTCAGGCTCACGCGCTGTGTCAGCACCAGCATGGGGTCAGACGCGATTTCCTGCAGCAGGGTGCGGTAGATGCTGGCCATCATCAGGCCGGGCTTCTGGGCGCGCCGGTCGGCCTCGGGCAGCAGGGCCAGGGCATCGGTGTAGGTCTGCAGGGCTCGCGCACACTGGAACTGCATGAGCGCGGTGAAGCGGCGGCGGAAATCGGCCGCGTCGGTGCCGGGGGCGCCGCCGCGTTGCAGCAGTTCGTGGGCCTTCACGTTGAAGCTCTGGAGTTCGTTCACCGGCAGGTAGATGCGTCCGCGCGTGGCGTCCTCGCCCACGTCCCGGACGATGTTGGTGAGCTGGAACGCCAGGCCCAGACGGTGCGCGTACTCTGTGGTGCGCACCTGCGTCTGGCCAAAGATGCGTGCGGCAACTTCACCCACCACACCGGCCACCAGGTGGCAGTAGCGTTGCAGGTTGGCGAAGTCCAGGTAGCGGTTCTGTTCCAGGTCCATCTGGCAGCCGTCGATCACGGCCGAGAGGTGGCGAGCCTCGATCTCGTAGGTCTTGCACAGCGGCATGAGCGCGCGCATCACCGGGTGCGTGGGCTCGCCTGCATAGGCCTGCGCGACCTCGCGCCGCCACCAGGCAAGCTTGGTCTGGGCCACGGCGGGGTCGCTCACCTCGTCCACCACATCGTCCACTTCACGGCAGAAGGCGTAGAACGCGGTGATGGCGGCGCGACGCTCCGGCGGCAGGAACAGGAAGGCGTAGTAGAAGCTGCTGCCCGAGGCAGCGGCCTTTTGCTGGACGTAGTCTTGTGGGCTCATCGTGGTGCGTGTCACCGCCCAAGTGTAAGCACCACGCCTGCCATGCCCTGCCGGGGGGCTGGCGGCAATGGGTGAGTGCCGCACTCAGGCGTTCGGGTCATTAAGGCAGCGTTAACAGGCGGGAAGTAGCATGGTCTGGCAATCCTGCATTTCCCCACGAGGTCCACAATGAACGGTTCAAATCGTCGCGTCTTCATGCTCCAGGTGGCTGCAGGCGGCTCCGCGCTGCTGGCCGCCACCGCCCAGGCCCAGACCGCCGCCATGGTCAATGAAAAGGATGCCACCGCCGTGGCACTGGGTTACACGGCCGATGCCACCAAGGTGGACACCAAGAAATACCCCAAATACGCTGCAGGGCAGAAATGCAGCACCTGCCAGCTCTACACCGGCAAGGCCGGCGACCCCGCCGGTGGATGCGGCATCTTCCCCGGCAAGATGGTCTCGGCCAACGCCTGGTGCAGCGCCTACGTCAAGAAAGGCTGAGTTCGCTCTTTCTTTTCTCGCGCCGCACGCTGCCAGCGGCGCCAGAGGTCCAGGCCGTGTGCCAGGCCAGAGGCCGCCAGGCACGTGGCGATCCACGGCCAGGGCATCGTATCCAGCGCAGCCCGCACGGCCAGCATGAGACACACGCCAGACACCATGTTGAGTGCGTAGTCGTGTGGCGCCAGCCCCCTGCCGGTCATGGCGTGAAATGACCACAAGGCCAGCGCTTCGAGCAGGGTGAAGACGATCACCGCATCGAGCAACAGGCGCATCGCGCCCGGGTCGCCCAGGTTCACACCCGCGCCAGGCCGAGCAGGTGACCCAGGTCCTTGAAGAAGATGCGAACGTGCGCCATGGGCTTTCTGCGCGTGAGCTGCTTGTTCATGTAGGACTCGAACGTGAGCTGCTGCACGTCGCGGTCTTCACAGATTTTCACGAAGCGCTCGCGCCGCTTTTCACTTCCGTACCAGAACGACTGCATGACGCCCAGCACCCAGAACACCGTGCCGTGCAGCTTCATGAATCGTTGCCGCGCCAGCTTGAGCGCTTGCGCGTTGCCGGTGAGCAGCATTTCGTGTACGGCCTGTGCGGCGAACTGGCCGCCCACCATGGCGTAGTAGATGCCTTCGCCCGAGGCGGGAGCGACCACGCCCGCCGCATCGCCAGCCAGCACGAGATCGCGGCCATTGTCCCAGCGTGGCAGCGGTTTCATGGGAATCGGCGCGCCTTCGCGGCGAAGCGTCTGAGCGCCTGACAGGCCGCTGGCTTCGCGCATGTGCTGCACCGAGCCGCGCAGCGAAAAACCCTTGTCGGCGCTGCCGGTGCCCACGCTGAGCGTGTCACCGTGGGGAAACACCCAGCCGTAGAAGTCGGGTGAGAAGCGGCCCTGGTAGTACACGTCGCAGCGTGCACCGTCGTAATCGGCCGAGCGGTCCTCGGGCGCGGGTGCTCGCACGATCTCGTGGTAGGCAAAGACGTATTTCGTGCGCTCGGCGCCCGGCACGCCACCCTGGCGCGCCACCTCGGAGCGCGCCCCGTCTGCACCCACGATGCTTCTGGCGCGCACGCTGGCCGGCGTGCCTTCGTCACGCTGGTGGCGCTCTCGCACCCGGTAGTGCACCACGCTCACACCGGTGGCATCGCGCTCGAGTTTCTCGAACTGGCCTGTGCGCCTCACCGCACCCGCCGTGCGGGCGCGCTCGCGCAGCCATTCGTCGAACGCTTCGCGGTTCACCATGCCGACGAAGCCGTTTTCGATGGGAATGTCCACGTGCTTGTTGGACGGCGCGATCATGCGCGCGCATTGGGCGCGGGCCACCAGAAGTTCGTCGGGGATGGCGAAGTCCTTGATGAGGCGCGGTGGTATCGCGCCCCCACAGGGTTTGATGCGCCCGGCGCGATCGAGCAGCAACACCGAGTGCCCCTGGCGGGCGAGTTCGTGGGCCGCGGTGGCGCCCGAGGGTCCGCCACCGATGACGACGACGTCGAAGATCTCTTCGGTGGTTTTCATGGCTGTGGCCTTGGTGAAGAGCCCGCAGCGAAGGCGTCGCCTGCGGGGTGGAAACCGGTGAAAGATGGGGCGGGGGCCAATGGTGCTGCGAGGCGCCAGGCCAGCACGGCCGAGAGCAGAAAGGCCAGTGCCTGCAGAGCGAACACCATGGCATAGGCCACGCCAGGTGCGGCAATCAGCCAGCGAGCAAGATCGCTCGCTCCGGTGCCCACCAGCCCACCCAGACCGAAGGCCACCGCCTGCGCCGCACCCCATAGCCCCATGCGCACGCCTTCACGGGCCTGCCGGCCTTCGCCGGCCAGTCGCATCATGGAACCGATGGCACCAATGGAAAAAGCGCCGTTGGCCACACCGAGTGCCAACACTGTCGCCTTCAGCGGCCAGCCGGTGCCTTGCAGGCCCGCGAACATGAGCGCGAACAGCGCCAGCGCCGAGGCCAGGCAGCCGCCAATGGTCCATGCGCGCAGCGAGCCGGCGTGGCGCAGCAGCGCGTGGTGCTTGAAGCGCGCGCCCACAGCCCCGGCCGCCGCCACCAGCAACATGCCCGCCAGCACGCCGCCGTGCTGGACGCCCGAGAGCTGTGTGGACTCGCCCGGCGTGTAGCCGAACACCGTGCCCGCAAAAGGTTCAAGGATCAGGTCTTGCGCGCTGTAGGCCAGCATGGAGACGAACACGAAGACGGTGAAGCGGCGCGCCACAGGTTCTTGCCACACCTGGGCCAGCGCCACACGGAAGCGTGGCTTGTCGCGGCTGCGTGAGGCGCGCGCTCCTTCTGCGGGCACCGTGCCCTCAAGCCCGCGCAGCGCCACCAGCGAGAGCAACAACGCCAGCAAGGAGACGCCGCTGCTCACCAGCAGCAGGCGGGCTGGGGAGTAGGGGTCGAGCCAATGTCCGGCCAGTCCGGCGGTGAGCGCGAAGCCGGCGATCATCATCATCCAGACCAGCGTGGCCGCACCCGCGCGTCGGCCCTCGGGCACGCGCTTGGCCAGCAGCACCAGCAGCGAAGTGCCTGCCGCGCTCACGCCCAGGCCGACCAGGCCGAACGCCACCAGCGCAAGCACCATGCCGGCTGCCGGGTGGGTCGCCATCCAGGCGGTGGCGAATGCAGCCAGCACGCCGCCGCTGGCCAGCACCACCATGCCGCCCACAATCCAGGGCGTGCGGCGCCCGCCCACGTCGGAGCCGAATCCCATGCGAGGTCGCGCCAACTGCACCGCATAGTGCAGTGCCACCAGCACCCCGGGCAGCAGGGCGGGCAAAGCCAGTTCGACCACCATCACGCGGTTGAGCGTGGAAGTGGTGAGCACCACGATGGCACCCAGCGCCATCTGAACCAGGCCCAGGCGCGCGACATGTGTCCAGCCGAAGTGGGTCACGGCGCGCCTCCAGCCAGGCCGCGCAGGGCAAAGGCGCTGACCATCATGCCCGCCACGAACAGCGGCACGCCAAAGCCGCTGTACCACAGCGCGCGCTCCACCGGCGCTGCCATGAAGCGGCGCATCATGAAGAACTGCAGCATGAGCAGCACCACAAGCGCGGCGGCGTGCCGTTCCTGGTTCCACGCCACCAGCAGCACGATCACCACCATCTGCGGCACCGCCATGAACCAGCAGGCCACGCGCGCAGCGCGGTCCACGCCGAGCTGCACCGGCAACGACCGCACGCCCATCTGGCGGTCGCCGGTCACCGCCTTGAAATCGTTGAGCGTCATGATGCCGTGCGTGGCGGCGCTGTAGAGCGCAGCCAGCACCAGCGACTCGCCGCCGGGCATGGCGCCGCCCGCCATCACGGCCGCTCCCGTGATCCACGCAATGCCTTCATAACTCAACCCGCAGGCGGCATTGCCCCACCAGCCGTTTTCTTTCAGGCGCACCGGTGGTGCGCTGTAGGCCCAGGCCAGCAAAAGCCCCAGCGCAGCAGCGCCAAAGCCCCAAGGGCCAAGCACGGTGGCCACCACGAGCGAGACCAGCGTCCAGGTGATGGCGAGATACAGACCCCAGGCACCGGGCATGCGCCCCGAAGGTATGGGACGCTGCGGCTCATTGATCGCATCGACGTGGCGATCAAACCAGTCGTTCACCGCCTGGCTGGTGGCGCACACCAGCGGCCCGGCCAGTGCGATGCCCACAATGGCCACCAGCCAGCGTCCATCCATCGACACACCCGAAGCCACCACCCCACACGCAAAGGCCCACATGGGCGGAAACCAGGTGATGGGTTTGAACAGCTCGGTGACGGCGGACAAGGCGGGGAGCTTCATGGCAAAGCTTGTACACCTCGCCCCTGGAAGTGTCAATTAATACTGACACATTTCGATGTAAAAGAAAAATCGAAAAGGAGGTTGGCCCTCCTTGACCCCGAAAGCAAAAAGCCAGCTCTTTCGGAGCTGGCTTTTTGACGGCGGGTGAGCCTTCAATGCGTGTCTTCGCCCACGCCCTCCAGAATCCCGAACCGTCGCAGCTTGATGTAGAGGCTCTGGCGCGAAAGGCCCAGCATCTCGGCGGCCGAAGCGCGGTTGTCGCCGGTGAGCTCCAGCGCGGCTTCAATGCAGAGCTGTTCGATCAGGTCGGTGGTCTCGCGCACGATGTCCTTGAGCGGAAGGCGGCCCACGAGTTCGGTCATCTGGCTGGCCGAGCGCGGCAATTCCTTGGTGCTGCGGCCGTCGCTGGTGAGGCGGCGGCCCATGTCGCGAATGGTGAATCCCAGGCAGCGTTGCGGTCCGCTGTTGACGGCCACGGCAGAGATCTCGACTTCAGAGGTGGAGCCGTACTCGCCTCGCATCTGCGAGGCAAAGAGGCGCACCGTGCCGTGCTGCCGCAGGTTGGTCAGCAGGACGCGGAAATCAACCCCGGTGCGGCCCAGCCATTTGTCGAGCACCTCGCCGCGCGCCTGGTCTTCCGTGCCGAGCTGGCCCATGTCGAGGAAGGCTCGGTTTGCACTGAGCACGCGGCCCTCCATGTCGGTCACCACGAGCGCATCGGGCGCGCTTTCCATGACCTGCAACAGCCTTTGCTTGCCGCGCGCCAGGCTCGGTGCCAGGCTGTCCTGAGGGCGCGTGAAGCGCAGCAGGAAGTGCAGGGTGTTTTCCTGGCGGAACTGGGAGGCCGCCACGATCAGGTCTTGCGCGCCGTCGATGAGGCGCACCTCGCAGGGGTCGGCCTTGCCGCTGGCGCGCAGCCGGTCGAGCATCTCGCGCAGGGCGCTGTGGCTGGCGGCATCCAGACTGGCGGCCAGGTTCCAGCCGGGCGCTCGGGCCTTCTCGCCGAAGAGTTCGTAGGCGGCCGGGTTGGCTTCTTCGAGTTTGTCGATCGAACCTTCGAGGATGAGCACCGGCTCGGAGGCCATCTGGAACAGCAGGCGGTACCGCGTCTCGACCTGGCGCAGGCGCCAGTAGTCTCGCTCCATGGAGAGCTGCGCCGTGACCAGCCGCTGCTGCAACGCGGCCTGGCTGCGCAGGTCGCGGCCGAAGGCCACGGCGTGCGCGGTGTCGCTCTCGCCTTGCGGGGAATGCAGTTGAACCACGGAGTACGACAGCGCGAGGTCGGGCTTGTCGGCCACCGGGTGGTTCACATGGCGCCAGCGCAGGCCTTCGCCAGAAGCGTCCTCGGGGTTCTTGAGCAGGGCTTCGATCTTGGGCTTGCTCTCCACTGTCACGGTGTCGGTCCAGGCCTTGCCCAGCCACTGCTGGCAGCCCAGGCCCAGCATGTCTTCGCTGGCGAGGGCCATGTCCCGGATCACGCCATCCTTGTCCAGGACAAGCACCACGTCAGAGGCTGCCGTGATGAGTTCGGCGGCCGATTGCGCATCGAGATGGGCAAGGTACTGACCGGCCTTTTCAAAGGTCTTTCCGGCATACGCTTGCGGCGCCTGTGACATGTTGAGCTTTCAGATGGTTACACGGGGCCTGCTCGGATCTTCTGACTGCTTCGTGACCTTCAACTCCGCTGGTGCCTGTCGTTCACCAGCTTCTCTGCCAGAGCCGGCGCCCTGGGCCCATCGGTGACGATGGCGTCGGCCGGAATCTGGTTGCCGTACTCGGGATGCAGGGCAAAGATCGCTCCGCCGGCGATTATAGAGACCCGGGGGTTCTGGCTCTTCCTGCGCACCAGCGCCATCACCTCCTGAAGCCGCGCGATGCCGGTTTCGCAGCCCAGCGAAAATCCCACCACGTCGTACCAGTCCTTCTCCACCATGGCCGGTGCAGCGTGGCTGGAGAGGAAATTCGTGACCACGTCCCAGCCCGCGCGGTGAAAGATCTCACCCACCATGGACAGGCCGAAGGTGTGCTGTTCGCCCGGGCAGGGCATGAGCAGCAGGCGCCGACCTTCCAGCGTGGAAGTGGCGCCGTTGAACTGCGCGAAGGTCGCGCTGTTCTCGCGCAGCACTTGCTGCAGGCGGCCCAGGCCCACGGTCACTTCGGTGAAGGTACACAGGTCGCGTTCCCACATCTCGCCCAGGTGCCGGGCCACGGGCGCAAGCAGGTCCATGAAGATGGACTCGACCGGCACGCCCCGGTCGCGCAGCGCGATCACACAGGCACTGATGGCCGCATCGTCCTCATGCAGCACCAGTTCGGCAAACACGGCCACGTCTTCGGCGGAGATGCGCTGGTTGCCCGCCACCGGAAAGGACGCGCATTCCTGCGGCACGCGGTGCGCCAGCATGAGGCGGGGAATGATCTCGTATTCGACCGCCTTGGCCAGCAGCACCGAGCGCACGCTGTCCTCGGTCGTGGGTTCGCTCGCGTCGGTGCGCAGTAGATCGTCGATGGCGGGGGGGAAACCCGCTGCGGCGTGCCCGTCCGGCCACGGCTCGGAGGGAGGGACGGCGCCGAATGGCCCGCTCTCCTTCGGAGGGGAGGTCCTTGAATACGAGCCCATTCCATGTCTCCTTGCGCTCTTGCGCTTGTGCGGATCGCAGAGGCCAGGTTGATACCGAGCTCTTGTGCACCTTCGGAAATGCGTCGGTGTCGATGGCTGGAAGGTTTGTACAGCCGTCCACCGACGGCGTCAAAACTTTTCCAGATACCCGTCCAGAAAACTTTACTACGTTGAACCGAAATGTCAATCAAACAAGACGTCAATAAAAGTTGACACAATTCCCGGGACCATCTAAATTGGGTTCCAGCGAGTCTCAAAGGCTCCATGGAGACAGATCCGATGCATCCCGAGACCACGCGGCCGCCCGCCGGCCGCATCCTCTACACCTCGCAGGAGCGTCAGCGGCGCGACTCGACGGTGTGGACACTGGTGCAAGGCGTGCTGGCACCGGTGCAGTTCATGGTGTTTCTGGTCAGCCTGGTGCTGGTGTTGCGTTTCCTGGCCACCGGTGAGGGCGAGGGGGCTGCCACCGTGTCGGTGGTGATCAAGACGCTCACCCTCTACACCATCATGATCACCGGCTGCCTCTGGGAGAAGGTGGTCTTTGGCCGCTACCTGTTTGCACCGGCTTTCTACTGGGAGGACGTGTTCAGCATGCTGGTGCTGGCGCTGCACACGGCCTACCTGGTGGCGCTGTGGGCTGGCTGGCTGGCACCGCGTGGCCTGATGCTGCTGGCGCTGGCGGCGTACGCGGCTTACGTGGTCAACGCCGGCCAGTTCCTGTGGAAGCTGCGCATGGCGCGTCTGCAGGGCGCGTTGGCGCCGAGGGAGGTGTTCGAATGACCCCGGTCATTCCCATCCGCGCCGACACGCCGGGCTGTTCCGACGCTCCCGTGCTGCGCGAGCGCGGCCAGCGCGAGGTGTTCTGCGGCCTCACCGGCATCATCTGGCTGCACCGCAAGATCCAGGACGCGTTTTTCCTCGTGGTGGGCTCGCGCACCTGCGCCCACCTGATCCAGAGCGCCGCCGGCGTGATGATTTTTGCCGAGCCGCGTTTCGCCACCGCCATCATCGACGAGCGCGACCTCGCCGGCCTGGCCGATTGCAACGAGGAGCTGGACCGCGTGGTCACGCGGCTGGTCGAGCGACGGCCCGAGATCAAGCTGCTGTTCCTGGTGGGCTCCTGTCCGTCTGAAGTCATCAAGCTCGACCTCTCGCGCGCCGCGCAGCGCCTTTCGGGCCGCTTTTCGCCCGATGTGCGCGTCCTCAACTACTCCGGCAGCGGCATCGAGACCACCTTCACGCAGGGCGAGGACGCCTGCCTGGCCTCACTCGTGCCCGGCCTGCCCGCCCTGGAGGGCACCGCGCCGGCCGAACTGATGGTGGTGGGTGCGCTCGCCGATGTGGTGGAAGACCAGTTCATCCGCCTGTTCGAGCAGTTGGGCATCGGCCCTGTGCGTTTCCTGCCGCCGCGCCGCGCCGCGCAGTTGCCGCCGGTGGGGCCAAACACGCGCTTCCTGTTGGCACAGCCGTTTCTGGCTGACACCGCCGTGGCGCTGGAAGCGCGCGGCGCGCAGCGCCTGTGTGCGCCGTTCCCGCTGGGCGTGGAGGGCACCACAGCCTGGCTGCATGCGGCAGCCACCGCCTTCGGCGTGAACGCCGAGCGCTTCGACGCCGTGACCACCCCGGGCCGTGAACGCGCCACCAGCGCCCTGGCGCGCCAGCGCGTGCAGCTTGAAGGCAAGCGCATCTTTTTTTTCCCCGATTCGCAACTGGAGATTCCGCTGGCGCGATTTCTCTCGCGCGAACTCGGCATGCAACTGACAGAGGTCGGCACGCCCTACCTGCACCGCACCCACATGGCCGAAGAGCTCGCACGCCTGCCCTCGGGCACCTTGCTGAGCGAGGGTCAGCACGTCGAGCGGCAACTGGACCGCTGCCGAGCCGAGCGCCCGGACCTGGTGGTCTGTGGCCTGGGGCTGGCCAACCCGCTCGAAGCCGAAGGCTTGACCACCAAGTGGGCCATCGAGCTGGTGTTCACGCCCATCCAGGGCTACGAGCAGGCCGCCGATCTGGCCGAACTCTTCAGCCGCCCGCTGGTGCGCCGCCTGCGCCTGGCGGCCTGAACGCAGGAACCGCGATGCAACTCACGCTCTGGACCTACGAAGGACCGCCCCACGTGGGCGCCATGCGCATTGCCGCTGCCATGAAGGGCGTTCACTACGTGCTGCACGCGCCGCAGGGCGACACCTACGCCGACCTGCTTTTCACCATGATCGAGCGCGACGCCAGGCGCCCGCCGGTGACCTACACCACCTTCCAGGCGCGCGACCTGGGCGGCGACACGGCGCAGCTTTTCAAGGACGCTGCGCGCGAGGCCTTCGAGCGCTTTCACCCTCAGGCGATGATCGTCGGCTCTTCCTGCACCGCTGAACTGATCCAGGACGATCCAGGCGGCCTGTGCAAGGCGCTCGATCTGCCGGTGCCGGTGGTGGCGCTCGAACTGCCCTCGTACCAGCGCAAGGAAAACTGGGGCGCGGCCGAGACTTTCTACCAGATGGTTCGCCAGCTGGCCGACCCCGACGTGAAGCGTGCGCCGCGCGACCCGGGGCAGCGCGCGCGTTGCAACATCCTCGGCCCGGCCTCGCTGGGCTTTCGCCACCGAGACGATCTGCGTGAGATCAGCCACCTGCTGGGCGACATGGGGATCGACATCAACGTCACCGCGCCACTGGGCGCGTCGCCCGCCGATCTGGCCCGCCTGGGCGACGCAGACTTCAACGTGGTGCTGTACCCGGAGATCGCGTCGGTAGCGGCGGGATGGCTCACGCGCACGTTCGGCCAGCCTGCCACGCGCACGGTGCCCATCGGCTCGGGGGCCACGCGCGACTTCATCATGGAAGTTGCCGCCCTGGCTGGCGTGGACCCTACCAGCGTGCTCGCCAACGCCGACGCCCGCGCGCCCTGGTACGCGAAATCGGTCGATTCGACCTACCTCACGTCCAAGCGCGTGTTCGTCTTCGGCGACGCGACCCACGTGGTGGCCGCCGCGCGCATCGCCGCCACCGAGATGGGATTCACCGTGGTCGGGCTGGGCACCTACAGCCGCGAGTTCGCCCGCGAAGTGCGCGAGGCCGCGAAACGCTACGGCGTGGAGGCGCTCATCAGCGACGACTACCTGGACGTGGAAGCGCGCATCGCCGAGTTGCAACCGGAGCTGGTGCTGGGCTCGCAAATGGAGCGCCACATTGCCAAAAGGCTCGGTATTCCATGCGCCGTGATTTCGGCACCCGTGCATGTGCAGGACTTCCCCGCACGTTACTCGCCTCAGATGGGGTTCGAGGGCGCCAACGTGTTGTTCGACACCTGGGTGCACCCGCTCATGATGGGCCTGGAAGAGCACCTCATCGGCATGTTCCGGGGCGATGCCGAGTTCCATGAAGATGCCGCGCCTTCGCATCTGGGGGGTGGGCACACGCCTGCACCTGCGGTGCCGCAGCCCGCCATGCCCACGACGTCCCCTGCGGTGCTGACCACCTGGGGTGTGGAAGCCGAGAAGGAGCTTCGCAAGATTCCGTTCTTCGTGCGCGGCAAGGCCCGCCGCAACACCGAGCTGTACGCCAGGGACAAAGGCCTGCCCGTGATCACGCTGGAGACGCTCTACGATGCCAAAGCCCATTTCAGCCGCTGAGAGCCAGGCGCTCTCGCCCGGCATGCGGGTCGTGCTGGTGACCATGGACAGCCACCTCGCCAGTGCGGCCGAACGCGCGCACCGCAGCCTGGCCCGCACTGTGCCAGGTCTCTCGCTCGCGGTCCACGCCGCCGCCGAGTGGGGCGACGACGAAGCCGCACTGCGGCGCTGCATCGACGACATCGCGCGTGCCGACATCGTGATCGCCACCATGCTGTTCATGGAAGACCATTTCCTGCCGGTGCTTGCGGCGCTGCGCGCGCGCCGCGACCACTGCGACGCCATGGTCTGCCTGATGTCGGCCACCGAAGTGACCAAGCTCACGCGCATGGGCAAGTTCGACATGAGCGGCCCGGTGAGCGGCCCCATGGCTTTTCTGAAGAAACTGCGCGGCAAGTCCACCGCCGACGTGAACACCTCGCCCGAAGACAAGAGCACGGCCGGCGTCCGGCAGATGAAGATGCTGCGTCGCCTGCCGCGCATCCTGCGTTTCATCCCCGGCACCGCGCAGGACGTGCGCGCGTATTTCCTGTGCATGCAGTACTGGCTGGCCGGTTCCGAAGAAAACATGGTCAACCTGGTGCAATTCCTGGTGGAGCGCTACGCCAGTGGCCCAAGGCGCGCCCTGCGTCCGCGCTGCGTGGTGGGTGCGCCGCTGGAGTACCCTGAGGTGGGTGTCTACCACCCGCGCATGAAGCAACGGCTCTCGGCCTCCGTGGCCGATCTGCCTCTGGTGGCCACCACCGGCCAGCGTGGCACGGTGGGCCTGCTGGTCATGCGTTCGTACCTGCTCGCGGGCAACACCGGCCACTACGACGGCGTGATCACCGCGCTGGAAGCACGTGGCATGAAGGTGATTCCCGCTTTCGCCACAGGGCTGGACAACCGGCCCGCCATCGAGGGCTATTTCCTGCGCAAGGACGGCCAGCCCGTGATCGACGCCATGGTCTCGCTCACGGGGTTCTCGCTGATTGGTGGTCCGGCCTACAACGACGCGCACGCCGCTGAGGACATCCTGGCTCGACTCGACGTCCCCTACCTGGCGGTCACGCCGGTGGAGTTCCAGACGCTGGACCACTGGGGCGCCTCGTCGCGTGGCCTGCTGCCGGTGGAATCGACCATGATGGTGGCGATCCCCGAACTCGATGGTGCCACGGGCTCCATGGTCTACGGCGGGCGCGGCAGCGCTTCACACGTGCGGTGCACCGGATGCGCCAAGGCCTGCAGTTTCGATGCGGTGGAAGACGCGCACGACATGCAGACCTGCAGCGAGCGAGCCGACGCGCTGGCCGCGCGCGTGGGGCGACTGATTGATCTGCGCCGCGCCAGGCGCGCCGAGCGCAAGGTGGCGGCGGTGATCTTCAACTTCCCGCCCAACGCAGGCAACACCGGCACCGCCGCATTCCTGGCGGTGTTCGAGTCGCTGTTCAACACGCTGGCGGCCATGAAGGCGCAGGGCTACACGGTGGACATGCCTGCGAGCGTGGACGACTTGCGCGAGCGCCTCATCCATGGCAACGCCGCGCAGTACGGTGCTCCTGCCAACGTGCATGCCCTCATTGAGGGCGACGACCACGTGCGGCGCGAACGCCACCTGCGCCAGATCGAAGCGCAATGGGGCCCGGCACCCGGGCAGCAGCTCAGCGATGGCGCACGCCTCTTCGTGCTGGGTGAACGCTTTGGCAACGTGTTCGTCGGCATCCAGCCCGGCATGGGCTACGAGGGCGATCCCATGCGCCTGCTGTTCGAGCATGGCTTTGCCCCCACGCACGCGTTCTCCGCCTTCTACCGCTGGATTCGCGAGGACTTCGGCGCCCACGCCGCGCTGCACTTTGGCACCCACGGCGCGCTCGAGTTCATGCCAGGCAAGCAGAACGGCCTGACGGCACTGTGCTGGCCCGATCGCCTGATCGGTGACCTGCCCAACATGTACCTGTATGCCTCGAACAATCCGTCTGAAGGCACCATCGCCAAGCGCCGCGCGGCCGCCACGCTCATCAGCTACCTCACGCCGCCGGTGGCACAGGCGGGGCTCTACCAGGGCCTGATGGAGCTCAAGGACCTGCTCGAGCGCTTCCGCTCGCTGGAGCCAGAGGCGCAAGTCGAGCGCGACGAGATCGCGGCCATGATCCAGGCGCAGGCCACCACGCTGGCGCTGTGCGAAACGCAGGACGCCTGGGGTGCGCAGGCAGAGGCGCACATCGCCCGCTTGAACGACTCGGTGCTGGAACTGGAATACACGCTCATCCCTTACGGCCTGCACGTGGTGGGGCAGGCGCTCACCGAGGCCGAACGCGTGGACCTGCTGCTCTCCTGCGCCGACTCCATGATGGGCGAACCGGGTGCCGCCGCAAAGCTCTTGCGCCCGGCCGTGCAAGCCCTGGTGCAGGGCGCCACGCCCAGCGACGCGCTCAAGGCGCTGCGCAGGCAGCATCCGGTGGCCCCCACGGTGGACGACACCGCGCTGATCGCGCAACTCTCGAGCCTGGCCGCGACCGATGCCCTGCTCACCGGGGACCATGAGATCGACGGCATCCTGCGTGCGCTCGATGGCCGCTTCCTGCGCCCGGCCCCTGGCGGGGACCTGCTGCGCACGCCGGCCATCCTGCCCACCGGGCGCAACGTGCATGGTTTCGACCCTTTCCGCATTCCCAGCGCCTACGCGGTCAAGGATGGTGCGCGCCAGGCTCAGCGCCTGCTGGAAAAGCACCGCGGCGATGGCCACGCGTTTCCCGAGACCATCGCCATGGTGCTGTGGGGCACCGACAACCTCAAGAGCGAGGGAGGGCCGATCGCGCAGGCCCTGTCGCTCATGGGCGCGCGGCCGCGATTCGACAGCTACGGGCGCCTGGCGGGCGCCGAACTCATACCGCTGGCCGATCTGGCCCGGCCGCGCGTGGACGTGGTCATCACGCTTTCGGGCATCTTTCGCGACCTGCTGCCCCTGCAGATCAAGCTGCTGGCTGAAGCTGCGTTCATGGCGGCGTCGGCGGACGAGCCAGCCGAGCGCAACTTCGTGCGCAAGCACGCGCTGGCCTACCTGGCCGCGCATGGTGGTGATCTGGAAACGGCATCGCTGCGCGTGTTCGGCAATGCCGAAGGCGCTTACGGTTCCAACGTCAACAGCCTGGTGGATAACAGCCGCTGGGAAGACGGCGATGAACTGGCCGAGACCTACAGCCGCCGCAAAGGCTTCGCCTATGGCCGCGCAGGGCGCCCGGTGCAGCAGGCCCGGCTGCTGCAAAGCGTGCTGGGCGGCGTGGAGCTGGCCTACCAGAACTTGGACTCGGTGGAGCTGGGCGTGACCACGGTCGACACCTACTTCGACACCCTGGGCGGCATCAGCCGTGCCATTCAGCGCGCGCGCTCGGTGGAGCAGGGTACCGATGCGCCGATGGCGCCGGTCTACATCGGCGACCAGACGCACGACAGCCATGGTGGCGGCACCGTGCGCACGCTCACCGAACAGGTGGCACTGGAAACGCGCACCCGCATGCTCAACCCGAAGTGGACAGAGGGCATGCTCAAGCACGGCTACGAAGGCGTGCGCCAGATCGAGGTACACGTGACCAACACCATGGGCTGGTCGGCCACCACGGGGCAGGTGCAGCCCTGGGTGTACGAGCAACTCACCCAGGCATTCATGCTCGATCCCGAGATGCGCGAACGCCTCGCTCGCCTCAATCCCACCGCTTCGGCCCGCGTGGCCAGCCGCCTGATCGAGGCTTCCGAGCGCCAGTTCTGGAAACCCGCTCCCGAAGTGCTGCAGGCCCTGCGCCAGGCCAGCGACGAATTGGAAGACCGCCTCGAAGGCGTATTTGAAGGAGCCCCCGCATGATGACCGAGACCACCGTCCCCCTGACCGACCTGAGGCGCGCCTCCGGGCGGTCCACGCGCGAGGACGGCGAGGGCAGTCTTCAAGTGCAGCTGGACCCCTCGCTGAAGATCGGCAACGCCAAGGTGTTCGCCATTTACGGTAAGGGCGGCATCGGCAAGAGCACCACCAGTTCGAACCTGTCGGCCGCCTTTTCGCACCTGGGCAAGCGCGTGTTGCAGATCGGCTGCGATCCCAAGCACGACAGCACCTTCACGCTGACCAAGAAGATGCTGCCGACGGTGATCGACGTGCTCGAGACGGTGGATTTCCACCCCGAGGAACTCCGCGTGGAGGACTTCGTGTTCCCTGGCTACAACGGCGTGATGTGCGTGGAGGCCGGTGGCCCGCCTGCCGGTACCGGATGCGGCGGCTATGTGGTGGGGCAGACCGTGAAGCTGCTCAAGGAGCACCACCTGCTGGAAGACACCGACGTGGTGATCTTCGATGTGCTGGGCGACGTGGTGTGCGGTGGCTTTGCCGCGCCGCTGCAGCACGCCGACCGCGCGCTCATCGTCACCGCCAACGACTTCGACTCCATCTTCGCCATGAACCGCATCGTGCAGGCCATCGGCGCAAAGGCGAAGAACTACAACGTGCGCCTCGGTGGCGTGATCGCCAACCGAAGCGCGGCGACCGACCAGATCGACAAGTACAACCAGCAGATCGGCCTGAAGCTGGCCGCGCACTTCCCCGATCTGGACGTGATCCGCCGCAGCCGGCTCAAGAAGTCCACCCTGTTCGAGATGGAGGGATCACCCGAGCTCGAAGCGGTGAAGGCCGAGTACATGCGCCTGGCCGCGTCGCTGTGGCTGGGCGTGGAGCCGCTGGCGGCGGTGCCCATGAAAGACCGCGACATCTTCGATCTGCTGGGCTTCGACTGATCGAGCAGACTCGCATGAAAACGTCCAACGCCAACTACCTGGAGCGCCGCTCCGAGATCGAGAACTACTTCGATCGCACGGCAGCCCAGGCCTGGGAGCGCCTCACCTCCAACGCGCCAGTGGGCCGCATTCGTGCCTCAGTCCGCGCCGGGCGTGACCAGATGCGCAGCACATTGCTGAGCTGGTTGCCGCAAGACATGCAGGGCCTGCGGCTGCTGGACGCCGGCTGCGGCACCGGCGCGCTGGCGCTGCAAGCCATGCAACGCGGCGCCGAAGTGGTGGCGATTGACCTTTCGCCCACCTTGGTGGCGCTCGGGCGCGAACGCAACGTCACGCTGCCACCCAACGGACGCGGTGGCAGCATCGAATACCGCTCGGGCGACATGCTGGACGACGCGCTGGGCCAGTTCGACCACGTGGTGGCGATGGACTCGGTGATCCACTACGACACGCCCGACATCGCCAACGCCATCGCGCGGCTCGCCGCCCGCACGCGCGGCAGCGTGCTCTTCACCATCGCGCCCAGCAGCCCGCTTCTGAGCGTGGCCCACACGCTGGGCCGCTTCTTTCCGCGCAGCGACCGCTCGCCCGCGCTCACGCCGGTGTCGCAGGCCCGCCTGCGGGCCGCGCTGGTGCAACGCCTGGATGGCTGGAATGAAGGGCGCAGCCAGCGCGTCTCCAGCGGTTTCTACACCTCACAGGCCTGGGAGTGGACGCGGTGAACCTGCAGCGCCTCCTGTCGCCCTCCTGGGCGATGAACATCACCCTTCGCTACGCACCGTTTGCGGACGCGGCCTCGGCCGACCTGCCGCTGGGCCGCTTGCTGCGCCTGTCGTTGTTCCAGGCGTCGATCGGCATGACCATCGCCCTGCTGGTGGGCACGCTCAACCGCGTGATGATCGTGGAGTTGAATGTGCCGGCCTGGTGGGTCGCACTTTCGGTGGCGCTGCCGCTGGTGTTTGCGCCGCTGCGAGCGCTCATCGGCTACCGCAGCGACACGCATCCTTCAGCGCTCGGGTTGAAGCGCATGCCCTACATGTGGATCGGCACACTGCTCATGTTTGGCGGCCTGGCCATCATGCCGTTCGCGCTGTTGCTGCTCACCGTGGCCGATGCCGGCGTATGGGCCGGGCGCATCGGTGCGGCACTGGCTTTTCTCCTGGTGGGGGCCGGCATGCAGATCACCCAGACCGCAGGCATGGCGCTGGCCAGCGACCTTTCCCCCGAGGACCGGCGCCCGCGCGTGGTGGCTCTGCTCTACAGCACGCTGCTGGTGGGCATGATCCTGGGCAGCGCGCTGCTGGGTTTCGTGCTGATCGACTTCACGCCCACGCGCCTGGTGCAGGTGGTGCAGGGCGCAGCGGTGGTGGTGGCCCTGCTCAACATCACCTCGCTCTGGAAACAGGAACCGCGCCAGCCCCGGCGCGGCGCGCGTCCCCCCGATGGCTTTTCGAGGAGCTGGCATCGGCTCATGGCGATTCCGAAGATCAAGCGCTTTCTGTGGACGGTGGGTCTGGGTACGGTGGCTTTCAGCATGCAGGACATCGTGCTGGAGCCGTTTGGCGGGCAGGTGCTCGGGCTCGACGTGAGCCTGACCAGCGCGCTCACCGCCATGAGTGCGGGCGGCGCGCTGCTGGCCTTTGTGCTCTCGGCACGCTTCACCTCGCGCGGGCTCGACACCATCCGCCTCGCGGCATTCGGTGCCCTGCTGGGCCTGCCTGCCTTTGCCTGCGTGATCTTCGCGGCTCCCCTGCAATCGGCGTTGCTGTTCCAGATCGGCGCCGCCCTCATCGGCTTTTCGGGTGGGCTGTTCTCGGTGAGCATGCTGCTGGCGGCCATGGAGTTGCCCGAGCGCGAACTCACCGGCCTGGTGCTGGGTGCCTGGGGCGCCGTGCAGGCCACGGCAGCCGGCGTGTCCATGGCCATTGGCGGCGTGCTGCGCGATGTGGTCTCCAGCCTGGCCACCCACGGCTGGCTGGGCGAATCGCTCAATTCGCCGGCCACCGGCTACAGCTTCGTGTTCCACCTTGAGATCTACCTGCTCTTCGTGGTGCTGATCGCGTTGGGTCCGCTCGTGCGGCGCAACCCGGTGGGCACCACCGTTCGCCAACCTCACCCGATAGGCCTGGCCGAGTTGCCGGGTTGACACCACCAGGAGAACCACCATGGAAACAGGCGCCATCACCCAGTACGTCGACGTGGCACAGCTCGTGCTCTACGCGTTCTGGATCTTCTTTGCCGGACTGGTCTACTACCTTCTGCGCGAGAACCACCGCGAAGGCTATCCCATGGACCCTGGCCGGGAGAACGGTCCGAAAACAGGCGGATGGCCCCTGCCCGACAGCAAGACCTACAGGCTGCACGACGGCCGCGAAGTGCAGATTCCCACACCGGGGCGCGCCGATGGTGCCTACACCGCGCAGCCCACGCACCGCTGGGCCGGTGCGCCGCTGGAGCCGGTGGGCGACCCGTTGCTGGCTGGTGTGGGGCCGGGCGCCTGGGCGCAACGAACCGACGTGCCCGACATGACACTTGAAGGCCACGCGAAGATCGTGCCCCTGCGGGTGGCGAGCGACCACGGCGTGGCACTGCAGGACATCGACCCGCGGGGACTGCCGGTGATCGGCGCCGACCGGGAGGTGGCCGGCGAAGTCAAGGACCTGTGGGTGGACCGATCGGAGATGCTGTTCCGGTACCTGGAAGTGCAACTGGCCTCGGGCCGCTCGGTGCTGCTGCCCATGACCTTCTCGCGCATCCGCCGCAACGGGGTGCATGTGCAGGCGCTGCTGGCCGAGCAGTTCGCCAACGTGCCGGGCCTCGCCAACCCCGAGCAGGTGACCTTCCTGGAAGAAGAAAAGATCACCGCCTACTACGGTGCGGGCACGCTGTACGCGACACCGCGCCGCCAGGAGCCCATGCTGTGAACGCCCACCACGAGCATGAGTTCGAGGCCGCGCCGGGCCTGCCCGAGCCGCTGCCTCGCGGCGAGCGGCTGATCTGGCAAGGCAGCCCGGACTGGCGCATGCTGGCGATCCACGCCTTTCATGTGCGCAAGCTGGCGCTGTACTTCATGGCCATGCTGGCCCTGCAGTGGGTCTACCTGAGCGGCGATCCGGGCGCACCGCTGCTGCGTCCCTTGCTCACCAGTGCTGGCATGGCGTTGTTGGCGCTGGCCTTGCTGGGCACCACGGCGTGGTTCTCCGCTCGCACCACGCTCTACACGCTGACCGACCGTCGCATCGTCATGCGCATCGGCATTGTGCTCACACTCACCTTCAACCTGCCGCTTCGACAGGTTTCGGGCGCCGCCATCAGGCCACAGGCCCGCGGCCATGGCGACATCGCGCTCACCCTGTCGGGAACGGACCGCATTGCCTGGCTCAACCTCTGGCCCCATGCGCGGCCCTGGCAGCTGCGCCAGCCCCAGCCCAGCCTGCGCTGTGTACCCGACGCGCAAGCGGTGGGTGTGCGCATCCAGCAGGCCTGGAACGCCGTTCACCCCGATGCGCTGCCGGTGCGTGGTGAAGTGATCGCGCTGCCGGTGCGTGCGCCGCGCGAGAAACGCGTACCAGCGGTGACGGCATGAACACCCGCCACCCGTCACCACTGGGCATGGCCACCCCCTGGCCGGTACGGGCGCTGGGCGCCCTGCTGCTGGCCACTGTGGTGGCCGTGACCTGGCAATACAAGGTCAATGGCGGTGTGGTGTCCGACGAGGCCGGGGCCGTGCAATGGCAGCGCCTGCTTCAGTTCGAAGATCGACCCAACGGTGACATTGCCGTGATCGACGCCCACAGCCGCGAAGAGGTGGCGCGCTTCCAGGGCGAGCAGGGTTTTCTGCGCGGCAGCCTGCGTGCACTGGCGCGCGAGCGCAAGCGCACCGATTTCGGAGCCGACGTGCCGTTCGAGCTGACCGGTCATGTGGGCGGCCGCATCACGCTGATGGACAGAGCCACCGGCCAGCGCATTCCCCTCGAATCCTTCGGGCCCACCAACTCGGCTGTGTTCGCGCAACTGCAGTGGGCCCGGCCGGTTCCCTAATTTCTCACCCAGGAGCACGCCATGAACACCGTCACCGCCGAAATCGACCACGTCGACCGGCTCATGGATTCCGTGGAGAGTGCGGCCGACGCCAATGCCAAGGCCGTGAAGAGCACCGTGCTCTCACCGCGCTTCTACACCACCGACTTCAAGGCCATGGATGCGCTGGACGTGTCCAGCGTGCGCGCCGAGTGGGACGTGATGATGAAAGAGTACGAGGGCGACAACAACCACGATCACTTCCAGCGCGATGCGGCGTTTGCCGACGAGGTGCGCACGCTCATGCCGCAGCTCTCACCCGAGATGCGCCAGGAGTTCCTGGACTTCCTCATCAGTTCGTTGACCTCGGAGTTTTCCGGTTGCATCCTCTACAACGAGATTCGCAAGAACGTCAGCAACCCCGACATCCGGCAATTGATGACCTACATGGCGCGCGATGAGTCACGCCATGCCGGCTTCATCAACCAGTCGCTCAAGGACTTCAATCTCGGCATCGACCTGGGCAGCTTGAAGCGCACCAAGGCCTACACCTTCTTCAAGCCCAAGTACATCTTCTACGCCACGTACCTCAGCGAGAAGATTGGCTACGCACGCTACATCACGATCTTTCGCCAGCTCGAGCGCCACCCCGACAAGCGCTTCCACCCCATCTTTCGCTGGTTCGAGCGCTGGTGCAACGACGAATTCCGCCATGGTGAATCGTTCGCGCTGATCATGCGTTCGCAGCCCGCTCTGCTGCGAGGAGGCAACCGCCTGTGGATCCGATTTTTCATCCTGGCCGTCTACGCCACCATGTACGTGCGCGATCACACCCGCCCGCTGCTGCACGAGGCCATGGGTCTTCATTCCACCGAGTACGACTACACCGTGTTCCGCATCACCTCGGACATCTGCCGCCAGGTGTTCCCTATCGAGGTCGACATCGACCACCCGGTGTTTCGCCGCAGCATGGAGCGCCTGCTGAAGATATCGCTGGCGGCCGATCGCGCCACGAAGCGGGGCGGTGTGGTGGGGCGGTTGCGCAGGGGCGTGTGCGCGGTGCAGGCGGCCTGGACTTTCGGTCGGCTATACCTCGTGCCCGTCATCGAGCACGAGTTGCCCAGTGACATTCGCATGGACCCGGTCTGGTGAGTCGAAACCTGCAATGAACGACCTGCTTGCGCCGACGCTGTTTGCTCTGCTGTGCTGGTGGTTCGGTACAGGTGCCATCCTGTGGTTGGTGCGCCGGCCTCGCGCAAGCTTTCGCTGGAGCATGGGCGCGCTCAGCGTGCTGCTGGTGATCAGCCTGTGGACCACCTCGATCAGCATGCGCGACCACACGGTGGGCAGCGCCTATCTTGCTTTCGCCAGCGTCATCGTGATGTGGAGCTGGCACGAGATGGCATTCCTCACGGGCTGGCTCACTGGCCCGCGCCGCGCACCGCTGCAGGCAGGCGCGCACGGCTGGAGGCGCTTCACACAGTCGGTTCAGGTGATCCTGTGGCACGAACTGGCGCTGCTGGCCAATTTCGGCGTGCTGCTCTGGATGCAGCAGGGACAGTCGGGACACGTGGCCATCTGCACTTTCGCGCTGCTGTGGTGCATGCGTTTCTCGGCCAAGATGAATCTGTTCTTTGGTGTTCCCGAAACCGGCGAACAGTACCTGCCACGCCACCTGGTCTACCTGGCTTCCTACTTCAGGCGGCGACACGTCAGCGTCTTCTTCTACCTGGCCGTCGCGCTGTCGTGCGCGGTGTGGGCCTGGATGGTCTGGCAGGTGTCCGGTGGCGTGGCGACCATCACCACCGGGTGGGTGCTGCTGGCGGCCCTGCTCGGCCTGGCCATCGTGGAACACGTGATCATGGCCTTCCCCACGCCCATGCAAAAGCTGTGGGGCTGGGCCATGGAGAAGGCATGAACGCCTTCCGAACGCCCGACGATCTGTGGGCCACCCTCCCGCGGAGGGCGGCGGCACCGGAGATGCCCCATGCGGTGGTGATCGGCAGCGGCTTTGGTGGCCTGGCCTCGGCCATACGCCTGGCCGCCAGGGGCTGGCGCGTGACGGTGCTGGAAAAGCTCGACGCGCCCGGGGGGCGTGCCTACGTTCACCAGCAGAACGGTCATGTGTTCGACGCCGGGCCGACCATCATCACTGTGCCTTTTCTGTTCGAAGAGCTCTGGGCGCTTGCGGGTCGCAAGTTCAGTGACGACATCGAACTGCGCGCGCTCGATCCGTTCTACCGCATCCGATTCGCCGACGGAGATCACTTTGACTACAGCGGCGATCCGGCGAAGATGCGAGCCGAAGTGCGCCGCATCAGCCCCGGGGATGCAGCCGGCTACGAGCGCTTCATGGCCGAGGCCGATCACTGCTACCGGCTCGGCTTCGAGGCGCTGGGTGCCAAGGCATTCGACACCGTGGGTGACCTCATTCAGGCCAGTCCCGCCATCCTGAAAATGCGCGGCTGGCGCAGCCTGCACACCATGGTGGCCAGCCATCTCAGGCACCCCAAGCTGCGGATGGCCATGAGCCTGCAGAGCCTGTTGATCGGGGGAAACCCGTTTTCGGTGACCTGTATCTACAGCCTCATCAATGCACTGGAGCGCCAATACGGCGTGCACTGGGCGGTGGGGGGCACCGGGCGCCTGGTGAAAGGTCTGGTGGCGCTCCTGGAGGGGCAGGGCGGTGTGCTGCGCTGTGATGCCGAGGTGAAGCGCATCGAAGTGGACCGAGGCCGTGCCAGCGGTGTCACGCTGGCCAGCGGTGAGCGCATCTCGGCCGACATCGTGGTCTCCAATGCCGACACGGCATGGACCTACAGGCACCTCATCGAGCCGCAGCACCGTCGCCACTGGAGCGATCGGCGCATCGACCGCGGCCGCTATTCCATGAGTCTGTTCGTCTGGTACTTCGGCACCGACCGGCAGTACCCCGAGGTGCCCCACCACATGATGCTGCTGGGTCCTCGCTACAGGGAATTGCTGAAAGACATCTTTCGCCGCCACAAACTGGCCGACGACTTCAGCCTGTACCTGCATCGGCCCACCGCGAGCGACGCCTCCATGGCGCCCCCTGGCCACGACACCTTCTACGCGCTGGCCCCGGTGCCGCACCTGGACAGCGGCACCGACTGGGCAGCGCAGGCCGAACCATTTCGCCGCTCGATGGCCGAGCTGCTGGAGCGCACGGTGCTGCCAGGTCTGCAGAGCCGCCTCAGCGCAACGCTCATCACCACCCCGCAGGATTTTCACGACCGACTGCTGTCCTTCAAGGGGGCCGCCTTCGGGCTGGAACCGCTGCTGCTGCAAAGCGCCTGGTTCCGCCCGCACAACCGCAGCGAGGACATCGAGGGCCTTTACATGGTGGGCGCCAGCACGCACCCCGGCGCCGGCGTACCCGGCGTGCTCATGTCGGCCAAGGCGCTGGATTCGGTGGTGCCCGATGCCACAACCCATGCCCACACCCATGCCCACATCCATGCTGGCATCCGCTGAATCTGCTTCGAAGCCGCAAGTGGACGACCTGGACGCCTGCGTGGCGCTCATGCGCACGGGTTCCCGCACCTTCTTCGCGGCCAGTCGCCTGTTGCCTCATCGCGTGCGCGCCTCGTCGATTGCGCTCTACGCTTTCTGCCGTGTGGCCGACGACCTGGTGGACGACGGCGGCACCGCGCTTGACCAGGCACTGGCCTCCCTGTCCCACCGCCTGGATCGCATCTATGCCGGCTTGCCCCTGGACCACGTGGAAGACCATGCCCTGGCGGTGGTGGTGGCGCGGCACCAGTTGCCACGCGCCTTGCTGGACGCCCTGCTCGACGGCTTTGCCTGGGACGCACAGGGCCGCCGCTACGACACGCTGGAAGACCTGCACGACTACGGCGCGCGCGTGGCCGGCAGTGTGGGCGCCATGATGTGCTGGATCATGGGCGTTCGCAGCCCGCAGGCGCTGGCCCGTGCGTGTGAGCTGGGTGTGGCCATGCAACTGACCAACATCGCGCGCGACGTCGGCGAGGATGCCCGAAACGGCCGCCTCTACCTGCCCGCTCAATGGCTGGTGCAGGCCGGTATCGACCCGCACACCTGGTTGCAGCGGCCCGCCTGCACCCCGGCGCTGCAAGGCGTCGTTTCGCGCCTGCTCGACGAGGCCGACCGGCTTTACCAGCAGGCCGGCGCGGGCATCGGGATGCTGCCACGCGACTGCCGCTCGGCCATCCGTGCCGCCCGCCTCATCTACGCTGAAATCGGTCAGCAGTTGCGACGTGATGGCCTGGACCCGCTGCGTCAGCGCGCGGTGGTGCCGACGACGCGCAAGTTGATGCTGCTGGCCAGTGCCTCGGTGTCCTCGGCATGGACGGGGCCTTCGGCCAACGACGTGCCGCCGCTGGCCGCCGTGGCTTACCTGGTGGAGCATTGCGATACCGGCGCACTGGCGCTGGACATGTGCGAGCGCGGCGCCGTGGCCACCAAGCCCCTGGGCGAGCGCGTGGTGTGGATGCTGGAACTCTTCGAGCGTCTGGAGGCGCAGCGCATCCGTGAGCGCGGCGAGGGGGCACGGGAGCGCGGCTACTCGCACTGAACAGTGGCCGCCCTCTCCGAAGGGAATCCCTGTTGTCACTACAGTGTGGACACTGGATGCCGCACCAGGCGGTGCCCGCGCTGGAGCACACCATGCAGATCAAGGAACTGGCCCGTGCAACGGGCGTGGACGTGGAGACCATACGCTTCTACGAGAAGGAAGGCCTGTTGCCCGAGCCGGCGCGGCTGGACAACGGCTACCGCAACTACGAGCAGCCCCACCTGGAGCGGCTTTCCTTCATTCGCCATTGCCGCGCGCTGGACATGCCGCTTGTCGACGTGAAGCGCCTGCTGGGCTTCGTGGACGATCCCCGGGGGCATTGCCTCAACGTGGACGACCTGGTGGACGAGCAGCTCAGCCGCGTGCGTGCACGGCTCAAGAGCATGCGTGCGCTGGAGAAGCAGCTGCTGCAATTGCGCTCGCGCTGCACCGGCGAGCACGCAGAAGGCGGGCCCTGCGGCATTCTCGATGAGCTGGTGTCGGCGGCCCACGGTGAAGCCTGCGCCTGTCACCCCGAAGCCTGAAGCCTGTATCCACAGGTTGCGTGTGTTACCGGGTTGTTGCGATGCGAGAGCGGCGCGCCGCCTTAGCATGGTTTTCCAGCAGCCGCTGGAGTGGACATCTCAACCTGCAGGAGGAACCCATGGCACAGACCGCACACATTGTTGGCAAAGTCGAGTTCCGTGAGGGTGAAGGCCCGAATCTCATCATCCGTCCGGGTCCGGTGAGCGTGGAGACTGGCCTGATCGACGCCACCCTGAGCTGGGAAGACGAAGAGACACACAACTCGGCCGCCATGCCCCTGGTGGATTTCGCCCGCTATCTCGACGAAGGCAAGATCACGCTCAACGCCTGAGACCTTTCGGAGCTCATCGGCAATTTTTGCCGCAACTCCGGTGACGCTGGTGCGTCGGACCATGCCGGGCGACCCGTTGATGCGGGAGCGCTGCCTGCCCCGTACGTGGTTCCTGCACAAGACCGCGCCGAAAGGGCGTCGCATGACATCCTTTCTCACCACCCTGCCGGGCAAGAACTGGCTGCCTGCCGCGATGTCGAACGCCGAATGGCCGCAACCAGGATGAAACTCAACCTCTCAAGCCGGTGTGACCTGCAAAGCAAAGCCGATCTGCTGAAGCCTGCGGATCACGCGATTGGCGGTTTTCGTTGCGTCAGCACGGTCGAAGTGAGCGTCGCCTGCTCCCCGTCTGATGTGCACGGGGGGCCGCATGGCGCAGAGCGCACGCCTCGTTGGCGAGGTGGGATGCCGCGAAGGCGACGCACCGTACATCGTCACCCGGTTCGCAGACAGGGGTTTCAGATCGTCACACGCGTGCCGAGCTCCACCACCGCGTTGCCAGGCAGGCGGAAGTAGTCCACCACGCCGCCTGCGTTTCGGCTCATGGCGGCGAACAGGTGTTCGCGCCAGGCCGTCATGCCGCTGCCTGGCGTGGGCACCACGGTCTCGCGGCTGAGGAAGTAGCTGGTCTCGAAGACGGGCACGCGCAGACCGTGCGATTCGGTCAACGTCAGTGCCCTGGGCACGTCGGGCGTGTTCATGAAGCCGAAATGCAGCGTGACGCGCCAGAAGCCGCGCCCCAGCGGCTCCACTTGCACCCTTTCGTCCATGGGCACCCATGGCACTTCATGGAACACCACGGTCAGGATCACGTTGCGCTCGTGCAGCACTTCGTTGTGCTTGAGGTTGTGCAACAGCGCCTGCGGCACGGTGGAGGGATCGGCCACCGGGTACACGGCAGTGCGCGAAGCGCGTTTCGCGGTGGCTGGATCGAGGCTGTCGATGAAGGGTTGCAGCTCCAGGCCCTCCTTGCGGATGCTCTCCAGCAGCATGTCCCGCCCGCGCGACCAGGTGCTCATCACGCCGAACAGCAGCAGGCCCAGCGCCAGCGGGAACCAGCCGCCGTCGAAGAACTTGATCGCGCAGCCTGCCACCAGCAGCGCATCAATGGAGAGGAAGAACACGGTGGCGCTCACCGCCACAGTCCGGGGCAGGCGCCAGCCTTCGCTGACGACGAAGTAGGTGAGGACCGTGGTGATCGTCATGGTGAGCGTGACGGCAATACCATAGGCACCGGCCAGCGCCGATGAACTGCCGAATCCCACCACCGCCGCCACCACGCCGGCCATGAGCAGCCAGTTCACGGCGGGCATGTAGATCTGCCCGGCCTCCCGCGCCGAGGTGTAGCGCACCGTCATGCGGGGCAGGAAACCGAGCTGGATGGCTTGCTTGGTCATCGAGTACGCACCGGAAATCACCGCCTGCGAGGCGATGATCGCAGCCATGGTGGCGAGCACCAGCGCCGGCAACACCCAGGCTTCAGAAAACAAGCGGTAGAACGGATTCTCAATGGCGGTGGGATCTCCCATCAGCAACGCGCCCTGGCCCATGTAGTTGATGGCCAGGCCTGGCAGCACCAGGCTCATCCAGGCCAGCTGGATCGGTTTGCGCCCGAAATGTCCCATGTCGGCGTAAAGCGCCTCTGCGCCCGTGATCGCAAGCACGATGGCCCCCACGGCGGCAAACACCTTCCAGCCGCGCTCCATCAGGAAGTTCCAGGCGTACACCGGGTTGAGCGCGCTCAGGATGGCGGGCTGGTCGACGATGTGAACGATGCCCGTGATGCCCAGCGTGATGAACCACAACACGATGATGGGGCCGAAGAGCTTGCCGACCAGGCCGGTGCCGAATCGCTGCACGGCAAACAGGCCCAGCACAATGGCAACGGTGATCGGTATGACGAAAGGACCGAGCACCGGCGTGACGAGCTGCAGGCCCTCCATGGCGCCCAGCACCGAAATGGCGGGCGTGATGACGCTGTCGCCGTAAAACAGCGTGGCGCCGAACACACCCAGCAGCAAAAGGGCGCGGCGCAGCGCAGGGCGCCCGCGCACTGCCCGCGCGGCCAGTGCCGTGAGCGCCAAGCCGCCACCTTCGCCCCGGTTGTCGGCGCGCAGGATCAGGGTGACGTATTTCAAGGTGACCACCAGCATGAGCGCCCAGAAGATCACCGAGACCGCGCCGATCAGGTTTTGCGCGTTGAGGACCACACCGGTGGCGGGAGCGAAGATTTCCTTGACGGTGTAGAGCGGGCTGGTGCCGATGTCGCCATAGACGACGCCGATGGCGCCGAGGGTGAGGGCCGCGGTGCCTTGCCGGCGCAAGGTGTTGGAAGGCGAATCGACGTCAAGCGTAGAAGCGGTCGAGGACATGAATGGACGGACGAGGTGGAGAGGAATCGCAGCGTACCGATGGGTGCATCAGGAACGCATAAGGATGGTCTGCACCTCGTCAGTCGTCGCCCTCCACGAGCCGGTAGCCCACGCCGGGTTCTGTCAACAGGCGTCTGGGATCGGCAGCGTCGGCCTCCAGCTTGGCACGCAACTGGCCCATGTACAGGCGCAGGTAGTGCGTGTGCTCGGTGAACTCGGCGCCCCACACGTCGGCCAGCAGCTGCCGGTGCGTGACCACCTGGCCAGCGCTTCGCACCAGCCGCGCGAGCAGTTTGAACTCGGTGGGCGTGAGGTGTACGTCCTCGCCGGCGCGTTGCACGCGGTGCGCACGCAGGTCGATGTCCAGTTCCGCCTGCCTGAAATGCGTCACCGCAGGCTGCGTAGCAGTACCCCGATGTCGCAAGGCCACGCGCATGCGTGCGAGCAGTTCGCCCAGCGGGAAAGGTTTGACCAGGTAGTCGTCGGCGCCGGCGTCGAGAAGGCGAATCTTCGGGTCTTCGGTCTCGCGCGCGGAGATCACGATCACCGGGGTGCCGCGTCCTGCTCGCAACGCCGCCAGCAGCGACTCGCCATCGCCATCGGGCAGACCGAGGTCGAGCAGCACGATGTGGATACCGCCCTGTGTGCCTGCGTGGACCCGCAGCGCATGCGCATCGGCCAGACTCGCTGCAGACAGGACTTCATAGCCTTCCACGCGAAGCGATTCGCTCAGGGTGTGGCGAAGTTCGCGGTCGTCCTCGACGAGCAGCACGCGCAGGCTCACGGCGTGGCCTCCATGGCAAGAGCCTGCGAATCCGGCGCTGGCAGCATGCATTCGAAACTGCAGCCGCCACCTTCGCGCTCGTGCAGCACGAGTTCTCCCCCGTGGGCGCGTGCGATGAGGCGGCAAAGCGCCAGGCCCACGCCGGCACCTCGGCGCGGCCCCGCACCGGACTCGCCTCGCTGGAAGGCATCGAACACGCGCTCGCGCCATGCGGGTGCAATGCCCGGGCCACGGTCGCGCACGGCCATGCACACCATGTTGGCTTCGCGTGTCACCACGATCTCGACCGGCGCCGAATCGCCGCCGTGCTTGAGTGCGTTGTCCACCAGGTTGTCGAGCAGTTGCACCAGCAACACCGCATCACAACGCAGCAAGGGCAGGGTGGGCTGCACGCGGGCCAGAACCTGCCGCGAAGGCTGGCGTTGGCGCGTGCGGCGTAGCACCGTGCCCACGATCTCCTCGGCCGACTCCCAGTCCAGGTGCAGGGCCAGGCCCGGCTGGTCCAGGCGCGCGAGCTGCAGCGTGTTGTCGGTGATGCGGCCGAGTTGTCCCGCCTCGTCGATGATGGTGGCGGCCAGGCGCTGGCGCTGTCCCGCCGAAAGTCGATCAGCCTGGTCGTGCAGCGACGATGCCGCACCCAGGATGGTGGCCAGTGGCGTTCGGTAGTCGTGCGAGATGGCCGCCAGCAAGGTGTTGCGAAGGCGTTGGGCGGCGGCCTCTTCGCGCGCAGAAGCGGCCGCACGCGTGGCAGCGGCACGCTCCAGAGCCAGGCCCATCTGGTCGCACAGTGCTTGGCCATGAGCGCGCAACGTGGCATCGGCTTCGGGCAGCGCATCGGTCGGCAGCAGCGCGGCGCCCAGGCCGCCGCTGCGTCCGCGAAGCGGCAGGTACCAGGCTCTCTGCTCTTCGTGGCGCCCCGTGCCAGGGCCCATGTCCCTGGCCTGTCGCAGGCTCGCCCACAGGCCTTCCCATTCTTCGCTGGTGGCGTTGCCGATGCGGGTCGTTCCGCCGCTGTGAATCAGCAGCGCGACCGGCCGGCGCACCAGCGCGGCCAGCGTGGCCTGCAGGTCGGCGATGCGCTGGTGCGGGTCGTCGGCATCGCGCAGCACGTCCCCAAAATCCTGTAGCTGGCGCGCCCGCTGTGCGAGCAGCCGCTCGGCCTCGGCCAGGCGGCGCTGGCGCGCCATGAGCAGGGCCACCATCCAGCTCACCGAGAGCATGGTGACGAGCAGCAGCGCATGCTGATGCAGATCGACCGTCAAGGTGCCCTGGGGTGGCACGAAGACAAAGTTGAAGGCCAGCACCGCCACTGCGCAAGCCGCCATGGAGGCCACCGGTGGCAACCAGAGGGCGGCCAGTGCGGAGGCCAGCACCAGCAGCATGGCCAGGTTGGCCAGGTCGAGCACGACCTGCAGCCCCACCATGGCCAGCCAGGCCAGAGCCCAGACCATCGCGCCTGGCCAGCGCAGCGGGGCGTGCGGTGCATGGGGCGGTGTGGTGTACGGCGGCGGCATCGCCCGCAACGTAGCACACCTGGCGTCAGGATCGCATCAGGAACGCGCCAAAGCGCCCAGGTCCCTGGTGAAGGGTCGCCCGGCACTTGCGAGGCCGCGCGGGTACCGCCTCAGTACAGGCGCACCGCGACATCGAAGTGCCAGGTGCGGCGGATCTCGATCACGTCGTACTGCCGCGCCAGGGCGGGCGGGAACGCCGGGTACATGGCCTGACTGCTCACAATGCGCGGGATCGCTTCGTCGATCGCGGCCACGCCGCTGGAGCTGACGAAGGTCACCGACTCCACCGAGCCGTCGCTGCGGATGGCCACCGTCACGACCGGATTGGCGTGCGGCTGACGTGCGGCTTCACGGACCATTTCGATGGTCATGTTCATCTGGATCTTGCGTGCCCATGCCTCGGCGTAGCGGACCAGTTCCTCATTGGGGTCTGATCGGCCGTAGAGGCGCGCCCGGCGCAAGCTGCTCCAGGATGAGGGCAGGTCGCGGGCGGCCTCCGCGGCGGCGCGGCGGTCGGCTTCTTCGTTCAACTGCCGCCCGATGGCGCGCAGCCGCTCCTCTCGCCGGGCTTCCGCTTCCTGTTTCTCCGCCTGCAGGCGAGCGGCTTCGGTGCGTGCCGCGTCCTGTCGGGTGCGCTCCTGCAGCGCGGCTTCCTGCTGTGCCGCCGCTGCCTGCGCTGCGGCTTGCTGGGCTGCCGCTGCCTGGGCGGCCGCCTCGCGCTCGTTTTCAAGCCGTGCGGCTTCGACCCTGGCAGCTTCCTGGCGCTCGGCTTCTTGCCTGGCAGCTTGTTGGCGAGCGGCCTCCTGGGCTGCTGCCCGCTGCTCCGCTGCCTCACGCGCTGCGGCTTCCTCGCGCTCGGCGGCTTGTTGTGCGGCTTGCTCGCGTTGTGCTTCCAGTCGCGCGGCTTCGGCGCGCGAGGCCTGTTGCAGCGCTTGCGCCTGGCGTGCCGCGTCTGCCTGTGCGGCTGCCTGTGCGGCTGCCTGTCTCGCATCCAGTTCCCGCTGCGCCGCTTCGGCTTGTGCAGCGGCCTGCCGCGCCAGGGCTTCCCGGCGTTCGGCTTCGATCCTGGCGCGTTCGGCTTCCTGGGCGGCAGCCTGCCGAGCGGCCGCTTCCCGCCGTTCTGCTTCCACCCGTTCGGCCTCCACCCGTTCGGCCTCCACCCGTTCGGCCTCCACCCGTTCGGCTTCGGTGCGCGCGGCCTGCTGGCGAAGGGTTTCCTGGCGCTCGGCTTCTGCCGCTGCCCTGGCCTGTCGCGCAGCGGCCTCCTGGCGTTCGGCTTCCTGGCGTTCGGCTTCCTGGCGGGCGGCGAGCTGCCGTTCGGCGTCCAGGCGTTCCATCTCCAATCGGGCGGTTTCGGCACGCGCCTCATCGGCCCGGGCAGATTCCTGTCGCATCACTTCCTGCCGGGCCAGCTCCTGGCGCTCGGCTTCCTGCCGTTCGACTTCGAGCCTTGCGGCTTCAGCCCGCGTGGCTTCTTGCTGCGCCGCCTCCTGGCGTTCGGCGTCCACCCGAGCTGCTTCCTGCCGAGCTGCTTCCTGACGTGCCGCCTCTGCCCGAGCGGCAGCCTGCCGCGCCATCTCGCGCTGGATCGCAGCTTGCCTGGCCGCTTCCTGCCGCTCGGTCTCCAGCCGTGCGGTTTCGAGGCGCTCGGCCTCCTGCCGTTGTGCCTCCAGCAGAACGGCAGCGTCCACCATCGCCAGTTCGGTGGCGGGCACGAGCTGTGGGCGGGCCTCAGGGGGCGGAGGGCTGGGTGCAGCGTCGATCGCCGGTGAGGGCGTTACCGGCGCGGCCGGCCGAGGGGGCGCCGTGGCTTTGGCCTGCTGCACGCGCTTGGGCCGGGTGGCAGCGGTCGCAGCGGCGGACCGCACCGATGTTTCGGCCACCGCCGACGGTGCGGGCAGTGGCGTCAGGCGCACGTGCAGCGGGGGTGCTTCGGCGCGGCGTTCCTGCCACGGGAAGGCCAGGCCCGGCAGCCCGAAGGCCTGGCTGCCGAAGGTCAGACTCAGCAACAGCAGGTGCGCCAACGCGGAGATGAGCAACGCCAGCCGCATGCGCGTGTGCTCTGGCACCCAGCCCCGGCCGCGCCGCCACCCATGGGCGAGCGCCTGCGGCAGCGACTGCACCGACCTGCGCTCGAAAGTGGACGCCGGCCAGACGCTGGAGCCCGATGATTTCAAGCGCCCCCCACCTTCGCGGGCCTGGCGAGCGGACCCGTGGCCTGCCGATCAGGGGCCGGCCAGGGCGCCGTGGGGTGTGGGATGGGCTGCATCCGGGCCATTGTCCTATCCAATCCGCCCGTCCCGTGCGGCGAATCTCACGCTGCAAGGTGTCTTGGGTCCCGGCGCCGATCGCGCGCCGGGCTACTTGCCGTATCGCCAGCGTTTGTACCAGCCGGTCTGGCTGACCACCGTGAAGACGAGCGCCGCCAGGATCAGGGCCGACAGCGGCGTGGTGAAGAACTCGGTCACGAACAGGCCCACGTCTTCGCCGGTGGAGAGCATGGTCTGGCGGTAGCTGCGGTCCATGAGCGGTCCCAGGATCATGCCCAGGACCACCGGTCCGACCTGGAAGCCATACATCTTGAGGAAGTAGCCGAGCAGGCCGAAGCCCAGCATCCAGTAGACGTCCACCGGGTTGTTGTTGATGGCGTAGGCGCCCACTGCCGAGAGCACCAGGATCAGGGGCAGCAGCACCGGCTTGGGCGTCTCGACAATCTTGGCGAAGAGCTTGATGCCGGTGAGGCCGAAGATCAGCAGGAAGATGTTGGCCAGCGTGAGCGAGCCGACGATGAACCAGAACAGGTGCGGTGTCTCGATCATCAGCAGCGGCCCGGGTTTGAGGCCGTGGATGTAGAGCGCGCTGATGATGACGGCCGTGACGGCATCGCCCGGGATGCCCAGCGTGAGCATGGGCACGTAGGCACCACCAACAGACGCGTTGTTGGCCGATTCGGGCGCCACCAGTCCTTCGTAGGCACCTTCTCCAAACGGTCGGGATGGGTCCTTCACCGTGCGCTTGGCGTGGTCGTAGGCCATGAGCGAGGCGATGTCACCACCAGCGCCGGGCAGTGCGCCCACCACCACGCCGATGGCCGAGGTGCGCGTGGCCAGCGGCAGGTGCTTGCGAACCAGCGCCCAGGACGGAATGATCTTGCTGACGTTCTGCTTGATCGCCTTGAGCTTGAGCTCGTGCAGCTGCGCGATCACCTCGGACACGCCGAAGAAACCGATCATGGCCGCGATGTAGGAGATGCCAGCCGACATTTGCAGGTTGCCAAAGGTCAGGCGCTGCTCGCCGGTCATGGGGTCCAGACCGACGCAGGAAATGAGGGCGCCGAGCGCACCGGCAAAGATGCCTTTGGACAGCGATTCGCCCGACAGGCTCCCCACGAGCAGGATGCCCCAGATCGCCAGCAGCAGGTATTCACGCGGGCCAAACTTCAACGCCAGGCTGGACACCGCAGGCGCGGCCACCGCCAGTGCGAGGATGCCGATGAACCCGCCGTAGACCGAAACGATGGTGGTGAGGCCGATGGCCTGGCCAGCTTCGCCGCGCTTGGCCAGGGGATAGCCATCGAGCCCTGTGGCGATCGCAGCTGGCGAGCCTGGAATGTTGAGCAGGATGGCGCTGCGGGAGCCGCCGTAGACGCCGCCGAGGTAGATGCCCGAGATCAGCGCCAGTGCGTGGTTGACCTCCCACTTGAAGGTGAAGGAGATCAGGATCGACACCGCCATCGTGACCGAGAGGCCGGGAATGGCGCCAATATAGATGCCGGCAAAAGTGCCCAGTGCGGTGAGCAGCAGCATCCGGATGTCCAGCCAGGACATCAGGAAATATCCCAGGGCTTCCATCATTTCAGCAGCTCCGGCAGGTAGGGGCCGACCAGGCTGCCGGCGGGCAGGATGACCGAGAAGGCGGCACGGAAGACGATGAAGATGGTTGCGAGCACCAGCGCACTGATGAGCAGATTGAACACCACGCGGCGACTGCCCAGCAGGTACATGGAAAGGGCCAGGAAAAGATAGGACGCGACCAGGAACCCGAGCAACTCCATGCCCAGCATGTAGAGCAGGATGAGGGCGGAGAACAGCACCAGTTGCAGCGGCGTGATCCGGCGCACGAACTGCTGCACGGTGGTTTCGCCGTTCTCAAGAATCAGTTTCTTGCGCGCCGACTTCACCACGTTCAACAGGCCGGTGATGGCCATCGTGATGGCACAGAACGACGGGAACGTGCCCGGCGCGGCCAGCGAATCGAAGCTGGAGATGTGGTAAGCCGTCCAGAGCAGGAACAGGCTCACGAGAACCAGCAGGACCATGAAGGTCAGCTCGCCGGCCAGTCGCGGATGGCTGGTGTGCATCTTGTGTTTCCTCGGAGGATGGGGCGGGTGGTCCGGTCGCGGCAGGCGCCGGACCACCAGGTCCCGGCGTCAGGGCTTGGCGATGCCCAGGGTGGCGGGGTCAACCTTGGCCGTGCCGGCGGTCTGGTAGAGCCAGGCGGTGGTGGACTGCCACTTCTTGATGAAGGCCTCGGCCTCGGCGCCGCTCAGGTTGAGCATGGTGGTGCCACGGCCTTCCATCAGCTTGCGGTATTGCGGGTTCTCGCCCGCCTTCTTGAAGGCGGCCACCAGCTTGGCCTTGACGGGGTCAGGCGTTTCCTTGCGCACGAACACACCGTACCACGAGCCCCACGGCAGGTATTTGGGCAGGGCGCGCAGCGAAGGCGCATCCGTCATGGGCGGGATGCCCTGGAACGGCTTGTTGTCCAGCACACCCAGTGCCTTGAGACGGCCCGCCTTCACGTGTTCGATGACCGCGCCCGAGGCGATGAACCCGAAGTCGATGTGGCCGCCCTGCAGCGCGGCGATGGCTGGGCCGTCGCCGTCAAAGGGCACCAGGATGGTTTCAAAGTTGGTGAGGCTTTTCACCATGGTGTTGACCGTGTAAGGCACCGTGCCTTGACCGGCGAGGTACTGCTTGAGCTTCTTGGGGTTTGCCTGCACGTGGCTGAGCAGATCCTGCATGGTGTTCCAGGGAGCGTCGTTGCGTGCCACGAGGATGATGGAGTTGGCGATGGCCGCGATGTTCACGGGGTAGAACTTGTCGTAGTCGAAGTCGGCCATGCCCATCACACGGAACAGCGCCTGTGGTTCCGCCCCCATGAGCAGGGTGTAGCCATCGGCGGGCTGCTGCAGCACGAAGTTCGCGCCGATGGCGCCAGCGGCACCTGGCTTGTTCTGCAGCACGATCTTCTTGCCCAGCGCCTCTTCGGCGTAGGGCGCATAGCCCCGCATGGCCACATCGGTACCGCCGCCGGCACCCCACTGGATCACGGCCGTCACGTCGCGCTCGGGATAGCCCTGGGCCTGCGCCTGCCCGCCCAGTGTGGCGGCGGCCAGCGCGGCCACGGCCGCCCCGAGGAACTGACGTTTGAACTTCTGCATGGTTTGGTCTCCTTCGTTGGTCAGGTATCAAGCCCTCGTACCCGGGCTTCTGGGTTTTTCTCTGGCCGTCCCCGGCCCCGTCTTCAATGTAGAAGCAGGCTGCGCAGGGGTCCATGTTTATCTGGGGTGGCGGGTTCGATCAGCGCCCTGTTTCGTTCGATGATCGAACGCAATGCGGGTTAATCCTTAGGGGTTCCGGGATTCAGCAGGAATTCAACGATCAGATCTTTCACGCGATCAAACATTTCAATGCCGGTGAGGCTCTCGCAACCCCGTTCACGCGCGGCGGCGATGAAAGGGGACACCGCCGGGGCGGTGATGGCGCAAGCGGCCATGGCGCCGGGCCGCAGCCGGCTCACGTCCACCGGGTAGGGATCTGCCGCCTGCATGCCGGCGGGCGTGGCATTGACCACCAGATCGAAGCCAGCCGGGTCGGCGCTGGCGTGATCCACCGGACACAGGCCCAGACCCGCCAGGCGTTCCACCAGCGTTCCGCGCCGCACGGTGTCCGTGTCGTGAACGGCAAGCCGGCTTACTCCTGCCGTCACCAGCGCATGCGCAATGGCCGAACCGGCGCCGCCAGCCCCTGCCAGCAGGGCCGACCTGCCTGCGGGTTCGAAGCCTTTGTCCCGCAGGGCCATCACGAACCCCAGGCCGTCAAACATGTCGCCATGCCAGCCGCCACCAGGGTGGCGGCGCATGGTGTTGACGGTCTGGAGAAAGGCCGCTCGCCCGGATGTGCTGACGCAGAGGTCGAAGCAGGCGAACTTGTGGGGCACGGTCACGATGATGCTGTCCACGTTCTGTGCCAGTGCCGTGCCGGCCACCCAGCCGGCCAGGTGCTGCGGCGCCACGTGGGCGGGCACCACGATTGCGTTGCGTCCGTGGGCCAGCAGCGCGCGCGTGACTTCGGACGGCGACTTCACCTGCGCAATGGGGTCGCCCACGATGTAGTGGATGCGGGTGGCGCCGTCGAGCGGCACGGCAAGGGAGGAAGAGGGAGGGTGCGCGGACATGAGAAGAGAAGGGAGAAGGGAGAAGGCAGAAAGGAAAAAAGTGGAATTTAATTCAATTATTGAACTTATTTCCAGAATTGGCTAGACTCCCCTGCATGAGTGGCGTACTGGAACGAACCCTGGGCATCCTGGAATTGCTGTCGCGGCATGGCGAAGGCATGGAGCTGGCCGCGCTGGCCGATCAACTCGGCATGCCGCGCAGCGCCGCGCACCGCCTGCTGGCCGATCTGGTGCGGCTGGGCTATGTGCGCCAGGCGCGTGGGCGCGGCGACTACCTGCTCACCACCCGCCTGGTGAGTCTGGGGCTGTCCTACCTCAGCCAGAGCGGCATCGTGGACGTCGCCCAGCCTCTGCTGAACCACCTGGCCGAGGTGTCGGGCGAGCTGGTGCGCCTCTCGGTGGTGGATGGCGAGCGCCTGACCTGGGTGGCCCGTGCCCAGGGCGCGCGACAGGGCCTGCGCTACGACCCTGACATGGGCGTCGATTCGCAGCTGTCATGTTCATCGTCCGGCTGGGCGTGGCTGTCCACGCTCAGCGATGACGAGGGCCTGGGCCTGCTGGCGCGCCAGGGCCTGGGCTCGGTGCAGGAGTTCGGTCCTCATGCGCCGACCAGCCTGCAGGCGGTCATGGACGCCGTCCGCGCCACACGCGAACGCGGCTACAGCATGACCACCGATACCTACAGCCTGGGTCTGGCCGCCATGTCGGCGCCGGTGCGCTTCGCCGGCCAGGCGGCCATGGGTGTGATCACCATCGCCGGACCCACGGTGCGCTTCACGCCCGAGCGCATGCGAGAGCTCGGCCCCGAGTTGCTCTCGGTGGCCAGCCAGCTCGCCGCCATCAGTGGTGCGTCGCCTTTCTTCAACCTCACCGCCGAGACCGGAGGCAGCGGCGCTGCCGCCGGGCGCAAACCGATCTACGCCCCATGACGCGCATTTATTCCCTGGCCTATCTGGGCGCCCACCGCTGCACGCCCGCTGAGGCGATGGGTGTCGCGGCGGCCGAAGGCTACCAACATGTGGGCCTGCGCCTGTGGCCCAACGCTCCGGGCGCTGCGCAGCAATTCCTGCTGGGCCGGCCCGAGGCCATGCGCGAGACCCTGGCCGCGCAGCGCGACACCGGCGTGGGCGTGTTCGACCTGGAGATCATCCGCATCGACGAAGGCTTCGATCCACACGCCTGGGATGCGCTCTACGACGCCGGCGCCGCGCTCCACGCGCGGGCCATCCTGGTGGCGGGGGACGACCGCAACGAGGCGCGCCTGACCGACAGCTATGCCCGGTTGTGCGAAGTGATGGCGCCTTTTGGCCTGACGGCCGATCTCGAATTCATGCCCTGGACCGGCGTGCCCGATGCGAAGTCGGCGATGCGCGTGGTCAGTGGTGCCGGGCAGCCTGCCAACGCCGGCATCCTGGTCGACGCGCTGCACTTCGGGCGTTCGCACACCACGCTGGACGACATCCGTGCCATCCCGCGCGCGCTGCTGCACTACGCCCAGATCTGCGACGCCCAGGCCGGCACGCACTTCAGTACCGAAGAAATGATCCACACCGCCCGCTGCGAGCGCCTGTTGCCCGGCGAGGGCAGCATCGACCTGCATGGATTGTTCGCTGCGCTGCCGGCCGATCTGCCCATCAGTGTGGAAGTGATCCACGTCGAGCGCGAGAAGACCACCGGCGTGCGCGAGTGGGCCGGCATGTGCCTCGCCGCCAGCCGCCCTTTTGTCGAACCCCGGGCCTGAACCGGCAGAAAGCATCCATGGACTTTGCCCTCAACGACGAGCAGAAGATGATGATTGACACGGTGCGTCGGTTCATCGCCGAAGAGCTTCGCCCGCTGGAAGACGCACTGGAAACGCAGGGTGGCCTGGACCGCGCGCAGGCGCAGGCCATTCACGACAAGGCGCGTGCACTGGGGCTGTACGCGCTGAACATGCCAGCCGATCTGGGCGGCGCGGGCCTGTCCCACCTGGATCGCATCCTGTGCGAGGAACAGTTCGGTCACACCAGCGACTATCTGATCCGGCGCGCCTTCGGCAATGTCTACGAGCCGCTGCTGCACTGCCAGGGCGAGCAGGTCGCACGCTGGTTGCAGCCGGCAGTGAATGGCACACGCACCTGCGCCATCGCCATCACCGAACCCGGTGCCGGGTCGGACGCTGCCGGCATCCAGACCCACGCGAAGAAGACCGAGGCCGGCTGGGTGCTCAACGGCAGCAAACACTTCATCAGCGACGGTGAGTGGAGCGACTTCTTCCTGGTCTCGGCGCGCACAGGCGACAAAGAGATCTCCATGTTCATGGTCGACAAAGGCCTGCCCGGTTTCACCGTGGGCAAGGACCAGAAGATGATGGGCATTCGTGGCACACCGCACCTGGAACTGTTCTTTGACGACGTGCCGCTGGAGCCGCTGGCCTTGCTCGGCGAACAGGGCCAGGGTTTCAAGCTTGCCATGGGTGCGCTCAATGTGGTGCGGCTGGCGCAGGTGGGCGCTCGCGCGGTCGGCAAGGCCACGCACGTGTGCGAACTCATGCTGGACTACGCCAGCGAGCGACAGCAGTTCAAGACCCGCATCGGCGACTTTCAGATGGTGCAGCAGATGCTGGCCGACAGCGTGATCGAGATCAACGCCGCGCGCTGGATGGTCTACCAGGCTGCCTGGATGCTCGACCAGGGTATGGACGCGCGCGAACAGATTGCCATGGTGAAAGTGCACGCGGCCGAGACGCTGGGCCGCGTGGTGGACCGCGCAGTGCAGGTGTTTGGCGGCATGGGCTTCTGCAAGGAACTGCCGATCGAGCGCTACTACCGCGACGCGCGCATCTACCGCATCTTCGACGGCACCAGCGAAATCCACCGAGGCGTGATCGCCAAGAGCGCGCTGAAGAAAGGCGCCGCTTTGTTTGACGTGCATCGGTGAACAGGTGCTGGCCATGAGCGAGAGCAAATTCATGACCGCCGCCCAGGCGGTGGAGCTCATCCGCGACGGCGACACCGTGGGTCTCATGGGCGGCGGTGGCGGCCTGATGGAGGCCACGCACGTGTTCGAGGCCGTGCAGGCACGCTTTCTCGCCACGCAGCAGCCGCGCGGCCTCACGGTGATGCACGCGCTGGGCATCGGCGACAAGAAGACCAAGGGCATGAACTGCTTTGCCCACGAAGGCCTGGTGCGGCGCGTGATCGGTGGGCACTGGGTGTGGTCGCCCGCCATGCAGCAACTTGCCGTGGACGAAAAGATCGAGGCCTACATCCTGCCGGGCGGCGTGAGCAGCCAGCTCATGCGTGAGATCGGCGCCGGCCGCCCAGGCCTGTTCACCCACGTCGGCCTGGGTACCGTGTGCGATCCGCGCCTGGGCGGTGGCCGCATGAACGCGAGCGCAAAGGACGATCTGGCGGACGTGGTGCAGATGGATGGGCGCGAGTACCTTCGGTACAAGCCCTTTCCGATTCACATCGCCATCGTGCGCGCCAGCGCAGCGGACGAAGAGGGCAACATCAGCTTTGAGCATGAAGCCGCGAACCTGGACGCGCAGTCGCTCGCGCTGGCCGCTCGCAACAGTGGCGGCAAGGTCATCGTGCAGGTGGCCGAGCGCCTGCCACGGGGTGCGCTGAAGGCCCGCGAGGTGCGCATCCCCAGCGCCTGGGTCGATGCCATCGTGGTGGACCCCGACCAGCGCACCAGCTACGACATTCCCTTCGACCCGTCGTTCAGCGGCGAGCTCACCGGCACGCCGCGCGAGCACAGTGAGGCCATCGACCGGGCACGCGAAGTGGCCGCTGCGCAGGAAGCCTTCAGCGAGCGCCAGGCAATAGCCCGCCGCGCAGCGGTGGAACTGTTCAACACCGGCAAGCCGCGCCCGGTGGTCAATTACGGCGTGGGCGTGCCCGATGCGGTGGCGCGGCTCATTGCCGCGCGTGGCGAGCAACACCGCCTCTACCAGACCATCGAGCACGGCACCTATGGCGGCACGCTCATGGACGGCGTGCTGTTCGGCTACGCACGCAACGCCAGTGCCATGCTGGATGCGCCAACGCAGTTTGATTTCTACGCTGGTGGCGGCCTCGACATCGCCTTTCTCGGCTTTGGCGAATTCGACGCGCAAGGCAGCGTCAACGTGAGCAAGCTGGGCGGCCTCACCGTGGGGCCGGGCGGCTTCATTGACATTGCCCAGAATGCGCGCAAGGTGGTGTTCTGCGGCACGCTGGCGGCCAAGGGCGTGAAACTCCAGACGGGCGACGGCCAGATGCGCGTGCTGCAGCAAGGTGCCGTGAAGAAGCTGGTGTCGCGGGTCGAGCAGATCACCTTCAGTGGCCCGCAAGGCCTGGTGCGCGGGCAGGAGGTGCTCTACCTCACCGAACGCGCGAGCTTCCGGCTCACGTCCCAGGGCATCGAGCTCTACGAGATCGCGCCCGGTATCGACCTGCAGCGCGACGTGCTGGACCAGATGGCGTTCATGCCCGCGATCGCGACCGACCTGCGTGTGATGAGCCGCGAGCACTTCGAGGCCAGCCACAGCTAGCGTTTCTGGTGGCGCAGACCCTATACTGCGCAAATGAACGAAACGGTACATTCCAGGCGCCGCAGCGCACGGACTGCTCCGGAGGCGAAGGCGGTCAGCCGCACCAACGACCCCGAGCGCACCATGGCCAACATCCTGGAAATCGCCATGGCCGAGTTCGCGGACAAGGGGCTTGCTGGTGCCCGCATCGACGAGATCGCCGCCGCCACGCGCACCAGCAAGCGCATGATCTATTACTACTTCGGCAGCAAAGAGGGCCTGTACCTGGCCGTGCTCGAAGAGTCGTACCGCCGCATGCGCGAGATCGAGAGCCAGCAGCACCTGCAAGACCTGGCGCCTGAGGCCGCGCTGCGCAGGCTGGTGGAGTTCACGTACGACCACCACCACAGCCACGAAAACTACATCCGCCTGGTCATGTCGGAAAACATGAACCGCGGGCAGTTCCTCGCGCAGAGCAAGAGCATCCAGGAGCTCAACGTGCCCGCGATCTCGTCGATCCGGCAGTTGTACGAGCGCGGCGTGGCCGACGGCGTTTTCCGCCCGGGCCTGGACCCGATCGACATCCACGCGTCCATCTCGGCGCTGTCGTTCTTCAACGTTTCCAACCGCCACACCTTCGGCCTGATCTTCAAGCGCGACATGGACTCGCCGGAAGCCCTGGCTGCACGCCGCGCCAGCATCACCGACATGGTCGTGCGCTTCGTGCGCGCCTGAAGCCGGCAAGGCTCCACCACCTCAGCCGACGGGCGGCAGCTCGTCTCAGGGTTTTCCCTGATCATTAAAAACTAACCAGTTCGTACATTATGGCCTCCTACCCGAGAGGAGACCAACGTGGTTCAAAAAATCATCCAGCAGTACTGCCGCGCCTTGTCGTGGCTGATGGTCGCCAGCCTGGTGCTGATGGTTGTCATGGTGTTCGGCAACGTGGTCATGCGTTATGGCTTCAATTCAGGCATCACCCTGTCCGAGGAACTGTCTCGCTGGCTGTTTGTCTGGATGACGTTCCTGGGTGCCGTGGTCGCGCTCCATGAACGCGCGCACCTGGGCACCGATTCCCTGGTGGCACGCCTGCCGGTGGCGGGGCAGAAGGTTTGCCTGGCGTTGAGTCTGGTGCTCATGCTGCTGGTCTGTTGGCTCGTTTTCCAGGGTGCCTGGGAGCAGGTGAAGATCAACTGGGAGTCCACCAGCGCTGTCATGGAAACCTCCATGGCGTACTTCTATGCGAGCGGCATGACGTTTGCTGTTCTGGGCGCCCCGGTGCTGCTGTTCAATCTCTGGCGCCTTCTCGCCGGGCAGATGCCCGACGGCGAGCTCGTGGGCATCCGCGAGTCTGAAGACATGCCGCACGGCGACCCACGCCCCTGATCGCCGAGGACGCTCACCATGACCATTGCCATCTTCCTTGGTGCTCTGCTGGCCGCCATGGCCATCGGCATTCCCATTTCCTTCGCGTTGCTGCTGAGCGGTGTGGCACTCATGTGGCACATGGACCTGTTCGACGCGCAGATCCTGGCGCAGAACCTGATCGAAGGCGCCAACAGTTTTCCCTTGCTGGCCGTGCCATTCTTCATGCTGGCCGGCGAGATCATGAACGCAGGTGGCCTGTCGCGCCGCATCGTGCACCTGGCCATGGCCCTGGTCGGCCATGTGCGTGGTGGCCTGGGCTATGTGGCGATCACGGCGGCGGTGCTCATGGCCGCGCTGTCGGGCTCTGCGGTGGCAGACGCGGCTGCGCTGTCGGCCCTGTTGTTGCCGATGATGGTGCATGCCGGTCACAACAAGGCGAGGGCGGCCGGCCTGCTGGCATCGGCCAGCATCATCGCGCCGATCATTCCGCCGAGCATCGGATTCGTGATCTTCGGTGTTGCGGCCAACGTCTCCATCTCCAAGCTGTTTCTGGCCGGCATCGCCCCAGGCCTGATGTTGGCGACGGCGCTGTGCTTCACCTGGTGGTACGTGGCGCGCAAGGAAATGGTGAAGCCCCCGCCGCGCAAGAACGCGGGAGAGGTCATGGTGGCCTTCAAGGATGCGCTGTTCGCCCTGGGTTTGCCCGTGATCGTGCTGGTGGGGCTGAAGTTCGGGGTGTTCACACCCACCGAAGCAGCCGTTGTGGCGGCGGTCTATGCGCTGGTGATCTCGGTCTTCGTCTACCGCGAACTCCAGCTGCAACAGCTCTATGGCTTGTTCCTCGCGGCGGCAAAAACCACCGCTGTGATCATGTTTCTCGTGGCCGCCGCCATGGTCTCGGCCTGGCTGATCACGGTGGCGCAGCTGCCGGACCAACTGGTCAGCCTGCTCCAGCCGCTGCTGGACCATCCGCGCCTGCTCATGGCGGCGATCATGGTGCTGGTCATCGTGGTGGGCACCGCCATGGACATGACGCCCACCATCCTCATCCTCACACCGGTGCTCATGCCCATTGTGAAGGCGGCGGGCATTGACCCGGTCTACTTCGGGGTGCTCTTCATCATGAACAACGCCATCGGTCTGATCACGCCGCCTGTGGGCACGGTGCTCAATACCGTGGCCGGCGTGGGCAAGATCAGCATGGACGAGGTGACCAAGGGCGTGTGGCCCTTCATGCTGGCGCAGTTCCTGTTGATGTTCCTGATGGTGATGTTCCCCCAACTCGTGCTGTGGCCCGCCAAGTGGCTCATCGGCTGATCCTCTTTACCTTTCCTCTCAATTCCCTGGAGACAACCATGAAACGAATGATGCTCAAGACGCTGGTGGCCGCCATGGCCGTGACCGCATTCGGCGCCGCACAGGCCCAAGACCGGACGATCAAGTTCGCCACCCAGAACCCCAAGGGCCATCCCATCGTGATGGGTCTGGAGAAGTTCGCCGAGATCGTGGCGGCCAGGTCGGGCGGCAAGATCAAGGTCAACCTGTTCCCAGGTGGCACGCTGGGAAGTGACCAGGCGAATGTTTCGGCCATCCAGGGTGGCACGCTGGAGATGGCTTCCATGAACTCGGGCATCTTCGCCAGCCAGGTCAAGGAATTCGCCATCTACGATTTTCCGTTCATGTTCAACAACTCGGTCGAGGCCGATGCCGTGTTGGACGGCCCGTTCGGCAAGAAGCTGCACGACAAGCTGCAGGAAAAAGGCCTGGTGGGGTTGGCGTACTTCGAACTCGGTTTCCGCAATATCACCAACAGCAAGCGCCCCGTCACCAAGGTGGAAGACCTCGCCGGCCTCAAGCTGCGCGTGATACCCAACCCGATCAACGTGGACTGGGTCAAGGCGCTGGGCGCCAACCCCACGCCGCTGCCGTTCCCCGAGGTGTACGCTGCGCTGGAGCAGAAGGCCATCGACGGGCAGGAAAACCCGGTGACCGTGATCAATGCAAACAAGTTCTATGAAGTGCAGAAGCACCTGGTGCTGAGCAACCACCAGTACAACCCACAGTCGGTGATCATCAGCAAGAAGTTCTGGGACACGCTCGATGCGGCACAGAAGAAAATCATTGCCGACGCCGCCGTGGAAGCCGCCAGGTACCAGCGCGAGCAGGCCCGCGGACAGGTGACCGCTGCGCTGGACAACATGAAGAAAAATGGCATGCAGGTCACTGAGCTTCCAGCGGCCGAGCTGTCCAAGCTGCGCGATCTGATGCGCCCAGTGACCGCGAAGTACGCGGTCAACGTGGGCCAGGAAACCGTCAAGGAACTGCAGGCCGAGCTGGCCAAGGTCCGCAAGTGATCCGCCCCCGCCACCGCCACCGCCGACCGACCTTCTGACCATGATCAACGGCCACACCGAAATCATCGCCCACATCGGGTACCCGACGCACACCTTCAAGTCGCCGATGATCTACAACCCCTACTTTGAGCAGGTGGGGGTGAACGCCGTGGTGGTGCCCATGGGTTGCCGGGCACCCGACTACCCGGCGCTGCTGCGGTCGGTGTTCACGCTGACCAATGTGCGTGGCGCGCTCATCACCATGCCGCACAAGGTGGTGACGGTGGACCTGCTCGACGAGGTCACGCCGACGGTGAAGGTGGCGGGTGCCTGCAACGCGGTCAGGCGCACCGACGACGGCCGCCTGTTGGGTGACATGTTCGATGGCGAGGGTTTTGTGCGCGGCGTGCGGCGCAAGGGCCTGGACCTTGGTGGCGCTCGCGTGCTGGTGGTGGGCTGCGGCGGCGTGGGCTGTGCCATTGCGGCGTCGCTGGCGGGTGCGGGCATCGGTGCCATCGCGCTGCACGACGTGAACCCCGCCTCGGCCGATGCGCTGGCGCAGCGGCTGCGTACGCACTATCCAGCCATACAGGTTGCCACCGGCAGCAACGACCCGGCAGGCTTCGATCTTGTGGTCAACGCCACGCCCATGGGCATGAACGAAGGCGATCCGCTGCCGGTGGACGTCTCGCGGCTGGAGGCGCGCACCTTCGTAGGCGAGGTGGTGATGCGCACCGAGATGACGGCGTTCCTCTCGGCCGCGCAGGCGCGGGGCTGCCGTGTGCAGGTGGGCGCGGACATGCTGTTCGAACAGATTCCTGCCTATCTGGAATACTTCGGGTTTCCCACCACCACTGCAGAGGTGCTGCGGTCGGTGGCCCGCCTGAGCTACTGATCCGGCAGCCCGAGGCCCGCTTCCCCCAAGGCGTTTCTTGTCCGATCCAAGATTTCCGCATCCTGCGCGGGGCATTGCCCTGGCGGTTTGCGCCACGCTGTGCTTTGCCCTGCTGGACACTGCCTCGCAGTATGTGGGTGCCGTGGTGCCGGTGCTCATGGCGGTGTGGCTGCGCTTCCTGGTGCAAACGGCCATGACGGTGCTGCTGCTGTGGCCGCGCCAGCGCGCTGCGCTGTTCAGAACGCGCAAACCGGGTTGGCAGCTCTTGCGCGGCGCGCTCATGGTCGGCTCGGGCACGGTGGCCTACATGAGCCTGCGCTACGTGCCTGTGGGCGAATTCACCGCCATCCTCATGCTCGTGCCGCTGGTGATCACGCTGCTGGCAGCGCCGCTGCTGCATGAGCGCGTGCCGCCGCTCACCTGGTGGCTGGTGGCGGGCGGCCTGATCGGCGCGATGATCGTGATCCGTCCCAAGGGCAGCGACTTCCAGGGTGCGATGCTGCTGCCGCTGGGCCTTGTGGTCATCAACGCGGTCTACCAGATCGTCACCAGCCGCATGGTGCGCACCGAAGATCCCGGCACCATGCATTTCTACACCGGCCTGACCGGGCTGGTGTTTGGAACCCTGTTGCTGCCCTGGTCCTGGGTGCCCCTGGGCGACTGGAAGCTCTGGGTCATCGTCTCGGTGATGGGGGTGTTCGGCTCACTCGGACACTATTTCATGATCCAGGCCTACCACCGCGCGCCGGCTTCACGGCTCACCCCATACATGTACGCACAGATCGGCTTTGCCACGCTGGGTGGCTGGGTGGTTTTCGGCTATGCACCCGACGCGTGGTCGATCGCCGGCATTGCGATCATCGCGCTGTGCGGCGGCCTGGGCGTGCGCGTGCGCCACGGCTGAATCGCCAACCCCTCAGTCCTTGAGCCTCATCTGGTTGGGCAGGGGTACCGAGCGGCGCAACACGTCCTCGGCCAGCCACAGCGCCGAACGGCGCGCACGCTCCGCCACCATCGGCAGCGGCATCTGCTGGTAGTCGTCGTTGAAGACCTCGAAGCTGTAGTCGCCCGCGTAGCCGAGGCGGTCGAGCTTGAGCACCAGGTCCACCAACTGCTCGCTGTGCACGCCTTCGCCCGGAAACACGCGGAAGGTGCGCGCCGTGGTCATGCGTTCTTCAAAGGTCCGCGTCTCCTGCCACATGAAGTCGGCCAGCTGCACCAGGAAGATCTTCTCGGGGTCCAGGTAGTCGATTTCTTCCAGTGGCGTCTTGGCCGCGAAGATGTGGAAGGAATCGAGGCCGAGGCCGAGGTTGGGGCAGTCGGCGCGACAGACCACGTCCCAGGCGGTGGTGAACTCGTTGATCGTCCGGCCCCAGGACAGGCCCTCATACGCAATGCGGATGCCCAGCGGAATCGCCAGCGTGGCCAGTTTGCGCAGGTCGCGCGCGATGTGGTCGATGTCCTGCGAGGCGTGGGTGGAGGTGGACGAGCAAGCCAGCAGCACGCGGCAGTCCAGCGCGGCGCACATCTCCAGCATGCTCTTGGCGATGTCCATCTTGTAGTGGTGCAGGTGCCCCGAGAGGCCTTCGAAGTCGCGCAGCACCTGAAAGCCGGTGCCGCGCAGGCCGCTGTCCTTCACCGCCTGAACCGCCGCCGCCAGGCCACCGGGGTGCCCCACGAGGTCGTTGGCCTTGAGCATCACCTGCGAGAAGCCGGCGGCTTTCATGGCAGCGAGCTTGGCTTCCAGCGGGCCTGCCAGCGTGATGGTGTCCATGCCAAAGCCACTGATGGCTTCGGGCGTGTCTCGTTGGGTGTTCACGCGATCAGCCTTTTTCGCTGTGAACCAGCTCAAACACCACCGAACCCAGGTAGGTCTTGGTGATGGCACCGCGCTGCTCGGTGTGGGCGGCTGCCGTCTCCACGAACTCCACGCCGAGCGCGCGCAGCGCCTTGACGGCGGCCAGCACGTCGGGCACGCCCAGGCCGATGCGTTGCAGGCGCTCCTCGGCGTCCACCACGTTGATCTCGGGCTCGATCAGTTGCAGCATGAAGCGATGGGCGGGGTTCAGCGCGGGGGTTCGCAGCAGCGTGCCCTTGGGCATGATGCCAAAGCGCTGATCGTCGGGGATCAGTTCGGTGCCGAACAGTTCGTTGTAGAACTGGATCCAGTCGTTGCTGCGATCCGGACCGATGTACTGCACCACGCCGAAGAAATGCACGCCGGCTGTGGCGGGCGGCCGCTGGTCCACCGACGGAATGGGCACGAAGTCCACGTCGTAAATGGAGAACTCGGCATAACGATCGACAAAATAGATGCGGCTGTTGCCGGCGCCATGGATGGCCGGAATGTTGAGTTCCATCACCTCGGCGTGCGTTGGCACCGACCAGGCGCCACGTTCGAGCACATAGTGGTAGGCCGAGCGGGCGTCGCGCACGCGCAGCGCCATGGCCGAGATGAACGGCACTTCGCCACCGTGACCACCGCCGCGCGCATCGGTGGGGTGCGCGTTGACCACGATGTTGAGCTCGCCCTGGCGGTACAACAGCACCTCGCGCGAACGGTGTCGGCCGACCGGGCGAAATCCCATCATCTCCAGAACCTGGCCGAGCGCTTGCGGCTTGCTGGTCACGTATTCGATGAATTCGATGCCATCGAGCCCGAGTGGGTTCGCTGCGTCGCTGAAGGACGCCTGCAGTGGTTCGCGGCTGGCTGCCGCGCTGAGGAGAAGATCGCTCATGAAGACGCTCGCTTCGGTGGAGGAAGGATGAACCGACTTTAGAGGCAAGCGCGCAAGTTCGGCGTTGGAACTCGGCGGCACCTGTTCGATAATCGCACACCGGCGATCGCCGATCGCTCCATACAAGGGTTTTCCCGCAACCGTTCTCATGAAGATCTCCGCCGGCGCCGCTGCGCAACCCCTGGAAAGACGCGACTGGATTGCCGGCCTGGAACGCGGCCTCGCCGTCATCGAGGCGTTCGATGACCAGCACCCTCGCCTGACCGCCAGCCAGGCCGGCGTGCGTTGCGGCATGACGCGCACCGCCGCGCGGCGCTACCTGGCCACGCTGGCCCACCTGGGCTACGTGAGCACCGATGGCAAGCTGTTCTGGCTCACGCCGCGCATCCTGCGGCTGGGGCATGCCTACCTGGAGTCGGCGCGCCTGCCCCGGCTGGTGCAGCCTTTTCTGCAAAGCATTGCGGCAGGCACGCACGAGATCGCTTATCTGGCGGTGCTCGATGGCGATGACACGGTCTACATCGCCCGCAGCGGGGTGCACCGCCAGATGAACACCGGCTACATGCTGGGTTCACGCGTGCAGGCGCAGGTGACAGCCGCAGGCATGGCCTTTCTGGCAGGCTTGAGTGAATCCGCGTCCGAGGCCTGGCTGGCCGAACGCACGTTGCGCGCCTACACGCCGTACACCATCTCCAGCAAGGAGCGCCTGCGCTCCGAGCTGCAGCGCTTCCGACGCCAGGGCTGGGCCTTGTCAGAGCAGCAGATGGAATTGAACTACCGGGGCCTGGCGGTGCCGCTGTTCGATCGCAACAACGACGTGCAGGGCGCCATCAGTGTGACCATGCCGATCAACCAGGAAACCTCGGCCGACGCGGTGGCCCGACTGCTGCCGGTGCTCAAGGAAGCGGCGCGCGCCCTGCGCGCCCTGATCTGATGGGCGCGGTCAGTTCACCATCACCAGCTTGCCCTTGACCGAGCGCGAACCCATGATGGCGTAGGCCTTGTGCAACTCGCGCATGGGCAGGGTCTGGTCGATCACCGGCTTCACCTCGCCTTTGGCGTACATGCCGGCCAGGGTCTGCATCATCTGGGCGTTGGCTTTGGGCTCGCGGCGCGCGAAGTCGCCCCAGAACACACCGACGATGCTGGCGCCCTTGAGCAGGGTCAGGTTCAGCGGCAGGCTGGGTATGGGGCCGCTGGCGAAACCCACCACGAGGTAGCGTCCGCGCCAGGCGATGGAGCGAAACGCCGGCTCCGCGAAATCACCACCCACCGGGTCGTAGATCACGTCTGGCCCCTTGCCGTCGGTGAGCTGCTTGATCGCATCGCGCAAACCCTCCCTGGGGGTGTGCACGCTGTAATTGATGGTGGCGTCCGCCCCCTGCTGCCGGCACAGTTCGCATTTCTCTTCGCTCGATGCGGCAGCGATCACGCGCGCACCCGCTGCCTTGGCAATCTGGATGGCCGAGGTGCCCACGCCGCCCGCAGCGCCGAGCACCAGCACGGTTTCTCCGGCTCGCAGCGCACCCCGGTCCATCAGCGCGTGCCACGAGGTGGCGTAGATCAGGCCAAAGGCCGCCGCATCCACGGCGGGAAAACCGGGCGGCAGCGGCATGCACAGGGCCGCATTCACCACCGCGTGCGTGCCGAAACCCCCGGTGCCTGCCATGCAGGCCACCATCTGGCCCGGTTGCAGATGTTTCACGCCATCGCCCACGGCGCGAACCACCCCCGCGTATTCCGAACCGGGCACGAAGGGCAGGGGTGGCTTGCTCTGGTACTTGTTCTGCACGATGAGCAGGTCCGGAAAATTCAGGCTCGCGGCCTGGATCTCGACCAACACCTCGCCCGCCTTGGGCTCGGGCGTGGGCAGTTCTTGCCAGGTCAGCGCCTCGACGCCCACAGGGTTTTCACACAGCCAGGCTTGCATGGCATCTCCTCATTTGGTTGGTCTGCAATCGTCCCATGATAGGCAGCGTGGCGCTTGGGTCTGCAGCGGGTATGCCCGCTGCCTGTCTCGAGCGTGACCTTAAAATCGTGGCAATGAAAATCCTCATCTCCAACGACGACGGTTACCAGGCGCCGGGCATCGTGGCGCTCTACGAAGCCCTCAAGGGGCTGGCCGACGTGGAGGTGGTGGCCCCCGAGCACAACAACAGCGCCAAGTCCAACGCGCTCAGCCTGCATTCGCCGCTGTACGTGCACAGCTCGCACAACGGCTTTCGCTACGTCAACGGCACGCCGGCAGACTGCGTGCACATTGCACTCACCGGCCTGCTCGGCTACCGGCCTGACCTCGTGGTCTCCGGCATCAACAACGGCGCCAACATGGGCGACGACACCATTTACTCGGGTACGGTGGGTGCTGCCATGGAGGGCTACCTGTTCGGCATCCCTGCCATTGCTTTCTCCCAGACAGAAAAGGGCTGGGCGCACCTGGAAGATGCGGGACGGATGGCCGCGCGGCTGGTGTCGCAATTGCTGCCGTCGCTGGAGAATGGCCCGCCTGCCGACCCCTGGCTGCTGAACGTGAACATTCCTAACCGGCCGCTGGCGGACATCCGCGGCTTCAAAGTCACGCGCCTGGGGCGGCGCCATGCCGCCGAACAGGTGATCTCGCAGACCAATCCGCGGGGCGACACCATGTACTGGATCGGCAGCGCCGGCAAGGCCAAGGACGATGCCGAAGGCACCGACTTCCACGCCTCGCTGCAGGGCTACGCCACCATCACGCCCTTGCAGGTGGACCTGACCGACCACGATCGCCTGGCCTATTGGGCCCCGACGGCGGCCGCACTGGCCGATCCAGGGAACACGGCGGGGGCGACCACGTGAAACGCGGTGTGCCCGCGCCACCGCTGCGCACATTGACAACGTCCTCCAGCCCGCCCGCCGTCCGGCCTCGGCCAGGCTTTCCGGCCCGGCTCGAACCCTCGGCGTCCGGGCCACGGACATCGCCGCCCGCGTTGACGCGCGGCCAGCCCGCTGCGCCGCTGGCCAGACCCTCCACGCCCAGCGGCGTGGGCATGGACTCGCAAGCCGTGCGTGCGGCCATGGTGCGCAAGATCGAAGCCCAGGGCGTGAGCCATGCCGGCGTGCTGGCGGCTCTGCGTGCCGTGGAGCGCCACCGCTTCGTGGACACCGCGCTGGCCAACCAGGCCTACGAAGACACCAGCCTGCCCATCGGTCTGGGCCAGACCATCTCCAAGCCCGGTGTGGTCGGCCGGATGATCGAATTGTTGTGCCAGGGGCGCCACGATAAGCTGGGCCGGGTGCTGGAGATCGGCACCGGCTGCGGTTACCAGGCCGCCGTGTTGAGCCATGTGGCGCGCGAGGTCTACAGCATCGAACGGCTCAAGGGCCTGCACGAAAAGGCACGCGAGAACCTTCGGCCGTTTCGGCTGTCCAATCTGCACCTTCTGTTTGGCGATGGCATGCTGGGATACGCGCGGGGTGCGCCCTACGCAGGCATCATCGCTGCAGCGGGCGGCAACGACATCCCCGCAGCCTGGATCGATCAGCTTGCCGTGGGCGGCCGTCTGGTGGCGCCGGCGGTGACCAGCGTGGGCCGCCAGAACCTGGTGGTGGTTGAAAAGACCGCCACTGGCGTGGTGCGCACCGAACTGGAGGCGGTCCTCTTTGTGCCTCTAAAATCGGGGATCGCATGAGTTGCGCATGTCCTTGACAGCGCAGCGGTTTTTCTTACGGGGCCTGTGCAGCAGATTCGCACAGCGCCCATGCCAACGGTGGGAGTTTTCATGAACAAGCGTGTTTTCCAGTGGTCGGGTCATCCCCAGAAGTCGGGGCGCTCGGCATGGCAAGGCGCCGCAGTCATGACCGTGCTGGCAGCGCTCCTGGTGACGGCCGGTTGCTCCACGCGCCGCGTGTCGGGGCCTGCTCCGGTGGAAGACCGGGGTGCCATCCGCTCGGGCACCGAACAACCCGTGGTCGCGCTGCCCGGCAGCGAGAACGCCGGCAAGCCCGGCTACTACACGGTGAAAGCAGGCGACACGCTCTACCGCATTGCACTGGACAACGGCCAGAACTGGCGTGACATCCAGGCCTGGAACAACCTGGCGAATGGCAACTCGATCGAAGTGGGGCAGGTGTTGCGCGTGCAGCCTCCCGTAACCGTCGCCACAGCGCCGCCACCGGTCGTCGTGCCCACCGGACCAGCCACCAGTCCTGTGGCCAGTTCGGGCGTGACCGCACGTCCGCTCACCGAAGCCGCGCCCCCCGCGCCCATTCCTGCTGCGCCGCCTGCTGCCCAGGCACCCGCAGCCGCCGGTGACGAGATCGGCTTCATCTGGCCGGCGCAAGGCGCCGTCATCACACCGTTTGACGAAGCCAACAACAAGGGCGTGTCCATTGCCGGCAAGATCGGCGACCCGGTGATCGCAGCCGCTGACGGGCGGGTGGTCTATGCGGGTGCAGGTTTGCGGGGCTATGGCAACCTCATCATCCTCAAGCACAACAACACCTACCTCACGGCCTACGCGCACAACCAGGCGCTGCTGGTGCGGGAAGACCAGTCGGTGCGCCAGGGCCAGAAAATTGCCGAAATGGGCAGCAGCGACACCGATCGCGTGAAGCTGCACTTCGAGGTGCGTCGACTCGGCAAGCCGGTCGACCCCATGGGCCACCTGCCCAAGCGCTGAAACGGCGTGCGGCATGGCCTGGCCCGTTCTCGTCTTCGACATCGAATCCATCCCTGATGTCGACGGGCTTCGCGCCCTTCGCGGCGCAGGTGCCACCGACACCGACGAGCAGGTGTACGCGGCCTGGCTGGCCGAACGCAAGGAAAAGGGCCAGAGCGATTTCATGCCGCTGCACCTGCAGCGCGTGCTGGTCATCAGTTGCGTGTTCCGCAACGCCGAGGGCCTGCGCATCCATTCCTTCGTGGACCGCGACGGCCAGAGCGAAGGCAAGGTGGTGCAGACCTTCTTCCATGCGGTGGAGAAGCACACGCCGCAGCTCGTGAGCTGGAACGGCGGCGGCTTCGACCTCCCCGTGCTGCACTACCGTGGCCTGCGCCATGGTGTGGAGGCCAGCAAGTACTGGGACCTTGGCGAGGACGACCGCGAGTTCAAGTGGAACAACTACATCAGCCGCTACCACATGCGCCATCTGGACCTGATGGACCTGCTGGCGATGTACTCACCCAAGAACAACGCGCCACTCGACGCCATGGCCAAGCTCTGCGGCTTTCCCGGGAAGCTGGGCATGGACGGTTCGCAGGTTTACGCCCAGTACCTGGCAGGCCAGACCGAAGACATTCGCCGCTATTGCGAAACCGATGTGATGAACACCTACCTGGTCTACTGCCGCTTCCAGAAGATGCGCGGTGGCCTGACCGAAGCCGAGTACGAGCAGGAAATCGCCATGGTGAAGGCATCGCTGGGCAACCTGGCGCCTACGGAATCGCACTGGGATGAGTACCTGCGCGCCTGGACCTGAGCCAGCCTGAGACAATCGGGGGATGACAGCGCCTCTCCCCCACGAAAACAGCCTTCTCACCACCGCCAGCGCGGCGGCCCATGACACCCCCGAAAATCCACTGCCCGAAGGATGGCTTGCGGTGGAATCGCTCGACATCGACGCGCAGGGCATCGCCCGCCGTCCCGATGGCAAGGTCGTCTTCATCGAGGGCGCGTTGCCCTTCGAGCACGTCAGCGTCAGCGTGCACCGCAAAAAGAACAACTGGGAGGCTGGCACCGTAACCGCCATCCACCGTGAGTCTTCGCAGCGCGTGCGCCCTGGCTGTCCGCATTTCGGTCTGCATGCCGGTGCCTGTGGCGGCTGCAAGATGCAGCATCTGCACGAGTCGGCGCAGGTGGCCATCAAGCAGCGTGTGCTGGAAGACAACCTCTGGCATCTCGGCAAGGTCCGAGCCGAGACCTTGCTTCGCCCCATCGAGGGCCCCGCCTGGGGCTACCGTTACCGAGCGCGCCTGTCGGTGCGCCATGTGCACAAGAAGGGCGAGGTCCTGATCGGCTTTCACGAGCGCAAGAGCCGCTATGTGGCCGACATGAAGGTCTGCCCGGTGCTGCCCCCGGACGTGAGCAACCTGCTGATGCCGCTGCGCGAGCTCATCTTCGGCATGGACGCGCGAGAGACCTGTCCGCAGATCGAGCTGGCCTGCGGCGACGAGGTGACCTCACTGGTTTTGCGCCATCTGGAGCCACTGAGCGAGGACGATCTCGCGCGCTTGCGCGCCTTCGCCCAGCAGCATGGCGTGCAGTGGTGGCTGCAGGCCAAGGGGCCAGACACGGTGAAGTTGCTGGATGCAGGAGGCCCGCTTCTTTCGTACGCGCTGCCCGAGTTCGGCATCACCATGCCATTCAAGCCGACCGACTTCACCCAGGTCAATCCCTTCATCAACCGCGTGCTGGTGGCACGTGCGCTGCGCCTGCTCGATGCGCGCGCCAACGAACGCGTGATCGACTGGTTCTGTGGCCTGGGCAATTTTACGCTGCCGATTGCGACCACCGCTGGCGAAGTGGTGGGCATCGAGGGCAGCGAGACGCTGGTGGCGCGTTCGCGCGAGAACCTGGCGAGCAACCAGGCAGGCCGGGCGCGCCCACTGGCGCCAACCACGTTTGCCGCGCGCAACCTGTTCGAAATGACACCGGAGCAATTGGTGGCCGATGGTGTGGCGCAGAAGTGGCTGGTGGATCCGCCGCGTGAGGGCGCCTTCGCGCTGGCCAAGGCCATGGCCGACCTGCACCAGAATCCGTCAATGCGCGCAGGCTGGACGCCACCTGAGCGGATCGTCTACGTAAGCTGCAACCCCGCCACGCTGGCGCGTGATGCGGGCCTGCTCGTGCACCAGGCAGGTTACCGCTGCACGGCGGCGGGGGTGGTCAACATGTTTGCGCACACGGCGCACGTGGAAAGCATGGCGGTGTTCGAGCGGGATCCTTCGCACGCTCCGGGCAGCGCCTGATCCCCGCTCAGGATGTGCGAGAGGCTGCGGCGGGCTTGTCGCCGTGAGCGGCCTCGCCGCCCTTGCCCTGGGCGGGACTGGCGGGCTCTGGCTGCGTGGGCATGCCCACGATCGAGTTCTCCCGCATGTACTCGTCCATTTCCTTCCAGCCGGCGAACACGGCGGCTTTTCCCGCCCTGGGGTAGCTGCCGAAACAGTCTTCGATGCTGCGCACGGCGTGGCGGCAGGCACTGCCAATGGCCTTGCCCTCGGCGTCTTTCTTGGCGTTGATCTGCGTCGCCGTCTCGATGCCCAGCGCCTCGCAGCCGCTCAACAGGGCGGCGGCGCTCACGATGCAGAGGGTGAAGACGGTGTGTCGCATGGCTGGGTGGGTGGTTTCCATGTTGTTTCGGCCATTCCAGGCCGAACTTGACGCCTGGAACCGGAATTTTTCCTCGGCAGAGGGACATGAAAAAAGGACCCGAAGGTCCTTTTTTCGCTGGAAGCACGGGGCGCTTATTCGCGGTCGCCGCCGAAGAGGCCCAGCATCATCAGCAGGCTCTGGAAAATGTTGAACAGGCTCAGGTACAGGCCCAGCGTGGCGGTGATGTAGTTGGTCTCGCCGCCATCCACAATGCGCTTGAGGTCGTACAGCAGGTACAGGCTGAACACCACGATGGCCAGGGTCGCGATGGCGGCCATGCCGGCGGTGCTGCCCACGAACACGTTGATGATCGCGCCGATCATGATCGCCAGGGCGCCCACGAACAGCCACTTGCCCATGCCCGAGAGGTCGCGCTTGATCACCGTGGACAGGTTGGCCATGATGAAGAAGACGCCAGCGGTGCCACCGAACGCGGTCATGATCAGGCTGGCACCGTTCGAGAAGCCGAGCACCATGGCCAGCAGACGCGAGAGCATCAGGCCCATAAAGAAGGTGAAGCCCAGCAGCACCGGCACGCCGGCGGCTGAATTCTTGGTCTTCTCGATGGCAAACATGAACGCGAATGCGCCGCCAAGGAAGACGATCAGGCCCATGCCTCCCGTCAGGCCGGCGGTGATGCCCGTCTGCACGCCGATCCAGGCGCCCAGCACGGTTGGCAGCATGGACAAGGCCAGCAGCCAGTAGGTGTTGCGCATGACTTTGTTGCGCTGCGCATCGCTGGAAACGGCGGTGCCGAAGCGCCCGCTGGTCTGTACGTGGTCGGTCATGGTGGTGATCTCCTTCATCATCTGACACTCGGGGCCGGTGACCGCGCGGCACAATGCCGAGCAACCGGTGAAGCTGCATTGTAGGGGTCAGGGTCGCCGCCGGAACCGCGGGGGAGAAAACGCATTTTTGGTAAGGTCACTTGTGTCCTCGGGGACCACAATGACCGCGTTATCGTTCCCGCTGCACGCCTTTGACAGCCCGAATCCCTGGCTGCAAACCCTTCTGACTGCAAAAATAGGATCAAGTTCATGAAAAACAAGCCCGTTCTGGACAGCGCCGACGTCAAGCTCATTGCCGCAGCGGCCGAAGCCGAGGCCTTGAAGAACCACTGGGCGGTCACGATCGCCATCGTGGACGACGGCGGTCACCTGCTGTGGCTGCAGCGGCTGGACGGCGCGGCCGCCGTTTCCGCCCACATCGCTCCCGCCAAGGCGCACACCGCAGCCATGGGCCGGCGAGAAAGCAAGATCTACGAGGACATCATCAACCAGGGCCGGACGTCTTTCCTGAGCGCGCCGGCGCTGGCCGGCATGCTCGAAGGCGGGGTGCCCATCTTGAAGGACGGGCAGTGCCTGGGTGCGGTGGGAGTGAGCGGGGTGAAATCGACCGAGGATGCCCAGGTCGCTCGCGCGGGGATCGCAGCCATCGGGCTGTAAAAAAATGCCTGGCTAGTGAGGTGGAGTGCCTCTTGGCTGGCTAAAAACGACGCTCGGGGAAAAGTGAAATCCCCGGGTCGCCCCACGATGAAAAAATGTTTGCGGGCGTCTTGCGCTGCGCCTACTTGGTGAGGATGAGCTTGCCCTGGCGCGTGGTCTGCAGCCGGTAAAGCAAGCCGTTGTGGTCGATCGCCACGGCCTTCTGGCCGCGCAGCAGCGTGGCGCTGGGCAGCACCGGCAAGTCGGTTGCAGCGGAAGAGGCCGCGGCGCCGGCCTGCGGTGCGTCGGCTTGCGGCGCGCGCTCTGGAGGTGTCGAGGACGATGTGGTGTTCATGGTGCGGAGGGTTCGGTGATGAAACCGATCTTGCGCACACCGGCGCGTTGCGCCGAGGCCATGGCCAGTGCCACGCGCTCGTAGCGCACCGCCTTGTCGCCACGGATGTGCAACTCCGGTTGCGGTTCCTGGGCGGCGGCGGCTTGCAGGCGCCTGGTGAATTCGGCGTCTTCCACGCGCTGCTCGTTCCAGAAGTAGGCACCCTCGGCATCCACCGACAAGCGGATGTTCGCGGGCTTGTCCTGCACCTTCTCCACACTGGCTTGCGGCAGTTCGATGTTCACCGCGTGCTTGATCACCGGCACGGTGATGATGAAGATGATCAGCAGCACCAGCATCACGTCGATGAACGGGATCATGTTGATCTCGCTCATCATCTCGTCGCTGTCCTGGGTGGTTCCGATGGCCATGGCGGGGCTCCTTAGAGGGCTTTCTTCAACGGCAGCACCTTGCCGTCGCCGCCGGCCGTGACGCGGGCGCCGGTGACGAAGTAGGCGTGCAGGTCGTGCGCGAAGCGGTTGAGCTGGTGCAGGATGCCCTTGTTGCCTCGCACCAGGGCGTTGTAGCCCAGCACGGCAGGGATGGCCACCAGCAGGCCCAGCGCGGTCATGATCAGCGCCTCGCCGATGGGGCCGGCCACCTTGTCAATGCTGACCTGGCCGGCCGCACCGATGCCGAGCAACGCGTGGTAGATGCCCCAGACGGTGCCGAAAAGGCCCACGAAGGGCGCGGTGGACGCCACCGACGCCAGCACCGAGAGGCCGCTTTGGGCGCGCGCAGTGAAGTCGTCCACGCTCTTGCGCAGGGAGCGCTCGACCCAGTCGCTCACGTCCAGGCTGTCGTGCAGCTGTCGCTGGGGCGGTGCGCCGTTGTGGCCGTCCTTGTGCAGGATGTGGCGGGTCGATTCGCGGCCTTCGAGAGCCACGGCGCGGAAGGGGTTGCCCTGTGGGTCACCGAGTTTGTCCAGTCCTTCGGCAAAGTCTGCGCTGTGCCAGAAGCCTTCCACGCCCTTGGCCTGCGCGCGCTGGGCGCGCTGGTCCAGCGCCTTCCAAAGGATGATGACCCAGGTGGCCAGCGACATGAGCAGCAGCACGATGGCCACCGAACGTGTGACCCAGTCGCCCTGCGTCCAGACGTGGGCCAGGCCCGATGATGCGAGTTGTGTTTCCATGATGCTTCTGACTCCTGGGAAAACGGTGACTTATTTCAAGACGAAATCAATGGGGGCCTCGACCCACATGGCCTCTGGGACGCCCGCGCGCTTGCCTGGCACATAGCGCCAGCGCAACACGGTCTGCACGGCGACCTGGTCCAGGCGCTCGAAACCGCTGGAGCGTTTGACTTCTGCCCGAGAGGCGGTGCCGTCGGCCTGGATAAAGATGCGCACGACCACGCGACCTTGTTCGCCCAGGCGCTTGGACAGGGGCGGGTAGGGCGGCGGCGGATTTTTGAGGTAGTCGGCGTTGCTGGTGGGCAGTTCGATGCGCGGCGGCGCGGGCGGCGCAGGGGGCGCTGGCGGCGCAGCCACTGCAACGACGGGCTCGGGGATTGAAACGGGGGCCGGCGGCGCGGGCGGCACCACCGGCGCCAGCGGCATGGGCTCCGGTGCCGCGACCGGCTGAGGTTGAGGCTGTGGGATCGGGCGTGGCTTGGGCTTGGGAGGCGTGCGGGCGGCCACCGGCGGAGGGGGGGCCGGCGGAGCAGGCTCGACCACCGGCTGTGGCAGCTCGATCATCTCGGTCAGGACCTGCACCGGAATCACCATGTCCATCGCCCGGCGCAGCAGACCGCTTTGCAGCGCCCAGACGGCCGCCACGTGCAGTCCGAGGACCGCGAGCACAATGGCAACGCGACGGTTCAGGCGGCGCGGCATGGCGTCCAGTGGTGCAGGAAAGTTCAGCGCAGGGTTTGCGCGGGCGAAGGTCATGAGCTTAGCGAAATCGAGGGCCTAGAGGGCTGATCAAAGGCGAAACACCCACCACACGGCGATCAACAGCAGCATGAGGCTGCTGCCCAGAACGGTCAGTCCGGTGATCATCGGTCTTCCTTTCGTTCGGCATGATGGGTTGGCTGGTGTGGGTATTCTAAACGAGAATGTGTCGCATTCTCATGAAATTTCAGGCAAGCCTCGAATTTTCTTCTGCGTGGCCGGCGCCAAGAGTGACTGGCTGGCATCGGCCAAGGTGCGGCAACCGGTCAGCGCCATGGCGATTTCAAGTTCGTCGCGAAGCAGGCGCAACACCTGCGCCACGCCTTGGGCGCCGGCATTGACCAGCCCGTGCAGCACGGGTCGGCCGACCAGCACGGCCGTGGCGCCCAGGGCCACGGCCTTGAGCACGTCGGTGCCACGCCGGATACCGCCGTCTACCAGAAGGGGTATGCGGCCTTGCACCGCCTGGGCGATGTCCGGGAGCGCGGCGACGGTGGTGACGGCGGTATCGAGGGTGCGGCCGCCGTGGTTGGAGACGATCAAGCCCGTGGCGCCATGGGCAATGGCCAGGTCGGCATCGCCTGCATGCAGCACGCCTTTGAGCAGCACCGGCAGCCGCGTGATCGAGCGAAGCCAGGACACGTCCTCCCAGGTGGGTGCTTGCAGCAGCAAGTCGTCGAACAAGGCGCTTTGCGCCGTGGAGATCCCGGTTTTTCCCGGTGGTCTCATGCCGTCCAGGTTGACGGGACGCACGCCGTCCGGGAGGCGAAAACCCGCACGCCGCTCACGGTCGCGTGCGCCCTGCACGGGCGCATCGACCGTGAGCACCAGCGCCTCGTAGCCCGCCGCCTCGGCGCGCCGCACCAACTCGCGTGTGAAGGCGCGGTCTGGCTGCAGATAGAGCTGGAACCACAGGGGGCCCCGATCCGCGCCGGGCAAGAAGGTGCCGGCCACGTCCTCTAGGCGGCAACTGGCTTGTGTGCTCACCACCAGGCCGGCGCCGAGTGCGGCGGCGGCGAGTGCGGTGGCAAGTTCGCCTTCGGGATGGGCGAGGCGGTGGAAGGCCATGGGCGCGATCAGGATGGGGTGCGGTCGCTCGCGGCCGAGCAATTTGATGCGCGTGTGGCCGCCAGCCAGTGGCCGCAGCACGCGCGGAATCAGTTCCAGTTCGCGCCAGGCTTCGATGTTGCGACGGTGGGTGAGTTCGTCGGCGGCGGCGCCAAAAAGGTAGGCCCAGGTCTTTTCATCGAGCGCCTGGCGGGCTTGGCGCTCGTGGTCGGTCAGCGTGGCGAGGCCGCTGAGCGGCTCGTTCGTGGCAATGGGCATCGAATTGCTCGATATAATTAAGAACAATTCTCATTATCGTTCAATAGACTGTCGTCCATCCGATCACCATGCGACTCATCACCCGTCCCGGCTTTGTCAAGGCCACTTTCATTCTGGGCATGCTGGTCCTTCCCGCATTCGTGTGGTCCCACAGCCTGATGCTGACCTGCAAGCAGTCCGCTGATGGCATGGTGCGGTGTGTGGGTGAATTTTCCGATGGCAGCGATGCGGCGGGCATGTCGGTCCAGGTGAAGTCCTACGACGAGCGCGTGCTGTTCAAAGGCACCCTGGGAGGCGATTCGTCCCTGCAGTTCAAACGGCCGCCCGGTGAATTCTTCGTGCGCCTGGAGGACGGTGGCGAGCATTCGTCAGAGGTGGACCACGCCGAGATCAAGCCATGAGCGCCATGCGCAGCACGCAAGTGGTCCGGCCCGCCGGCGCTGGCCACGAAACGCTCTGGGTGATGCTGGCTGCGGCGGCCGTGCTGGCGGTGGCGGCCATCGTCATCGGTGTGCGCGCTGAGCCTTCCGCAAACGCTGCCCTTGCAGCTCACCAGGTCGATGCCCGCACACAGCTCAATGCCGCAGAGCAGGGCGTGCATGCCGACCTGCTGGTGGCCGCCGAAGAAATCACGGCGTTGTCCGAGGCTGATCGGGCGCTGCCCCGGGTGGAACAACTGCGTGAGATGGATCTGCCACCGTTCGCCGCCGGCGCTGTTGCCGCCGCCCGAGGCGCGCACGAATGGCGCATCGCTGCGCAGGGGCGAGATATGGGGTACGTCGGTCGCAGCGCGGCGCCTGAGGTGGCGGCCTCGTTTTTGCTGCGCTTTTCGCTCAAACCACCGTCACCGGCGCAAGAGGCCCACGACCACGAAGACCACGTCGAAGTCTGGGTGCTTCGCGACCAATGGCAGACGTGGCCCGATCACCTCGACAGCGCATCGCTCACGCGGCTGGGCTGGCGCGAGGTGGTGGTGCGCTACGACGCGGGCGTGACGCGCAAGGACGCCGCCCGCTGACAGCCGAAGTTGGTCTTTCAGTTTCATTTTTTGGGAATCTCCTTCATGCAAAACCGCTCAACGCTCTCTGTGCGCCGCAGGCAGCTGCTGTCTGCTCTGGGCTGGACGCCCGTGGCGCTGGCAGCCGCCAGCCTGCGTGCCAGGGCCGAGGCCCGCAAGCTGCGCATCGGCGTGACGCTTCACCCTTATTACAGCTATGTCGCCAATGTGGTGGGTGATCTGGCCGAGGTCGTGCCGGTGATTCCGGCGGGCTTCAACCCGCACGCTTACGAGCCGCGCACCGAAGACATCAAGCGCATTGGTTCGCTCGACGTGATCGTGGTCAACGGGGTGGGGCACGACGATTTCGCGGGCCGCATGATTGCCGCGAGCGAGAAGCCCGGCCTGAGGGTGATCGAATCCAACGCGCAAGTGCCGCTGCTCGCGGCGGTGGGCACGGGGCGCGGCACGTCGGGCAAGGTGGTGAATCCGCACACCTTCCTGTCGGTGACCGCGTCGATCTCGCAGGTCAACACCATCGCGCGAGAACTGGGCAAGCTCGATCCTGCGAATGCAGCCGCCTACACCGCCAACGCCCGGTCCTACGCGCAGAAGCTGCGCAAGCTGCGCGCCGATGCGCTGGGCCAACTGGCACAGGCACCAGCGAGCGGCTTGCGCATTGCCACCATTCACGGCGCCTACGACTATCTGCTGCGGGAGTTCGGTCTGGAAGTCGCTGCAGTGGTCGAACCCGCGCACGGCATCGAGCCCAGCCCCTCGCAGCTCAAGGGCACGATTGACCAGATCCGTTCGCTCGATGTGAAGGTGATCTTCTCGGAAATGGACTTTCCTTCCGCGTACGTTGACACCATCCGGCGGGAGACTGGCGTGCGGCTGTATGCGCTGACCCACATTTCGCACGGCCCCTACACGGCCGACAAGTTCGAGCTGGAAATGGTCCGCAACCTGTCCACCGTGGTGCGCGCCATCCGGGAGTCGGTTTGATGACCACAGGTGGACCCGGCGTCGCCTTTGAATCGGTGGCGCTCACGCTTGGTCACACCGAGATCCTTCGGCAGGTGAGCCTGCAGGTGGAAGCTGGCAGCGTGCATGCGCTCGTCGGCCCCAACGGCGGGGGCAAGAGCTCTTTGTTCAAAGCCCTGCTCGGCCAGGTGCCGCACCGCGGACGCATCAGCCTGAGCTGGCCCGCCGAACAGGTGGGCAACGTGGGCTATGTGCCGCAGGCGCTGGCCTTCGATGCCGGCCTGCCCATGACGGTGCTGGATTTCATGGGCGCCATGTGCCAGCGCCGTCCGGTGTTCCTGGGCCTGTCGCCGCGCTGGAAGGCGCCGGTCGAGCAGGCCTTGCACCAGGTGGGCATGCTGGAGAAATCGGGTCGTCGCATGGGCGCGCTTTCGGGCGGGGAGCGCCAGCGCGTGTTGCTGGCCCAGGCGCTCATTCCTTCGCCCGATCTGATCCTGCTCGACGAACCCATGTCGGCGCTGGACGAGGCTGGCGTGGAGACCTTCGAAACCCTGCTGGCGCACTGGCGCGAGACCCGCGTCACGGTGCTGTGGATCGAACACGATCTCGATGCCGTCACACGCCTGGCGGACCGCGTGACCGGCCTGAGCCGGCATGTGCTGTTCGACGGACCTGCTGCACAGACCTTGACGCCGCAGCGCGTGCTGGCACTGTTTTCCAGCCGACAGCGGCGGGACGACGAACCAGAAATGGCGGTGGCCTGATGAGCCCATTCGATGCGTTTCGACAGGCCATCCAGCATGGGGCCGAGCAGGGCATGCTGCCCGCCTCGCTGGCCTACGGCTTTGTGGTCAATGCCGTGCTCGCGGGTCTGTTCATCGGCCCCGTGCTCGGTGGCCTGGGCACGCTGGTCGTGGTCAAGCGGCTGGCTTTCTTTTCCGAAGCCGTGGGCCATGCCGCACTCACGGGCGTGGCCATCGGCATCCTGCTGGGCGAGCCCTACACCGGGCCCTACGGCAGCCTGTTCGCCTACTGCCTGCTGTTCGGCATGCTGCTGAACTACCTGCGCAACCGCACCGGGCTCTCGCCCGACACGCTGATCGGTGTGTTTCTCGCGGTGTCCCTGGCCATGGGCGCGAGTCTGCTGCTGATGCTCTCGGGCCGCGTGAACATCCACATTCTGGAGAACGTGCTGTTTGGCTCGGTGCTCACGGTGGACGCGGGCGACCTGCTGGTGCTCGCGGTGGTGGGCTCGCTGGTGGTGGCGCTCACGGTGCCGCTCTACAACCGCTTCATGCTGGCCAGCTTCAATCCGCAGCTGGCCAGCGTGAGAGGCGTGCGGGTAAAGCTGCTGGACTACCTCTTCGTGGTGCTGGTGACGATTGTGACGGTGGCTTCGGTCAAGGTCATTGGCGCCATTCTCGTGGGGGCTTTGCTGATCATCCCGGCGGCGGCTGCGCGCCTGCTGAGCCTGTCGCTGCGGGGCTTCTTCTGGCTCAGCGTGGGCATCGCCACGGTCAGCACGCAGATCGGCATCCTGTTGCCGATCGAACTCGAGCTGCCGGTGCCTTCGGGCGCCGCCATCATCCTCACCGCTGGCGGCCTGTTCGCGCTGGCGGCGGTCATCCGCGGCTTCACGCCCGCATTGAAAGGACACGCCGGATGAAGGCTGCCTCGCTTCTTTTCGTTCGTTGTCTGGTGGGCGCGCTGGCGATTGCGGCCGGTGCGTCCAACGCTGGCGCCCAGGCGCCCGCTGGTCCGACCCGATTGCTCGTGGCTCACCCGGTGGTGGCCGCGCTCACCACCTCGCTGGTGCGAGACACCGGCATCGTGGTGCTGCGGCCGGTGCCCGAAACACTGCCGCCCAGCCGCCAGCTGGCCTTCTTCACCGGCAGGGGCGCCGCCGGGCTTGGTGAAGCCGCACGACAGGCCGACGCCGTCATCGCCCTGCGCTCCATCTGGCCGGATGATCCGCTGTTCCCGTTGTCCAGGCGGCAGAACATTCGCCTGATCGAGATCGACGCCGCGCGCCCGCTGGATGCAGCGTTGCCCGGCATGGCCTTGCACGAAGGCGATGCCTCGGCGAACGCGCTGCCCTGGCTCGACCCCGTGAACCTTGGACGCATGGCCGATGTGATCGCGAGCGACGTGGCGCGCCTGGTGCCGGCTGCCCGGCCAGGCCTGCAGGCGAACGTGGCCGGCCTGCGCCAGCAGTTGCTGGCCATCACCGCACAGAGCGAAGCGCGCCTGGCGGCTGCGAGCAACCTCACTGTGTTCAGCCTCTCCGAGCGTCTTGGCTACCTGGCCAGCGGCTTCAACCTCGACATCGCCGGCACCGATGCGCGTGCCGATGACGCCTGGACTGCGGATGCCCTGGCAGAACTGACCCAGCGCCTGCGGGGTGCTTCGGTGGTGGCAGTGCTGCATCACCGCGAACTCTCGCCTGCGCTGGCGCTGGCGGTGCAGCAATCCGGTGCCCGCACCATCGTGTTGTTGACCGAGGGTCGCGACCCGGTCGGCGAGTTGCGTGAGAACAGCCAGCGCCTGGGCGTCTTGGTGGCCCGCTGAACGTTCAGGGCTCGTATTTGTAGCCCAGGCCGTAGACCGAGTGGATCAGTTCGTGGCCAGGGAGACGGTCCTGAATCTTCCGGCGCAGCTTCTTGATGTGGCTGTCGACCGTGCGGTCGGAAACAATGCGCTCGTCCCTGTACATCGAATCCATGAGTTGTTCGCGCGAGAAAATGCGTCCAGGCCGCGCGCTCAGCACTTTGAGCAACTGGTACTCCACCGCGGTCAGTCCCAGGTCATGACCTGCGATGGTGGCGCGCCATTCCGCGTCCTCCAGCTTCAGGCCGTTGGGCAGGCCTTCGGTGGCCATGGCCACCTGCGTGCCGCGCCGCAGCACCGCTTTCACACGCGCCACCACTTCGCGCGGGCTGAAGGGCTTGCAGATGTAGTCGTCGGCTCCGAGCTCCAGGCCCAGCAGACGGTCAATTTCCTCCACGCGGGCGGTCACCATGATGATCGCCGGTGGCGTGCGTGCGGGTGCGCCAGCACGCAGCGCTTTGCAGATGTCCAGCCCGCTTTTGCCGGGCAGCATCAGGTCCAGCAGCACGAGGTCGACGGAATGGCCATCCAGCCAGGGCTCGACCTCGTCACCGCGCGTGAGGTGGTGAACGTCGAAACCGGATTGCGCCAGGTAGTCCAGCAGCACACCGGCAATCTTGCTTTCGTCCTCGACGATCAGGATGCGCTCAGCCATGCGCGGGTTCCGTGTGAAGGGGCAGCCAGATGTCCCAGCGAAGACCACCGAGTGTGCTGGCCGACGCCTGCATGCGACCTCCATGGCCCTCGACGATGGCGCGCGCGATCGCCAGGCCCAGGCCCGATCCACCACTGGCGCTGGCCCGCGACTCGTCCACGCGGTAGAGCCGTTCAGTCAGGCGGGGCAATGCCTCCGGCGGCACACCTGGCCCCGTGTCTTCCCAGGTGAGCTGCGCCTCGTGGTCGTGACGGCGCACCTGCACCTGGAGCGTGGCGGGATCGGCGCTGTAGCGCTGGGTGTTCTGCAGCAGGTTGGACAACACCTGGTCCAACCGGTCGCCGTCGGCGCGGATCTTCACACCCTCGGCGAGTTCGCTGCACACCTGCAGCGGCTTGCCTGGCAGGCCGGTGGCGTCGCTCAGGTGGTGGCCGACGAAGCGGCCCAGGTCGACCGGGGCAAAGCGGTAGTCGAGTGCGCCCAGATCGGACAGCGACAACAGCCGCAGGTCTTCCACGAGGCGTGTGAGACGGCTCACCTCCTGGGCCAGCGAGTCCAGGTTGGTCGCGTCGGGCCGCCGAATGCCGTCCTGCAAGGCTTCAATCTCGGCGCGCAGGGTGGCCAGCGGCGTTCGCAATTCGTGGGCAATGTCGGCGATCCACTGTCGCCGGGCCTGTTGCGCCGCCTGCAGCGAAGTGGCCATGTGGTTGAAGGCCTCGGCGAGCTGAGCCAGTTCGTCGTGCCCGCGCGCCGGCAGGCGCACGCCGTAGTCGCCCTGCGCCACGGCAGCCGTCCCTTCGCCCAGCACGTTCAGGCGCCGCGAGAGCCAGCGCGCGATCAGCGCGGCGTTCAGCAGCACCGCCGCCAGCATGCCCAGCGCAATGGCGGCGAAGGTGCGTGTCTGTTGGGCGAGGAACACGCGTTCAAGCGAGGCCACCATCTGCAGACGCGGCACGTAGCCAAGGTAGCCCACCAGCCGGTTGTCGACTTCGATGGGCTTGAGCACGGCTTGTTCGGTGCGGCCTTCGGGCCCCATGAGCAACTGCCGCTGCGGGTCCAGCAGCAGCAGCCTCGGGTCGATGGTGAAGGGGGGTGGAACGGCGGGCGTGGCAGGATTGCCCGCTGCTGCTGGCTCGGCTGGGCGCCGCGTCGTGCGTCCCACGCCCAGCACTTCACGCGAGAGATCGTGCCATCGCTGGCGATCGGCCGTGATCCATTCCCAATGGCCTTGCTGCCGGTATCCGTCGGCCAGGCGCACCACCAGCGGCTGCAGCCGGGCCTCATCCGCCTGGTTCAGGTACTCGACCAGGCCTTTGTCGAAGCTCCAGCTGTAGATCAGGTACGCGGTCATCACCAGCACGATGTTGGCCCCCGCGATGGCCAGGAACAGTTTGACGCGCAGCGTATCGAAGCGCGAGAGCCTGGCGCGCGGGCGGGAAAGCGGTGTGGCGCGGTCGTTCAACATGGTGGGCGCAAGCCTAAACCCAAATCTTTCAAACTTTGTGCAAACCTTGTGATCACGCGTGCTCATTCTTTCCATATTTCTCGGGCACCATGCGGCTCATTCCCGGCACATGAGCCATCACGAACTCCAACGCTATGAACGAAGTCAATGCCTCTGTTGTCCGCCGTCGCCGCCCATGGCGGCTGGCGCTGGTCGGGCTGGTGAGCCTCGCTGTCCTGGGCGCCAGCGGGTACGCCTGGTACCGCTGGGGCCCGGGTGCCAAGACCGAGAGCGCCTACATCACCGCCACGGTGCAGCGCGGCGACATTGAAGACCAGGTCAGCGCCACCGGCTCCCTGCAGCCGCGCGACTATGTGGACGTGGGCGCCCAGGTATCGGGGCAGCTGCGCAAGATCCATGTGGAAGTGGGCAGCGAGGTGCAAGCGGGCGACCTGCTCGCCGAGATCGAGGCCGAGACATCGCAGGCGCGCGTGGACGCCAGCCGAGCCCAGTTGCGCTCGCAGCAGGCGCAGATGGTCGAGCGCGAACTCACGCTGGCCAAGGCCGAGCGCGACTTGCAGCGCCAGAAGAACCTGATGGCCGAAGAGGCCACCACCACCGAGACGCTGCAGAACGCCGAGACGGCAGTCAAAACCGCGCGTGTGCAGATCCAGTCGCTCAAAGCCTCGATGGAGCAGTTGCAGGCCAGCATGCGGGTGGAGGAGGCCAACCTCAAGTTCACCAAAATCTACGCGCCGATGGCCGGCACCGTGGTCAGCATCACCGCGCGACAGGGCCAGACGCTCAACACCAACCAGTCGGCTCCCACGCTGTTGCGCATTGCCGACCTGTCGGTGATGACGGTGCAGACGCAGGTGTCCGAGGCCGACGTGAGCAAGCTGCGCGGCGGCATGCCGGTGTACTTCACCACCCTGGGAGGCCAGGGGCGGCGCTGGTACGGCGAACTCAAGAAGATCGAACCCACGCCCACGGTGACCAACAACGTGGTGCTCTACAACGCACTGTTCGAGGTGCCGAATCAGAATCGCAGCCTGATGACGCAAATGACCGCGCAAGTGTTCTTCGTGGTGGCCGAAGCCAAGGACGTGCTGGTGGTGCCGATGTCCGCGCTCACGATCCAGCGCGGCCCGCAGGGCAGCCGCACAGGGCAGGGTGGTGGGGGCTCACGCGGGCCAGGGGCCACAGAGCAAACACCGCCGTCGGCACCCGCTGCTTCCTCGCCAGCCTCGCGAGGCACGAACACCTCCTCCGTGCCCGGCGCCGGCTTCAGACAGGTCGCAGATGCCAGCGCCACGGCTGCTGGCGCCGCTGGCGAACGGCCTCGCATGAGTCGCGAAGCCTTCCAGAACATGACCGAAGAAGAGCGCGCGCGCTTGCGGGAACAGCGCCGCAAGGAGCGTGAACTGGCCCAGGCCGCTGCGCCAGCAGCAGCTACCCCCACGCCATCCGCTTCCACGCCCGGCGCGAACCCGAAACGCCCGGCCGTGCCGGCCAACGCATCGACGGCGCCCGCCGCCGGCAAGGACGCCAGTGCGCGCCCGGCGCCGGTCAGCAGTGGCATCCCCCGTAGCGATGCGTTCTCGCGCGCCGCGCGAGGGCCGCGTCAGGCGAAGGTCAAGGTCATGACCGAAGACGGCACGATCGAGGAACGCGACATCACCATCGGCATCAGCAACCGCGTGCATGCCGAGGTGTTGTCTGGCCTGAAAGAAGGCGACCGCGTGATCGCCGGTGTGCGTGAGCCCGATACGGCGCGCAGCAACGCGGCGCAGCAGGGCGCCGGCGTGGGCCAGCAGCGAGTGGGTGGTCCGGGCGGTATGCCAGCAGGGGTGCGTCGATGACCAGGCTGCCGCTTTCGCCCGACGCCGCGGCGCTGCGCGCAAGCCCCGGCGGCGGCGAAGCCGGTGTGCCGCTGATTGATCTGAGTGGCATCACCAAGACCTACCGCAACGGCGACCTCTCCGTCGAGGTCCTGCACGGCATTGACCTGAAGATCTATCCCGGTGAACTGGTTGCGATCATGGGTGCGTCGGGATCGGGCAAGTCCACATTGATGAACATCCTGGGTTGCCTGGACAAGCCTACCAGCGGCCGCTATCTGTTCATGGGACGCGACGTGTCGGAGCTCGAGCGCGACGAACTGGCCGAACTGCGCCGCGATGCCTTCGGTTTCGTGTTCCAGAGCTACAACCTGATCGCCACCGGCACCGCTGCCGACAACGTGGAAGTGCCTGCGGTGTATGCCGGCATCCCGCCGGCCGAACGCCATGCGCGAGCGACCGAACTGCTGGCTTCGCTGGGGCTGGAAGAGCGCATGCATCACCGGCCCAACCAGCTCTCGGGTGGACAGCAGCAACGCGTGTCGATTGCCCGTGCGCTGATGAACGGGGGCCGCGTGATCCTGGCCGATGAACCCACCGGCGCGCTCGACAGCAAGAGCGGCGCCGATGTGATGGCGCTGCTCAAGGGGCTGGCTGAACAGGGGCACACGGTCATTCTCATCACCCACGCTGCCGAAGTGGCCGAGCACGCGCACCGCGTCATCGAGATCAAGGACGGCAACGTCGTGGCCGACCCCGGCCCCAGGCCCCCCGAAGGCGCTGCTGCGCAAGCCGCTCGGAACTGGACGGCGCGTGCAGGGCGCATCTCGCACATGAGCGACGTGGTGGAGGCCGCCAAAACCGCGTTGCGGGCTTTGCGCGCCAACGTCTACCGTGCCATCCTCACCTTGCTCGGCATCGTCATTGGGGTCGCTTCGGTCATTGCGATGCTGGCCATTGGCGACGGCGCCAAGCAGGTCGTCATCGACCGCATCAGCGCCATGGGCTCCAACCTGCTGCTGGTGCGCCCGGGGGCGCCCAACCAGCGCGGATTCTCCAGCACCGCCACCCTGGTGCTGGCCGATGTGAATGCGATCGACAAGGAGGTTCCCAACGTGCTGGCCGCCGTGCCCGAACAGAGCAGCTCGGCCACGCTGCGCTATGGCGATGCCGACTATTCGAGCAGCGTCCTGGGCACGTCCTCCAAATTTCCGCTGGCACGCCAGTGGCGGGTGCAGCGCGGCACTTTCTTCACCGATGAGGACGAGCAGGAGTACGCCACCGTGGCGGTGCTCGGGCAAACCGTGGCCAAGGCCCTGTTCCCCGGCGAAGAGGAGCCATTGGGCAAATTCGTGCTGGTCAACAACCTGATCTTCCAGGTGATCGGCGTGATGAGCACGCGCGGCGCCTCGCCCAACGGCCAGGACCAGGACGATGTGGTGCTGGTGCCTTATGCCACCAGCCAGTTGCGCCTGTCGGGGCAGCGCTTTCTGCGCAATGTGACGGTGGCGGTGGCGGACGTGGCCCGCATCGACGAGACGCAGTCGGCCGTGGAGTCGCTGCTGGCCGAGCGGCACGGGGTGATCGACTTCCAGATCCGCAACATGGCCTCCATCATCGACACCGCCACAGAGACGCAGGACACCATGACCATTCTGCTCGGCTCGATCGCGGCGATCTCGCTGCTCGTCGGCGGCATCGGGGTGATGAACATCATGCTGGTCAGCGTGACCGAGCGCACCCGCGAGATCGGCATCCGCATGGCCACGGGCGCGCGCATGCGCAACATCCTGCAGCAGTTCCTGATCGAAGCGCTGGTCGTGTCGGCCGTGGGGGGGCTCATCGGCGTGGTCATCGGCCTGGGCGTGGCCTTCGTGATCGGCGCCGCTGGCACGGCGGTGAAGTATTCCGTCATGCCGGTGCTGCTGGCCTTCGGCTGCGCTTTCGCCACGGGCCTGATCTTCGGTTATCTGCCTGCGCGCAAAGCCGCCCGGCTCGACCCCGTGGTGGCCCTTTCCTCCGAATGAGCACCTTGATGAAACTCACCCTTCCCCACCTTGCAAGGCCGCTGGCGCTTGCGGTGGCGCTGGCTTTGCAGGCCTGTGCCGTCACCGAGCCGGCGCGTTCGCCTGTGGTTGACATGCCCGCGGCGTTCGACGCGGCGGCCAATGCCGATGCCGCACCGCAGATCACGTCCGACTGGTGGAAGGGCTTTGGATCGCCGTCGCTTGAACAACTGCTCGGTGAAGCACAGGCCGGCAGTGCCGACCTGCGCATTGCCGTCGAGCGCATGCGCCAGGCCGACATCGCGTTGCAGCAGGCCGGCATCTCGCGTCTGCCCGCCGTCAATGGCAGTCTGGGCGCCTCGGTCGGCCGCAGCGATGGTCCCGCGGTGGCGTCCACATCGCGAGAGTCCACCAGCGCCGGACTGTCCATCAGCTACGAAGTGGACCTGTGGGGCCGCCTAGCCGCGGGCGTTCGGGCCGGCGAGGCCAGCTTGCTGGCCAGTCAGGAAGACTGGAAGACCGCACGCCTGACGCTGCTCACCGGCGTGGCCAACAACTATTTTCTCTGGCTCAACACCGCCGAACGGCTGCGCATCGCGCGCGAGAACCTGGCGATTGCCGAGCGCGTGCTCGGCATCGTTGAGGCACGCCAGCGCAATGGTGTGGCCACGGCGCTGGAGGTGTCGCAACAGCGCACGGCAGTGCTCTCCCAGCGCACCGCGCTGGTCCCGCTTGAACTGCAACTGCGCCAGACGGCCTCCGCACTGGCTTTGCTGCTGGGGCGGGTGCCGCAAGGGTATGAACCTGCCGCAGGCGAGTTCAGCGCACTGCGAGTGCCTGCGGTGTCGCCGGGCCTGCCGTCCTCCCTGCTCACGCGCAGGCCCGACCTGTCTGCCGCCGAAGCGCAACTCGCCGCCGCCGATGCCAACGTGGAAGCCGCGCGTGCGGCCCTTCTGCCCAGCGTATCGCTCTCCGCATCGGGCAGCCTGGGCACCTCGGCGCTGCTCAGCCTGGCCGATCCCACGCGCAGTGTGTCGCTGGGGCTGTCGCTCGCGCAGGCGATCTTTGATGGTGGCCGAAGGCGCCTTCAGATCGACACCACCGAGTCGCAGCGCGTGGTGCTCATCGAGAACTACGGCAAGGCGATTCGCACCGCCTTGAAGGAGGTCGACGATGGCCTGGACAACGTTCAGCGCAGCGAGCGCCAGGAGGCGCTGCAGCGCGAGGTGGTGGTCCAGGCCCGTCGATCCCTGCAACTGGCTGAGTTGCGCTACCGGGAGGGCAGCGGCGACCTGCTGTCGGTGCTCGATGCGCAGCGCACGCTGTTTTCGGCGCTCGATGCCCTGGCAACACAGAACCTGGCCCGCCTGAATGCGGCGTTGGACCTGTACAAGGCGCTGGGCGGCGACTGGGCCGGACCGCCACCTCCCTTGTCCTGAGCCCATCGGGTCATGGTGAATTTTGCGACGATGCCGGCCTTTTCATAAATGAGAATCGTTATAATTCGCAGGCCGATGCGTGAAGGCCACCTCCACCGCCGCAACCTCCTGTGCTCCCTTGGCGTTTCACCCGTTTTTGTGTTTGCCGTACTCCCGTGAAAAACCCTCCAGCCGCTACTGCGGCGTCCCAACGTGCCTACTGGCTCAAGACCCTGCACCAATGGCACTGGATCAGCTCGGCCTTGTGCCTGATGGGCATGTTGCTGTTCGCGTTCACCGGCATCACGCTCAACCACGCGGCGGACATCGGCGCCGAACCCCGGGTGCAGCAGAAGGTGGTGCAGCTGCCTGCAGAGCTTCGGGCCGCACTGGCGCCCAGGGCCGGCGAGCCGGACAACGCGGCATTGCCTTCCGAGGTTCAGCGGTGGTTGGCCATGTCGCTCGCGTTGGTCTTGCCGGACGCCTCGGCCGAGTGGTCGCCTGAAGAGATTTATCTCTCGCTGCCCCGGCCGGGGGGCGACGCCTGGCTGCGCATCGAACGCGAGACGGGCAGCGTGGAATACGAGCGCACCGACCGGGGCTGGATCTCCTACCTGAACGACCTGCACAAGGGGCGCCACACGGGTACCGCCTGGAAATGGTTCCTCGACATCTTTTCCGTGGCCTGTCTGGTGTTCTGCATCACCGGGCTCTTCATTCTCAAGTTCCATGCGGCAAACCGCCCGACCACCTGGCCCATGGTGGGCATGGGGTTGGTGGCGCCGCTGCTGCTGGTCATCCTGTTCATCCATTGACTGTCGAAGGAGTCACACCCTCATGTTGATCCGATATGCCGCTGCCGTTTCCGCCGCAGGGTTCGGTTTTCCCGCCCTGGCCGCCGACATGGCGCTCAAGGTCGAGATTCCGCGCCTGAGCGTGGCGGAGTACCACCGTCCCTACGTGGCCATCTGGATCGAAAAGGCCGATCAGAGCTTCGCCGGCAATCTCGCCGTCTGGTACGACATCAAGCTGCGCAACAACGAGGGCACCAAGTGGCTCAAGGACATGCGAGCCTGGTGGCGCAAGAGCGGTCGCGAGTTGACGATGCCGGTGGACGGCATCAGTGGCGCCACACGGGCGCCTGGCGAACAGACGGTGCAGTTCAACGACACCTCGGCCCTGGGCAAACTGGCGCCCGGCGAATACGCGGTGGTGCTTGAAGCCGCGCGTGAAGTGGGCGGGCGCGAGGTCGTCAGGGTGCCCTTCGTCTGGCCACCCAAGATCGCCACCACCACACAGGCGCGGGGCGAACACGAGCTCGGTGCCGTCAGCCTCACCGTCAAACCCTGACCAACCGACAGGAGAACCCTCATGAAAACCACTTCCGTTCGCGCACGTGTTCTCACTCTGGCTGCCGTGACGGCGCTCGCGTTGCCCGGCGCCGTGCATGCCCATCGCTCCTGGTTGCTGCCCTCGGGCACCATCTATTCGGGCCAGTTGCCGTGGGTATCGGTGGATGCGGCGGTGTCCAACGACATCTTCTATTACGAACACAATGCCGCCGGGCTGGACAACCTGGTCGTGCTGGGTCCTGATGGCCAGCCCGTGCAGGCCGAAAACCAGGCCAAGGGCCGCTACCGCAGCGTGTTCGACGTCAAGCTCTCGCAACCCGGTACCTACCGCATCGCGCTGGTGAACGACATGCTCATCGCCAGCTTCAAGGTGGGCTCCGAGACCAAGCGCTTGCGTGGCACGGCCGAGTCGCTCGCCAGGGAGATTCCTGCCGACGCTCAGGAGCTTCGGGTGAGCCAGTCGCAGAACCGCGTGGAGACCTTCGTCACCTCCGGCAAGCCGAGCACAGCGGCGCTCAAGCCCACCGGACGCGGCATCGAGCTGGTGCCCGTGACGCACCCGAACGATCTGGTGGAGGGCGATACCGCCACCTTCCGCTTTCTCGACAACGGCAAGCCGGCTGCGGGTTACTCGGCCATCGTCATCCTGGGCGGCCTGCGTTACCGCAGCGAGCTGGGCGAAATGCGCATGACCACGGACGAGCAGGGTGAGATCAAGGTCAAGTGGCCGGCCCCGGGCATGTACTGGGTCAACGTGGCGCCGCCGCGCCCGCCGCGCGCCGAGGGCGGCGAAGGCCCGGGCGGAGCGGGTGGGCCTGGACCGGCAATGCCGGTGGCCGCCAACGCGCCGCGCCCCCTGCCGACGGGTCCTGCCGGCACGCTGGCCGAGCCGGTGCGCCGCTCGGGCTACAGCCTCACGCTGGAAGTGCTGCCGCGTTGATGAACCGCGTGCTGGTGCCGCTGCAGCTCGACGGCGCAGCGCCGGTGCTGGGTGCCCAGGCGCACCGCTTCTGCGGCGAGACCATGGGCACCACATGGCAGGTGATCTTCGCGACGCCAGAGCGCGGTGTGAAGCCGGGCCTGCGCGCGGCCCTGCAGGATGAGCTGGACCTGGTGGTCGCGCAGATGAGCACCTGGCGACCCGGTTCCGACCTGGATCGCTTCAACCGAGCGCCTGCTGGCACCTGGCATGCACTGGCCGAACCCTTTGCTCACGTGTTCGAGGCCGCCGTGTGGATGGCCAACGTGTCCGGCGGAGCGTTCAATCCAGCAGCGGGTGCGCTGGTGAATCTCTGGGGATTTGGCCCTGCCCCTCGCTACACCGACCCGGGCTTCCGGGTGCCGGATGACCCAGCGGTGCAGGCGGCGCTCGCTCGGAGCGACTGGCGTGCCCTGCAATGGGATGCCGATCTCCGGCGGGCTCAACAGCCCGGCGGTGTGTGCCTGGATCTCTCGGCCATTGCCAAGGGCTACGCGGTCGATCGCGTGGCCCAGCGCCTGGCCGACATGGGCCTGCGGCACACCTTGGTGGAGGTCGGTGGCGAGTTGCGCGGCGAGGGCCTGGCCCTCGGAGGCCAGCCCTGGTGGGTGGATCTTGAGCTGCCGCCAGCGGTGCAGGGAGCGCACCCGTTGCTTCCCACGCGTGTGGCGCTGCACGGGCTGTGCGTGGCGACATCGGGCGACTACCGGCGTGCCTACACCCACAACGGTGCGATCTGGCCGCACACCATCGACCCGCGCCATGGCCGTCCCGTGGCCCACGGACTCGCGTCGGTGAGCGTGCTGCACGAAGCCTGTCTCTGGGCCGACGCCTGGTCCACCGCGCTCATGGTGCTGGGACGCGAGAAGGGCGTGGCGCTGGCTGCCGAGCACGGCATTGCGGCGCTTTTCGTGCAGCGCGAGCCCGATGGTCGCCTCACCGAAACCCTGACGCCTGCCATGGAAGCGCTTGCAGGATGACACCGGAACAGATCCTTCAAGCCCTCGCCACAGTGCTGAGCTACGCCTCGATGTGTGGCGCCATCGCGTGGCATCACCGCCGTCGCCAGCGCGATGCGCAGCGACGGGTGGATGCGCTGCTGCCGGCCACGCCGGGCGCACCGGCTTGGTGGGTGGCCTACGCCAGCCAGACCGGCCAGGCCGAAGAACTGGCCCTGCAGACCGCGCAGGCGCTGCACACCGCAGGCGTGCCCGTGCGACTTGCGCCGCTGAGCCAGATCCGTCTGGCCGACCTGCAGCAGGCCGACCGGCTGCTGTGCATCGCCAGCACCTATGGCGAAGGAGATCCACCCGACAGCGCGGTGACGTTCGCGCGCCAGGTCATGGCCAGCGCCGCGGTGAATCTCTCGCACCTGCACGTGGGTTTGCTGGCGCTGGGCGACAAGACCTATGCGCACTACTGCGGCTTTGGCCGCCGGCTGGATGGCTGGCTCAAGGCCAGCGGCGCGCAGGCGCTGTTTGAACGCATCGACGTGGACAAGAGCGATCCAGATGCCCTGCAACGCTGGCGCCAGCACCTGGCGCACCTGGCCGGCACCAACGACCTGCCCGACTGGGAAGCGCCCGTACTGCAAGCCTGGCGCCTGCAGGCGCGCCGGCATCTCAACCCGGGGAGTTCGGGTGAGCCGGTGTGTCACCTCGAACTCGTGCCCGAATCGAGCCAGCCGTTGCCCGAATGGCAGGCCGGCGACCTGGTGCAGATCGAGGTGCCCACCGCGCCCGGCGAACCGCGCGACTATTCGATTGCGTCGGTACCGCAAGACGGCGCCTTGCACCTGCTGGTGCGCCAGAGCCGCCGCACCGACGGCAGCCTGGGCGTCGCGTCGGGCTGGCTCACCCAGCAGGCAGACCTGGGTGCCTCGGTCATGCTGCGCGTGCGCGAACACAGCGGGTTCCGCATGGGCGACAACGCGAGTCGCTCCCTGATCCTCATCGGCAACGGCACGGGACTGGCGGGGTTGCGCGGGCACATGCGCGGCCGGCTGGCCGCCGCTGGAATGCTGGAGAGCGGGGCCGCACGTCCTCAAGGTGTGGCACCCATGTGGTTGCTGTTTGGCGAGCGCAACGCGCGTTGCGATGCACACCATCGCGATGAAGTCGATGCCTGGGTTCGGCAGGGCTGGCTCAGCCGGGCGGACTGGGTGTTTTCGCGCGATCAGGACGAGCGCCGCTATGTGCAGCACGCGCTGGCAGAGTCAGCGGGTGAGGTGCGTGAATGGGTGGAGCAGGGCGCTGCCATCTACGTGTGTGGCAGCCTGGAGGGCATGGCGGGCGAGGTGAACGACACGCTGCGGGACATCCTGGGCGAACGAGCCCTGCAACAGCTGGCAGCCGACGGACGCTATCGGCGCGATGTGTACTAAGGCAAGAGCACCCGCGGAACCGGCCTTGCCGGGCCGCCAGGTGCGCCCCCTGAAGGGGGTGACGTCGTCAGGCGGCGCGGGGGTGTTTCAGGTTTCTGCCCACTGCTGCAGAAGCTTGTGGTAGTGGCCAGTCAGCGCCACCACTTCAGCGGCGTCGCCCAACTGGTGACGCAGTTTGAGAATGGTCATGTCCAGATCGAACAACATGGCGCGGCGCCAGGCGTCACGCACCAGACTTTGCGCCCAGAGGAAAGAGGCCACGCGCATGCCTCGTGTGACCGGTTCCACCCGGTGCAGGCTGGTGGACGGGTAGACGATGGCGTCGCCCGCGTCGAGCTTGATCTCGTGCGTGCCGTAGCTGTCTTCGGCGATGAGTTCACCGCCTTCGTATTCGTCGGGTGAACTGAGGAAAACCGTGGTCGACACGTCGGTGCGAACCTTCTGTGCATTGACCCGGTGGGTCTGAATCGTGTTGTCGATGTGGTTTCCGTAGTGCCCACCGCATTCGTAGCGATTGAACATCGGCGGCAGCATGGTGTGGGGCAGCACGGCAGACACGAACATCGGGTGCCGGTTGAGGGCCTGGGCGATGCGCTGCGAAAGCGGGGCAAACGCTGGGGAGGCGGGGTCTAGCTGCTGGTTGCGCTTGACGCGGGCCGCTTGCGGACCGGTGGACAGCAGGCCGTCCACCCAGCCCTCCAGGGCCAGCGCCTGGCGGATATCGGCGACCTCGGTCGGGGTCAGTACCTGGGGGATGTGCAGCAGCATGGCCTGGGTCCTTGAAACGGGAATAGGCCCGCTGGGGGCGAGCCTATTGAAGGGAGTTCTGAAGAACTGGTCAGTGCATCAGAACTTGTAGTTGGCCGTGATGGCGGCCGAGCGCGGTGCGCCCAGCGCCAGTCGCGAACCACCGTTGTTCAGTACCGAGAGGTACTCCTTGTCGAACAGGTTGTAGACGTTCAGGCGCAAGCTCAGCCTGGGGTTCACCTGGTAAGTGGCCATGGCGTCGGCGACCCAGTACGAGGGAATGTTGGGCACATTCGATGTGGCAGGGTTCGCACCGTTGACCACGCGCTTCTGCTCCGAGACGTACCGCGTGCCCACGCCCAGGGTCAGTTTGTCCAGCTGGTAGGAGGTCCACAGCGTGGCGGTCAGGTCGGGTGACCAGCGCACGCCGTCGGTGATGGTGGTGACACCCGTGCCCGAATTGAAGCTTTGCTGGTTGAGTTGCCTGGTGCTGGTCTTGGCCAGGCCGGCGGTGATCTGCCAGAAGTTGGTGATCTGTCCCACGGCCGACAACTCGATGCCCTGAACGCGGGTCTTGCCGTACTGCTGAGTCGTGCCGCTGATCGCGTCGTACGTGGTCTGCTTGTCGTTGTCGGTGCGGAAGATCGCTGCCGCCACATTCAGGCGCTTGTTCAGCAGCTCCCACTTGGTGCCCAGTTCCACCGACTCGGTTTCCTGTGGGTCCAGGGCCGAGTTGTTGATGTTGCCGGCCGTGGCGCTCAGCTGGAAATTGTTGCCGCCGGGCGGGGTGGCCGAGGTGGCGTACGACACGTAGATGCTGCCGTTTTCGGCCGGCTTGAACACGCCGCCCAGGTTCCAGCTGGTCAGCGTGTCCGAATCGTCCGCGTTCACGGTCGGCGTGCGCGTGCCGACCGAATAGTTGTCCAGTCGCAGGCCGCCGTTGATGGCGAAACGCTCGGTGAGCTGGGCGTTGTTGAACACGTACAGGCCAACGGTGCTGGTGGAGCCGCCCGATTGGGCGCCCGTGCGTGCGCCGAAACCGGCCATCGCGTCGTACGGATTGGGGTTGTACAAATTGGCGGCGGTGGTGGTCACGCCATCTCCAGCGCGTGTGTAGGTCGTCTGACGCTCGTTCATCAGCTCCAGGCCCGCGGCCAGCGAATGCTGGATGCTGCCGGTGGAAAACTCGCTGTTCAGGCTGGTCTGGTTGGCGAAGATGGAGTTTTCCTGGTCTACGCGCTGCCGTGAGCGGCTGATGGTCCAGCTCGACGGATCGGCCGGGTTTGCTGCGGTGATCGCGTTGATGCCGGTGAGAACGCGGTCCATCCTGTTCTTGCCGTAGCGCGTCACGTTGCGCACTGTCAGGCCCGGGCCTACATCGTGCTCGACCTTGACGGTGAACATGTCGGCGTCGATTTTTTCGTAGTCATTGGGGCTGCCGTAGAAGTTCTCACGGTTGACCTTGCCCGCCGCAGCCACCGCGCCGGTGGCGTTGAAGAAGCCCGGAAAACCGATGGAGGGAATGCCGCCGTCCGGCACGTTGTTCTGCCGGATGTGCTGCGAATACAGGTGCACACGGGTCGGCGTGCCCAGGCCCGCCACGTACGACAGGCCCAGCCCGCCGCCCGAGTTCTCCACCAAGTTGCGGCCATCGACGCCGCTGTCCTGCGCCATGGCGTTCACACGGAAGGCCGAGGTGGCACTGAGCTGGCGGTTCAGGTCCAGCGTGGCGCGCTTGCGGCTGGCCGTGCCCAGGGTGCCCGACACACTGCTTTCGTCGCCCAGGTGGGCTTGTTTGGAAATGAGGTTGAGCGAGCCGGTGGCCGCGCCACGGCCGGTTTCGGCGCCCGCCGGGCCTTTGATGATTTCGACCTGTTCCAGGTTGAAAGTGTCGCGCGTCACGCCGCCGAGGTCACGAATGCCATCGACGAAGGTGGACTGTTGCAGCGAGAAGCCGCGCAGCTGGAACGTGTCACCCGCCGAGGTGTTGCCGTTCTCGCCCATCTGCATGGTGATGCCGGGCGTGTTGCGCAGTGCTTCCATCAGGGTGATGGCGCCTTGCTCTTCCAGCGTTTCTTTCTTGATGATCTGGATGGTCTTGGGGGTGTCCAGCAGGGGCTGGGTGATTTTCTCGTTGGCGGACTTGTCTGCCTTGTACGGCACCTCGGGCGCTTCCTTCACCGTCACGGTAGGCAGGGTGGGGGTCTGTTGCTGCGCCATGCCGGCGGCGGGAACGGAGGCGGCGAGCAAGGCCAGGAGGTGTGCGGAATGACTGTGCTTGCGGCGGCGGATGTGTGCCATGAATAGAGATCCTTGCGGGTTGCGATGGTGTGCTGGCTGGCTGGCTTCCACATCGCACCGACAAGGTGCAAGAACACGACAGTTCGGGAGGGTTCGGCTGGCTTCGGCTGGAATTATCGCAAATAACAATCATTCCTATTCACATTTGTTCCAAATTGTTGTGCCTGTGCGTCAAGCGGGGCGGCGGAATGGGACGCGAACGATTCGCATCAAGATGTAAAAACCATAGCGCCTGGACCAGGCCATCACTTGGGTTTTGCTACGCTCAATCATGTTGCATGGCAACAAAAGCTATGAGCGGCATAGATGCTATCAATCCGAATTATTGATAGTTGATGTCTATAATTCGCCCATCGCTTTCAAAAAGCGTCTTCTTTCGCAACCCAACCAAGGAAATTCCATGTCCCTGATCAACACCACCGTCCCGACCTTTTCTGCGACCGCCTTCCACAACGGCAAGTTCGTGCCTGTGTCCGACGCCAGCCTGCGCGGCGAGTGGTCCGTGCTGATCTTCATGCCCGCCGCCTTCACCTTCAACTGCCCGACCGAGGTCGAAGACGCAGCCGACAACTACGCCGAGTTCCAGAAGGCCGGCGCCGAGGTCTACATCGTCACCACCGACACGCACTTTTCGCACAAGGTGTGGCACGAAACCTCGCCCGCTGTGGGCAAGGCCAGGTTCCCGCTGATTGGTGACCCCACGCACCAGCTCACGCGCGGCTTTGGCGTTCACATCGAAGAAGAAGGCCTGGCGTTGCGCGGCACCTTCATCGTCAATCCTGAAGGCGTGATCAAGACCGCCGAGATCCACGACAACGCGATCGCTCGCGACGTGAAGGAAACCCTGCGCAAGCTCAAGGCCGCGCAGTTCGTGGCCAACAACCCTGGGCAGGTGTGCCCGGCCAAGTGGCAAGAAGGTGCCAAGACCATCGCTCCCTCGCTGGACCTCGTGGGCAAGATCTGACCACCCAGTACCGCAGCCCGATGGGTTGTGGTTCTTCGTGGACCACAACCCATCCACCGGCGGCATTGAAGCCTCGTCCCATTCAAGGAGATCACCATGCTCGACACCACCATGAAGTCCCAGCTCCAGGCCTATCTGGAAAAATTGCAACGGCCCATTCGCCTGATCGCATCGCTGGACGCCAGTGAGTCGTCGAATGAACTTCGCGCGCTGCTGCAGGACATCGCATCCCTGTCGGACAAGGTGGCTTTCGATGACAGCGGCGTGGACGCGCGCAAGCCTTCTTTCGTGATCGCACGAGAAGGGGAGTCCACCGGCGTGCGCTTCGCCGCCATTCCGCTCGGGCACGAGTTCACCTCGCTGGTGCTGGCGCTGTTGTGGACCGGTGGCCACCCGCCCAAGGTGGATGCCGCCACGCTGGAAGCCATCGACACGTTGCGAGGCGAGTTCAGGTTCGAGGTGTACATGAGCCTGTCGTGCCACAACTGCCCGGACGTGGTGCAGGCACTCTCGCTCATGGCGATTCGCAACCCCGGCGTGCAAACGGTGGTGATCGACGGCGTCCACTTCCAGGACGAGGTCAATGAACGCCAGGTGATGGCAGTGCCCATGGTCTTTCTCAACGGCGAGGTGTTCGGTTCGGGACGCATGACCCTTGAAGAGATCGTCGCCAGGCTCGACGTTGACGCAGACCAGCGTGAAGCGGAAAAGCTGAGCGCCAGGGAAGCCTTCGACGTGCTGATTGTTGGTGGTGGCCCGGCGGGCGCGGCGGCGGCCGTGTATGCCGCGCGCAAGGGCATCCGAGTGGGCGTGGCGGCCGAACGGTTCGGTGGTCAGGTGAACGACACCATGGCGATCGAGAACTACATCAGCGTGCTCGAAACCGACGGCCCCAGGTTTGCCGCGGCGCTGGAAGCGCAGGTGCGTCACTACGACGTGGACATCATGAACCTGCAGCGCGCCGACAAGCTGATTCCCGCCACCGAACCGGGTGGTCTGGTGCAGGTGCAGATGGCCAATGGCGCCACGCTCAAGGCGCGCAGCGTGATCCTGTCCACCGGTGCGCGCTGGCGCAACGTCAACGTGCCCGGCGAAGCCGAGTACCGCAACAAGGGCGTGGCTTATTGTCCGCACTGCGATGGCCCGTTGTTCAAAGGCAAGCGCGTGGCAGTGATCGGTGGTGGCAACTCGGGCGTGGAGGCTGCCATCGACCTGGCCGGCATCGTGCAGCACGTGACGCTGGTCGAGTTCGCCGACGCGCTCAAGGCCGACGCGGTGCTCGTGAGCAAGCTCAAGAGCCTGAGCAACGTCAGCATCCATGTCAACGCCCAGACCACAGAGATCACCGGCGCAGGCGGCAAGGTCAATGGCCTGTCGTACAAGGACCGCGCCAGCGGCGATACGCACCATGTGGCGCTGGAAGGCGTGTTCGTGCAGATCGGGCTGGTGCCCAACACGGAGTGGCTCAAGGGTACGGTCGAGCTCAGCCGCTTTGGCGAGATCGAGGTGGATGCCAGGGGCCACACCAACCTGCCTGGGGTGTTCGCTGCAGGTGACTGCACCACCGTGCCCTACAAGCAGATCGTGATCGCCGCCGGTGAAGGTTCAAAGGCCGCGCTCAGCGCCTTTGATCACCTGATCCGTCAGCCGGTGGTGAGTGAATCGGCCGAGCCGGTCGCCGCCTGATCAGGGACGGCGCACCAGGCGCAGCGGTGTGCTGGCCTGCTCGCCGTTGCTCCAGAGTTCGCCGGTCATTTCCTTGCCGTCTGCCCGGGCTTGCAGCACCACACTGCCGGTGGTCAGCGGGCCGCGGCCGTCGCCGGTGTAGGCCTGATACGGCAATTCGATTCGGGGCAGACCCATCACATCGGTGAGCGTGCCCTGTCCGACGTAGCGCACGTCCCTCACCACGAGTCCCTGAGACAGCACGCTGTGCGCATAGCCCTGCCACGCCGGGTACCAGTCGACCGGAAAGGGATCGGTTTGCAATTGCACCGCGTTGCCATGCACCGCGAGCTGCACGCGCAGCGGCCGGTTCGCCCCGTCGATGGACCACCAGATGCCCGAGATGTCCGTCACCTGGGCCTGAGGCACTGTGATGGCATCGGTGTCTTCGTCGTCCGGGAGCAGCAGCCCCAGCACGACCAGTGCCACGACGATGCCACCCACCCAGGTCAGGCCGCGTTGAACTCGCTGGCCCAGGGTCCGGCGCGGCGGTGCGGGTTCTGGCCCGGAGGGGCTCAGAGGCGTGATGCCATGCTCGCGCAGGTCGACCATCAGCCGGTCGAGGTCGGTGCTCCAGTCTTCGGTGCGCAGCTTGAGGGCATGGGACTCGCGCAGGAAGCGCAGCGCCTCGGGCAGTTCGGAGGCCGCCGGCATGGCCATGCCTTCGGTGAGCAGGGGCACGATCATGGCACCCTGTTTCTGCGCGGTGAGCACCTCGCCGCGAATGGGATCGTCTTCGCGGTCGATGCGCCGCCCGCCTTCGGGGTGCTGCATGCTCAGGAGATCGGGCGTGATCAGCAGCAGCACCACCGGCCGTGTGCCCAGCGCGGCCATGATGGCGCTGCGCCACGAGAGGCCACCCCGCAAATCCTGCTTGTCGAAAAACACCTGGTCGGGGCCGTAGAGCCGGCTGAGGTCGGCGCACAGGCGGTCGGCATCCTTCTTGCCATCGGACGCCCGGTAGCTGATGAAGATGCGGTTCACGCCGTGCCCGCCCAGCTGCGCAGGGTGGTGAGCAACTGGCCAGCGGCTCGCGCCTGCCGGGCGTCGCGCTCGCCCAGGTGATCCAGCACGAAGCCGAGCTGGTCGGCCAGCGAGGCCCACAGCAGTTCGGTGCCAATCCGGCCCTGCAGCTCGGTCAGCACCTGCAGGATGCCGGGCAGCTGCGCGTCCAGCGTCTGCGTGGCCAGCGCCTCGTACAGGCCAAGTTCGGGCAAGCCCACCACGCTCCAGAAGTCCGGGTCCTCACGCCGCTTGCGTTCCAGGCTCTGGCGCACACGCCGGGTGCGTTCCGGGTCGAGCCCGCGCCAGCTGCGGTCTCGCGCATGCAGCAGCAGGTCGGCCGCCAGCAGGTTCAGGCTCGGGTAGAACACATCGAGCTGCCCCGTCCGAAGCGCGAGCGTTTCAGCACGCGTGTAGTGCGCCACCATCTGCGCCAGCGCCTTCTGCCGCGCCGCTGTCTGATTCGCCAGCCCCTCTAGCTGGGCCAGGCGCTTCCAGGCCGACCCGATGAGGCTCTCACGCTCCAGCGTGGGCGCCATCTGCACCAGCGCGTCGAGCGTGCGCAGCGCGCCCTGGATGTCGTGGCGTCCCTGCTGGATCAGCGCCGGCAGCGCCTGGCCGCTCTGTCTGGCGGTGTGCAGTCGGCCCCAGGCGCGTCGCACCGTGAGGCTGGCCAGTTGCTCGCCGGCCTTCACGCCTGCACTGCCGTCGTTGGCCGAGATCGCGCGTTGCAACCAGGGCAGGGCCTGCTCGACGTCGTTGGCGGCTGCCCACGCCACGCCAAAGGCTTCGGCCACTGCACCCATGCCGCCCCAGGCTTCACCAAAGCGCGTTTCCAGGTGCCGGATGTGCATGCGCTGCGTGGCTGCGGCAGCGCCCTGGGTGTGGCTTTGCACCGCCAGGGTTTCCAGTGCCAGCGTGAGGGCCACCGGCGTGGCCAGGCCGCTGTAGGTCATGGTCAGGTCCGGCTCGCGCAGGTCGTTGCCGGGCGCCGGGCGCAGCACCCAGTCCGGATCGCCATAACACTGGTACGCCGCCCAGGTGTTGCCGCGCGGGTTGGCGTTGTAAGCCGCCACGCGGCCGGACTGCACCGCATCCATGAAGCGTCGGCCTGCCAGCAAATCGCGGTAGAACGCGGTGGCGAACTGGTAGGCCGGTTCGTCTTCCACCGCCCAGCCGGCCGCGATCACGCAGCGCACGCCGATGCGAATGAGTTGCTTGGCCACGCCCGCGGCGAAGCGGGCACGGTCGTAGCCCGATTGCAGGAGGTGCCTGGGGTCGGCCGCCAGGTGACAGCAGTTGAGGAACACCAGCTCGGGTACCACGCGCATGGCTTCCACCTCGCGGGGGCCGAGGAAAGTGCCGTCGCTGAGCACCACCCCGCGCAGCAGCGGTGGCAGGTGCGGGCCGCGATCGAGTTCGGGTTCGCCGTGGCCGGCGATGTGGACGATGCGGTAGCGCCGCGCCAGCAGCGCGGTGGTCACGGCCACCGCGTCCGGGCCAGGGCCATCTTCGGTGGCGATGAGTGCGTTCACCTGTTGCTCGCCCAGTTCACCGCCCAGCACCTCGCTCACGCGCTCGGCCTCCAGGCGAGCGCCCGTCAGGCGCGGATACACCGCCTGGCCGCTGGCGTCTTCCTGGTTGCACAGAGGTTCGCCGATCACCAGCACACCGTCTTCGGGCCGCGCGTCGCTGATCTGGGTTCGGAACTCGGCGGTGCGCAGGCGGCGCAGCAGCTTGTTGCGGATCGCCCAGGGTGCGCGCTGCTTGGAACGCCCGTCGTCGGGCGCGTCCAGCATCTCCCAGGGAATGGCGGCGGTGCCGTCGTTGAGTTCCAGCAGCAATTCGCTGGTGCCGCCCAGGCTGGCTTCCATTTCCACCGGCACGAGCAACTGGAACAGCGTGCGCCCGATGTCGCTGCCGGTGTGGGCGTCGTTGGACGCGCGTTTCACCAGTTCGCCCACCAGTTGCGCCTGGGTGCCCTGGGCTCGAACGTCGGCGCGGGCGCGTTGTGTGTCCAGCGTGTAGAGCACGTGGGTTTCGCCGGCTTCGTCCTTCTCGGCGATGGCGCTGATGAAGTCGTAGGCAGTACCCCGGTAGCCGTTGTCGAGCGGACGGCGCAGCGCGCCCGAGAGGGCATGCACGTGTTCCTCCACCTCGAAGTGTTCGGACGCTGCCGAGGCCAGCAGGCGCAGCGCGCTCCACGCTTCCGTGGCGCGATCCTGATAAAGCTCGACCAGGCGAAGATGGCTCACTTGCGGCCAGCCGCCTTGCGCGAGCTTCTCGTTGGCCTCGCGCACGCCCTGGGCTACCGCCTGTGCCGAAGCGAACACCGTGATGCCGGAGCCACCGCTGCCGATCAGCGTGGCCGCAAGTTCAAAGTGAGCAGCGCCGCCGCCAGCGGTTTCGGCCACTCGCTGCGCCCAGGCCAGCGTGGCCTGGCGCACGGTGTGCGTGAGCGAGGTGCTGCGCAGCTTGCCTTCTTCGCCGAGCCCCGCCACCACCACGTGGGGCGGTCGGGGAAGCGCGAGCGGGTTGTCCGGGTCTTGCTGGTGGTTCACGAAGATCTGGTGGGCCCCAGGCGACTCCGGATAGAGACCTGCCCCCAGTGAGGCCGACATGGCGCCGCCGATGAATCGGTCCACCACGCCTTCCGTGCCGGTAAGCCGGGACGCCACGTAGTGACCCACCATCAGCGTCTGGCTGATGAATTTCAGGTTGCCGTTGTGCACGCTCACGCGCAGCACCGCATGCCGCGCCGGGGTGCCCACGGTCACCTCGTGGGAGGTTGAAAACAGCTCGAAGGGGTCGATCATCGGCGCTGGCGCGGCACCACGCTGGCGCGAGGGTCGGCTGCGCACCAGCGCGGTGTTGGTTGCGATGCCACCGCGCGTTGGCCGGGGCGCACTCAGCTCGTTCAATCGCGTGGTCTGCCCTTTCTGCAGCAGCTCCAGGTAGGCCTCGAAGGCATCCTGCACGTCGGGCAGGTCGCCGTGCGAGGCGTCCACGCGCCAGGCGCGAACGCCGGGCAGGAGCGCGCTGTCCAGCGTGACGCGGCCGTCGCCGCCCTCGGGCCGGTCCAGGTACACCAGGCCCTCGCGATCGTTCAGCTCGAAACCCGCCGGCGTGAAGCGCGCATGGCCCACCACCATCACCACGCGGTCCTTGAACGCGGCCAAGGACTCGGCGCGCTGGCGGTCCAGCCGCTCGCGCAGTGCCACCGCCCGGTCCAGCACACCCTGCGGCGGCACGCCCCAGCGGTAGACGGCGCGCTGATTCTCCGCGTCATGCCACCAGTTGGCCTGGCGCAGCGTCTCCATGTCCTGGTCGGCCAGGGCCTGCCAGCGCGCGCTTTGCGACAGGCCCAGCGATGCATCGGTGAGCCCGGCCTGCAGTTGCAGAAAGCCCGGCATGGCCGCCATGAGCATGCGTGCCTTGTGGTCCTGGAATGGCAGGCCAAAGCCGGCCAGTGCGGTGCCCATGCTGTCGTCGCCCGAGAGCACTTGCATGGGCGCGAACGAACCTCCATTGGGGGTTCCCAGCATGAGCAGCCGCGCATCGGGATGCTCCAGCCAGCGTTGCCAGACGGCCGGGTGTTCCAGTTGCACGGAGCGCGCCACCAGTCCTCCCATGGAATGGGCCAGCATCCGCACCGGCTGGCGGCTGGCGGCGCGCGCGTTCACCGCCTGGTCGATCACGCCCGCCAGTCGTGCCGCCTCTTCCTCGATCGGTCGACGCCAGTCGAATGAGAACACCGTCACTTCATGGGTCTGCGCCATGAACGTGGCCAGGTCGTCGTACACGCTGCCGATGGCGCCGTCGGCCTGCACGTTGCGCTGGCCGTCGCGGTAGGCAAGCCGGCCCAACCCTCCCAGGATGCGCAGGCTCAGCCAGACGCGTTCGCCATCCACCGCAAGGTGGCTGCCCAGGATGCCCGGCAGCAGAATGAGCGCGGGCTTGTCGCCGATCGAGGTGGCCGCCGCGCGAGGCACACCGCGCAAGCCCTCGCCGCTTTCACCCGCCCACGACATAGGCCCGATGGGGCGAAAGCCTGCTGGGTCATCCTGCATCAACCCGAGGCAGATGGCTTCGGCCGTGCGCGGGTTGCTGAAATAGCTGAAGTGAGTGACCTTGCCACCGCGCTCAAGCACGAAAGTGGCAGCGGCCGTGCCGTGCGCCGGGGTGCGCGGGCGCCCGCCATACATGGATCGCGTCTGCACCACCAGGTCGTTGTCGGTCCAGTAGAAGGCGTCGGCCAGCAGGGTCTTGACCCAGGACATGATCGAGTCGCCTTCGATGTCGCCAGCCACCACGCGCAATTGGCCGGGCAGGGGGGCACCGTCGGCCCCGTCGGTGCCATGCAGCCACTGCACCAGCGCGCTGTCGGGCGTCATGGCTTCCAGGCCGGGCAGCAGGGCCGGATCGGTGCGCTGGCTCGCCACTTCGCCCAGAAAGTCCAGCAGCAGCGGCGCCACCGGAATGGCCGCGAGTTCCAGGGCCCACTTGAGCACCGACACATAGGCATCGAGCCGTTTCGAGGCCAGCAGCGTGCCGCGCGCGGGGCAGGCCACGCGCACCACGCGCTCGACCCGCACGTCGCGCCCTTTGAGCACAGCCGCCAGTTCACGCAGGGCCTTGAGCTGTTCCCGGTGCGCGGCGCCTTTGAAGGGCGCGAGCGCCGCTTCCTCAAGATCGGGTCTGGCGCAAACGCGCGCCAGCACTTCGGCTACCAGGCCCCCGCGCGAATGGGTGAGCAGGTGGACGCGGGCACCGCGCGGCAACGCCTGTGCCAGCATCAGCGCGTTGTCGATCGGGCTCGCGCCCAGGGTGGGATGGTCCAGCGCGTACACGCGGCCACCGTAGTGTGTGAACAGGTCGTTGACTTTCTGGGGGTGCTGTTCCCACAGCTTGCCGAAAGTGCCTCTGGTTTCAGAGAAGGTGCCGTGCAGCAGCACCAGCAGGGAATCACCCGCCTGGGAGGGGGCAGGGATGCGCGCGAGCTTCGGGCTGCCTTTGAGCGGAGCGGCGAAAGTGTCGGCGCGCAGGGCGTACACGCCCGCGTCCACCTGGGCGTCCATGCGGGCGGCAATCTTCGCGGCCGTCAGGCGTGCGGCCGGCTCCTTGAGCAGGCCGGTGACCACTTCCACCGCCGAAAGCAACACTTCGCCCATGCGCCCGCGGGTGGCGCCACGCACCGCGCCGGCCTGCTCCAGGCCCTGCCAGACCAGTTGCGCGGGCACGCTGACCTCGGTTGGTCGGTCTTCCGATGCCTGGTCACCCTTGCCACGCCGCCGGTGCGCCACCGCGCCACGTGTCAGGCTCGATTGCGCCAGCATCAGGTCGCGCGCGGTTTCGGGGTGCAGCATCAGCGAAGGGCCGTTGCTGATGTGAAGAACCACCACGTCCTGCCCGGGGCGCGCGTTCACCCGCACTTCGTCGTTCGCACCCCGGCGCGCACCCACCTGCACGCGTTGCAGGACCGTGCCCCGCGAACCCGGTGCCGCCGAGGCCGTGCCGCGTGTGGCGGCTTGTGGCGGTAGCGGCTGGCCGCGAACCACGAAGGTGATGACCGTTGGTGTGTTCGCGTTGTTCATGGCGGCGGTCTCGAAGTCAGGCGCGCACCCGCGCCCGGGGCAGTGGAACCGATCGCTGTGAGCGCGGCAACGCAGCCAGGCCAGAGCGGGGTGCAACCTGTCGGGCGATGAAATCGTTGCAGACCCAGCCCTCCAGATCGTGGGGGCCGACCACGGCCACGCGGCTCCAGCGGTCTTGCGGCTCCAGCAAGATGAGCTCGGTGCCGCGCCTCAGCGCAGGCGCCAGGCGTTCAAACTCCGCACCAGGCCCGCTGCGGATGTTCAGGCCGGTGGCGGTGACCACCAGGCGCGGCCATACGTCGGCGCCGCGCCCGAGCGCCCGGCCGCGCACCGCAGCCAGCGGAAAGGCCGGCCCGGGATCTGTCTTTCGACCACGGGCCACGTCTTCATGGCCCAGCACATCCTCCAGCGCATAGTGCGACACCAGCAGCTCGCACAACTCGAGCGTGCGAGCGATCTGCACGGCGGTGTAGTGGTGCCAGGGGCGCAGTCCACCGCCGTGCCGGTGTTCGGCCATCACCACCTCCTTGTCGGGGTAGCCCTGTCCGAACCACGACACGCAGCGATCGCCCTCGCGGTGCAGCAGGCCGGCGTTGTCCAGTTCAATGCCGATGGCGTGCGCATTCAACCCATTGAGGCCGTTCCACTGGCTCACGCCCGCGTGCCAGGTCACCACGTCGAAAGGCGCGAGCTGCACGATGCGGCCGTCGCGCCCGAGCACGATGTGTGCCGAACAACTGCCCTGCGGCTTGCGCGCGCACAGCGAGGCCACTGCGCTGTCCAGCGTGCGCCCGGCGGTGTAGTGCAGCAGCACAAAGCGCGCTCGCAAGACACCGCCCACGTTGGGCGTCTGGCGAAAACTCACGTCTGCGCCGGTGAGGCGGTGGTTCTTGATGGCGAGCATGCGTCAGATCGAGAAAGGGGCCTGCTTGAGGAACGCCGCGACGGGACCCAGCGTGAACAGGTTGGGCGACTGCGTGGGCGGGAGACCGGCACGGATGCGCGCATGGAAGCTGGCGTAGCTGCCGCGGTAGCCGCCATGGTTCCAGACCTTGAGCAATTGCTCGGTGAAGGCGCCGTTGTGGTTGCCGTCCATCGAGAACTGGTTGTCCTGGCAACCCGAGATGAGGATCAACGACGGGTGGAAGTTCTTGACGATGCCTGTGAGCCGCTCGCTCACCGCCACCTGGGCCAGTGCGGTGTCGGGGTCGCTCACCTTGCCCCCGGCGGCTTTGGCCACCTCATGCTGCAACTGGTCGTAAAAGGCTTTGTGTTCACCATACACACGCATGCCCACCGCGGGCGGCATGATGCGGGCGCGCTGCTCCGGTGTGCCCGGCGGGGGCCTTCCAGCACGCACCACGGTGCCGCTGTGGCAACTGTCGGAGAGCACGAGGATGCGCACGCCGGTCTTGAATCGGCTGAGTTCGAAGTACAGCTCGTCGTCAATGAGCTGGCCATCGAACAGGCACCAGGTCTCGTCGAGTTTGTCGACTTCTTCGCCGCTGACGTCAGGCACCTGACCGCCATGGCCGGAGAAGCTCAGGAAGAAAAGATCACCATCAGCCAGCGCCCTGGCCGACTTGCGGATGCCCCCGAGCACAGCCGATCGCGTGGCCTTGCGGGTGAGCAGCAGGCTGCCCTTCATGCCCTGCGCCCGGGCAACGGCGGCCATGTCGTGTGCATCGAACTCGCAAGCAGCGAGTGGACCCGTCCAGCCCGCGTAGTGGCCGGCGCTGACAACGTTGATGCCGATGTGCAACGAGTGGGCCTGAGGCCTCTTCTTCGCGCGAGCGGCTGCCTGATGGACCATGGTTTCCCCCTGTCTGGAGCAGGTCACAGCGGACGCAGAACCTCGCAAATTCTGGGCGCTTCATGGTGCCGGTGCAAACCGCAATGTGTAAGCAAATGTCGATATTCAATGGTCTGCTGGGGGGCGCTTCGAGATAAAAAAAAGCACCCAGATTGGTGCCTGGGTGCTTTGGCAAAAGGCGCGCTTTTCAGTGGCCTGAAGCGCCAGCGGCTCCGATGCCGGTTTCCGATCGCACTTGCTGGGCCAGGAAGCCCGCGCGGTCAATGGCGGCGCGGCGACTGCGGTCCAGCATGGAGAAAACCCAGATGCCGACGAAGCCGATGGTCATGGAGAACAGGGCCGGCGAGGTGTAGGGGAACAGGGCCGAACCCTTGGGGTTACCCAGCGTGGCTTCCCAGACCGATGGCGACACGATGGTCAGACCCACCGAGGACACCAGTCCCAGGAAGCCACCAATCACTGCACCTTTGGTCGTGCAATCTTTCCAGAGAACGCTCATGAACAGAACTGGGAAGTTGGCCGACGCAGCAATGGCAAAGGCCAGTGAGACCATGAAGGCGATGTTCTGCTTTTCGAAGGCAATACCCAGCACGACAGCGACGATGCCCAGCGCAACCGTGGTCATCCTGGAAACGCGCAGTTCCGAGGCGCTGTCGGCCTTGCCCTGTTTGATGACGGTGGCGTAAAGGTCGTGCGAGACCGCAGAAGCGCCCGAAAGCGTGAGGCCCGCCACCACCGCAAGAATGGTCGCGAACGCCACGGCCGAGATGAAGCCCAGGAACACGTTGCCACCCACGGCATTGGCCAGATGAACTGCCGCCATGTTGTTGCCGCCCAGCAGGCCGCCTTTGGCATCGAGGAATTCCGGGTTGGTCAGCACGAAGGTGATGGCGCCGAAGCCGATGATGAAGGTCAGCAGGTAGAAGTAGCCAATCCAGCCCGTTGCCCACATCACCGACTTGCGCGCTTCCTTGGCGCTGGGCACGGTGAAGAAGCGCATGAGGATGTGCGGCAGACCGGCTGTGCCGAACATCAGCGCCATGCCGAAGCTGATGGCCGAGATCGGGTCCTTCACAAAGTTGCCCGGGCCCATGATGGACTGGCCCAGTGATGCCGCCGCCTCGGCGGTCTTGCCATCTTTCAGCGCCAGGTCTTCCTTGATCTTCACCGCGCCGGCAAACATGGCCTCGGGGCTGAACCCAAAGTGCCACAACACCGAGAGTGCCATGAACGACGCACCACCCAGCAGCAGGCAGGCCTTGATGATCTGCACCCAGGTGGTGGCTGTCATGCCACCGAACAGCACGTACACCATCATCAGCGCGCCTACGATCACCACGGCAATCCAGTATTCGAGGCCGAACAGCAGCTTGATGAGCTGGCCGGCACCGACCATCTGGGCGATCAGGTAGAAGGCGACCACCACCAGCGTGCCCGAGGCTGCAAAGATGCGGATAGGCTTCTGGTTGAAACGGAACGCGGCCACGTCGGCAAAGGTGAATTTGCCCAGGTTGCGCAGGCGCTCAGCCATCAGAAAAGTGATGACAGGCCAGCCCACCAGGAAGCCAATGGAGTAGATCAGGCCGTCAAAGCCGCTGGCCATCACGGCCGCGGAAATGCCCAGGAAAGACGCCGCCGACATGTAGTCGCCCGCGATCGCCAGGCCATTCTGGAAGCCAGTGATGCCTCCGCCGGCGGTGTAGAAATCGGAGGCGTTCCTGGTCTTGGAGGCCGCCCATTTGGTGATGTACAGCGTGCCCATCACGAACAGCGCGAACATGCCGATGGCCGTCCAGTTGGTGGGTTGCTTCTGGGCTTGGCCGAGGTCCGCACCGGCCGCCCAGGCAGCTGCGGAAACGCCGAACAGCACCAGCAGGGTGAGAGCGCGACGGGTGGTGTCGTTGAGGGGCTTCATTTCTGCATTGCCTTGGAGATGGCCTGCGAAAGCGCGTCGAACTCGTTGTTCGCGCGGTTGACGTAAAGGGCTGTGATGACAATGGTGAAGACGATGACGCCAAAACCGATGGGAATGCCCAGGGTCATCACGCCTGCGCCCATGCGCTGCGCGAGGAACTCCTTGTCGAAGGCCACCAGCAGGATGAAGCCGTAGTACACGACCATCATCGCCAGCGTGAGCCACCAGCCAAAGCGCGTGCGCTTCGCTTTCAGGTCGCGATACATGGGATTGCTTGCAATCCGTCGGACCAGTTCGTCTTCCATACAGGTCTCCGTGGTTTCAGGTGCCACGAAGCGTAGGGCGGCGCTCTTACGGAGCACTGACCTCTGACTGACACCGGCCTGACCCCAGGCTTATGAAGTTCTAAGAATTCGACGCCATCCGCCTGCGAAGGCGGGCGATGGATGGTCGATTCGCCACAGCGGCGAGATTCATTTCTAAGGACATACCCTTGGTATCTGGCGCAGACGGCGTCTTGAAACTTTGACGTAAGCAAGCGTCTTCAGAGTGCCCTCCGTGATGCTGTGTACCTGCGGGTTCTCGGCATGCAAAGGTTGTGGCGGTTCAGACCGTCCGCGTGGTATGCAACATTCTTCTGGAGCAGACTTTTTATGAACACCGACAGCAACGCGAAGGCCTACTGGGCTGCGACGCTTGGACTTCTGACCAAAGTCCTGGTCATCTGGTTTCTGGTTTCCTACGGCGCGGGCATCTTGTTCGCTCCCTGGCTCAACAGCATCACTCTAGGCGGCTATCCGCTGGGCTTCTGGTTTGCCCAGCAAGGCTCCATCTACGTGTTCATTGCATTGATCTTCTGGTATGCCCACAAGATGGGGCAGATTGATCGCAAGTTCGGCATGCAGGAAGACTGAGCACACACACGAGAACACCATGGCACTTCAGACCACCATCTATCTTTTCGTCGGGCTCAGCTTTGCGCTGTACCTTGGTATCGCCTTCTGGGCGCGCGCGGGCAGCACGTCCGAGTTCTATGTGGCCGGCGGCGGGGTGCATCCCGTCACCAACGGCATGGCGACCGCTGCCGACTGGATGTCGGCAGCATCCTTCATCTCCATGGCCGGTCTCATCTCCAACATGGGCTATGGCGGCGCTGTGTTCCTGATGGGGTGGACCGGCGGCTACGTTCTGCTTGCCATGCTGCTGGCGCCCTACCTGCGCAAGTTCGGCAAGTTCACGGTGCCCGAGTTCATTGGCGACCGCTTCTACTCGAAATCTGCCCGCAATGTGGCGGTGCTCTGCCTGCTGGTGGCCTCCCTGACCTACATCATTGGCCAGATGACCGGCGTGGGCGTGACGTTCGCGCGTTTTCTGGGTGTGACCAGTGACCAGGGCATCTACATCGGCATGGCCATCGTGTTCGCCTATGCGGTGTTCGGTGGCATGAAGGGCATCACCTACACGCAGGTCGCCCAGTACATCGTGCTGATCGTCGCCTACCTGGTGCCGGCGTTCTTCATCTCGCTCAACCTCACCGGCAATTTTCTGCCGCAGCTCGGCCTGGGTTCGGACATGGCAGGCACCGATGTCTCGCTGTTGAGCAAGCTCGATCAGGTCGTGACCGATCTCGGCTTTGGCCAGTACACCACAACCAGTGCAGGCTCCACGCTCAACATGTTCTTCTACACCGTGTCGCTGATGATCGGTACTGCAGGTCTGCCACACGTGATCGTTCGCTTTTTCACCGTCCCCAAGGTGGCTGATGCGCGCTCGTCCGCAGGCTGGGCGCTGGTCTTCATTGCGCTGCTCTACACCACGGCTCCAGCCGTGGGGGCCATGGCCAAGTTGAACCTGCATGGGACGGTCAACTCCGCTGTGGGTTTGGTCAAGAGCGCCGACGGCGGCATCGGCGTGAGCGCCGAGGCGGTCAAGGCCAATGGCGACCTGTACGCGAGCGAAGCCAGTTTGGTGTACGAACAGCGTCCCGACTGGATGAAGCGCTGGGAAAAGACCGGCTTGCTGGTTTGGCAAGACAAGAACGCGGATGGCCGCATTCAGTACTACAACGACAAGACCAAGAACGAAGTTGCCAAAGGAAAGGCCGAAGCCGCTGGCTGGAAGGGCAATGAGCTGACCGTGAATGCGGACATCATCGTGCTGGCCAATCCAGAAATTGCGCTGCTGCCCAACTGGGTGATCGCACTGGTGGCTGCCGGGGGCCTTGCCGCTGCGCTGTCCACTGCTGCCGGCCTGTTGCTGGCCATTTCATCGGCGATCTCGCATGACCTGATCAAGGGCGCCATCAAGCCTGACATCAGTGAGAGGGGTGAACTCATGGCGGGCAAGATCGCCATGGCCGTGGCCATCTTCGTGGCAGGGTGGTTGGGCCTGAACCCGCCGGGTTTCGCGGCGGGCACTGTGGCGCTCGCCTTCGGCATCGCGGCCTCCACCATCTTCCCGGCCTTGATGATGGGCATCTTCAGCCGCACGATCTCTGACAAGGGCGCCATTGCCGGCATGCTGGCGGGCCTGTTTGTCACGCTCTTCTACGTGTTCGCTCACAAAGGCATCTTCTTCATCAAAGGCACCGACTTCGTGGGCATGGTGGGTGGTGTCAACGGCTTCTTCACCATCACGCCCGAAGCCTTCGGTACCGTGGGCGCCATCGTCAACTTTGCGGTTGCCTACGCTGTTAGCAAGGCATCGGCTCCCGTTCCCCGGCACATCCAGGAACTGGTGGAATCGGTTCGCGTGCCCAAGGGTGCGGGCGTTGCCACCGGTCACTGATACGCTGTGACCCTCAGGGGCTCGGGTGCTTGCCCGAGTGCCTTGAGATGCAGACCCCGCCGGTTCACTGGCGGGGTTTTTTTATCTGAGTTTCACCCGCCCATGTGACCATGGCTGTGGTGGACAATCGGGCACAAGGTATCTCTTCATGAACTTGCCAAGCGTCTTCATCTTCAACTGGGTGTTCCTCCTGGCGTTGATTCCAGTGGCCTTCTTCTGGTTGCGAAGGGCCTACCGGATTCTCGTCAAGCGCGACTATTCCGAGGTGGCTCTCAAGAAAGGTCTGCCACCCGTGGACCCGCAGCGCTATGCCCCCTTCGAGTTGGTGATCAATCTGCTCGGGGGCGCGGTGCTCGTGTTGGTGCTGGTCGCCGTGCTGGGGTTCCAGGCGTTGGCATCGGAAGACTGGATCGCTATCGCCGGCGTCACACTTTGGCTCAAACTGCTGGCCTCGTTCGCCTTGAGCAGACAGGCTCATGGCCTGGGGCTCCCGAATAAGAAGTCTTAGCAGGCTGTTCGCACCCGGGAAAATGGTGTGAGCCGGCCCTAGTATTCGAGCCGCTCCGGGCGAATCTCCTGCAGGATGGTGGTGGCGATTTCTTCGATGGATTTCGTGGTGGTGGACAGCCATCGGATGCCTTCGCGCCGCATCATCGCTTCGGCCTCGCTCACCTCCATGCGGCAGTTGTCGAGCTGGGCATAGCGCGAATTCGGGCGGCGCTCGTTGCGGATCTCGCTCAGTCGTTCCGGCGCGATGGTCAGGCCAAAGATCTTTTTTCGATGGGGCGCCAGCGCGGGAGGCAGCTTGCGGCGCTCGAAGTCTTCCGGGATGAGCGGGTAGTTGGATGCTTTCAGGCCGTACTGCATGGCCAGGTACAGCGAGGTGGGTGTCTTGCCGCTGCGGCTCACGCCGACCAGGATCACATCCGAACCCTCCAGGTCCTTGTGGCTCTGGCCGTCGTCGTGCGCCAGCGAGAAGTTGATGGCCTCGATGCGGTCGTGGTAGGCCTGGCTCTTGGAGGCGTCGGAGAAACGGCCCACACGGTGGTTGGATTTGATGCCCAGCTCCTGTTCCATGGGTTCAACAAAGGTGCCGAACATGTCCAGCATCATTCCCCTGCAGTGGTTCTTGAACACGGCCAGCACCTCCATGTTGACCACGGTGGTGAAGACGAGGGGGCTCTTGCCTTCGATCTCAGCGGTGTGGTTGATCTGGCGCACCGCCTGATGGGCCTTGTCCACGCTGTCCAGAAACGGCAGGCGCACCCGGCGCACGGTGATCTCGAACTGGGCGAGCAGGGCATTGCCAAAGGTTTCGGCGGTGATGCCAGTGCCGTCGGAGATGAAGAAAACCGTTCTGTTGGGCATGGTGTGGCGTCCTTACAATACTGGGCGATAGGTGTCGGGGCATTATCAAGCTCCGAGCCGATGCTCATTTGCGTCCCTGCCCGGTGCCAGACCCACAACAGAACCACAGGTCATCGCTGGTGCATGGAACCCCGGTTTTTCAACCTTAGGAGCTTTCCCATGTCCAACCTGTTTGGAGCGACCGATCTGGTCGTGCCTTTCGAAAAACTGCGAATGAGCGATGTCGAGTCGGTCGGCGGCAAGAACGCCAGCCTTGGCGAGATGATTTCGCAGTTGCCCACCGGCGTGAAGGTGCCCACCGGCTTTGCCACCACGGCGCACGCTTTTCGTGAATTCCTGAAACACGACGGCCTGGCCGAGCGCATCAACGCGCGGCTGGAAGCGCTGGACACCGAAGACGTGCGCGCGCTCGCCGCCGCGGGCGCGGAAATCCGCGCCATGGTGGAGCGTCAACCATTCCCCGCCGATCTGGAGAAAGCGATTCGCGAGGCGTTCGACAACCTGAGTGCGGGCAACGCCAAGGCCTCGTTTGCCGTGCGATCCTCGGCCACCGCCGAGGACCTCCCCGACGCGTCCTTCGCCGGTCAGCAGGAAACCTTCCTCAACGTGGTGGGCATCGAAGAAGTGCTGCACAAGATGAAAGAGGTTTTCGCCAGCCTCTACAACGACCGGGCCATCAGCTACCGCGTCCACAAGGGCTTTGACCATGCCGAGGTGGCGCTGTCGGCCGGGGTGCAGCGCATGGTGCGTTCCGACCTCGGAGCGGCCGGCGTCATGTTCACCATCGACACCGAAAGCGGTTTCGAGGATGTTGTCTTCATCACCTCCAGCTATGGTCTGGGCGAAACCGTGGTGCAGGGTGCCGTCAATCCAGATGAGTTCTACGTGCACAAACCCATGCTCCAGGCCGGCAAACGCGCGCTGATCCGCCGCAACCTGGGCTCCAAGCTGATCCAGATGGGCTTCACCACCGAGGCCGAGAAGTCGGGCCATGGAGCACTGCAAGGAAAGCTGGTCAAGACCACCGACGTGCCGGTGGAACTGCGCAACCGCTACAGCCTGTCCGACGCGGACGTGGAGCAACTCGCACGTTATGCGCTGGTCATCGAGCAGCATTACGGCCGCCCGATGGACATCGAGTGGGGCAAGGACGGCACCGATGGACAGCTCTACATCTTGCAGGCCCGGCCCGAAACGGTGAAGAGCCAGAGCGCGGGCAAGACCGAGGTGCGCTACAAGCTCAAAGGCAAGGGCGCCGTGCTGGTTTCGGGCCGCGCCATCGGCCAGAAGGTCGGCACCGGTCCGGTGCGGCTGGTGCACAACATCACCGAGATGGACAAGGTGCAGCCTGGAGATGTGCTGGTGACCGACATGACCGACCCCAACTGGGAGCCGGTGATGAAGCGGGCCAGCGCCATCGTCACCAACCGGGGTGGCCGCACCTGCCACGCCGCCATCATCGCGCGCGAGCTCGGCATTCCTGCGGTGGTCGGCTGCGGCGATGCCACCGAACTGCTCAAGGACGGCACCCTGGTCACCGTGAGCTGTGCCGAAGGCGATACCGGCAACATCTACGACGGCCTGCTGGAAACTGAGATCTCCGAGGTGCAGCGCGGCGAGATGCCGCCGCTGGACGTGAAGATCATGATGAACGTGGGCAATCCGCAGCTCGCCTTCGATTTCGCGCAGATCCCCAATGGCGGCGTGGGCCTGGCGCGACTGGAATTCATCATCAACAACAACATTGGCGTGCACCCCAAGGCCATCCTCGATTACCCGGCGGTGGACGCGGACCTGAAGAAGGCGGTGGAGTCAGTGGCGCGCGGCCACGCTTCGCCGCGGGCCTTCTATGTGGACAAGGTGGCCGAGGGTGTGGCCACCATCGCGGCGGCCTTCTGGCCCAAGCCGGTGATCGTGCGTCTCTCGGACTTCAAGAGCAACGAGTACCGCAAACTGGTCGGGGGCAGCCGCTACGAGCCTGAAGAAGAAAACCCCATGCTGGGATTTCGAGGTGCAGCCCGCTACATCAGCGAAGACTTCCGTGAAGCCTTTGCCATGGAGTGCGAGGCGCTCAAGCGCGTGCGCGAGGACATGGGCCTGTCCAACGTTCAGGTGATGGTGCCCTTTGTGCGAACGCTGGGCCAGGCCGAGCGCGTCACCCAGTTGCTGGCCGACAAGGGCTTGAAGCGCGGCGAGAATGATCTCAAGGTCATCATGATGTGCGAGATCCCCAGCAATGCGGTGCTCGCGCGTGAGTTCCTGAAGTTCTTCGACGGCTTCTCCATCGGATCCAACGACCTGACCCAGCTCACCCTGGGCCTGGACCGCGATTCCGGCCTGGAACTGCTGGCCCACGACTTCGACGAGCGCGACCCCGCCGTCAAGGCGCTGCTGACCATGGCCATCGGCGCCTGCAAGGCAGAAGGCAAGTACGTGGGTATCTGCGGCCAGGGTCCCAGCGACCACCCCGATTTCGCTCAATGGCTGCGCGACGAAGGCATCAGCTCGATTTCGCTCAACCCGGACTCGGTGGTGGATACCTGGCAATTGCTCGCCTCGACCTGACCGTGGGCGCTGCGGGCGCCCCTCGTGCACAATCGCTGGCAAGGCGCGCGGCCACGTACCGCCAGCGCCGCACGAGGAGACCCGCATGTTCCAAGGCCTCACCGCCCAACGTCTGGTGGCCCTGTTCTTCGCTGGCTGGGCGCTGTTCAATTTTCCCTTGCTCGCGCTGTGGGACCATGATGCCCGGGTCTGGGGCCTGCCCCTGTTCCCGCTGGCCCTGTTCGTGATCTGGGGCATGCTGATCGCGGCGCTGGCCTGGGTCGTCGAGCGCGACACGGATTCCGACCCGTCGGACTGAACGGGGTCGCCCATGCTGTCAGCCCCGCTGGTCATCGGCGTCTCGTTTGCCTATCTGCTGCTGCTGTTCGCCGTGGCGCACTGGGCCGACGTACGCGCCACGCAAGGCCGTTCGGTCATCACCAGCCCCTGGGTCTATGCGTTGTCGCTCGCGGTGTATTGCACCGCCTGGACCTACTTTGGCAGCGTGGGCCGAGCGGCAACCTCCGGCGTGTGGTTCCTGCCCACCTACCTCGGCCCCATGCTCGCGATGCTGCTGGCCTGGATGGTGGTGCGCAAGATGATCCGCATCGCCAAGACCTGGCGCATCACCTCCATCGCCGACTTCATCGCCAGCCGATACGGCAAGAGCCAGTTGCTGGCCGGCCTGGTGACGATGATCACCGTGGTCGGCATCGTCCCCTACATCGCGCTGCAGCTCAAGGCGATTGCCAGCGGGTACGCGGTGCTCACCTCGCCGCTGGGGCAGGCCACCACGCAGAACGTGGCCTGGTGGAACGACAGCACGCTCTATGTGGCCATAGCCCTGGCAGGCTTCACCATCGTCTTCGGTGCGCGGCACCTCGACAGCACCGAGCGGCACGAAGGCATGGTTGCGGCGATCGCCTTCGAATCGGTGGTCAAGCTCGTGGCCTTCCTCGCGGTTGGTCTTTTCGTGACCTTTGGTCTCTTCGGCAGTCCTGCCGCCTTGTTTGGCCAGGCCGAGGCACTCGATGAGCTAAGCCGGCTGCTGCGCTTCGACCAGGCCCAACCCTTCGCCTACGCGCAATGGCTGGGCCACACGCTGCTGGCCATGCTCTCGGTGATTTTCCTGCCCCGGCAGTTCCAGATGATGGTGGTGGAAAACGTGGACGAACGCCATTTGCGGCGCGCGGTCTGGACGTTTCCGCTGTACCTGCTGCTCATCAACCTGTTCGTGCTGCCCATCGCGTTGGGGGGCTTGCTGCACTTCGGCCCAGGCCAGATGAACCCCGAGACCTTTGTGCTTTCGCTGCCGCTGTCGCAAGGGCATCATGCGCTCGCGCTGTTCGCCTTCGTGGGCGGACTCTCTGCCGCCACCGGCATGGTCATCGTGGAGGCCATTGCGGTTTCCACCATGGTCTGCAACGACCTGGTCATGCCGCTGCTGCTGCGCATGCGACGATTCGGCGCGCGGGCCAGCGGCGATCTCACCGCGCTGCTGCTCACGATCCGGCGCCTGGCCATTCTGGGCATCCTGTTGCTGGGCTACCTGTATTTCCACCTGGCGGGCGAGGCGTACGCGCTGGTGAGCATCGGGCTCATCAGCTTCGCCGCTGTGGCCCAGTTCGCGCCGGCCATGCTGGGCGGCATGTACTGGAAAGGCGGCACGCGGGGCGGTGCCCTCACCGGGCTGTTGCTGGGCTTTGGCTTCTGGGCCTACACGCTCATGCTGCCGTCGCTGGCCAAGTCGGGCTGGCTACCGGGCGACTTTCTTCAGCATGGACTCTGGGGTGCGGCCTGGCTTCAGCCAGAGGCCTTCCTGGGCCTGGCCGGGCTGGACAACATCACGCATTCTTTGTTCTGGAGCCTGCTGGCCAACCTGGTGGGCTACGTGGGGGTGTCGCTGTGGCGCCCGCCCAGCGCGCGCGAGACCAGCCAGGCCCTGCTGTTCGTGGACGTGTTCCACCGGGCCTCGGGATTGCGGCCGGTGTTCTGGCAGGGCAAGGCGCAGGTATCGGCCCTGCTTCCCCTGGCGGGCCGTTTCCTGGGGGTGGACGTGGCCGAGCGCCTGTTCAGCAACTACGCTCGGCGCGTTGGCGTTGAGCGCATCGACCAGATACCCGCTGATGCGCGGTTGGTGCATTTCGTGGAGACCCAGCTGGCTGGCGCAATCGGCAGTGCCTCGGCACGTGTCATGGTGGCTTCCGTGGTGGAAGAAGAGGCGCTGGATCTGGACGACGTGATGCGCATCCTGGACGAGGCCTCCCAGCTGCGGGCCTATTCGCATGCCCTGGAGGACAAGTCGCGCTCCCTCGAACGGGCCACTGCCGACCTGCGCCAGGCCAACGAACAGTTGAAAAGCCTGGACCGGCTCAAGGACGACTTCATGTCCTCCGTGACCCACGAATTGCGCACACCTTTGACCTCGATCAGGGCGTTGGCCGAGCTGATGCGTGACGATGAACATATGGAGACCGCGCAGCGACAACAATTCGTGGGCATCATCGTGGGCGAGACCGAGCGGCTGAGCCGCCTCGTCAACCAGGTGCTGGACATGGCCAAGATCGAATCCGGACACGCGGAGTGGCACACCACGACGCTGGACCTGCGTGAGCTGCTGGAGCAAGCCGCGCGCACCATGACCGAGACCTGCCGTGAGCAAGGCATTGCCCTGGAGCTCGATCTGCCCGAGCGCGTGCGCCCGATTCAGGCGGACGCAGACCGTCTGACCCAGGTCGTGCTCAACCTGCTCTCCAATGCCACGAAATACGCGCCGCGTGGCTCCGGGCGTGTGGTGCTGAGCCTGAAGGAAGACGAGGATGGTGTGGAGGTGGAAGTGCGTGACAATGGCCCGGGCATTGCGCTGGACCAGCAGGCCATGGTGTTCGACAAGTTCCGGCAGGTGAGCGGCGACGCCCATTACCGGCCCGGCGGCACCGGCCTCGGACTGCCCATCAGTCGCCAGATCGTGACGCATTTCGGCGGGCGCATGTGGTTGCGCTCCACGCCGGGTGAGGGCGCGGTGTTCGGTTTTTCGCTACCGCGCCGATTGCCCGTAACCGAAAACGCGCCTGGAGAGACAACATGAGCACCAAGATCCTGATCGCCGACGACGAGCCCAACATCCTGATCTCGCTTGAATTTCTCATGAAGCGTGAGGGCTACGAGGTGGTGCTTGCGCGCGACGGCCAGGAGGCCATCGACGCCATTGAGCGCGAGCGGCCGGCCCTGGTGCTGCTGGACGTGATGATGCCGGTGAAGACCGGGTTCGACGTCTGTCACGAAGTGCGCAACAGCGAATCACTGCGCGACACGCTGATCGTGATGCTGACCGCGAAGGGGCGCGACACCGATGTGGCCAAAGGCCTGGCCCTCGGCGCCAACGCCTACATGACCAAGCCCTTTTCCACCCGCGAGCTGGTGCAGAAGGTCAAGGAAATGCTGGAGCCTGCGCCATGAGTCGCGCGGCGGTGGACCGTCGCCTGCCTCTGGGCGTGGTGGCCTTGGTGCTGATGGTGGCGCTCTGGCTGACGTTCACCCTGTTCGTGGCCTGGTCCTCCCTGAGCCCGGCGCTGCGCCTGCAGATGGCGCCTTTGCTCGGGCGAGCCCTGGACGCCACCGGTCCGGCGCTGGCCCTGATGGGGGTGGTGTGGTTCCTGGTGAGCGCCGGGGTGGTGCGAGCGCTGTTGCGCCATTTCGCCTCGCCGGCCGCCAGGCTGGCGGAAGAGGGCAGGCTGCTGCTGAACACCGAGGTGGAACGCGCCCTGGCACAGGAAGGCAGCGCCGAGAACCGGGCGCTGGCCGAGGTCATCGGGCAGCTTGCTGCCCAGCGCACGCGGCTTCGAAAGGACATGGCTGCGCGCGTGGCCGAAGCCAGCCAGGGCATCGAGCGCGAGCGCAGCCGGTTGGCCGCACTCATGTCGGAGCTCACGCAGAGCGTGGTGGTCTGCAACCTCGATGGCCGCATCCTGCTCTACAACCAGCGCGCCCGCATGCAGTTCAGGGCCCTGTCCATGGCTCCCGGCGTGGCAGGCGGCGCCGAACTCATCGGGCTGGGTCGATCCATCTACACCGTGTTCGACCGCAAGCTGGTGGCGCATGCGCTGGAGAACATCCAGCTGCGCATGCTGCGCGGCGCGGGTGAACCTTCCGCCCAGTTCGTCACCACAACGGCTGCCGGTCAGTTGCTGCGCGTGCAGATGGCGCCAGTACGCTCCGTGCAGGCGACGAACCTGCCGCAAACCGAGGACTCGGTGGCAGATCGCGCGGAACTTACCGGTTTCGTGCTGATGCTGGACAACATCACCCGCGAGTACGAAGTCGAATCGGCGCGCGACCAGGTGATGCACACCCTGACCGAGGGCAGTCGCTCGGCGCTGGCCAACATGCAGGCCGCGCTGGACGTGCTGGACTATCCCGACCTGGAGGCACCGGCGCGCGAGCGTTTCCAGCGCGTGATTCGAGAGGAGACGCGCTCGCTTGCCCAGCGCATTGCCTCGCTCGAAGCCGACGCGGCGCGCGCACACAAGACGCGCTGGCCGCTGGAGGACATGCTGGGCGCGGATCTGGTCGGTGCTGCCATGCGCCGCATCGAGACGGTCACCGGTTTATCGGCATCGGCACTGGACGTGGATGCTGCACTGTGGCTCAAGGTCGAGAGCTTCTCGCTGTTGCAGGCTTTGGTGTATCTCTCCGGCCGCCTGGCCGAAGAGTTCAGCGTGCGCTTTGTGCAGTTGCGCCTGTCACCCGCCCTGGGCAGCCCCGGCAAGGCGCAGCTGGACCTGATCTGGTCGGGCCAGGTCATGAGCACCGAGACCGTGATGAGCTGGGAAATGGACACCATGCGGGTGGGCGGCGAGGCCACGCGGCTGACCGTGCGCGATGTGGTCGAGCGCCACGCCGGCGCTTTCTGGTTCGAGCGAGAGCGCACGCGTCACCAGACCTTCTTTCGCTTCCTGCTGCCCATGGCCGATCCGCGCGAGCAGGTGGCGGCCAGCACCTTCGTGCGCAGCGAGAGCCGCCCCGAATACTACGATTTCGACCTCTTCAAGACCACCGAGCAAACGCGTTCGCTGGACGAGCGGCGCCTGGGCGACCTGGTCTACACGGTCTTCGACACCGAGACCACGGGCCTGGACCCGGCAAAGGACGAGATCATCCAGATCGGTGCGGCGCGCATCGTCAATGGCAAGCTGCTGCATCAGGAATGTTTCGAGCAACTGGTCGACCCGAGATGCGCGATTTCACCCGCCTCGATCCCGATCCACGGCATCACCCGCGACATGGTGGCCGGGCAGCCCACCATCGCGGAGGTGCTGCCCGCCTTCCACGCCTTCGCGCAGGACACCGTGCTGGTGGCGCACAACGCGGCGTTCGACATGCGCTTTCTCCAGCTCAAGGAGAAGGCCACCGGCGTGGTGTTCAGTCAGCCGGTGCTCGATACGCTGCTGCTCTCGGCCGTGATCCACCCGAACCAGGAGTCGCACCGGCTTGAAGCCATCGCAGAGCGTTTCAATGTCCCCGTCATCGGCCGCCACACGGCGATGGGCGACGCCATGGTCACGGCGGAGATCTTTCTCAAGCTGGTGCCGCTGCTCACCGAGCGTGGCATCGTCACACTGGGGCAAGCGCGAGAAGCGGCTCAGAGGAGCTACTACGCACGCCTGAAATACTGAGGGCTCTCAAGGCCTAGAACCTGCCGGCCTGAAATCGCTGGCCCAGCACGCTCTGGAGGGTCTGAACCACCGTGAACGCATCCTTGAGCTGAGTGCGTTCGAAATTGGATACTTCCTGTGGTTCGAGAAAGTTGTCAGGCGGCAGTCCTTGTTCCATCTGGCGCGCCTGGTGCTGAATGCGCATCGTGCCCATGAACTCGAACGCGTCGCGCAGATCGCGTGCACTCTGTTCGCTGATGGCGCCCCCTGCGGACGCACCCAGAAGGCGGTCGTGCGTGTTGACCGCCTGGTCTCCTCCGGCCAGCGCGTAGACCCGTGCCAGGTCCACGACCGGAACGATGCCGTTGTGCTTGAGATCAATGGTGCCCTTGTGTTCACCGCTGCGCTGAGCCGTCAGGCCCTTGAAGAATCCCAGCGCGGGTTGGTGCGAGAGCGCGTTGCCCACCATGTGGGCTAAAAATATGCTGTTGCCTTGCGTGCGTTTCAGGACACCGTCGCGCAGTCCATCCAGCAAGGCCGTACACCCATGGATCGCGCGCAGGTCGAAGAAGACGCAGGTCAGCATGAGCGCCTTCGGTTCGGGCTGGTCGGTCCAGCGAGCGAAATATTCAACCCAGTTTTGACGCGGTTGCCGCCATGCGTCGGTCTTCGCCATCATTTCTCCCGGGCAGTACACGTAGCCGCAAGCGTCGAGTCCGGCGCAGACGAACTCGGCGAGTGCCTTGAAGTACGCGCCATGCCGCAGCTCGTCAAACGCATCGTCGATCACCATGCAATTGTCCTGATCGGTTCTAGCTGTCTGTTCATTGCGAGCTTGCGAGCCTGCGGCAACCCACACGTAGTCCACCGGTGGCGGGCCCAACGCCAACTCGCCCAGCTGCAGAAGTCGAGCCGTGAGGGCATCGGTGATCGCCGTGATGACGTGCCCCGTGTTGTAGGCCGAGGCATCGGCTGCTGCCAGGACTTGCTGCAGTCTGCCCGTTCGGCTGCTGGCCTGTTTGAGCCCTTCCACCGTGCGTTGCTTGTAGATGTCTCCCGCCAGGTACACCGCAGAGGTGCTGTGCTGCTCTGTAAGGTCTGCAGCCGTGATCAGCCCCACGATACGGGTGCCATCCAGCACGGGGACATGGTGAATGTTGTGCCGTGCCATGAGCATCATGGCGTCAAAGGCCGGGCTGTTGATGTCGATGGTCATGGGCGCCAGGGTGGCAATGTCCGCAATCGGGCTTGCTGTATCCATGCCCGGCGCGACCACCCGATTGCGCAGGTCCCGATCGGTGACCAGGCCGAACAAGAGTCCCTGTTCGACGATGAGCACGGAGGAGACCCCTTGTTCGCTCATCAGAACCGCTGCATCACGGATGCTGGTTCCCGGCGACAGCGTCACCGGTGCGCGTCGAACCAGCATGCTCACCGGGGTGGACATCAGGCTCGTTTCAGCCTTGACGCCAGGAGGCTTGATCGGCGCAGCGCGCACGTCGGCAAGTGAAGCGTTCATGAGAATTGCCGAGGTGTGGGAAGGGTGAAGGAGTACTTTGGTGATCGTACAACGGCCCCTCCCAGGTTATCGAGGGTTTCCACTGACAGGGTTTGACCTGTGTCATGGAGAAGGGGGGGTGATTTGTAAGAAGTCGGTAAGGTATGAATCCAGAATGGCGCAACACCCTGTCAACCCACCTATGTTGCTGCTCCTCTCCGCCGCCAAACTCATCGCTGAAATCGCTTTGCTGGCTCTTCTGGGCCAGTGGGTTCTTGGACTTCTCGCAGGCCAACGGAAGGGGCAGAACATTTTCTACCAGATACTTGAACAGGTAGGCCGGCCATTCGTGCTGGCGGCACGACTGGTGACGCCAAGAAAAATCGTTCTCGAGCGCCACCTTCCCCTGGTGGCGTTTCTGCTTCTGGCTTTCTTCTGGCTGATCGTCACTGCCTTGCGGATTGGCCATTGCCTAAGGATCGGCGTGGAGCTGTGCAAATGATGAAATCGCTCAACAGCTGGTACCTGCGATTGCAGATTCGCGCCTTGCTCGTGTTCGGGCGAAGGGCGCAGGCCCTGGAGCGGGTGGAAGCGCTGATCCGGGATGTCGGAGAAGACCTGTATGCACTGGCAACGAAGGCCCATGTGCTCGCAGAAACGGGCGACAAGCCCGGTGCACTGCAGGTGCTGCAACGCCTGGTGGAGGTGGCCCCCGAGCAAGCTGCCGGCTGGTTCAACCTGGGCTATCTCAGCGAAGAACTCGGGCTGCTTGATCGTGCGGAGGCCGCGTTTCGACGCGCGACCGAGATCGAACCCAAGATGGACCGCGCCTGGTACGGGCTGGGGCTGTGCCTCATCCGCCAGAACCGCTTCGATGAAGCCGTGCCCGCGCTGCGCAAGAACACAGAACTGCAACCCATGAGCCCTTACGGCTGGTATCAGCTGGCCCGGGTTCATGTCGACCGGCAAGAGCCCGAGGAGGCGGTGAAGATCATTCACCACCTTCGCAGGTTCGAGCCAAAAGTGGCGGCACAGCTGGTGCGCGAGACGGGTCTGGGTCAAGCCCAGAGCTGAGGTTTCGCGCAGCCGTTTTGCTGCGGACAAAAGGGGTGTGTGGCGCCAGCCGCTCACCGAAAAACGCGGACCGGTTGCAGGCTGCCTGAGGGACAGGGCAGTGTTCGTGACGTGCCCGAGAGGGTCTTGTTGATGGAGGTCGATCGCATGGAACTGACTGACAAGCACCGCCGCTATTGGCGGAAAAACCTGAACATCACGGCCATATTGCTCGCAATCTGGTTTGTGGTGACGTTCGTCGTGAGCTACTTCGCCCGTGAGCTGAGCTTCAACTTTTTTGGTTGGCCGTTCAGTTTCTGGATGGGAGCCCAGGGCGCCCTGGTCGTGTACTGCGTGATCATTGGGTACTACGCCTGGTACATGAACAAACTCGACATCGAGCACGGTGTCGAAGAGACCGAGGAGTAACACCATGGCAGGTATGTTCGAAACAGGCTCCGGCGGCTCCGGCAACAAGGCCTTCAAGCAACAGCTCAACAAGGTGTACACGTGGTACACCGGTGGCTTCTTCTTCTTCGTGGTGGTCCTGGCCATCCTGGAGCAGTTGGGCCTCTCGCGCGAGTGGATCGGCTTCATCTTCCTGTTGGCCACCATCGGCCTCTACGCAGGTATCGGCATCATGAGCCGCACCACCGACGCGGCAGAGTACTACGTCGCGGGACGTCGCGTGCCGGCGGTTTACAACGGCATGGCGACCGGTGCGGACTGGATGTCAGCCGCATCGTTCATCGGCATGGCGGGTACGCTGTACCTCACGGGCTATGGCGGCCTGGCTTTCATCATGGGATGGACCGGCGGCTACTGCCTGGTGGCGCTTTTCCTCGCGCCTTATCTGCGCAAGTTCGGCCAGTTCACCATTCCCGACTTTCTGGGTGAGCGTTACGGTGGCAACCTGCCGCGCTTCATCGGCATCTTCGCCGCGATCCTGTGCTCGTTCACCTATGTGGTGGCGCAGATCTACGGCGTGGGCCTCATCACATCGCGCCTGACGGGTGTGGCGTTCGAGCTCGGCGTGTTTCTCGGCCTGGGCGGCATTCTGGTGTGCTCTTTCCTGGGCGGCATGCGCGCAGTGACCTGGACGCAGGTGGCCCAGTACATCATCCTGATCGTGGCCTACATGATTCCTGTGGTGTGGCTCTCGGTGAAGCAGACCAGCGTGCCCGTGCCGCAGGCCATTTATGGCCAACAGCTGCAGAAGGTGACGCAGGCCGAGGCAAAACTCATTGCCGATCCGAAGGAAATCGAAGTCCGCGACTTGTTCAAGCAGCGTTCTGCGGCCCTGGCCGAGAAGCTCAAGGACCCCGCCGCTTCGCTGGCAGCCGACAAGGCCGCCGCAGAAGCCAAGCTGGCCGAACTGCGTGCAGCCAATGCGCCCACCGCTGACATCAGCGCCGCCGAGAAGGTCCTCAGCAGTCTACCCAGCGATCCAGCCGCAGCAAAAGCAGCCTGGACGAAGGCCAAGTCCGCAGCGGACGCCAAGACCGCACCGCTCAACGGGATGCCGCGGCATGCGCAACAGTTTGCAGGCGACCCCAACGGGGATGAAAAAGCGAAGGCCACGTTCGACACGTCTCGCCGCAATTTCCTGGCACTCATCTTCTGCCTGATGATCGGCACAGCTGCGCTGCCTCACATCCTGATGCGCTATTACACGGTGCCCAGTGTGAAGGAAGCCAGGCAGTCGGTCACCTGGTCCTTGTTCTTCATCTTCCTGCTGTACTTCACGGCGCCGGCCCTGGCTGTGCTGGTGAAGTACGAGGTGCTGACCGTGCTCGTGGGCACGCCGTTCAACAACCTGCCGGAATGGATATCGGCGTGGAACCGGGTTGACCCAGGCCTGCTTTCGGTGACCGACATCAACAAGGACGGCCTGCTGCAGCTCAACGAGATGAGCATTGGCGGTGACATCATCGTGCTGGCTGCGCCCGCCATCGGGGGCCTGCCCTACGTGGTGTCGGGGTTGGTGGCTGCGGGCGGCCTGGCTGCTGCGCTTTCCACTGCCGACGGCCTGCTGCTGACGATCGCCAACGCGCTTTCGCACGACCTGTACTACAAGATGATCGACCCGAATGCTTCCACGGCTCGCCGCGTGACCATCTCCAAGGTCCTGCTGCTGGTGGTGGCCTTGTGCGCTGCCTATGTGGCTGCACAGAAACCGGCGGACATTCTGTTCCTGGTGTCGGCGGCGTTCTCGTTCGCGGCGGCGGCGTTCTTCCCGGCCCTGGTGCTCGGGATCTTCTGGAAACGCGCCACGGGTGTCGCTGCTTCGATCGGCATGGCCGCTGGCCTGGGCGTGACTTTCTACTACATGGTGACCACACAGCCTTGGCTGCGCGGCGTGTTTGGCGTGACGTCGCCGATCGAACTGTGGTGGGGCATTCAGCCGATCTCCGCTGGCCTGTTCGGCGTGCCGATCGGTTTTGCCATCATCATTCTCTTGAGCTTCGTCACCCCGGCCCCCAGCCGCAAGGTGCAGGAACTGGTGGAGCACGTGCGCTACCCCAGCCTGAGGGCTGCCTGAAAGCCAGGGTCAGGCACCACCTGACCCTGCCCAGCCCGACGCCATGGCGTCGGGCTGGGCCCCGGAACCCGGCCAGTTTTGCGACTGGCCGGGTTTTTTGCTAGAATCGCGGGCTTGCCTTGCTGCACCCCAACCGACGCTGGGGGCAGCTTTTATTCACAAGGAGAGTCCATGCGTCACTATGAAATCGTTTTGCTGATCCACCCGGATCAAAGCGAACAGGTTCCGGCCATGCTGGAACGCTACAAGGGCATGATCACCGCCGGCGGCGGCAAGATCCACCGCGTTGAAGACTGGGGCCGTCGCCAGATGGCCTATCAGATCAACAAGCTGTCCAAGGCCCACTACCTGTGCGTCAACATCGAGGCCGATCAGGCCGTGATGTCCGAACTCGAGCACGCCTTCAAGTTCAACGACGCCGTGCTGCGCCACCTCACCGTCCTGCGCAAGAAGGCCGACACCGGTCCTTCGGCCATGATGCGTTCGGTCGAGCGTGAGGAAGCCCGCAAGCTTCAACAGCCGACCGGCGGTCAGCAGCAGCACCAACCGCAGGAACAGGCCGCCGCATAGGCCCGCGGCGCGAAGTCGTCACCGGGTGAACCTTCTCCAGTTGTCCGCCGTGGTGGTGCAGGTGCAGAGCCTGCGCTACACCCCGGCAGGCATCCCGGCCGTGAATCTCGTGCTTGAACACGAGTCCAAGGTCGTCGAGATGGACGCTCCGAGAGACGTGAAGGTGCAACTGAAGGCCGTTGCCTTTGGTGCCCAGGCCGAGATCCTGTCCCGACAGGGACTGGATTCGGTTTGTGAATTTCACGGTTTCATGGCGAACGGGCGCAACGGCAAAGGCGTGGTGTTCCACATCCAGGATTTCAGCAAGATTTAGAAGGAAGGCCCATCATGGCTGCACCCAAGCGTTTCAACAAAGACAAGCGCCCCAAGCGCAACACCCAGTCGCTGCTCTTCAAGCGCAAGCGTTTCTGCCGCTTCACCGTGGCCAACGTCGAGGAAGTCGACTACAAGGACATCGACGTGCTGCGTGATTTCATCGCCGAAAACGGCAAGATCATCCCCGCGCGCCTGACCGGCACCCGCGCTTTCTACCAGCGCCAGGTCAACACCGCCATCAAGCGGGCCCGCTTCCTGGGCATGCTGCCCTACAGCGACCAGCACCGCGTCTGAAAGAGAGCCTGACATGCAAATCATCCTGCTCGACAAAGTTGTCAATCTCGGCGCCCTCGGCGATGTGGTGAAGGTCAAGGACGGCTATGCCCGCAACTTCCTGATCCCCTCGGGCCGTGCCCGCCGCGCTACCCAGAACGCCATCGCCGAATTCGAAGCCCGCCGTGCGGAACTCGAAAAAGTCGCTGCCGCCAAACATGCCGAAGCCCAGGCTCTGGGTGAGAAGCTGGCCGCCGTCACGCTCAAGCTGTCGCAAAAGGCCGGCGTGGACGGTCGCCTGTTCGGTTCCGTGACCAACCACGACGTGGCTGAAGAACTGAACAAGCAAGGCTTCAAGGTCGCCAAGTCCCAAGTGCGCATGCCCAGCGGTCCCCTGAAGAACGTGGGTGACTACACGGTCAACGTGAGCCTGCACACCGACGTGAACGTCGAGATCAACGTCTCGGTGCTCGGCGAAACCGCCTGATTCCACGCAGGTTCGCCTGCCAGGAGCCGCTGCCCCAGGGCAGCGGCTTTTTTTCTGCCCAGTCGCACTTGTCCCGGGTTTTTCACTCGATTCACACCGGATTTCCACAGGGTTGTCCACCCCCGATCGACGCCCCTGGGCGTACCATCGTTCTTTCGCTCCGAGCCTTCATGTCTGCCGTTTTTTCAAACCCCTTTCCTGACTTCGACGCCGATCACGGTGACGTCGGTGATCGCCAGATCGCGCAGTTGCGCGTGCCGCCGCACTCCATCGAGGCAGAGTCCAGCGTGCTGGGGGGTCTGTTGCTCGACAACGGCGCCTGGGATCGCGTGGCCGATCTGGTCAACGATTCCGACTTTTACCGCTACGAGCACCGCCTGACCTACTCGGCTATCGCCACACTGGTCAATGCCAGCAAGCCGGCCGACGTGGTGACCGTATTCGAGCACCTGCAGAACCTTGGCAAGGCCGAAGAGGCCGGTGGCCTGGCCTATCTCAATTCGTTGGCGCAGTACGTGCCCAGCGCGGCCAATATCCGCCGTTACGCCGAGATCGTGCGCGAGCGCGCGATCCTGCGCAAACTGGTGGCCGCCAGCGACGAGATCGCCACCGCTGCCTTCAACACGCAAGGCAAGGCGGTTGACAAGATCCTGGACGAGGCCGAGCAAAAGATCTTCAACATCGGGGAGGAAGGCTCCCGTATGAAGGAGGGCTTCCAGGGCATGGACAAGCTCGTGGTCGACCTGCTCGACCGGGTGCAGGAAATGGCCGACAACCCCAATGACATCACCGGTGTGCCCACCGGTTTTGTCGACCTCGACCGCATGACCTCGGGGCTTCAGGCGGGCGATCTGGTCGTGCTGGCCGCGCGACCGTCGATGGGCAAGACGGCGTTCGCCATCAACATCGCGGAACATGTGGCGCTCAACGAGGGCCTGCCGGTGGCGGTGTTTTCCATGGAAATGGGCGCCTCCCAGCTCGCCGTGCGTATCGTGGGCTCCATCGGCCGCATCAACCAGTCCCACCTGCGCAACGGCAAGCTGACCGACGACGAGTGGCCACGCCTGACGGAGGCCATCGAAAAACTGCGCAACGTGTCGCTGCACATCGACGAAACGCCCGGCCTGACCACCAGCGTGCTGCGTGCCAATGCACGCCGACTTTCGCGCCAGTGCGGCAAACTCGGCCTGATCGTGGTCGACTACCTTCAGCTCATGAGCGGCAGCGGCGGCGATGGCGACAACCGTGCCTCCGAGCTCGGCGAAATCTCGCGTGGACTCAAGATGCTGGCCAAGGAGCTGCAGTGTCCGGTGATCGCGCTCTCTCAGCTCAACCGCAGTGTGGAAACGCGAACTGACAAGCGGCCCATGATGAGCGACCTGCGTGAATCCGGTGCCATCGAGCAGGACGCCGACATCATCATGTTCATCTACCGCGACGAGTACTACACCAAGGACGCCTGCAAGGAGCCCGGTGTGGCAGAGATCATCATCGGCAAGCAGCGAAACGGCCCCACAGGTACCGTGAAGCTGGCGTTCCTGAACATGCTCACCCGTTTCGAGAGTCTGGCGGGTGGCGGCATGGGCGGCGGCAGCGACTATTGAGGCGGGGCGCCCATGAATCAACCCGACCGGGTTGATTCATGGGGGAATGACCAGCACATTCAGAGTACTTCGCTCGCGAAATCGGCCAGGCGCGAGCGTTCGCCGCGCGCCAGCGTGATGTGCCCACCATGTGGCCAGCCCTTGAAGCGGTCCACTGCAAACGTCAGACCCGACGAGCCTTCGGTGAGATAAGGTGTGTCGATCTGCGCCAGGTTGCCCATGCAGATGATTTTGGTGCCCGGGCCGGCGCGGGTGATCAGTGTCTTCATCTGCTTGGGCGTCAGGTTTTGTGCTTCGTCGATGATGACGTACTTGTTCATGAAGGTGCGCCCGCGCATGAAGTTCATGCTCTTGACTTTGATGCGGCTGCGGATGAGCTCGTTGGTGGCTGCGCGCCCCCACTCGCCAGCATTGCCGCCATCGCCCTTGGCCAGGAATTCCAGGTTGTCGTCGAGCGCGCCCATCCAGGGGCCCATCTTTTCTTCCTCGGTACCGGGGAGGAAACCGATGTCCTCGCCCACACTCACGGTGGCGCGGGTCATGATGATCTCGGTGTAGCGCCGGTCGTCCAGCACCTGCGTGAGACCGCTGGCCAGTGCCATCAGCGTCTTGCCGGTGCCGGCGGTACCGGCCAGAGTGACGAAATCGACCTCGGGGTCCATCAGCAGATTGAGTGCGAAGTTCTGCTCTCGGTTGCGACTCGTCACGCCCCACACGGCGTTCTTGAGGTGGGTGTAGTCCTTGAGCGTCTTGAGCACCGCCGTCTTGTCGCGGATCTCGGTCACGCGGGCGTATAGCGATGGCTCACCCGGGGCTTCAAAGTAGACGAACTGGTTGATGTAGAACTGCCCCACTGAGGGGCCGCTCACACGGTAGAAGGTATGGCTGCCGCTTTGCCAGCTCTCGATGGTCTTGCTCTGGCGGGTCCAGAAGTCCTGCGGCAACGCGAGTGCGCCCGCGTAGAGCAATTCACCATCATCCAGCGTCTTGTCGTTCTGGTAGTCCTCGGCGGCCAGGCCCAACGCACGGGCCTTCACCCGCATGTTGATGTCTTTGGACACCAGGATCACCTCTCGCTCCGGGTGTCGTCCGCGCAGCGCGTGCACCACGCCGAGAATCTGGTTGTCGGCCTTGCCCTGCGGCAGGCTCGAGGGCAACTGGTTATCCAGCGGCTCGGTCTGGAAGAAGAGCAGGCCGCGTGCCGACTGGTGGCCAGTGGCCGACAATTTCAGGCCCTTGGTCATGTCGCCACCCTGCTGGGCGACCAGTGCGTCCAGGGTGCGGCTGGTCTGGCGACCGTTGCGGGCGACCTCCGTCATGCCTTTTTTGTGCCCGTCGAGCTCCTCCAGCACGATCATCGGCAGGAAGATGTCGTGTTCCTCGAAGCGGAACAGGCTCATGGGATCGTGCAGGAGCACGTTGGTGTCCAGAACAAACAGCCGGGCGGGTCCGTTGCTGGCCGATTTGCCGCCGTTGCGCCGTCGGTTGCTGGCGACCGGAGAAACGCCGGCTGCAACGGCCGTCGGCACCTCCAGCTGGCCGTTTCTTGCCTGGGAGGGGTGGTTGGGTTGGGGTGCGGCAGGGCTCAACGCCGCTGGCGCGGTGCGCGGCGCCTGATCGCGCGCGTCGGTAGCAGGTTCGGCAGTTTTGCGACCGCGTCCGCGTGATGGTGTGCGCGCCTCCGGGGCATTGGAGCGCATGGCCTGAACGGCCGGAGCCGGTGGGGCACGCTCGGGCTCCGGGGTGGGAACAGTGAAATCGAGCGACTCTTCAGCGGCTTTGAGTGAGTAGGCGTCGGGGGCGAGAAGGGCAGCGCGTTTGGTGGGGGCGGGCGGCAGTGGCATGAGGGCTTGGGGTTCAGCGATAGGCTGGAAAACAAAAAGCCGCCGGGGTGACCGGGCGGCTTTCAGGGCTGCGAGATTTCCTGGCGAAAGGGGGCGGAGCGCAGAGGCTTCCCGTTGTCATGAATTCATTATGCATGAGTCCTGTGACGCTCAACCCCATGTATCAAGTCGTTCGGGCCGCCTGTCGGCAAGACCTCTTACGCGGCCTTCTTCAATGCCTTGACGGCTTTGAGGACTTCTTCCACATGACCGGGCACCTTCAGGCCGCGCCATTCCTGCTTGAGGACACCATCGGGACCGATCAGGAAGGTGCTCCGTTCGATGCCCTTGACCTTCTTGCCGTACATGATCTTGTTCTTGACCACGCCGAACATGTGGCACATCTTCTCTTCGGTATCGGCAATGAGCTCGAAGGGCAATTCGAGCTTGGTCTTGAAGTCGTCGTGCGACTTCATGTTGTCGCGCGAGACGCCGAACACCTGGGCACCGGCCTTGACGAAGTCGCGGTACTTGTCCCGGAACTGCATGGCTTCGGTGGTGCAGCCAGGCGTGTTGTCCTTGGGGTAGAAGTAGAGGACGATGGTCTGGCCGAGGTGGGTCTGGTTGCTGACCTTGATGCCACCGGTGGCCAGAGACTCGAATTCGGGAATGGGTTTGTTGACAACGACTGCCATACTGCGTGGACCCCTGACGTAAGTTGGTGGTGATGCGTTGGCTTCCCGGCTGCTTCACGGCACACCCGGCATGCTGGATGCGAGGAAGGCGCGGCAGGAAACAATCCGCTATTTTACCCTGAACGGTATGCCCCGTCCGATGCGAGGCTGCAGGCGGTCCGGCGGTGGTCGCCGACGTGCTCAGACTTCGACGAGAAGCGCCACCACCACCCGACGTCCTTCGCCAGCCAGGATGTTGAAGGTGCGGCAGGCGGCGGCCGTGTCCATGGTTTCGACGCCGATGCGTTGTGCCATCAGGCTTTGCAGCAGGGCAGGCCGCACGAACCGAAGCCGTGCGCCGCTGCCGAACACCACGAGTTCGGGGGCTTCACCTGCCAGGTTCCCGAGCTGCTCGAAATGTGCGGCCGTGAGGTCTTCGAACCGGGCGCAGTTCCAGTCTTGCAGGGTCCCGGTGGCGCTCAGCACCAGGCTGTGTTCCTTGCGCTGGCCATTCACGGCCACCCACCCTGGGCCGTAGGCGGTGATGGACTGGCCGTCCGGCTGATCGGCGTGAAGTTTCATGGGGCAGCAGCCGAACTGATGGGCCTGGGAACTGTGGTCAAATTGGAGGTTTTCCCTGACGGAGGGGCCGAATATACCCCCGTTGCCACCGCCCGCGACCGTGGTCGCGACATGACCCTTGACCCCCCTCGGAGGGACTTTGAAGACCATCCACAAATCTGCCAAGCTGGCCAACGTCTGCTACGACATTCGCGGGCCGATCATGGACGCGGCTCGCCAGATGGAGGAAGAGGGCCACAAGATCATCAAGCTCAATATCGGCAACCTGGCGGTGTTTGGCTTCGATGCGCCTGAAGAGATCCAGCAGGACATGATCCGCAACCTGCCGAACTCGGCTGGTTACTCGGACAGCAAAGGCATCTTCGCTGCGCGCAAGGCGGTGATGCACGAGACGCAGAAGCAAGGCATCAAGGGTGTCACGCTGGATGACATTTACCTCGGGAACGGCGCGAGCGAGCTGATCGTGATGGCGACCAATGCGCTGCTCGACGATGGCGACGAACTCCTGCTGCCGGCACCGGACTACCCCTTGTGGACCGCCGCGGTCAGCCTCTCGGGCGGCACGCCGGTGCACTACATGTGCGAGGAATCCAATGGCTGGATGCCCGACCTGGACGACATCCGGCGCAAGATCACGCCTGCCACCAAAGGCATCGTGGTCATCAATCCGAACAACCCGACTGGTGCGCTCTATTCGACCGAACTGCTCAATGCCATCGTCGACCTGGCCCGCCAGCATGGACTGGTGATTTTTGCGGACGAGGTGTACGACAAGGTGCTTTACGACGGCGTGCACCACACGGCCATCGCCAGCCTGTCGGACGACGTTCTCACGCTCACCTTCAACTCGCTGTCCAAGAGTTACCGTTCGTGCGGCTATCGAGCCGGCTGGATGATCGTCTCGGGTGACAAGAAGCCGGCCAGGGACTACATCGAGGGCCTGAACATGCTCTCGAACATGCGGCTGTGCGCCAACGTGCCCGGACAGTGGGCGATCCAGACGGCGCTGGGCGGCTACCAGAGCATCAACGATCTGGTGTGCGAGGGAGGGCGCCTGCGGCGCCAGCGCGACCTTGCCTACGAACTCATCACCGCCATTCCCGGTGTGAGCTGCAACAAGCCCTCGGCCGCGCTTTACATGTTCCCTCGGCTCGACCCGAAGATGTACCCGGTCGAAGACGACCAGCAACTCTTCCTGGAACTGCTGCAGGAGACGCGCGTGATGCTGGTGCAAGGCTCGGGTTTCAACTACCCCGACAACCAGCACTTCCGCATTGTTTTCCTGCCCCATGAGGACGATCTGCGAGAAGCCATTGGCCGGGTGGCCCGATTCCTCGAAGGCTGGCGAAAACGCCATGCCGCCTGATATTTCCGTTCCGCAACCAAGACCGACATGAAACCGATCCAAGTAGGCCTCCTGGGCATAGGCACCGTAGGCAGCGGCACGTTCAACGTGCTCCGTCGCAACCAGGAAGAAATCCGCCGACGCGCCGGCCGCGGCATCGAGATCACCATGGTGGCCGATCTGGACACCGAGCGCGCACAGTCCATCGTAGGGCCTGGCGTGAAGGTGGTGAAGGACGCCCGCGAGGTGATCGCCAACCCGGACATCGACATCGTCATCGAACTCATCGGCGGCTACGGCATTGCCCGTTCGCTGGTGATGGAAGCCATTGCCGCCGGCAAGCACGTGGTGACCGCCAACAAGGCGTTGCTCGCGGTGCATGGCACCGAGATTTTTGCCGCCGCCTCGGCCAGGGGCGTGATGGTGGCTTTCGAAGCCGCTGTCGCGGGAGGGATTCCCATCATCAAGGCGCTGCGCGAAGGGCTCACCGCCAACAGCATCCAGTGGATCGCCGGCATCATCAACGGCACCACCAATTTCATCCTTTCCGAAATGCGCGACAAGGGGCTGGATTTCAGCGTCGTGCTCAAGGAGGCGCAGCGCCTGGGCTACGCCGAGGCCGATCCCACGTTCGACATTGAAGGCGTGGATGCCGCACACAAGGTCACGCTCATGAGCGCCATCGCCTTCGGCATCCCGGTGCAGTTCGACAAGGCCTATGTCGAGGGCATCACCCAGCTCGGCGCCACCGACATCAAGTACGCCGAACAGCTCGGCTACCGCATCAAGCTGCTGGGCATCACCAAGCGCGTGGCGCAAGGGATTGAACTGCGCGTGCATCCCAGCCTGGTGCCTTCGAAGCGGCTCATTGCCAACGTGGAAGGCGCGATGAACGCCGTGGTGGTTCACGGCGATGCCGTGGGTGCCACCCTGTACTACGGCAAGGGTGCTGGCAGCGAGCCCACCGCCAGCGCTGTCATTGCCGACCTGGTGGACATCACCCGCCTTCACACCGCGGACCCGCACCACCGCGTGCCGCATCTGGCTTTCCAGCCCGACGCCATGAGCGACCTGCGTGTGCTGCCGATGCGCGAGGTCGTGACGAGCTATTACCTGCGACTGCGCGTGGCCGACCAGGCGGGTGTGCTGGCCAAGGTGACGGGCCTGCTCGCCGGGGCGGGCATCAGCATCGACGCGGTGCTGCAGCGCGAGGCCGATGAAGTCAGCGGCGAAGGTGGCACCTCGACCGACCTGATCATCCTCACGCACAACACCCATGAAGGCACCATGGACGACGCGCTGGCCCAATTGCAGCAACTGCCGACCGTGCTGGCGCCCATCGTGCGCATCCGCAAGGAAGAGTTGAACTGATGCGGTACCTGTCCACGCGCGGCGATCCCGGGCGAAAGCGCTTCTGCGAGATCCTTCTGGAAGGTCTGGCGCCCGACGGTGGCTTGTACCTGCCGGACCACTATCCTCAGGTGGATGCGGCCACGCTTGCGCGCTGGCGCCAGGTGTTCAATGGGGGGGGCAGCGGTGGCTATGCCGGGCTGGCTTTCGAGATCCTCTCGCTCTACATCGACGACATCCCTGCGACCGACCTGCGCGCGCTGTGCGAGAAGACCTACACCGAAGCGGTGTACGGTACGCCGCAGATCGTGCCGCTGAAGAAGCTGGAAAACGGGTTCTATCTGGAGGCGCTGTCCAACGGCCCTACGCTGGCCTTCAAGGACATGGCCATGCAGTTGCTGGGCAACCTCTTCGAATACGAACTCGGCCGGCGCGGGGAAGCGCTCAACATTCTGGGTGCCACCAGCGGCGACACCGGTAGCGCGGCGGAATACGCGATGCGCGGCAAGCAGGGTGTGAGTGTCTTCATGCTCAGCCCCCATGGCCGCATGAGCCCGTTCCAGCAGGCGCAGATGTTCAGTCTGATGGACGAGAACATCCACAACATCGCCATTGAGGGTGTATTCGACGACTGCCAGGACATCGTCAAGAACGTCAGCAACGATCTGGCTTTCAAACATGCCTATCGGATCGGGACGGTGAACTCGATCAACTGGGCGCGGTTGCTGGCGCAGGTGGTTTACTACTTCGCAGGCTATTTTCAAGCCACCGAACCTTCGACAGGCTCAGGGCGATCGGAGCGTGTGGATTTCACAGTGCCGTCGGGCAACTTCGGCAACGTCTGCGCTGGCCATGTCGCACGCCAGATGGGTTTGCCGATCCACCAGCTGGTGGTGGCCACCAACGAAAACGACGTGCTCGATGAGTTCTTCCGCACCGGCGTGTACCGTGTGCGCGCCAGTGCCGATACGCACGAGACCTCCAGCCCGTCGATGGACATCTCCAAGGCCAGCAACTTCGAGCGTTTTGTCTTCGACCTGCTGGGACGCGATGGTGCGCGCGTGAAGGCGCTGTTCGGCGAAACGCTTACGCGCACCGGCCGCTTCGATCTGAGTGCCGATCCGGCGTTTGCCGCTGCCGCAGGCCGCTACGGTTTTCGCAGCGGCAAAAGCACCCACGCGGACCGCCTGACGACCATTCGCGACGTTCATGCACGCCACGGCGTGGTGATCGACACCCACACGGCCGATGGCGTGAAGGTGGCGCGCGAGCACCAGGACACAGCCGTGCCCATGATCGTGCTGGAGACCGCCTTGCCCATCAAGTTCGCCGAGACCATTGTCGAGGCGCTGGGGCGCCAGCCCGATCGGCCGTCGAAGTTCAACGGTATTGAGCAACTGCCCAAGCGCGTGAAGGTGATGCCCGCAGACACCGCTGCCGTGCAGGCCTTCATCGCCGAGCATTGCGCGCCACGCGCATGAGGGTCGCCGGCTTCGCGGGGTTTTCCGGATCGGGCAAGACCACCCTGGTGGAGCAGCTCATCGGTGCGCTGCGTTTGCGCGGCCAGCGCGTCTCGGTGATCAAGCACGCGCACCACCGCTTCGACATCGACCACCCCGGCAAGGACACCTGGCGCCATCGGGAGGCGGGCGCCTTCGAGGTGTTGGCCGCCTCCCCCCGGCGCGTCGTGATCATGCGCGAACTCACCGAGCGCGTGGAGCACGATGTGCATGCGCTGCTGGCCGAGTTGCACCCCGAAGTGGACTGGGTGCTGGTCGAGGGCTTCAAAGAGAGCGACCTGCCCAAGATCGAGGTCTGGCGGGCCGCCAGTTCAGTGCCGGTGCGTTACCCGGCTGATCCCTTCGTGGTCGCCATCGCCACCGACAGCCCAGAGGCCCTGCCCGAGCCCGCCCTGCGCCCGGTGCTGGATTTGAACCGCGCCGATGACGTGGCCGCCTGGTTGCTCGACAATGCACAACGGTTCGAATACCCCAGCCGCGACCGATACACGAGCCTGTCATGAACGCCCCACAGAAATCCGCCGCCCGCGCTCCGCTGATGTCGCTGGACGCGGCCATGGCCGACTTGCTCGGTCGCGTCGAAGCGCTCACGGCGGTGGAAACCGTGGCCACTTTCGATGCCGACGGCCGTGTGCTGGCTGAAGACCTGGTGTCGGCCTTGCAGGTGCCGCCCAACGACAACTCCTCGATGGACGGCTATGCGGTGCGTGTGGCCGATGTCACCGAAACTGGGGTGGTCCTGCGCGTGAGCCAGCGCATTGCTGCCGGCCACGCGGCCCAGCCGCTGGAGCCTGGCACCTGCGCACGCATCTTCACAGGTGCGCCCATGCCCGAGGGCGCAGACGCCGTGGTGATGCAGGAAGACACGGTCGAGGTCGGCGGCGACATTCACGCCGTGCACATCCAGGCCGTGCCCGAGGCTGGGCAATGGGTGCGGCGTGCAGGGGAAGACGTGACGCGCGGTGCGGTCGTGCTCGCGCGCGGCCAGCGGCTGGCACCTTCTGGCCTCGGGCTGGCCGCGAGCCTGGGTCGCGCCCGCCTGAGCGTGAAGGTTCGCCCGCGCGTGGCCCTTTTCTCGACCGGCGACGAACTCGTCATGCCCGGGGAGGTGGCGCCCGAGGCCATGAAGCCAGGCGCCATCTACAACTCCAACCGCTTTTTCCTGCGTGCCTTGTTGCACCGCATGGGGTGTGAGGTGAGCGACCTGGGCATCGTGCCCGATCGGCGCGAGGCCACGCTGGCCGCACTCAAGACCGCTGCCGATCACCACGACCTCATCCTCACCAGCGGTGGCGTCTCGGTGGGCGAGGAAGATCACATCAAACCCTCGGTGCAGCAGCTGGGCAGTCTGGACCTTTGGCAGATTGGCATGAAGCCCGGCAAGCCCTTTGCCTACGGCAGCGTGCGGCGCGATGCGGGTGCCGGCCCCGCCGCCAGCACCCCCTGTCACTTCATCGGCCTGCCCGGCAACCCGGTGTCGAGTTTCGTCACCTTTCTGCTCCTCGTGCGCCCGTTCCTGCTCAAGCTGCAAGGTGTTCCCGTCGACGGTGTGCATGCCCTGCCGCCACCTGTGAAGCTGCCTGCGCATTTCTCCGTGGCGCGCGCCGACAAACGCCGCGAATTCCTGCGCGTGCGCCGCAACGCCGCCGGCGGTCTCGACCTGTTTCCCAACCAGAGCTCGGGCGTGCTCACCTCGGCGGTGTGGGGCGATGGCCTGGTCGACAACCCGGCCGGCACCACCATTGCGCGCGGCGACCTTGTTTCCTACCTCTCGTTTTCGGATCTGCTGGCATGAAAGTCCAATTGCGTTACTTTGCCTCCCTGCGCGAAACGCTCGGCAAGGGTGCCGAATCGGTGGACACTCAGGCCACCACGCTGGGTGCCTTGCGTGCCGAGCTGGTGGCACGTGGCGGTGCCTATGCCGAAGCCCTGGCCCTGGGCAAGTCGGTGCGTGTGGCGTTGAACCAGACCATGAGCGAAGAGTCCGCTGTCGTGAGCGAAGGCGCCGAAGTGGGCTTCTTCCCGCCAGTGACAGGTGGCTGAGATGGGGCCACGCGTCAGCATCCAGGCCGAGGATTTCGATCTCTCTGCGGAGGTGGCGAAGCTGCGTTTGCAGGACAAGCGTGTGGGCGCGGTCTGCAGCTTCATCGGCACGGTGCGCGACCGCAACGATGGCCAGAGCGTGAACACCCTGGAGCTGGAGCACTACCCCGGCATGACGGAAAAATCCATCGAGGCCATGATCGACGAGGCCCATCAGCGCTTCGACCTGTTTGGCGCGCGTGTGATCCATCGCGTGGGCCTCCTGCAGCCGCTGGACCAGATCGTGCTTGTGGTGGTGACCTCCGCGCACCGGGGCGAGAGTTTCCAGGCTTGCGAATTCCTCATGGACTACCTCAAGACCCAGGCGCCATTCTGGAAAAAGGAACAGACGCCGCAAGGCGCACGCTGGGTGGACGCCCGTGTGAGCGACGACGCGGCCTTGGCGCGTTGGGGCATCGAGGTGAAGAATGGCTGAGCATCCGGCCCGCATGCCACTGCGCGCCTCTGACATCGAAACACTGGAACGCGCCACGCTGCAAGCGGTGGCGCCCGAGGCGGTGGAGATCCTGCCCGGCTGGTTGTTGCCCATGGATGGTGGCACGGTGGGGCGAGCCCACAGCGCGGTGCCGCTGTCGCACGAGCAGCCAGATACCGGCGTGTTGAACGCCATCGTGAATCGGTACGAGGCGCGGGGTTTCGCACCAGTGTTCCGCCTGCCCGACATCGACGCATTCCACGGCATGCACCGTGCGCTGCAAAGACAGGGCTTCACCCGCAGGCAACCCACGCTGACCCAGACCGCCCGCGTGGCCGATCTCCTGGCGATGCCTGCCGGCCTGGCGGGCGAGCTGGCGGCAGCGCCCGATGCCGCCTGGCTGGCCATGTTCCTGGGCGAGGGACTGGACCCGGTCGACGGCATCAGCCGGGCGCGTTCGCTCGCTCGGGCGGCGGGAACGATGTATGCCAGTTGGCGTGAGGACGGCCAGACGCTCGCCTGCGGCGCAGCCTCGTTCAGCCATGGCTGGCTGGGTGTCCACGGCATGCGGACCGCGGCTGCGCAGCGCGGCCGCGGTCTGGCCGCGCGTTTGCTGCGCACCATGGCGCAGGAGGCCGAACGCCGGGGCATCGAGCGGGTGTTCCTGCAGGTGGATGCCAGCAACGCGCCCGCGCTCTCGCTCTACCGCCGGCTCGGATTCGGCACCGCCTGGCCATACGCCTACTGGCGCCGCACGCAACCGCCCAGCGCTTGATCTGCGTCAACCCAGTGGCGCGAGGCTGCGGGTGTTGGCGCCTGCTGGCTTGAAAATGGGGTGAGCACACCCATGTGCGGTGAAGTTCTGAATATCCGGAGAGCCCCGACATGCGACTCGACAAACTCACCACCAAGTTCCAGGAAGCGCTGAGCGAAGCCCAGACGCTGGCGCTGGGCAGCGATCACGCTTACATCGAACCGGTCCATTTGCTGCTGGCGTTGCTGCGCCAGGCCGACGGGCCGCAATCCCTGCTGCAACGCGCCGGTGTCAACGTGCCTGGCCTGAGCATGGCCGCCGAGGCGGCCATGAAACGACTGCCTGAAGTGCAAGGGCAGGACCAGGTGCAGGTGGGCCCCGATCTGGCAAAGCTGCTGCAGGCCACCGAAAAAGAGGCCATCAAGCGAGGCGATCAATTTATCGCCAGCGAACTTTTTCTGCTTGCCGTGGCCGACAGCAAGGGTGAACTGGGCCGCATCGCCAACGAGAACGGCCTGAACCGCAAGAGCCTGGAGTCGGCCATCACGGCCGTGCGCGGTGGCCAGAAAATGGACAACCCCGAGGCCGAAGGCCAGCGCGAGGCGCTCAAGAAATACACGCTCGACCTCACCGAGCGCGCCCGCCTGGGCAAGCTCGACCCTGTGATCGGGCGCGACGATGAAATCCGCCGTGCCATCCAGGTTCTGCAGCGCCGCACCAAGAACAATCCCGTGCTGATCGGCGAACCCGGCGTGGGCAAGACCGCCATCGTCGAAGGCCTGGCCCAGCGCATCGTGGCCGGTGAAGTGCCCGACTCGCTCAAAGGCAAGCGGGTGCTCAGCCTGGACATGGCCGCGCTGCTGGCCGGCGCAAAGTTTCGCGGTGAGTTCGAAGAACGCCTGAAAACCGTGTTGAACGAGCTGGCCAAGGATGAAGGCCAGACCATCGTCTTCATCGACGAGCTCCACACGATGGTGGGCGCCGGCAAGGCCGAAGGCGCCATGGACGCGGGCAACATGCTCAAGCCGGCGCTCGCGCGCGGCGAGCTGCACTGTGTGGGCGCCACCACGCTCGACGAATACCGCAAGTACATCGAGAAAGACGCCGCGCTGGAGCGCCGCTTCCAGAAGATCCTGGTGGGCGAGCCCAGCGTGGAGGCCACCATTGCCATCCTGCGCGGCTTGCAGGAAAAGTACGAGGTTCACCACGGCGTGCAGATCACCGACCCGGCCATCGTGGCCGCGGCCGAACTCAGCCAGCGCTACATCACAGACCGCTTCCTGCCGGACAAGGCCATTGACCTGATCGACGAGGCCGCGTCCAAGATCAAGATCGAACTCGATTCCAAACCTGAAGTGATGGATCGGCTCGATCGCCGGATGATCCAGCTTCAGATCGAGCGCGAGGCGGTGCGCCGCGAGAAAGACGAAGCCTCGCAGAAACGCTTTGGCCTGATCGAGGAGGAAATTGGCCGCCTGAAGAAGGAAATCGCCGACTACGACGAGATCTGGCAGGCCGAGAAGGCCTCCGCACTGGGCTCCAAGGACGTGATGGAAGAGATGGACCGCATCCGCTCGCAGATCAAGACTTTCACCGAGAAGGGTGACTTCAACAAGGTCGCCGAACTGCAATACGGCAAACTGCCCGAGCTGGAGAAGCGCCTGAAGGACGCGCAGGCGGTGGAGTCTGGCAAGGCGCATAACAAGGACGGCAAGGGCCGCCCTCAGCTCTTGCGCACCCAGGTGGGTGCCGAAGAGATCGCCGAGGTCGTGGCCCGTGCCACCGGCATCCCGGTGTCCAAGCTCATGCAGGGAGAGCGCGACAAGCTGCTGCTGATGGAAGGCAAGTTGCACGAGCGCGTGGTCGGCCAGGACGAGGCCATCTCTGCGGTGGCCAATGCCATCCGCCGTTCGCGTTCGGGCCTGTCCGATCCCAACCGGCCCACCGGCTCGTTCCTGTTCCTCGGCCCCACCGGCGTGGGCAAGACCGAGCTGTGCAAAGCCTTGGCCGGCTTCCTGTTCGACAGCGAAGACCACCTGGTGCGCATCGACATGAGCGAGTTCATGGAGAAGCACTCCGTGGCCCGCCTCATCGGCGCGCCACCCGGCTACGTGGGCTACGAGGAAGGCGGTTACCTCACCGAGGCCGTGCGCCGCAAGCCTTACAGCGTGCTGCTGCTCGACGAGGTTGAAAAAGCCCATCCGGACGTGTTCAACGTGCTGCTGCAGGTGCTCGACGACGGCCGCCTCACCGATGGCCAGGGTCGAACCGTGGATTTCAAGAACACCGTGATCGTCATGACGAGCAACATCGGCTCGCCATTGATCCAGGCCATGGTGGGCGAGCCCTACGACGATGTGAAGGAAGCCGTGTGGGGCGAGCTCAAGAACCACTTCCGGCCCGAGTTCCTGAACCGCATTGACGAGACCGTGGTGTTCCATGCGCTGGATGCGCAGCACATCGAGTCGATTGCCGCGATCCAGCTCAAAGTGCTGGAGGCCCGCCTGGCCAGGATGGACCTGCACCTCAAGGTGTCGGCGGCGGCGCTGGCCGAATTGGCCAAGGTTGGCTTCGACCCGGTGTTTGGCGCCCGTCCGCTCAAGCGCGCCATCCAGCAGCGCATCGAGAATCCGCTCTCGAAGTTCCTGCTGGAAGGCCGCTACCCGCCGAAATCGGTGATCCCGGTGGAGGTGGATCCAGTGCGCGATCCCGGCGTTTTCCAGTTTGGTGACGCGGTGGCCGAAGCCTGATCGGCCGCGCCGGGCCGCCATCCATCGCGGATGGGGGCTCGGCTCTACCCACGGGAGAACCTGCGGCCTATCATGCCCTTCATGACGCAGATCCCTCCCACCCTTCCCCTGAAGGCGCTGTTCGACGCACAGCACCATGCCAGCCGTGCGCAGATCGACGTGCCCCTGGCGGTTCGACGCGACCGGCTCGCTCGGCTGCGCGCATTGATCGAGACCAACGCCCCCGCGCTGTCCGACGCCATTCAGGCCGATTTCGGTGTTCGTTCCCGCCAGCTCACCGAGGCGGCCGATCTCTTCGTGCTGCGCGCCGCCATCGGACAGTTGCTGAAAGAACTGCCGCGCTGGATGAAATCGCAGCGTGTGGCGACGCCGCTCTACCTGCTGCCCGCCCGCGCCCACATTCAGCGCCAGCCGCTGGGCGTGGTCGGCGTCATCGGCCCCTGGAATTACCCGCTGCAACTCAACCTGGGGCCAGCGGCCACCGCGCTGGCCGCTGGCAACCGCGTGCTGCTCAAACCCAGTGAACTCACGCCCCACACCTCGGCCCTCATGGCTTCGCTGGTGCAGCAGGCCTTCTCGGCCGACGAGTTCAGCGTCGTGCTCGGCGGGGCCGATGTGGCGCAGGCGTTTTCTGCCTTACCGTTCGACCACCTTTTCTTCACCGGATCCACGTCGGTCGGTCGCATGGTGGCCGCTGCGGCAGCCGCCAACCTCACGCCCACCACGCTTGAACTCGGCGGCAAGTCGCCTTGCGTGGTGGATGCCTCATGCGACCTGAACACTGCGGCCATCAAGATCGCCCACGGGAAACTGCTCAATGCGGGCCAGACCTGCATTGCGCCCGATTACGTGCTGCTGCCGCGCGGCCAGGAAGCCGCGTTCGAGCAAGCCTACGCCGCCGCCGTGGCCCAGCTGTTCCCCACCATCGCCGGCAATCCCGACTACGCGGCCATCGTGAGCGATCGCCACCTGGCACGCCTCACCGCCCTGCTGGACGAAGCCCGCGCCCAGGGCGCAAGGGTGGTGGACCTGTCGCCTTCGTCAGGCCCCACGCCTGCCTCCAGTCGCCAGATGAACCCCACCCTGGTGTTCAACCCGGCTCCCGAGCTGCGCCTGATGAAGGAAGAGCTCTTCGGGCCCATCCTGCCCGTGCTGCCGTATGACACGATGGACGAAGCCATCGCCTTCATCAACGCGCGGCCCCGTCCGCTGGCCCAGTACTGGTTTGGTACTGATTCGGCTTCGCGCGACCGCTTGTTGCGCAGCACGGTCAGTGGTGGCGTGACGGTCAACGACACGCTGATGCACGTGGCCCATGAGGGGCTGCCCTTTGGCGGCGTTGGCGACAGCGGCTGGGGCTCTTACCACGGCGAATCCGGTTTCCTGCGCTTCACCCAGCAAAAGCCGGTGCTGGAGCAATCGCGCTGGGCCATGGGCCATCTGTTCTACCCCCCTTATGGGGTGAGGTTCGATCGCGTGATGGGCCTGCTCAAGCGCTGGCTCTGAGCGGGTCTCTCCCGGCTTCTTCCTCGTCCGCGTCCAGCGCAGACGAAACCGCTGATGTGTCTTGCAGCAGGCCGCGGTGCTGCAAATCGAGCGCGAGTTCGCCCACGTCCTCACCCAGCAGCAGCGAGAGTTCCTGCAAGCTTCGCCGACCGTTGGCCATCAGCAGCAGGGTGTGCACCTGCCGGCCCACCAGGTCGGGGCGGGCCAGTGCCTCCCAGGCACGGGGCGTTTTGGCGAAGCGTCTGACGTGGCTCATGTCTTTGGTCCCTGCTGCAGATTGCCAGAGGGATATGACAACGCCTTGACGTCCCAACGCAGAAAGGCTGGAAGCAGATTCAGGTTCAGGTTCAGGTTCAGGTGCGGGTAGGCATCTGCGAGCTCCACCGCGTGGGCGCATGACCCATGGCGGCCTTGAACATGGCGCTGAAGGCGCTGTCGCTCGCATAGCCCGTGGCGGCAGCCACCTGGCCGATGGGAACGCCGCGCGCCAGCAAGGGCAGGGCATGGGCGATCACCGCCTGCTGCCGCCAGCGCTGGTAGGTGGTGCCCAGTTCGTCGCGGAACAGGCGCGCCACCGTGCGCTCGCTCGCGCCGGTGTCGGCCGCCCATTCGGCGAGCGTGGCGCGTTCGCCGGGCGCGTTGAGCACGGCCTCGCACAGGGCACGCAGTCGCTTGTCTCGTGGCAGCGGCACGCCCAGGGGCTGGGTGTCGGCATGGGCCAGTTCGTCCAGCACCAGGCCGGCCAGCAGGCGGTCGCGCGCGGGTTCGGCGGCGCGTCGGGTGGCGGCGTCCATGGCCTGAATCAATTCTCTCAACAGCGGCGAGACAACGATCATGCGGCAGTCGTGCCAACCCTTGGGCGCGGACCCGGCGTGGATGTAGAGCGTGCGCAGTTCGGCGGCTTCGCGCACCGTGACGGCGTGGCGCAGGCCCGGCGCGATCCAGACCGCACGCGAGGGCGGCACGATGTAGGTGACCGCCTGCAGGCCGGGGTCGTGCGGCACCGTCATCACCTGCACGATGCCGGTGGCGCAGTAGGCCAGTTGGCCCCAGGGGTGGTTGTGGGGCTCGAAGTGGGTGTCGGCGCTGAGCGCGCGGGAGCGCACGCGCACCGGACGCACCGCGTCGGGCGTGAAAGGATCGGGATCGCCCAGGGGCGTGGGGCGCAGGCGGCGGGCGGCGGACATTCGAGGGGTGGGTGCAGGGTTGGCTGGTTTTCGCGGAAAGGTGACAGATCGTCGCGATTCTGCAGAAGACCTTGAGTCTACGATCGCGCCATGTCTTCCTCAAGCACCGCCCATCCCTTGCCTCCCGTTGCCCTTCGCCAGGATGCCAGCCTCATCGGCCTGGTCGGGCTGGCTCACCTCATCAGCCACTTCAGCCAGTTGCTGTTGGCGCCGCTGTTTCCGTGGCTCAAGGATGCGTTCAACGCCAGCTACGCCGAACTTGGCTTTCTGATGACGGTGTTCTTCGTTACCTCCTGCGCGGTGCAGGCCACCTCGGGTTTCGTGGTGGACCGCTTCGGACCGCGCCCGGTGCTGTTTGCCGGGCTCACACTGCTGGGGCTGGCGGCCTTTGGCTTCGCGGTCAGCACCGGCTACTGGATGATGGCCTTTTTCGCCATCGTCGCGGGCGTGGGCAATGGCGTGTTCCATCCGGTGGACTACACGCTGCTCAACCGCAAGGTGAGCGCACCCCGCCTGGGGCATGCCTACAGCGTGCACGGCATCACCGGCAGCCTGGGCTGGGCATTGGCGCCAGCCATGATGGTGCCGATCGCCCTGGCTTTTTCCTGGCGCGTGGCGCTGGCCAGCGCCGGAGTGCTCGCGTTTGTGGTGCTGGCCGTGCTGTGGTTGCACCGCGAGCGCCTGAGCCTGCCTGCGGCGCCCAGGCCGGTGCAGGGCAGCAGCCCTGTGCACGCCGAAGATGCCATGGCCTTTCTGCGCATCCCGGCAGTGTGGATGTGCTTCGGGTTTTTCTTTTTCTATGCCATGGCCCTCAGCGTGGTGCAGGCCTTCGCGCCCGTGGCAGCCGGCCAGTTGCATGGCGTGCCGCTGGCGCTGGTGGCGGTGTGCCTGACCACCTACATGGTGTGTGCGGCCGGTGGCATGGTGCTGGGGGGCTTTCTGGCTTCAGACCCGGCGCGCTGCGAACGCGTGGTGGGCGTGGGCTTTGGCCTGGCGGCCGGCGTGGCCCTGTTGCTGGCGCTGGGCGATGTGCCCGCGGCGGCGGTGCCAGTGCTGTTTGGCGCCATGGGTTTCACCTCTGGCATTGCGGGCCCTTCGCGCGACTTGCTGGTGAAGAAATCCACCCCCGAGAATGCCACCGGCCGTGTCTATGGCGTGGTCTATTCGGGGCTGGATATCGGCCAGGCCATTGCTCCGCTGATCTTCGGCCTGCTCATGGACCACGGCCAGTTCCGTGGGGTGCTGCTGGGCCTGGCTTTGGTGCAGCTCGTGCTGATCGCCAGCGCCTTCAACGTGCGACGCGCGCGGCGCACGCCGCTGCTGCCGGTTGCCGGGGTCTGAGGTCTTTCTTCTGCATATCCTGCGCGCGACCCGCGCAGCGGTCGCCGCCATGCGACCTCCGGTGTGGGTGGCACTCCAGATGGTCATGCCGCGTGCCGATGCAACAGGTATAACAACGGGTAAGGCCCGTTGTCAGGCCCCAGACCCCTTTTCCATCCAGCGGCAGACCACCGCAGACAGAGTCCATGACGGTGCCCTCCCGATTGCTGCAGCAGTGCTTCCAGGAAGCTCGCAACAGCGCCTCAGAACTGATCGCGCGCTGCGTTGACGCGGCCATTGCCAGCTTGCAGGCGGCCGAGAAAGCGTCCAAGGAAGTGAAGCAGCGCGACCAGCTCGCCCTGGCCTGGTGGGGACTGCTCCAGAACAAGATCCACTGGGGCTCCTCGTTCCCGCAGCACCTGCACGAAGCGCTCGAAGCCGCACCTGAGGTGCAGACCTCGCGTCCCGCGCTGCTCGGCGAATCGTCCCTGCTCTCGCTGGTGGAGGAGGAGGCCGTCAACGAGTCGCTTGAATCGGCCCGCCTGGTACACAGCCTGCTGCCTGCAGTGGAGCAGCAGCTCACCGTGCTCGACGCCCTCATGAGTTCGGTGCTGAGCCTGCCCACCGTGCAGCCCGAGCGCAATCCCATGCGCCCTTCGGTGTTCGTGCGGGCCTTGCGCGAGACCATGGCCACCGTGGAGCAGGACCCGCAGGTGCGCGGCCTGTGGCTGCGCCACATGGGCGAGCCGATAGGGCGCGAGCTGCAAAAGCTGTATGAGCGCGTGGCGCTGATCCTGCAACGCGCCAACGTGCGCGAAGCGGGCTACCGCGTGCGCCTGGCCACTGAAGGTGGGCATTCCACCCGTTCGGGCGGGCTGTCCACGCGTTCCGGCGGCCTGTCCAGTCGCGTCGGCGAGCTCGGCGTTTCCAGTGGATCGTCCGGCGTGAGCCACTGGCACGACATCAATGACCCGGTGAGCCTGCCCAGTCGTCCGTCCTGGGCCATGGCCGAGAGCCTGCCAGCCATGCCGGAACTGGCGCGGCTGCGCAGCCGTGTCGACAACGAGGTGTTCCACGAATTTCTCAGTCACGGTGGCAGCCACTACGACCAGCCGCTCACGCACGACTACTACGACCAGGTGAGCGAGGAGCTGGCCGCCATCGAAGCGTTTGCCGCCATTCCGGTGCTCGATGAGTCGATGATTCTGGAGCAGAGCACTCGCTACCGCGACCTTCCGGTGGTGGATCGGCCGGCGCGGGAAGTGGGCACCGCCAGCCAGCTCAGCCGCAAGGCCTGGGGCGAGTTCGCGGCCGCCCACGAGCGCGCGCGCGTGCTCATGCACCTCAAGCAGAAGGCGCAGCGCGTGGCCCAGGCGGTGGGCCTGGATCTGGTCCGCACGCTGGTCAGCCAGGTGGCCAGCGATCCCTTGCTGCTGGCACCAGTGCGCGAAGCGGTGGTGGCGCTCGAGCCTGCGCTGCTGCGCCTGGCGTTGGCCAATCCGCGTTTCTTCAATGAAGACAGTCACCCCGGTCGCCGCCTGATCGAAGGTGTGGCGCAACGCAGCTTCAAGTACAACGACGAGTTTTCCAGCGAGTTTGAAGTCTTCTTTCTGCCTGTGCAGAAGGCGTTCAACGACCTCAATGCCAACGGCAGCGGCGAGCCCGAACCCTTCGCGCAGGTTCTCAGCCGCCTCAAGGCCATCTGGGAAGAGGAAGACCGGCAGGAAATGCTTGTGCAGGACCCGGGCCTGCAGTCGATTCGTCACGCCGAAGAGCGCCAGGCGCTGGCCGACCAGATCGCCTGGGACCTCAGTCAACGCCCCGATGTGGACAACGCACCGGGCGTCATCCTGGACTTCCTCTATGGTCCCTGGGCACTCGTGATGGCCTCGGCCCAGCTCAACGACACCGAAAGCCAGGCGGACCCAGGCGGCTACCGCAAGACCGTTTCCAACCTGCTCTGGAGCGTGAAGAAAGAGGTCACCCTCAAGCGCCCCAAGGAACTGTTTGCCATGATTCCGGGCATGCTGTCCAACCTGCACGCCGGGCTGGACATGCTGGGCAAGACCCGCGAGGAGACCAAACCCTTCTTCGACGCCTTGATGCGCCTGCACCAGCCGGTGCTGGGCCTGCGTCGTGCGCGCATCCGCAACGACGCGAACAACTCCGATCCCGCGCCGCTGGAGGCCGCCTCGTCCGAGATCCCAGGCTCCATGTCCCTGGAGCTCGACGAAACCCTGCCTGCCACGCCCGAGCAGCGCAAACCCAAGCCCAAAGCCCAGCCCTGGCTGGGCCAGCGCGAGCTGGAAGCCGCGGGATTCGAGGACACGCTGCCCACGGACTATGGCGACCTGACCGAGCCCGTTCCCAACGAGGCCCCAGAAAGCGGACACGATGCCGAGGATGAGGCAATGGGGCTGACCCAGCAGGAAAGCGCCGACCTCAATGCCGCCGCCGTTCTGTCGGGCCTGCGCGAAGGCGACTGGGTCGATCTGTTCTCACGCCGCGAGTGGCTGCGCGCCCAGCTCATCTGGGCCAGCAGCAAAGGCACGCTGTTCATGTTTGTCAGCCGGGGCGGACGCCCCCATTCCATGACCAAGCGAAGCTGCGAGCGCCTGATCGCCAACCGCCTGTTGCGCCCCATCGACGGCCAGGGCGTGGTCAAGAAGGCGCTCAAGGCCATGAAGAAGGCGGACGCCGCCTCGGCGTCGCGTTCCGTGGAATCCGAAGCGGCCTGAGCGGCCGCGCGTCAGCATCCTCCTACATCCCCCGACGAACTGCACCGACAGCCCGGTGCCGTGTTGGCTGGAATCATGCGTTGAAGACCCACAACGCATCGAGGAGCGCCCATGAACCGCATCAACGCCCACCTGGCCAACCGCATCGACGATGCCTGGCAAGTCTATTTTTCGCACATGGGGATCTGGCTCGCAGCCGCCACCGCCGGCCTGCTGTTGATGTGGTTCGTATCCGTCCTCAACGATGTCACCGAACGAGGCGAGCAACGCCGCCTGCAGCAGCGCACGTCTGGCACGTTGCTGCTGCCCGATGAAATGAAGGTGCGGGATCTCTCAGCTCCCATCCCGGTGCATGGCCTTCTTGGCCGCCACCCGAAGGGAATGGGGTGGAAACAGCGCCACTCTTCGGTGCACTCCTAGGCCAGACACCCGGTCTGGCCGTCGTCGCGCGCCTCGATGGGTGCTGTTTCCACTCCATTCGCACTTGGAAAAACAGTGGGAACAGGCCCCGGTTTTCAACCGGAGTGCCCTGTGTCGACCCCGCCGAACGTCCTGGCATGCTGTCGCCCGACCAGCAGGGCGAGGGCGGCGCCATCGTCCATAGCGAGGCATCAACACCGAAGGCAACCAGGTGGGCCTGCATTCCATGGGTTGAAGAGCGCGGTCAAACGTCGCTGCGGTGCCGTTCAATGCAGGTCCTCAACACCGCGTCGCGATCACGCTGCCACCAGTTCCCGGTGGAAAAGATCTCCACCTCGCTGAAGCCGTTGAAGCCCTGGTCTTCCACCCAGCCGCGAATGCGGGGAATGTCGATGACGCCGTCGCCCATCATGCCCCGGTCGTTGAGCAGGTCGGTGGTGGGGGTGAGCCAGTCACAAACGTGGAAAGCGAGCAGGCGCTGCTTGCCGGCGCGTTCAATCTGCGCCTGCAGTTTCGGGTCCCACCACACGTGGTACACGTCTACCGCCACGCCGAGAGCGCCGCTCTTCGCAGGGTCGAGCAGATCGCAGAGGTCGAGTGCGTGTTCCAGGGTGTTCACGCAGGCGCGGTCGGCAGCGTACATGGGATGCAGGGGCTCGATGGCCAGCGGCATGCCGCTGGTTCTGGCATAAGCGAGCAGTTCACCAATGCCGTCCTGCACTTGCTGACGCGACCGCGCGATGTCCTTGTGTGCTGCCTGGCCGGCCAGGGCGCCAGGCAACGCGCCGACCACGAGCACGAGGCAGGTGGCGCCGAGTTCACAGGCTTCGTCCACCGCGCGGTGGTTGTCGTCGTGCGCGGCTTGCAGGCCGGCCGCGTCGGTGGCGGGGAACATGCCGCCCCGGCAGTAGCCCGAGAGCTTCAGGCCGTGGGTCTTCACAAGACCGCTGATGGCTTTCAAGCCGCTGGCGGCGACCTGGTCGCGCCAGGGCGAGATGGCCCGGATGCCATGGCGTGCGCAAGCTTCGATGATGTCGGTGAGCGGCTGTTCCTGGCCATGGCTCTTGCGAACTGTGGCGGTGTTGATGGACAGCCAGCGGTGGTCCTGGGAGAAATCGCGCATGGAGATGCTCTGATATCCGTTCGCCCTGAGCTTGTCGAAGGGTTCGCGTGAAGGGTGTGGATGGGCTTTGTTCCTTCGACAAGCTCAGGATGTGCGGAATGCAGCCCGAAGGGTTAGGGGTTGACGCCGTGCAACGCCAGCAGGGTCTTCATGCGATGCACGGCGAGCTCGGGCTGCTCCAGCAGGTTTGCTGCATCGGCGAGCCGGAAGAGTTCGGCGAAGTGCGGCAGGGAGCGGGTGCTCTGCTGGCCACCCACCATGGTGAAGTGGCGCTGGTGGCCGTTGAGCCAGGCCATGAAGACCACGCCGGTTTTGTAGAAGCGCGTGGGCGCGGCAAAGATGTGGCGCGAGAGTGGGACTGTGGGTCCCAGGATGTCGTGGAACTTCTGCAGGTTTCCCCGGGCGAGCTCGCCCAGCGCGGCGCTGGCGGCGGGGGCGATGGCGTCAAAGATGCCAAGCAGGGCGTCGCTCTGGCCTTGCGTGGTCTCGGTGCCCCAGCCGTCGCCGGCAATGAGTTCGGCGTAATTGAAGTCGTCGCCGGTGTACATGCGCACGCCTCTGGGCAGGCGCCGGCGCATGGCGATCTCCTTCTCCTTGTCGAGCAGTGAAATCTTGATGCCGTCGACATTGTCGGGGTGTGCGGCAATCACCGCCAGCGCGGTGTCCATCGCGCGATCGGTGTCGATGCTGCCCCAGTAGCCCTTGAGCGCGGGATCGAACATGTCGCCCAGCCAGTGCAGCACCACCGGTTGCCTCGCCTGGCTGAGGATGCGGTCGTACACACGTTCGTAGTCGGCCGGGCTCCTGGCCACGCGGGCGAGTGCCCGGCTGGCCATCACGATCAGTTTGCCGCCGAGTTTTTCGATGGCGGCCATCTGCTCTTCGTAGCCCGCGATGACCTCATCGACCGTCTTCACGTTCTCCGGCACCAGGTGGTCGGTGCCGCAGCCCGATGCCACCAGTGCGCCGGGCACATCCTTCGCGGCATCGAGCGAGCGGCGGATGAGTTCGAGTGAGGTGGGCCAGTCCAGCCCCATGCCGCGCTGCGCGGTGTCCATGGCCTCGGCCACCCCCAGGCCAAGAGACCACAGCCGCTGTCGGTAGGCGATGGTGGCATCCCAGTCCACTGCGCATTGCAGCCAGGGGTCGATGGCGGCGAGCGGGTCGGCCACCACGTGGGCGGCGGAGTAGGCGATGCGGTTGAACTTCACGCCCGCCGCCGCTTGTACCGGGTTGGTGCCGCGCAGGGTGTAGGCCTCGATGTTTCCAGAGGCGTTGGGGAGTTTGAGCGAGTGGGCCATGGCGTCACACCGCCAGAGGTTGCACATCGACCCAGCGGCGTTCCTGCCAGCTCTGCAACGCCACCTCCACCAGTTGCACGCCCTTGGCGCCTTCCGGCAGCGTCCACCTGTAGGGTTCGTCCTCCACTACGTGGCGAATGAAATGTTCCCACTGGATCTTGAAGCCGTTGTCGTAGACCTGCGTGTCGGGCACGTCCTGCCACTGCTCGGAAAAATTCATGGTGTTCTTGACGTCCGGATTCCACACCGGGCGCGGCGTGTTCACGCGACTCTGGGCCTTGCAGCCGGTCAGTGTGGCCACGGCAGAGCCATGTGTGCCGTCGACGTGGAACGTCACCAGGTCTTCGCGGTTCACGCGCGTGACCCAGCTCATGTTGATCTGCGCGATGACCGGCTCGCCGTTGTGGCCGGTGAGTTCCACCGTGGCGTAGGCCGCGTCGTCGGCGGTGCATTCGTAGGGCTTGCCGGCTTCGTCCCAGCGTCTGGGAATGTGCGTGGTGCCCAGGCAGGAGACCGACTTCACCTCGCCGAACAGGTTGTCCAGCACATAGCGCCAGTGGCACATCATGTCCAGGATCATGCCGCCGCCGTCTTCCTTGCGGTAGTTCCAGCTGGGTCGCTGGATCGGTTGCAGGTCACCCTCGAAGACCCAGTAGCCGAACTCGAGGCGCACGCTGAGCATGCGGCCGAAGAAGCCGGCGCGGCGCAGCATGTCGAGCTTGCGCAGACCAGGCAGGAAGAGCTTGTCCTGCACGGCACCGTGCTTGAGCCCGGAGGCTTGCGCCAGTCGCGCAATCTCCACCGCTTCGTTCAGGTTGGTGGCGATGGGTTTTTCGCAGTAGACATGTTTGCCCGAGCGAATGGCCTTGGCCAGCAGGGTGGGGCGCATCTGCGTGGTGCCGGCGTCGAAGAACACCGTGTCGTCCGTGTTCGCCAGTGCGGCGTCCAGGTCGGTGCCCCAGCGTGCAATGCCATGGGCCTTGGCCAGGGCTTCCATCTTCTCGGCGTTGCGGCCAATCAGGATGGGGTCGGGCAAGACCTTGTCGCCGTTGGAGAGCGTCACGCCGCCCTGGGCGCGGATGGCGCAGATGGAGCGGATCAGGTGCTGGTTCATGCCCATGCGCCCGGTCACGCCGTGCATGATGAGGCCGAGTTTCTTGGTTGCCATGTGGGGTCTCCGTGAAGGCGGGGTGAAATCAGGGGATGGCCTGCAGGCTGTGCCACAGCGGCGCGGCCGCGCTGGCAAAGCCAATGGTGTGCAGGGCGTTCAGGTCGATCTGGCCATCGCGCACCGCAAGGTGCGGTCGGCCGGTGGCGTCGGTTTCGTAGAGGCCAGGGTGGGCCTCGGCAAAAGCCTGGGCTTCCTGGGTCGGCGCGGTGCCGAAGCCGTCCACGTAGTGGTGGCCATTGCGTTCAATGTGGCGCACGCCGAGGCTGGCGGCCAGCAGCGTGTCCTGTTGTACGGCCAGACCGGCCTGGCAGGTGAGGTCTTCGCCCGAGAGCAGCAGGCGCGGATCGTTGGCGATGCGGTGGGCGTTGGCCAGCGAGCGGTAGATGCCCTTGCAGGCTTTGCTGGAAATGCCCCTGTAACCGAGCGCCAGGCCCTGTTCGAAGGCGCCCGCGTGGTCATCCGACTCGTCCAGGATCACAGGCACGCCGATCGGCAGCGAGGCGATGGATTCGCGCAGTGCCACCGCTCGCGCCAGGGGCTGTTCCAGCAAGAGCGTGCGACGCAGCAGGTCGGTCAGCAAGGGTGTGGCCAGCAGGGCGCGCCAGTAGGCGCCCAGGCTGGTGGCATCCGCAAAGGTCTCGTTGCCGTCAAGCGTGGCGCGGTAGTCCACGCCCAGTCGCTGCAACACGCTGGCGATGCGTGCAAGGCGTTCCAGATCGGCCTCGATCTGCCCGCTGAGCTTGAGCTTGAAGTGATGCAGGCCGTGGCGGCGGGCGGCGGATTCAAGCGTCGCCGGCAGGCCGTCTTGTGGGTCGGGGCCGGCTTCGTCCTCGGCCAGCCGGTCGGCCAGGCCCACGGTGTGGCGCAGCACCACGTGGGACGGACGTGCGATCTCCAGCCGCTGGCTCCACGGATCGCCCAGCACGCCAGCGCGCAGCCCCTCCACCCACGGCAGTCCGGCGGCGCGCAGGGCTGCGTCGGCCACGGCTTTGTCCAGGAGCGCGGGGCCGAACTGAGCCGCCAGGCGCGGCAGGCCACGCGCCACCGACACGCCCAGTGCGGCTTCGCCCGCGGTCTGCGAATGTCCGTGGGGGCTCAGCGCGTCGCTGGTGGCCAGCAGCGCATCGCGCGCGTTGCGAAGCGACTCGCGCAATTGCTCGAAGTTCTGCTCGTGCGTGAGCGCCGGCGATTTGTCGAACCACTTGGGCACCATCAGTTCCGCGCTGGCTCCCTCGAAACTCCTGCCGCCCACCTCGGCACGCACGCGCACAAAGGCTTGCGGGCATTGCGTGACGGTGGCCGCGCCGAAACGGAACGGCAGGCGCAGCGTGACATGGCGCTGGAACAGCAGCACCTCGATGATGCGCAGCGAGGTGGCGGTCATGAAAGGGCCTCCCAGAGAGTGCGCACGTGGCGCGCAGATGCTTCGGCGCAGGCCGGGCCGTCGGGCAGGTATTCGAATGGTTCCACCGCCATCCAGCCGGCGTAGCCCTGTTGCCTGAGCACCTGAAGGATGGGCCGCTGATCAGTCTCGCCCTGGCCGGGGCCGCGCCGGTTTCGGTCATTGAGTTGCACGTGCGCAATGTGTCCACTGGCGAGAAATCGGCTCAGCACCTCATGCACCGGCTCGTTCTCGCTGTGCGAAGCCGCGCTCACGTCGAGCATGGTGCGCAGCGCAGGCGAGCCCACGCGGTCGACCAGCGCGGCGGCTTCTGCCACGGTGTTGATCACCGGGGTTTCAAAGCGGCCCAGTGGCTCCAGGCAGTACACGACACCGGCGGCCTGCGCGTGCGGCGCCAGCTCGGCCAGCGCGGCTTCCAGCCGCAAGGTGGCATCGGCCACGCTCTGGCCAGGTTCGGGAGAGCGCTGCTTTGGTGAACCGTGCACCAGCACCTGGGCGCCGCAGTTGGCGGCAAAGTCGATCAGGCGGCGAAGCAGGTTCAGTGTGCGGGCGCGCAATGCGGTGTCGTCCGTGACCAGCGAGAGTCCTTGCGGCTTCACCAGCAGCCAGTGCAAGCTGGAAACGCCAAGCCCGCTGCTCGCTGCGAAGGATCGGACCCGCTGTGCATCACTCGCGTGCAGAGAGGCAGGATCCTCGGCCAGGGTGAAAGGCGCGATCTCCAGCGCGGCATAGCCCATGCGCGCGGCGGCTTCGCACTGCTCGGGCAGCGACAGGGGCTGCAGCACTTCGTTGCAAAGCGAAAGTTTCATGCCGGGACCCTGTCCTCGGGCTTGCGGCCGTACAGCGTCCAGAGCTTCCAGCCAATGGTGGCGAAGATCATGGCCGCCACGGTGCCAGCAATGGGACGGGTGAAGAAAGGCGAGAGGTCACCGTCGGAGAGGATGAGCGCGCGGCGCAGGTTTTTCTCCAGCAAGTCGCCGAGCACGATGCCCAGGACCAAGGGTGCCATGGGGTAGCCGAAATGTCGCAGGAAGAAGCCGATGAGGCCGAAAGCCAGCATCACATAGACGTCGAACAGGCGCCCTGCGATGGCGAAACTTCCCACTGCGCAGAGCACGAAGATGATGGGCACGATCAGGTGTTGCGGCACTCGCAGCACCTGCACCAGCGCCTTGGTGAGCACCAGTCCATAGATGAGAATGCCGATGGTGGCGAACAGCATCATGGCCACCACGTCGTAGACGAACTGAGGGTTCTCCACCATGATCAGCGGGCCGGGCTTGACGCCGTGGATGATCATGGCCGCCATCAGCACCGCCGCTGGTGCCGAGCCCGGAATGGCCAGCGTGAGCACCGGAATCATCGCGCCGGGCACGCAGGCGTTGTCACCGGTTTCGGCAGCCATCAGTCCTTCCACCGAGCCTTTGCCGTACTTTTCCTTTTCCTTGCTGGCGCGTTTGGCCGCCGCGTAGGACGACCAGGCCGCCACGTCTTCGCCCACGCCGGGCACGATGCCCACGCCAGTGCCGATGAGGCCCGAACGAAGGATGGTGCGCCAGTACTGCACCACATCGCGCAGCTTCGGGATCACGGTGTCGAAGGCGCTGATCTTCACGGGCGCCTGCCGGTTGCGCATGGCCGTGAGCAGCTCCGCGAAACCAAAGGCCCCCACCAGCGCGGGCACCAGCTGGATGCCACCCGCCAGATCGCGCACACCCCAGGCGAAGCGCTCGTAGCCGTATTGCGGTTCCTGCCCGATGGTGGCGATGAAGAGGCCTGCGATGCCGGCGATCCAGCCCTTGAGTGGATCGTCCCCCGTGAGGGTGCCGGCGATGATCACGCCAAACAGCGCCAGCCAGAAGAATTCATAGGCGCCGAACTTCAGCGCCAGGCCGCCGAGCACTGGTGTGAATGCTGCCAGAAAGAACATGCCGATCAGCGTGCCCATGACCGAGCCCGTGGTGGCAATGCCCATGGCGCGACCAGCCATGCCCTGGCGGGCGAGCTGGTAGCCATCAAGGCATGCAGCCGCAGACGCTGGTGTGCCAGGTATGTTGAGCAGGATGGCCGAGCGCGAGCCCCCGTAGATGGAACCCACGTAGGTGCAGATGAGAATGAGCAGTGCCTGCTCGGGCGGCATCTTGATGGTGAGCGTGGTCATGAGCGCCAGCGACATCGTGGCGGTAAGGCCGGGCAGGGCGCCCATGACCACACCGACCAGCGACGCCAGCAGCGCGAATGAGACCGTCTCGGGCGTGCCGAAGCGGACGATTGATTGGCCGAAAAGAAACAATCCGTCGAACATGGGGAAAGATCAGGGCAGGCGGACGAGGAAGACGTGCTGGAACACCAGGGTGACCACGGCAGAGGTGAGCAAGCCCGCGATCAGCGACACGGTGATGCGGCGCCGCCAGGACTGTTGCTCGGGGGCAAAGCTGGCCACGAACGCCGTCACGAACAAGGCCGTGACCAGCCAGAAGGGCGCGCGTCCGACCAGCAGACCCGCGTACAGCAGGCTGAGCACCATCGTGATGACGATGCGCGGGTTGAACAGCCGCTCGCCGACCTCGCCCGCTGCGGCCGCCCGAAGCTTGCGCCGCCAGCCGCGCAGCATCAGCACGATGCCCAGCAGCATCACGACGCTGCCCAGCGCGCCAGGCACGAAGCCCGGCATGGTGTAGAGCACCGCGCCCATGGACTCGTAGCGGTCCATGCGCAAGGATTCCCCCACGATCAGCAGGCCAAACCCTGCCCAGGCCGCGCCGCCCCAGAGGTCGGCGCGGGCGGTTTTTCCGCCCTCGGTCATGTGAATTCCTGGTGCGTCGTCGGATCAGGGCTTGGGAATGCCCACGGTGTCGGGCGACACCTTGGCCTTGCCAGCGGCCTGCTGCGTCCAGGCGTAGGACTGGATGGCCGGGAACACGGCCTTCTGCGCTTCGTCGCCCGCCATCGGGGCAAACATGGCGCCGCGCGATTGCGCGTACTTGCGCAAAGCGTCGCTCTTGACCATCTCGGTGGCCCAGATCTTGTCCAGCGTCTGCTTCACTTCAGGCGGTGCGGCCCTGGGCACGAAGATGCCGAAGTAGTTGATCGGGTCCTTGAAGCCGGGGATGAACTGCGACAGTGGCGGGATGGTGCCGAAGCCTTCGATCTCGATCGACTTGTCGCCCACCACCGCCAGCGGGCGGATCTTCTTGGCGCGGATCATGTCGGTCTGCTCGGCGGCGAGCTGGGTCGTCACCTGCGTTTCGCCGGAAGCGGCGGCCACCGCGGCGGGCGCACCCCCGTCGTAGGTGACGTGCTTGTAGGTCACGCCGGCCGCGCGCGACAGCGACTCGATGGCCGAGTGACCGCTGGAGTTCACCCCGGCGGTGGCCACCGAGATGCTGTTCGGGTTGGCCTTCATCGCCGCGAGCAGCTCGGGCATGGTCTTGTAGGGCGTGTCGGCGTTGACGCCCACCACAGCGATGTGGGCCACGTTCAGGTACAGGTTCCAGTCGCTGGCCGAGGTGTCGAGCATGCCCAGCACCTTGTAGGTACCCAGGTCCTTGGCGCCGCCTGCGGTCCAGGTGTAGCCGTCGGCCGGGGCCGACATGGCGTTCTTGGTGCCCACCGAGCCGGAGGCGCCCGGCTGGTTCATGATGACGATCTTCTGGCCCAGGTGCTTCTCCAGTTCGGCGGCAGTGACGCGCGAAACCTGGTCGGTGGAGCCACCCGGTGCCCAAGGCACGATGAGCGTGATCGGGCGGTCCGGCTTCCACTGGGCGAGAGCGCTGGCCGAGGCCATGGCCAGCAGGGAGGTGATCAACAGTTGGCGAAAGGGCAGGACGGTATTCATGCGGTGTCTCCAGGTTTAATTCACTGACTGGTGAATCGTAGGAGGCGTGAATTCCAGCGTCAAGGCGCTCGATCACTCAGCTTCTAAGGACATACCCTAGGATCACGTCGCACATGTGCGAGAGCCGTTCGCTGTGGGCTTTGGGCGTCATGAGATCGCGCCCGAAGATGGCCGAAAGCGTGTGATTGTTCGAGAGGTAGAAGTAGGACAGTCCGGCGATCGACACGTAGAGCTGCACCGGGTCGATGCCGCCGCGAAATGTGCCTTCCACGCGGCCTCGCTCCAGGATCTCGCCCAGCATGGCCACCAGCGGCGAGTTCAGCTGGCGCGCCCGTTCGGACTGTTGCAGGTGGCGCGCCCGGTGCAGGTTGGCGCTATTGAGCAGGGTGAGGAACTCCGGGTGTTCCAGGTAGTAGCTCCAGGTGAACTCCACCAGCCGGCGCACGGCGGTCTCGGGCTTGAGGTGCAACAGGTTGAGCTCGCGTTCGCGCTCGCGGATGTCGCGGTACACCTGCTCCAGCACTGCTTGAAACAGCTTTTCCTTGTCCTCGAAGTAGTAGTAGATGAGGCGCTTGTTCAAGCCTGCGCGCTCAGCGATGCGGTCCATGCGCGCACCGCCCAGGCCATGCGCCGAGAACTCGTCGCGCGCGGCCATCAGGATGGTATTCTGGGATCGGTCGGCGTCGCGCAGACGCTCCTCCAGAACGGGTGTGGGTACAGAACTCATGCCGTGATAATTCACCAATGGGTTAATAAAGTCAATCGCATGCCCCAGATCGCCGGTCACCTGCTCGTCGAATGCCTGATTGCTCAGGGCGTCACCCATGCCTTCGGCGTGCCGGGCGAAAGTTACCTCGCCGTGCTCGACGGCTTCCACGCCCACGCCGGGCGCATCCGCTTCGTGACGAATCGTCAGGAGGGCGGCGCAGCCTTCATGGCCGAGGCACAGGGCAAGCTCACTGGGCGACCCGGCGTGTGCTTCGTGACACGCGGCCCGGGCGCCACCAACGCATCCATCGGCGTGCACACCGCATTTCAGGATTCCACGCCGCTGGTGCTCTTTGTGGGCGACGTGGCCAGCGACGCGCGCGACCGCGAGGCGTTCCAGGAAGTGGACTATGCCGCGTTTTTCGGGCCGAGCACCAAGGGCATGGCCAAGCGCGTGGAGCGCATTGACGACGCCCGCCGCATTCCGGAGTATGTGGCGCGTGCCTTTGCCACCGCCATGAACGGCCGTCCTGGCCCCGTGGTGCTGGTGCTGCCCGAAGACATGCTCACGCAGACCGTGGACGCGCTGCCGCTGCCGCGCGTGGAGCCGGTTCAGGCCTGGAGCGATCCGGGTTCGCTGCGAGAGCTGCGCACGCTGCTGCTCGCGAGCGAACGCCCGCTGGTCATCGCCGGGGGCGGTGGCTGGACGCCGCAGGCTGCCGCCGCGCTGCAACGCTTTGCTGAAAACTGGCAACTGCCCGTGGCCAATGCCTTCCGTTTCCAGGACACCTTCGACAATCACCACGCGCTCTACGCGGGCGATGTGGGCCTGGGCATCAACCCGGCGCTGGCGCGCCGCGTGCGCGAGAGCGACCTGCTGATTGCCCTCGGTCCGCGCCTGGGCGAGTCCACCACGGGTGGCTACACGCTGATCGAGGCTCCACTGCCCAAGCAGAAGCTGGTGCATGTGCACGCCAGCGCCGAAGAGCTGGGCCGCGTGTACCAGCCCACGCTGGCCATCAACGCCACCATGAACGCCGCTGCGCGCAGCCTGGAGGTGCTGACCGCGCCGCCCGAATTGCCTTGGGCTTCATGGGCGCAGGCCTGCCACGCCGATTACCTGGCCAACATCGACCCGGCCAACGGCGGTGTGGTGCTGCCCGGCAGCATCGACATGCCGGCCATCATCCACTCGCTGCAGCAGCACCTGCCGGCCGATGCGGTGCTGACCAATGGCGCGGGCAATTTTGCGAGCTGGCTGCACCGGTTCTTCCGTTACCACGGGCTGGTCAAGGGCCACAAGACGCAGCTCGCACCCACCAATGGCGCCATGGGCTACGGCGTGCCGGCCGGCATCGGGGCGGCGATTCTCACCGGACGCATGGCATTCACCATTGCGGGCGATGGCGATTTCCTCATGAACGGACAGGAGCTGGCCACAGCCGTCCAGCACGGTGCCAAGAGCATCGTGCTACTGCTCAACAACGGCAGCTACGGCACGATCCGCATGCACCAGGAGCGCGAGTATCCCGCGCGCGAGAGTGGTTCGGGGCTCTCGAACCCGGACTTCTGCGCGCTGGCGCGGGCCTATGGCTATGCGGCCGAGCGCATCAACCGCACGGTGGAGTTTGTTCCTGCATTGCAGCGTGCATTGGCGACACCGGTTGGCAGCGTGATCGAGGTGATGATCGACGTGGACGTGATCACCACACGCGGCACGCTGAGCGCGATCCGCCAGAGCGCGCTGGGCGCCGCGTCGACCTGAAGATGTGAATACATCACAAACCACGAGGCACTGCTGCACACCCTGAGGCACACCCGTCTGCCTAGACTGGCCCATCCAACAAAAAGGGGATCGGCATGTGGCAGGCAACTGAGACGGTTTGGAACGGCGGCGCCGAGGGGTCGGAAAAGTCGGGTCCCCGGCCCCAGGTGGGGCAACAGGTGCTCATGCGCGTGTTCGACGAGATCGACTACGGCATGCTGGTGATCGACTCGCAGGGCCGCATCCTGCACGCGAACCACCTGGCGCGGCACGAACTGGCCAGCGGGCGCGTGATCATGTCCTATGGCAACAGCTTGCTCGGCAGCAGTGCGGGCTTCACCGCACAGATCCAGCAAGCCATGGAAGCCTCTTTCCGAGGCCAACGCCGGCTGTTGCTGATGGCGCAGGGCGACCGGGAACTCTCCATGGCCTTTACCCCGCTGAGCCACCCGCTGGAGGCAGATCCGCCATCGGTGCTGGTGCTGCTGTCGCGTCAGAGCACCTGCGACAACCTGGCGGTGCGCATGTTCGCCCGCACCCTCAACCTGAGCCCTAGCGAGGAAGCCGTGCTGATGGGCCTGTGTCGGGGCCTGGCCATTCCAGAGATCGCGCGCCAGCATGGCGTGGCGCAGTCCACGGTTCGCAGCCAGATCAAGACCCTGCGCGAGAAGGCCGGAGCGCCCAGCATCCGCAGGCTCCTGCACCGCGTCAACAGTTTGCCGCCGGTGGTGCCCGCCTTGCGCATCATCACGCCGATGCCGCACAATGCCACGGAGTTTTCCCACCCGTGAGCCTGGATGCCCGCCCCCGCTGTTGCCCTGACCCATCCCCCCAGTTCCCACCACATTGAAGCCCTTGCCGCCCTCGGGGTTGCGCGGCGGTACCGGCGTGGAGCGTTGCTGATCCAGGAAGGCGAGAGCGGCGACACGCTCTACATCGTGCTGCAAGGCCGCCTGCGCGCCTTCGTCGCCGACAACCAGGGCCGCGAACTCACGCTGGGCATGTACGGGCCGCTCGAATATGTGGGTGAAATGTCGCTGGACGGCGGTCCGCGCTCGGCCAACGTGGAGGCCGCCGAGGCCAGCACCTGTTCGGTGGTTTCGCGCGCCACCTTGCTCGACTACATCTCCGCGCACCCGGAATTCGCGCTGGAACTCATGGCCAGGCTCATCCGCCGCGCCCGCCTGGCCACCGAGAGTGCGCGCAGCGTGGCGCTGATCGACGTCTATGGTCGCCTGGTGCGACTGCTCAACGAAATGGCACGCGAGCCCGATGAACGCGGCGAGCGTTGCCTGAGCGAGCGCATGACACACCAGCAGATGGCACAGCACCTGGCCTGTTCACGCGAGATGGTGAGTCGTTTGCTGAAAGACCTGGAGACCGGCGGCTACATCGCCGTGCGAGACCGCTGGATCTGGCTGGCAAGGCCGCTGCCGGCACGCTGGTAGACGTTCAACCAGCTGCGTTGAGCAGGTCGCGCGCGAGTTGCGGCGACGCCGAACTGGTGCCAGCCAGGCGAACCACGCTGCCGCTGCGGCTGCCCGCGCCCAGCACCCCCCACAAGGCCGTGTTGTCGTCGCTCGGGTACAGCGTGTCAGGCACCTTCTTCACAAAGGGCCGCTGCGCCCGGCCGGCGTCCGGGTCTGGTCGGCGAGGAGAGTAGAGCGCGAAGTGTCCGCTGGGAGAGGCGTGCCGGCGCGTGCCGCCTGCGCTCACCGTGCGCTGGCCCGTCGACAGGCTGTTGAACGTCCCGCTGCGACGGATCGGAGTGGGGTTGGCCGGATGGTCGACGAAGGCGCCAATGTTGCCGCTGGTGTCGTAGCGGGGATCTTCCAGGTACGACTGGCGCGCACCGGTGTTCACGCCCAGTGCCACGTCGTCACGCTCGATGTAGGCATCCCAGACCACCGGCGTGGTACCTGTGTTGATCAGCCTGACCTGCCATGCGCCGAAAGGTGCGGTGGCGGTTCTGCCCCGCAGGCTGAAGGTGGGCGCTAGCGCGAGCAGCACGCAGGTGCCGCGCCGACCCAGCGCGGACCGTCTTGGAAAGATCAGCCCGCACAGGGGTTGATCGTCCTCGCCCATCCACAGGCCGGCCTGGCCCATGCGCAGCGCGGGCAGCGCCTGCGCACGACCCGGGGGCGTGACCTGGATGTGGAGCTTCTCCGCACCCTCGGGCAGCCAGATCTCCAGGAAACTCTGCGTGCGGTCGTCGGGTTGCACTCGCCAGTGCAGTGTCAGCGACTGTCCAGCCGCAAGGGTGTCGTTGGCGTGAGTGCGGCTCTGGTAGGCGTTACCTGCGGGCACCGCGATGCGCAGACGCCCGCCGAGGTGTTCAATGAGCTCGTCCATCGCCGATTCCAGGATCGAACTGCCGTCGTGCGGTCCGGCCAGCGTGCCCCAACTGATGTTCACCACCACCTGGGCGCTCGGTGCGCAGCGCGAAAGGATGTACATCAGGCCGTCGAGCACGCTCACGTTCATCGCCCCACCCGAGGTGTCGAGCACGTTGGACCAGTCCAGCTTCACGGCCACGATGTCGCAGCGGCTGGCTTCGTCGTTGTCCGGATGCAGCAGGTTGCCCCGGCCACAGGCCTGGCTGGCCACGTGCGTGCCGTGGTTCACCGGCTTGCTCAGGTCCCACAACTGGAGGTGTTGGTACAGCGCGTCTTCGTCGATCTGATGGTGGCGCGTGAAGTCCGCCATGGCCGCGTCGATGGCTGCACCCGAGAGCTCGTGACCGTAGCCCATGTCGTGCGGGGTGGGACCTGCCCGTGCCGGGTCCAGCGGCACGCGGTGGTGCGGCTGGTTGCCAGGCCAGTTGCCATTCTGGTAGGCATCCTGGCGCCAGAAATGCTTGATGCGCGTATGGCCATGTCGGTCCAGGAAGGTACTGTTGGCCAGTGCGAGCCCGCCATCAATCATGCCCAGCACGCGGCCCGTGAGAAGCTGCGCAGGGGCAACGGGGTGGCAATCCCGGGTGCAGGGATCCAGGATGGCGTTGGCGTGCTCGTCGACCGGCAGGCCGAGTTCCAGCCGCTGGATCAGGCCGCGCAGGTGAGAGCTTTCGCGCATGCGCTGGAAGAAACGCGGCTTCACGCGTGCGCTGCAAAAGCGAAAGCCGGGCACGCTGAGGTACACGCGCGGAATCTGCAACCACGTGGTCGACGAAGCGGCCACCAAGGCGGGCACGTCGGCCCCGGTGGCCAGCTCGATCACGACGGGCAGCCACTTCGGGGGCTTGTGGCCACGGCCACGCCGGTAGCCGGCGAAGTGATCGGCCTCTGCCCAGGCCAGGTAGGGGTCCTGGCCATTGATCTCACCGCGCGCACCCCAGTCGGTGCCGGTGAACGCGCCGACGGGCAGCTTTTGCCAGGGAGCTCGAAGGCTCATTTCCACTCCTTGAGCGCTTCCTCCCACAACCACGCCACCAAAGACGCATTGCCCACGCCCACGGTGCCGGCCGAGCGCGTGTAGGCATGGCCGTGCGTGTGGTTCATGGACTGGTGCAGGCTGAAATCCATGGGAGCGCCGTCGGCCTCTTCAAACAAACGACCGTCGAATCCCCGCTCGTGCACGCGGGTTCCGGTGGCGCGGGCCACCAGGAATTCGGCCAATGCGGTGCCCAGCAGCCGACCGCAGGCGCTGTCCACCGGGTAGTGAACGCCTGCGACCACGCGGTTGGTGGCGATGCGTGCGGCCAGGCGCTGCAACTGCTCGTGGCTGAGCGATCCGTTGGGCGGGCTACCGGCACCTGGCGCTGCATTCATCAGCGCTTCGAGCAGGACTGCCACCGCAAAGGCCTCCGTGGCGTGACCGCTGGGCCAGCTGCCATGGCCCGGTGTTTCGATCATGGGCTGGATCTGCGGCGAGTACTGCACCGGCCGAATGCTGGCGAAGATCTGCTTGAAGCGCATCTCCACCAGCACCACGAGCGAGAAAACCAGGTCGATCAGTTGCAGTGTTTTCTTGTGTCGGTGCGCCGTGAGTCCCGCCACGGTAGACCAGAACACGATCGGTGGCGTTTTCTGGTCCACGATCTCCACCGCGCGGTCGGCGCGCAGGTCTGCGTAGGCGGCCACCAGGTCGAGTTGCCGTTTGAACTGCGCCTTGGTGGGGGCACGCAACTTCACCAGGGGCCGACGCTGGATGTTGCTGGCCTGCAGATTGGCAAACTCCAGAATCGCTTCCCTGGGCCCGCTGCGGGTGCGGAACGCAAGTCCTTCGACCAGCTCACTGAAGCACGCCTCGTGGCGCGGCCCATCGGCCCATAGCGCGAGGTTGGAGGGGTCGTTGAATGCAGGCTCGGAGGCGTGAAGCACTGCGCCATTGAAGGGGCCGACGATCGCAGCCCGGCTCAGGATGAGGGCATCGGCAGAAACGACGGCACCGCTGATGCCACCACTCATGCCACTGCTCATCCCGCTGCTCATGCCGCTGCTCATGCCGCTGCTCATGCCACTGCTCATGCCACTGCTCATGTTCCCTCCTTTGGCGTTTCACCTTCTCGGCAGACCCAGCGACTCCATGACCTTGGCCACGCGGCGTCGCAACGGACTTTCTCCACCCGATGACAGGTATTTCTCCAGCGTCAGATCGGGTTGCAGCGCCAGCAGAACCTCAAAGGTCTTGCGCGCTTCTTCCTTCGAACCCAGCTCGTGCTGAGCGGTCATGAGCGAGCGGATCGTGGGCAGGTGGTAGCGGTTTTTCTTCAGCGAAGAATTGCATTGCTCCACCACTTGCTCCCAGCGCCCCAGGGCGGCATAGCTCGCCGCCAGCATCATCTCGAAGTAGTACTTCTGCGGGTCCAGCGGCGACAGGCGCAAGGCGTTCTCGGCCTCGGTCACAGAATCCTCGGCCTTGCCCCACATCTGGGACCACACGCTGTTGTAGAGCCACGCCATGGCATCGTTCGGATTGCTCTGCGAGGCTTCCTGCAACAGCCGACGAGATGCTCCCACGTCCTCACCCAGGTGACACAGTGCGTGTCCCTTGATGGCCATGGCGAGCGAGCTCGATGGTTCGAGATCGAGCGCCCGATCGGCCGTGTCGATGGCGCGCTTGAAGTCTCGGGCCGGCTCAGGGGAGAGACCTTGCACCACTTGCATGATGTGCCATTTGGCCAGCCAGGCCCAAGGTGTGGCCACGCGCTTGTGGCGCTGCACCACCGCTTCCAGCAGTTGCTGGCTGCGCTGCAGGTCGCGCGGTGTGGAGCGGTGCATCAGCGTGATGCCGCCCAGCATGAGCGCGTTGCTGTCAAGCTGTGGCACCGGCAACACGAGTGTGCGCTGCACCAGTTCATTGAGCAGCGCCTTGGCGCACGCGCTGCAGAGGGCATCCAGCAGGGTGCTCTGGAGCTCCAGCAGATCGTGCGTGTCACCGGTGAGTCGCTCGGCCCAGATCACCTCGCCGCGCTGGTTGTCGGAGAGCTCAGCCATGATCACGACCTTGTCGCCGTAGGTCACGTAGCTGCCCCCCAGCACGAACGACGCATCCAGGCGCTGGCCGATCTCGTCGGCCGTTCGCTGGCGGCCTCGAAACGCCGTGGTCGACATGCGTGAGATCACGCGCAGGTTCTGGCTGCGCGAGAGCTGGGCGATCACGCCATCGGCGATGAGTTCGCCAATCACGTACTGCTCGGCGGCGTGGCTGCGCGTCTCGAAAGGCACCACCGCGATGGAGGGCCGGAAGTCGGCCGCCACGCCCTCGGGCACTCGCGGGCGCACGGCAGCCGAATCACTGGATACCGGGTAGAGCAACCAGGTGCGCACGGGCTCCGGCCAATGCTTGAGGTAGCTCTCACCCCGATCCTCCACCTCGGCGTCCACGCCGATCACGATGCCGTCGAAAACGCTGGCGGTGACCAGGGTCTCGCCCGGCGAGGCGAGATCGGCCACGCGCGCGGCCAGGTTCACGCCCTGGCCATAGACGTCGTTCTCATCCACATAGAGGTTGGTGGCGTTGATGCCCGCTCGCAGGTGCAACTGCTGTGCCGACGGCAGCGTCTGGTTGAGCGGAGCGAAATAGCGGTGCAGTGCCAGCGCCGCCTGGACCGCATCGGTCGGCTGGTCGAACTCGGCCAGCAGGCCGTCTCCCAGGCTCTTGACCAGTCGCCCATGGCAGGCGGGCAGCACCTGCGTCGTGGCGTGGTGCATGAACCCGCGCCACTGGTTGATAACGGCGGCCTCGTTGGCTGCCATGAGGCGCACCGATTCCACGAGATCGAGCACCAGCACCACTTTGTGGCGTTGTTGGGGCAGAGGCGGCACGGCAGACACCTCCCCGTGCAAGGCCGGGGAGGTGGAGGAGGTCGATTGAGAACTCAGTGTCATGCCTATAGGGGTATCTGCATCTGGTTGCAGTTTCTCACATGTCCGCGTGCGGAATGTCCTCTTCCCCCGCAAAAACAGCAAAGCCGGCTGTGGCCGGCTTTGCTGGGAACCAGCGCACCCCGTGGGGCGCGCAGGAGAGGATCACTTCAGGTGGTCGTTGACCAGCTTGGTCATTTCGAACATGGAGGCCTGGGCCTTCTTGAAGATTTCCTTGAGCTTCGCGTCGGCATTGATCATGCGACGGTTCACCGAGTCCTGCAGCTTGTTCTTCTTGATGTAGTCCCAGATCTTCTTGGTGACTTCGGTGCGCGGCAGCGGGCTGCTGCCCACGATCGCGGCCAGGGCGGCGCTGGGGGTCAGCGCTTTCATGAACGCGGCGTTGGGGGTGCGCTTCTTGGCAGGGGCCTTCTTCGCCGGGGCCTTCTTGGCGGGAGCTGCCTTCTTCGCCGGTGCCGCCTTCTTGGCCGGAGCGGCTTTCTTTGCCGGCGCCTTCTTGGCCGGAGCGGCTTTCTTCGCGGGGGCCTTCTTGGCCGGAGCCGCTTTTTTCGCGGGAGCTTTTTTCGCAGTTGCCATGGTTGAATTTCCTTCTAGAAGTTGACTTGCATCCCAGCGGAAAACGCGCTTTCTCGCTGGTGTCTCGCATGCTAATGGAGTTGCACGTGCAATCCAAGGTGGAGGGCGCAGTTTTTTCAAGCTTTGCGCAGGGGAGATGGCGGTTTTTGGCCGGGAAAACAACACTTGCGGGCCCGGTGCCAGCCCGGCGCCTGCGCATTGCCCGCTTTCCCCTGTGGAGCGCGCATGGTTTCTGCTTCAATTCCCAGCAGGTTTTTCCCTTCTTCTTTTCGTGAGCCTGACCATGTCCACACCGTTTTTCGTTCCCACTTGTGACCTGTGCGATGCGCACAAGAACGACACCAGTGACACCTTTCGTGTCCTGCCGCCGGTGTGGCGCAGCTTCGGTGCGGTGACGCGATTTGCCGGTCCCGTGGTCACCGTCAAATGCTTCGAGGACAACTCGTTGGTGAAGGCCGCGGTCGAGAGCGCTGGCGAGGGCCGGGTGCTGGTGGTGGATGGCGGCGCTTCGATGCGCCGTGCGCTGCTGGGCGGCAACCTCGGCGCTGCGGCGGCTCGCAATGGCTGGGCCGGCGTCGTGCTGGATGGCTGCGTGCGCGATGTCGCGGAACTCGCCGAATGCCAGACTGGCATTTTCGCGCTGGCCAGCATGCCACTGCCGACCGAGCGCCGCGACGAAGGCCAGCGCGATGTGGCGGTTCGCATCCAGGGTGTGTGGGTTCGACCTGGCGACTGGCTCTACGCCGACGAGGACGGCATCGTGGTCGCGGACCGGCAACTTTAGGCAGGCCGCAGAGCCGGGCTTCCCCGGCCAAGGTCGCCCCCTCGCGGGCAGCGACCCGATGGCAACTAGGCGGTGATGCCTTTGTAGAGCATGTAGGCGGCGAGCAGATAGAGCAGCCCGGCAAAGACGCGCTTGAGCGATTTCACCGGGAGAGCGTGCGCCGCCTTCACACCCAGAGGCGCCATCAGCACGCTCACACTGGCGATCACCACCAGCGCGGGGACGTAGATGTAGCCCACCGATCCCGCCGGCAGATCTTGCAACCCCTGGCCGGCAATGACGTAGCCCACCGCATTGGCCAGCGCGATGGGGAAACCCAGCGCCGCGCTGGTGGCCACGGCGTTGTGGATGCTCACGTTGCACCAGGTCATGAAGGGCACGCTGACAAAGCCGCCACCCGCCCCCACCAGGCCCGAGAGAAAGCCGATCACGCCACCCGCGCCCACCAGGCCCGGCGTGCCCGGCAACGTGCGTGTGGGCTTGGGTTTTTTGTCGAGCAGCATCTGCGTGGCCGAGAAGCCGACGAAGGCGGCGAAGAAGAGCGCCAGCCACGAGCCCTTGAGCAAGGCAAACACGCCCAGGCTGGCGACGATGGAGCCGAGCACGATGCCGGGCGCCAGGCCCTTGACAATATCCCAGCGCACGGCGCCGCGCTGGTGGTGCGCGCGCACACTGGAGATGGAGGTGAAGATGATCGTGGCCATGGACGTGGCGATGGCCATCTTGACGGCGAGATCCGCTTCCACACCGCGTCCTGCGAGGATGAAGGTGATGAAGGGGACCATCAACATGCCCCCGCCAATGCCGAGGAGGCCGGCGAGGAAACCAGTGCCCACGCCAAGCGCGGCCAGTTCGAGAATCAGCAGGGGATCTAAGGGCATGAAAGGTGTCTGCAAGTGCCACCGGACCGGCATCCTGAACCGGGGTTCAGGTGGGCGAGGGCAGCGTGGCTTCGGGTTCGTCTGACGCGAGACGCTCGCACCAGCCACGCAATGTACCAAGCCCGGGCTCTATGAGCATTGGTTCAAGGAAATATAAAGCCCGGCGCGCACTGCAGACGGTTTGGATTGTAGGCCCGGCCTGTGACCGATGTGGACCATCGGTCGAGAAATGCTCGCACAGTGACGAGCGGTGATCAGAGCAGCCGCCCGTCCTTGTCCAGAGTCTGGTCCAGACGGCGCATGAGTTCATCCACGCGTGCCTGCGTCTGCGGGTCCAGTGACTCGCTTTCGAATGCGCCACCGGCTTCGGCGAATGCGCTGTTCTCTGGTTGTCCGAACGAAGAAGCCTGGAAGGCCACAGCTTCTTTTTGCGACAGCTCGAACGCGAGATTGAGCGAGGCCAGCACCGCGATGCGGTCGCGTGCCTTGACTTTGCCGGCATCGCGGATCCGGCACATGGCTGTGTCCACGCGCTCGACGGCATCGAGCAACGAAGCCTCGCCGCCGGGTGGGCACGAGAGCAGGTAGCTCTGCCCCATGATCTGAACTTCGATCTGCTTGCTGCCAGGTTTGCTCATGACGGTTCCTTCCGGCTGTCTTTGACGGCGTCAGCCATGCCCGGCGGCAGCCGGTCGAGCAACGCGTCGATGCGCGCGCGTGCGGCCATGAGACGGGACTTGAGCGAATCGCGCTCGGCCTGCAAGGCGTGAACCTGCTCGACCAGCAGGGAGTTTGTGCGCTGCAGTTCCTCGTGGCGCAGCAGCAGCCGCTCCACGCGTTCGGTGATCTGGTCAATGTGCTTGGGATCGGCCATGGTTGGGATTCGCAGTTTTCACATTGTAGGGTTGGGCTGAGCGGCTGCGGCTTAGAATGCCCGCTGTTGGTGCTCGCGGTGTGGTTCACATGCCGCAGTTCAACGGGAAGCAGGAGGGAAAGTCCCACAGGACCGACCTAACCTGCGCTGCCCCCGCAACGGTAAGCAGACGAGAAGCCCGGCACAACCTGCCTGGCCACTCCGCTTTCATCATGCAGCCACTGGACGACATCGCCTGTCGTCTGGGAAGGCGATGGAGGTCGTTCTGTCAGCCCGGATACCGGCCAACAAGGTGGTGGTGCGCCTGACAACAGACGCGCCGCCGTGACGCCCATGCACCGTCGGGGAAGACGGTGAGGGCACTCAAGCTTGTGTTCTCTCTCATGAAAAACCGCAATCTGCACGCTTCATTGGCCGTGCTGCCTCTGGCCATCCTGGCCGCTTTTCCTTCCCATGCCCAGACCGAAACCGTCGCCTTGCTGAAGGAGACGGTGGTTACCGCCACGCGGGTAGAGACCCGCACCGACGCCGTGCTCAGCGATGTCGTGGTGATCGAGTCCGATGTCATCGAGCAGTCCGCCGGCCGATCGCTGTCGGAACTGCTGTCCCGCAGGGCCGGCCTGCAGATGAGCGCCAATGGCGGTCTCGGCAAGCAGTCGGGGCTGTTTATTCGTGGCACCGAAACTCGCCACATGCTGCTGCTGATCGACGGCGTGCGCTACGGCTCCAGCACGTCCGGATCGGCGGTGCTGGACAACATTCCGCTCAGCGCCATTGACCGCATCGAAGTCCTCAAGGGTCCGGCCTCCGCCCTTTACGGCAGTGATGCGGTGGGGGGTGTGGTGCAGATCTTCACCAGGCGCGGCGAAAAAGGATTTCATCCGGAGGCCAGCGTCACGCTGGGCAGCTTCGGCCATCGCAATGCCACGGCTGGCCTGAGTGGGGGCGGCGACAAGTTGACCTACAGCCTGAGCGTGGGCACCCTCCGTGAGGAGGGGTACTCGTCCACCAACCCGAAGGTCGCGTTCGGCAACCACAACCCTGACAAGGACGGTTTCGATCAGGACAGCCTCTCCGCTTCGCTTCGCTGGGCGATGGCGCCCGGCTGGGCCACCGACGTGCAGTTCACTCAGGCTGACAGCGTCAGCCGCTTTGACCAGGGGCCAGGCACGTTCGACGTGCGTTCGGTGGCCACCACCCGTGTGGCGTCCTGGGGTCTGGAGCGCAAGTGGTCGGCCGACTCACGAACCCGCCTGAGCCTGGCGCGCAGCGACGACAAGTCCGACAGCTTCAGCGCGCCCGGCGCACCCTCGGTGTTCGACACTGCGCAGACCCAATGGTCACTGCAGCACGACTGGAATACGGTCTTGGGCAATGTGCTCGTGGGCCTGGAGTCGATCAAGGAGTCGGTGTCGGGTACGCAGGCCTATGCGGTGAATTCGCGCACCACCGATGCCGCCTTCGTCGGGCTGAACGGACAAGCAGGGCGCCACTTGTGGCAGGCCAACTTGCGACGCGACGAAAACTCGCAGTTCGGCAGTGCTACCACGGGATTTGGAAGCTACGGTTTCCAGCTCACGCCCAACTTGCGCCCGCACATCGCATACGGCACGTCGTTCAAGATGCCGTCGTTCAACACGCTGTACTACGTGTCGCCGTTTTTCAATGGCAACCCCACCACGCAACCCGAGCGCGGCAAGAACAGCGAAGTGGGTCTGACCTATTCGATGGGCCTGCACGAAGTGAAGCTCACGCGTTTCGACAACCGTGTTCGCGGCTTCATCACCACCCAGCCGGTGGTCACCAACGTGCCGCGTGCGCGCATGGAGGGCTGGTCGCTGGCGTATACAGGCTCTGCGGGCGCGTGGAGCTGGTTCACCAACCTCGAACTGCTCGACGCGCGCAACCAGGCCAACCGCCTGAAGCTGCAGCGCCGGGCCGACGAGGTGCTGACCGCCAGCCTGGATCACCGCATCGGTGCCTGGAACTGGGGTGCTTCCATGCAGCTGGTGTCTGACCGCTTCGACAACGCTGCCAACACGCAGCGTCTGCCCGGCTTTGGCACCGTGGACCTGCATGCCCGCTATTCCTTGAGCAAGGACTGGTCGCTCGCACTGCGTCTGAACAACGTGGGCGACAAGTTCTATGAAACGGCCTACGGCTACAACCAGCCTGGTCGCGCGGCCTACGTGACGCTCAACTGGGTGCCCGGCCAGTGAAGCGACTTTGCCCGGCCATCCTGGTGGCGGCCCCGGCGTCCGGCCAGGGCAAGACCACGGTGGCTGCGGCTCTGGCGCGCCTGCACGCACGCACCGGGCGGCGTGTGCGTGCCTTCAAGTGCGGGCCGGACTTTCTGGATCCGCACTGGCTTGCGCTGGCCTCGGGTCAGCCGGTTCACAACGTCGACCTGTGGATGACCGGCGAGGACGATGCCCGCGCGCGACTGCATGCGGCGGCGCTGGAGTCGGACCTCATCGTCATCGAGGGCGTGATGGGGCTTTTCGACGGCGAACCCAGTGCGGCCGATCTTGCGCAGCGCCTTGGCTTGCCGGTGCTGGCCGTGATCGACGCGTCGGCCATGGCCGGCACTTTTGGTGCGCTGGCGTTTGGTCTGCAGCACTTTCGCCCCGGCCTGCCCTGGGCGGGCGTGCTGGCCAACCGGGTGGCCAGCGAGGGCCACGCGAAGATGCTGGAAGACGCGCTGGCCGGCGGCGCTTTTCTGGGCGCCGTGATGCGCGACCCGGCGTTCACGCTGCCCGAGCGCCACCTGGGCCTGGCCCTGGCCGCCGAACTGCCGGATGCGCTGTCACGCCTGGACACCGTCGCCGACGCATTGGCCCGCACGCCACTGGGCGCCATGGATGGCGCCGCGCTGTCGCGTTGGGCGGTGCCGTTCGACGCTCCCGCGCCTCGCGCAGCCCTGCCACCGCTGCTGGCGGGCAGGACAGTTGCCGTCGCGAACGACGCGGCTTTCTGCTTCATCTACCCCGCCAATCTGGACGTGCTGCGCTCCCTGGGGGCCGAGGTGGTCTTTTTCTCGCCACTATCCGACGAGCCATTGCCCGCTTGCGATGCGGCCTGGTTGCCCGGCGGCTATCCCGAACTGCACGCGGCTGCGTTGTCCCGATCTGCCCGTTGCCTCTCTTCGTTGAGGGCCCATGTGCAGGCCGGTCGCCCAGTGTGGGCAGAATGCGGCGGCATGATGCCGCTCTTTGAACAACTCACGACCTCGGATGGCCAAACCCATGCACTGTGGGGTTTGCTGCCGGGGCGAGTGGTCATGCAGCAGCGCCTGGCCGCGCTGGGACCGCAGCAACTCACCTTGCCTGCCGGCGTGCTGCGAGGCCACACCTTCCACTATTCGCGTTGCGAATCTTCCATGGAACCGGTGGACTGCACGGTGTCGGTGCGCGGTGGCGCGCGGGCTCGCGGCGAAGCAGTCTACCGATCGGGCGCATTGCAAGCCAGCTACTTTCACGCCTGGTTCGCCTCCAGCCCCGAAGCCACGGCTTCTCTGTTTCTAGGGCCAGACCGATGAACCCCACGCAACTGGGCCCGCAGCGCATCGTCTGTCTCACCGAAGAAACCACCGAGTGGCTCTATCTCCTGGGACAGGAACACCGCATCGTGGGCATCTCGGGCTACACGGTGCGGCCGCGCCGCGCAAGAGAAGAAAAGCCCAGGGTCAGCGCCTTTCTCAGCGCGAAGATCGACAAGATCCTGGAACTGCGGCCGGACTGCGTGTTCGGATTTTCCGACCTGCAGGCCGACATCGCAGCCCTGTTGATTCGCGCCGGCGTGCAGGTCACGGTGTTCAACCAGCGCAGCGTGGAGGAGATCCTGTCCATGCTCTACCAGGTGGCGGCCATGGTGGGCTGCGCCGAAGAGGGGCTGACCTGGATCGAGGCCACGCGCGCGCACCTCGATGACATCCGGGAATCCGTGCGGGCACTGGAGGCGAGCGGCAAGCGCCGGCCCCGTGTGTTCTTCGAGGAGTGGGATGAGCCGCACATCAGCGGCATCCGCTGGGTGTCGGAGTTGCTGGGCATCGCGGGGGGTGACGACGTGTTCCCGGAACTTGCGGCGATGTCGCTGGGCAAGGACCGCATCATTGCCGACGGCGCCGAGATCGTGCGGCGCCATCCGGACATCGTCATTGGTTCCTGGTGCGGCAAGAAGTTCCGGGCCGAGAAGGTGGCTGCGCGTGCGGGCTGGCAGGAGGTGAATGCGGTGAAGAACGGGCAGTTGTTCGAGATCAAGTCGGCCGACATTCTCCAGCCCGGCCCGGCTGCGCTCACCGATGGCGTGGCGCAGATGCACCGCATCGTGGTCGACTGGATGCACCACCATGGCTGAGAACGCGCGCAGCGAATTCATCCTCGGCGGGCAGCGCAGCGGCAAGTCGCGTCGGGCTGAATCCCTGGCCCGGCAGTGGCTCGATGGCGGAACGGCGCGCCATGCGGTGCTGATCGCCACTGGCCAGGCATGGGACGACGAGATGCGCGAGCGCATTGCCCGCCACCAGCGCGACCGCGCCGAGCGTGTGCCAGGCATGGCGACGGTGGAGGAACCCATCACGCTGGCCGAAGCGCTGCGCGAGCACAGCACGCCGCACACGCTGGTGGTGGTGGACTGCCTCACGCTGTGGCTGACCAATCTGTCAATGCCCGCCTCGGGTACGCCAGTTGATGCCAAGGTACACCAGCTCGCGCTCTGCCATGCGATCGAGGCTGCACCGGGGCCACTGGTGCTGGTGGGCAACGAAATCGGCCTGGGCGTGATTCCCATGGGACGCGAGGTGCGCGCCTTCGTGGATGCGCTCGGTGGATTGAACCAGTCGGTGGCCGCTGTCTGCGAGCGCGTCACCCTGATGACGGCGGGATTGCCGTTGCACCTGAAAGAGCCGAAATGAGATTCGTGGTGATGTTTCGTGGTCTGTCCGCGCTTTGGGCCTGCCTCTTTTGCGCGAGTGCGCTGCACGCCGCCAGCGTGAAGGTGACCGACGACCGGGGCGTGACCGTGACGCTGTCGCAGTCGCCGCAACGCATCGTCTCGCTGCTGCCTTCGCTCACCGAGACCGTCTGCGAACTCGGTCGGTGCGAACGCCTGGTGGGAGTGGATCGGTACTCCAATTTCCCCGAAACGGTGCGCGGCCTGCCCAAAACCGGTGGTGGCATCGACCCCAACATCGAGGCCATCGTGGCCCTCAGGCCCGACGTGGTGTTGATGGCCACTTCTTCGCGTGGCGTGCATTGGCTGGAATCGCTGGGGCTGAAGGTGCTGGCGCTGGAGCCACGTACGTCCAGGGATGCCCAGCGCGTCATGGGCCTGCTGGGCCAGTTGCTCGAGGTGCCAGACGCGTTGCGCATCTGGCGCGCCATCGACGCGGGGGTGTCTGCCGCCGCGCAGTCGTTGCCGCCGCAAACGCGCCAGCTGCGCGTGTACTACGAAGTCAGCACCGGTGGCTATGCGGCGGGTACGCAGTCTTTTATCGGCGAAATGATGGCGCGGCTGGGCGTGCAGAACATCGTCGAACCCCGTCTGGGCCCATTTCCCCGCATCAATCCGGAATACGTCGTCCGTGCCAATCCCGATCTGATCATGATCGGCTCGCGCAACGTGCAAGGGTTGGAGCAGCGACCCGGCTGGGCGGGCCTGCGCGCGATCCGAGAGCAGCGCATCTGCGTGTTCACGTCTGAAGAATCCGACGTGTTGGTGCGGCCAGGCCCACGCATGGCCGAGGCCGCGCGCGTCATGGCGCGCTGCCTCGCGCAGAAGGGCGCGCGATGACCGGGGGGGTGCGCAGCCTTTGGCTGGGCGCAGGCCTGTTGCTGGCGGCGCTGGCCGTGCTGCTGGCGGGCGCGGGCGTGGGCAGCACCGGCTTTGACAGCGTGTTCCATGCGCGCCGCGATCCCGTGGCCTGGCAGATCCTGTGGGACATCCGCCTGCCGCGAACACTCGGCGCCTGGATGGCGGGTGGATTGCTCGGTCTGGCCGGCGCCGTGGCGCAGGGCCTGTTCCGCAATCCGCTGGCGGATCCCTACCTGCTTGGCAGTGCCTCGGGTGCTGCTCTCGGCGTGGCCTTGGCCTTGGCGCTCTTCGGCGCCTCGCCCTTTGCCACCCAGTGGCTGGTGCGCCTGGGGTTGACCGGCGCCGCGTTCGCTGGCGCCGTGCTGGGCGTGGTGTTGACGCTGGCCCTGGCCAAAGGCGTCCAGCACACCTTGCGGCTGCTGCTGGCCGGCGTCATCGTGGGCGTGGTGCTGGGCGCGGCGCGCGATCTGGTGACCATCGCCGCGCCCGACACGCTGCAAGCCATGCAGGGCTTCACGCTCGGCAGCACCGGTTTTGTGGGATGGGCCGCCTGCGGCGTGATGGCCGCGATGTTGCTGGCGGCGGTGGTGATCGCCGCGTCGCTGGGCCGCGTGCTGGACGGCCTGGCCCTGGGCGAGGCCACCGCGATCAGCCTGGGCCTGCCGCTGGCGGCGGTGCGCGCGGCGCTGGTGGCGGTGCTGGCACTGGCCACCGGTGCTGCCGTGGCGCAGACCGGACTGATTGCCTTTGTGGGGTTGGCCGCTCCGCATCTGGTGCGCTCCATCGTCAAGACCACCCACGGGCGGCTGGTGATGCTCAGCGCCATGATGGGTGGCCTGTTGCTGATGGCCGCCGACGTGCTTTCGCGCTGGGTGATCGCGCCGCAGGAACTGCCGGTGGGTGTGCTCACCGCCGTGCTCGGCGGCAGTTACCTGCTGTGGCTGATGCACCGTCGGCGCCAGCCGGGGAGTGTGCTGTGACGGTCGCACTGCAGGCTCGAAGCATTGGCGTGGTGTTGAGCGGCACGCCTGTCCTGCACGGCATGGACGTGTCGTTGCCCGCTGCGCGTTGGACCAGCGTGGTCGGCCCCAACGGCGCAGGCAAATCCACGCTGCTCAAGGCCCTGGCCGGCCTGCTGCCACACAGCGGCGAAGTGCAACTGCTCGGCCGCCCGTTGATGCAATGGCGTGGCCGGGAGCGCGCGCGCCGCCTGGCCTGGCTGGGGCAGGGCGAGCAGGGCGCTGACGATCTCAGCGTGTGGGACGTGGCGATGCTGGGGCGTCTGCCGCACCAGCCCTGGCTGGCGCCACCGTCAGAGACCGATCGCGCCGCCGTGGAGCAAGCCCTGCGCGCCACCCAGGCCTGGGAGTGGCGCCTGCGGCCGCTGGGCGCGCTCTCGGGCGGTGAACGCCAGCGCGTGCTGCTGGCCCGCCTGCTGGCGGTGAACGCCGACGTGTTGCTGATGGACGAACCCCTGGCCAACCTGGACCCGCCGCACCAGGCCGACTGGCTGTTGCTCGTGCGCGGGCTGGTCGCAAATGGCAAGACGGTGGTGAGCGTGCTGCACGAGATCGGCATGGCGCTGCACGCCGACCACCTGGTGGTGGTGGCCGATGGCCGAGTGCGCCATCAGGGCGCCTGCGACGACCCCGCCACCCACCTGGCCCTTGAAGAGGTTTTTGACCACCGCGTCGCGATCCATCCGCTGGGCGACCAGTGGGTCGCGCTGCCCAGATAAACCAGAAGGACGTTCCATGCAGATCGAGACACCCCCGACCGAGCGGCGCTACGAAAAACCTGAAGGCGAGCGCCGAGGCCTGGTGATCGTGCACACCGGCGACGGCAAGGGCAAGAGCACGGCCGCCTTCGGCCTCGCGTTGCGGGCATTTGGCAGGACGCACGTGCATGGCAAGCTGGTGAAAGTGTTCCAGTTCATGAAAGTGCCCAGCGCCCGCTTTGGTGAACACAGGATTTTCGAGCAGCTCGGACTGCCCATCGAAGGACTTGGGGATGGATTCAGCTGGAAGAGCCAGGACCTGGAGCATTCGGCGCAACTCGCGCGGGATGGCTGGCTGAAAGCTCGCGCGGCCATCCTGGGGGGTGAGTACTTCATGATTACACTCGACGAGCTGACCTACCCGCTGATTTATGGCTGGTTGCCTCTGGACGACGTGTTGCAGACACTGCGCGTTCGCCCGAGACATGTGCACGTGGTCATCACAGGCCGACGCTGCCCGCCCGAGATCATCGAGCTGGCCGACACCGTGACCGAGATGACCCTGGTGAAGCACGCATTCAAGGCTGGCGTCCCCGCCCAGCGAGGCATTGAAGACTGAACCTTTCCCCCACTGCAGAAAAGAAAATGATCACCTCGACACCGAATGAACAACCCGTGCGCCTCATGCCACGCTCCACGCCCGCCCTGACCACCGAGCGCTGGTCGGTGGACGATGTCGCCGCGCTGTTTGACTTGCCGTTTTCCGAGCTGCTGATGCGCGCACACACAGTCCATCGCGAACACTTCGACCCCACCGAGGTCGAGCTGGCCACGCTGCTGTCGGTGAAGACGGGAGGCTGCCCTGAGGACTGCGGCTACTGCCCCCAGTCGGTGCATTTCGATACTGGCCTGAAGGCCGGCAAGCTGATGGACGTGGCCGCCGTGCGCGAAGCCGCGCAGCGGGCCAAGCTGGCTGGCGCCACGCGTTTCTGCATGGGCGCGGCCTGGCGCGCACCCAAGGACCGCGATGTGCTTGCCGTGGCGGAGCTGGTGCGCACGGTGAAGGAAGCGGGCCTGGAGGCCTGCGCCACGCTGGGCATGCTGAGCGATGGCCATGCCGAGACGCTGCGAGATGCCGGTCTGGACTACTACAACCACAACCTGGACAGTTCGCCAGATTTTTATGGCGAAGTCATCTCCACGCGGGACTACCAGGACCGCCTGGACACGCTCGAGCGCGTGCGCGGTGCGGGCGTGAAGGTCTGTTGCGGCGGCATCGTCGGTATGGGCGAGTCGCGCCGCCAGCGCGCCGCGCTCGTGGCCCAGCTTGCCAACCTCGCGCCTGACTACCCCGAATCGGTGCCCATCAATCACCTGGTGAAAGTGCAGGGGACGCCCCTGGCCGATCAGCCCGACCTCGACCCGCTGGAGTTCGTGCGAACCATCGCGGTGGCACGCATCACGATGCCGCGCGCTCGCGTGCGCCTCTCCGCCGGGCGACAGCAGATGAGCGAGGCAGTGCAGGCCCTTTGTTTCCTCGGTGGCGCCAACTCCATCTTCTATGGCGAGAAGCTGCTCACCACCGGCAACCCCGACGTCGCAGCAGACATGGACATGCTCGCCCGGCTGGGCCTGCGGGCGAGCGGCGCGCCGGCTGCCTGAGGGGCGTGCGCATGCCAACCAACGAAGCCTGGCGTCAGCGCAGCCTTGCAGCGGTCTGGCACCCGTGTACGCAGATGAAGCTGCATGCACCCGACGGGCAGGCGCAGCCGATGGTGCCGATTGCACGCGCCGAGGGGCTCTGGCTGTATGACCACGAAGGCAGGCGGTACCTGGATGCCATCAGTTCCTGGTGGGTCAACCTCTTCGGGCACAACCACCCGGCCATCCGCACTGCGCTGATGGATCAGCTGAACACGCTGCACCATGTGATGCTCGCCGGCTTCACCCACGCGCCGGTGGTGGAGCTGTCGGAACGCCTGTCTGCTGCCACCGGTCTGGGACACGCGTTCTATGCCAGCGACGGTGCGAGCGCCACCGAAATTGCGCTCAAGATGAGCGCACACCACTGGCGCAACGCCGGGCGCGCACGCAAGAACCATTTCGTCGGCGTGGCCGGTGGGTACCATGGCGAGACCGTGGGCGCACTGGCGGTCACCGACATGGCACTGTTTCGTGGGGCCTACGCGCCGCTGGTTCGCCTGGCTGCCACCGTGCCCAGCCCGGACGCTCGCACTGCGATGCCGGGTGAGTCTGCTGCCGAGGTGGCCGGGCGCGCCGCCGATGCGCTGGGCGACTGGCTGGCTGAGCACCACGAAGACACTGCGGCGCTGATCGTCGAGCCGCTCGTTCAATGCGCCGCTGGCATGGCAATGCACGACCCCGAGTACCTGCGGCGGGTGCGCGAGCTGTGCGACCGCTACCAGGTGCACCTCGTGCTGGACGAAATTGCCGTGGGCTTTGGACGCACTGGCACCCTGTTTGCGCACCAGCAGGCCGGCATCCGTCCCGATTTTCTGTGCCTCTCCAAGGGGTTGACCGGTGGCACCTTGCCGTTGTCGGTTGTGCTTACCACCGGCGAGGTGTACGCCGCCTTCTACGACGATCAGGTGGCGCGGGGTTTCCTGCATTCGCACAGCTACACAGGCAATCCGCTGGCGTGCCGTGCCGCGCTGGCCACGCTGGATCTGTTCGAGCAAACCGACGCACTGCGCCACAACGCTGCCACCAGCCAACGGCTTGCCGCACAGTTCGAACCGCTTTCGAGCCACCCACGGGTGCGTTTCGCGCGCCAGCAGGGCATGATCTTTGCGTGGGACGTGCCCGGCAGCCTGCCCGATTTCGCCCGCCGCTTTGCGCGCCATGCGCTGGACGAAGGGCTTTTGCTGCGCCCCATCGGCCACACCCTGTATGCCATGCCGCCGTATGTCATTGACGAAGGCGAAGGTGCAATTCTGGTGAAGGGTGCGCTGGCCGCGCTTGAGGCCACCCTGGCGGAGGAAGACCGCTCCGGCGCGCTGAATGCGGTAGGTGTTTGTGATGGCGTTTGAAGGCTGCTTCGTCACCGGGACCGATACCGGAGTCGGCAAGACGCTGGTGTCTGCTGCCTTGCTGCACACCCTGGCGCGCCACCACCGCCGTGTGGTGGGCATGAAGCCGGTGGCGGCGGGTCTGGTGTTGAAGCAGGGCCAGTGGATCAGCGAAGACGTGTGCGTCCTGCGCGAAGCCTCCAGCGTGGCGGTACCGCCACGGCTCGACAACCCGGTCGCTCTGCCCGACGCCATGGCACCGCACCTGGCGGCCCTGCGAGCGGGACAGTCCGTCACCGTGGCCAGCCTGCTGGCCGCGCACCGTGCGCTGCGCGACCTGGCCGATGTGGTGGTGGTCGAGGGCGCGGGAGGCTGGCGCGTGCCGGTCAACGACCGCGAGACCTTGGCCGATCTGGCATGCGCCATCGGCGCGCCCGTGGTGCTGGTGGTTGGCCTGCGCCTGGGTTGCCTGAACCATGCACTGCTCACGGCAGAGGCGATCCGCGCCGATGGCCTGCACCTGGCAGGCTGGGTGGCCAATGCGATCGACGTCGACATGCCTTGCCGAGACGAAAACATCGACACCCTTCGTCGCTGGCTGCCCGCGCCGTTGTTGGGCACCGTACCCTGGTGTGCCACGACCCCCGATGCGCGCAAACTCGCGCTCAACCTGCCCGATGCGTGGCAACCAAGGACTTTGGATGAGCTGGTTGAATGAATTCGATGAACGCCTGGAATCGCTGGATGCCCAGGCGTTGCGCCGCCGCCGCCGCGAGGTGGTGCCAGGCAAAGGCGCGCGGATGGTGGTTGATGGGGAAAGCCTGCTGGCCTTCTGCAGCAACGATTACCTGGGGCTCTCCAGATCGCCGGCGCTGCGCCAGGCGGTGTGTGACGCCGTGGATCTCTACGGCGTAGGCTCCGGCGCCTCGCCCATGGTCAGTGGCCACAGCGTTGCCAACGCCGAGCTGGAGCGCGAACTGGCCGAAGCCGTGGGACTACCGCGTGCGCTTTACTTTTATGCGGGCTACGCCACCAATGCGAGTGTGGTGCCGGCGCTGGTGGGCGATGGCGATGCGTTGTTTTCCGACGCGCTGAACCACGCGTGCCTGATCGACGGCGCGCGCCTTTCCAGAGCCACAGTGCATCGCTACCGCCACGCCGACCTGGCGCAACTCGGTGCGTTGTTGGCGGCCAGTCCGGCGCGCCGCAAGCTGGTGATCAGCGACGCGGTGTTCAGCATGGACGGAGACGTCGCCGACATCGCGAGCCTGAATGCACTTTGCGAGCGGCACGATGCGCTGCTGCTGCTGGACGACGCGCACGGGTTTGGCGTGCTCGGGCCGCAAGGCCGCGGCGTGCTGGCTGCTGCCGGCCTCACGGGCCCAGGGGCGTCACCCCGTGTGCTCTACATGGCCACACTGGGCAAGGCCCTGGGTGTCGCGGGCGCCTTCGTCGCAGGTCCTGAGCGGCTGGTGGAGTGGTTGCTGCAGAAAACTCGCAGCTACACCTACGCCACTGCGGCACCTGCCTTGCTGGCCGAGGCGGTGCGGGCCAGTTTGCGTTGCGTGCTGGGGGCAGACGGTGAACGGCGCCGACGGCAATTGAGCGAGCGGATCGCCCAGCTGCGCGCCGGGCTGGCCCCTGGGGTCGATGCTGCGCTCGACGCAGCCGGCTGGACCCTGATGCGATCGGACACGGCCATCCAGCCGCTGGTGATCGGCGACAACGCCACTGCGCTGTCCGTCATGGCGGCCTTGCATGATCAAGGCCTCTGGGTGCCGGCGATCCGGCCACCCACCGTGCCAGCGGGCACGGCGCGCTTGCGAATGGCGCTGTCGGCCGCTCACGAACCTGCAGACGTGGACGAACTGCTGCGTGCGCTTCGGATGGCCGCGCGTGCCACAGGGGCGCGCGGTCGGGGTGCGGCAGCCAGACCCCTTTCGGCCTGAGCACCGTGACTGAACTCCCCGTACTCTCTCCATCGACGTTCTGGGCACCCGCCATGGTGGTGGCACTGGTGGTCGATCGCTGCCTGGGCGAGCCGCCGATGCGGTGGCACCCGGTGGTCGGCATGGGGCGGTACCTGTCCTTCATGGGTCGCCATATCGCGCCGGAGGCAGACGCCCCTGTTTCGGGGCATGTGCGCGCCTTCGTCTCTGGCGCGCTGGCCTGGTGCCTGGGTGCGGCGCTGGTGGTGTTGCTGGCGCTCGGCCTCACGCGCCTCATGGCGACCTGGGCGTGGTGGCTGCAGGCACTGGCCATCGGGTGCCTGCTCAAACCCTTGCTGGCCTGGCGAATGCTGCGCGACGAAGTGGGTGCGGTGGAGTCAGCGCTGGTCGAATCCCTGGCGGCGGGCCGCGAGCGTCTGTCGTGGCTGGTGAGCCGCGATGTAAGCCAGCTCGACGCCTCGCAGGTGCGCGAGAGTGCCATCGAATCGCTGGCCGAAAACCTCAACGATTCGGTGGTCGCACCGTTGTTCTGGTTTGCCGTGGCGGGCTTGCCGGGCGCAGCACTCTACCGCTTCGCGAACACGGCCGACGCCATGTGGGGTTACCGGGGTGAGCGCGGCGGCCGAGACTGGACCTGGGCCGGCAAATGGGCGGCGCGGCTTGACGACGCCTTGTCCTGGCTTCCCGCGCGCCTCACCGGCGCATTGCTCGGTTTGCTGGGTTTGCGCCGTGGCTGGCGGGTGTGGCCGTCGCACGCGTGCCGCACGCCGTCGCCCAACAGTGGCTGGCCCATGGCCGCCATGGCGCTCGCGCTGGATGTTCGACTGGCCAAGCCCGGCGTGTACGTGTTGCACGGGGATGGGCGGCTCGCGCAACCTGCAGACACCGTGCGGGCCTTGCAACTGGCGGGGCGAGTGGTGTTGCTGCTCACTGCCTGCGCCCTGCTCGTGACGGCGTGGACGTGGAGCGCAAGTTCATGACGCGCACGCACGGCGGGCCCGACGCCCTGGGTGTGCCTGAGTGGGACTTCTCCACCAACGCCAACGCCTGCGGACCCAGCCCATCGGTGCTGGCGGCGATTCAACAGGCCGACGCGCGTCACTATCCCGACCCCGAGTACACCGCGCTGCGGGAGGCGCTGGCCGCGTTCCATGGGGTGAAGCCGGGGCGCATTGTTCTGGCTGGCAGCGCCAGCGAATTCATCGGTCGCATCACCGCGTGGGTGGCCAGAGCGGGCGGCCAGCGCGTCTGGTTGCCCGAACTCGCCTATGGCGATTACGCAGAAGCTGCCCAGACTTGGCGCCTTGAACGCGTACACGATCCGCTGCGCGCCCATCTGGCATGGCTGTGCGAGCCGAGCAGTCCCCTGGGTACGACGGAGCCTTTTGCGCGCCGCGTGGTGGCTTCGGGTACCCAGATCGTGCTGGACCGCGCCTATGAGCCTTTGCGCCTGGAAGGTGAGTGCCACCTGGACGCCGATGCCCTGGATCGCATCTGGCAGCTCTGGACACCCAACAAGGCCCTGGGTCTGACCGGCGTGCGAGGCGCCTACGCCATCTCGCCCAGCCATGCGCAGACCGAGGCGACCGCGCTGGAACGGCTGGCGCCTTCGTGGCCGCTGGGTGCGCACGCCGTGGCGATGCTGCAAGCCTGGGTATCACCGGGCGCCCAGGCGTGGCTGGCGCAAAGTCGAGAGCAACTGCGCGAATGGAAGCGCATTCAAAAGACTTGGCTGGAAGAACTGGGCTGGCGGTGCCTGCCCAGCGAAGCCAACTATTTCTGCGCCGAGGCGCCCTGTGCCATCGACGCGGACGCGTTGCGCGCCCGCGGTGTCAAGCTGCGCGATACGCGTTCCTTTGGCCTCGCGGGCCACTGGCGACTGAGCGTGCAGGCGCCGCTTGCCCAGGCAGCCTTGCGAGGCGCCTTGCTGGCGCAACGGGAGACCGCAACATGACAGCGCGATGCGTGATGGTGCTGGGCACCACCAGCGGCGCCGGCAAGAGCTGGCTGACCACGGCGCTGTGCCGGTACTACGCCCGGCAGGGCCTGAAGGTCGCTGCGTACAAGGCACAGAACATGAGCAACAACGCACGGGTGGTGCAGGGCGGCGAGATCGGATCGGCCCAGTATTTCCAGGCGCTGGCCGCGCGCGCCGAGCCCGATGTCCGCATGAACCCGTTGCTGCTCAAGCCCGAGGCCGACACGCGCAGCCAGGTGGTGCTGATGGGCCAGGTGAGCGAGAGCCTGTCCGCCATGCCCTGGCGCGGACGCAGTCTGAAGGTGTGGCCACAGCTGGCCGCTGCGCTCGACGCGCTGCGGGAAGAAAACGACGTGGTGGTGATCGAGGGTGCGGGATCGCCCGCCGAGATCAACCTGCACGACAGCGACGTTGTCAACATGCGCGTGGCGCTGCATGCCAGCGCGCGCTGCCTGCTGGTGACCGACATCGACCGGGGCGGCGCGTTCGCGCATCTCTACGGCACCTGGGCATTGTTGCCCCCCGAGGAGCGTGCGCTCATTCAGGGTTTCGTGCTCAACCGATTCCGGGGCGACGCCAGCCTGCTCGCGCCGGCACCACAGCAATTGCAGACACTCACTGGCGTGCCGACCGTGGCCGTGCTACCCATGTGGTGGCAGCATGGCCTGCCGGAAGAGGACGGCGTGTTCGACGACCGGACCAGGGCCAGCGGCGCCGTGACCAAGACGGTGGCGGTGCTGGCGTACCCCCGCATCAGCAACCTGGATGAATTCCAGCCCTTGAAGAACGTGCCGGGTGTGCGCCTCGTGTGGGCGCGCACGCCGGCCGACTGCGCCGGCGCGGACTGGATCGTGCTGCCCGGCAGCAAGGCCACGGCGGCAGACCTGGCCTGGCTGCGTCAGCAGGGGCTGGACCGTACCGTTGCATCGCACGCTGCGCAGGGCGGCGCGGTGCTGGGCGTCTGCGGTGGGTTGCAGATGCTGGGCGAAGCTTTGATCGACCCGCATGGCATCGACGGCAACGCGCCGGGCCTTGGCCTGCTGCCGCTGGTCACGCAGTTCGATCGCGACAAGACCGTGCGGCACACCCAGGCAACCTTTGGTGCGCTGACGGGCGCATGGTCCGCGCTGTCGGGCGTGTCCGCTGCCGGCTACGAAATCCACCACGGGCAGACCGCTCAACATCCCGCCATGGCGGCCGCTGGCGACCTGGCACACGAGGTGCTGCCCGGTGGCCTGGGCTGGCAGAACGCGGCGGGCCAGGTGCTGGGCGTCTACCTGCACGGCCTCTTCGAAGACCCGCGAGTGTTGCAGGCGCTCTTTGGCACCAGCGTTCCCACGCTGGAGACCGTGTTCGACGGCCTGGCCGATTTCATCCAGACCCACTTCGAGCCCGGCGTGCTCGACCACCTCATTGATCCCGCACCATGAACATTCCCGACCTCCATGAGCCCGACCTCGCCGCCCGTTTGCAGCGTGCGGTGGACAACAAGACCAAGCCCCTCGGATCGCTCGGCCGCATGGAATCGCTGGCCATTCGCGTGGGCCTCATCCTGGGCAGCTCGCACCCGCAGCTGCGCGAACCTCAGATGCTGGTATGCGCCGCCGACCACGGCCTGGCCGCGCACGGCATCTCGGCCTACCCGAGCGACGTGACCTGGCAGATGGTGGAGAACTTCCTGGCGGGAGGTGCCGCCGTGAGCGTGCTCGCGCGCCAGCACGGCATCGGCCTCACCGTGGTGGACTGCGGCGTCAACCACGATTTCGCTGCACGCAAGGGACTGGTGGTGAAGAAGGTGGCCCGCGGCACCGCCGATGCGCTGGCCGGCCCCGCCATGAGCGCGGCGCAGTGCGAACAGGCCATCGGCAATGGACGCGACGTCGTATGCGGTTTGCCGGGCAACGCGCTGTTGCTTGGCGAAATGGGCATTGGCAACACCTCGGCGGCCTCGATGCTGCTGGCCCGGCTGGGTGGTATGGCGGTGGCCGACGTGACCGGCGCGGGCACCGGGCTCGACGCCGACGCCGTGCAACGCAAGATCGACGTGTTGCGAAAGGTGCTGGCCCTGCACGGCCAAGCGCGTGCGCCGCTTGACGCGCTGGCCGCGTTCGGTGGCCTGGAGATCGCCACGCTGGTGGGTGCTGTGCTGCAGGCGGCCGCCGAACGCCGCGTGATCGTGGTGGATGGCTTCATCGCCAGCGCCGCGGTGCTGGTGGCATCGAAACTGCAGCCGCCCGTGTTGCAGCGCTGTGTGTTTGCGCACCGCTCGGGCGAGCGCGGTCACGCACTCATGCTCGCTCATCTCAAGGCCGAGCCGCTGCTCGACCTGGGACTGCGACTGGGCGAAGGTTCGGGCGCGGCGCTGGCCTGGCCTTTGCTCGTGAGCGCCTGCGCGCTGTTGCGAGAGATGGCCAGTTTCGAGGCAGCGGGCGTCTCCCGCAGCGAAAGCCAGGAGCCGTTGCAGACGTGAGCCTGTTCGTGCGCCACTTTCTGCTGGCCCTGCAGTTCTTCACCCGCATCCCGGTCACGGGTGCCCTGGCGGACTGGGTGGGTTTCAGTCCGGCCATGCTGCGCGCCAGCGCCGCGCACTTTCCAGGTGTCGGCTGGATCGTGGGCGGCCTGAGCGCCTTGTTGTTTTGCGCGCTGCAGTGGGCCTTGCCAACCGTGCCAGCCGCAGCCTGGGTGGCCGCCATCGTCAGCACGGTCTTCAGCGTGATGCTCACGGGCGCTTTTCACGAGGACGGTCTGGCCGATCTGGCCGACGGCCTGGGTGGCAGCGCCCAGCGCGAACGGGCGCTGGAGATCATGAAGGACTCGCGCATCGGCAGTTTCGGCGCCATTGCGCTGGTGCTGGTGCTGCTGGCCAAGATTTCACTGCTGGCCTTGCTGGCGCAGTCGAGCGCCACACTCGCGGCCCTGGCGATGTTCGCAGCCCATGTCACCTCGCGCACCACGCCGCTGCTGGTGATCCGCACGTTGCCGCATGTGGGCGACACCCCGCAATCGAAAAGCAAACCACTGGCCGAGTACATCGGCAACGGTGCTTTGATGGCCGGGCTGCTGTGGTGGACGCTGGCGATGGCGCTGGTGTTCTGGTGGTGGCCGGCGGTGGGGCTGTGGGCCCAGGCGGTGCTGGGTGCCGCGTTGGGACTCGCGTGGATGTGGCGGCTGCTGCGCCGACGGCTGCAAGGCTTCACAGGCGACGGCCTGGGGGCCACGCAGCAGTTGAGCGAGGTGATGTTCTACCTGGGCGTGGCGCTGGCCTTGCCGGCGACCCCATGAAACTCTGGCTGCTTCGCCATGCGCCCGTGGTGCTGGCCCCCGGCCTGTGCTACGGCGCCAGCGACGTGCCGGCCGATGCACGGCTCACGCGCGAAACTGCCCAGGCCATGGCACCCCAGCTGCCCCAAGGCACGCCGGTCTGGGTCTCTGGCCTGTTGCGGGCGCAGCAGCTCGCCGGCGCCCTGCAGTCCCTTCGGCCAGACCTGCGAGCCGCACGCATCGACCCTCGCCTCAACGAAATGGACTTTGGCCGTTGGGAACTCAAGCCCTGGGAGCACATCCCCCGCAGCGCCTTCGATGACTGGATGGCTGATTTCGCGCACCACCGGTTCGGTGGCTCGGAGAGCACGCAGCAACTGCTCTACCGCGTGGCCGCTGCAATGGCCGACCTGCGGCCCGCGACCTCCGGCGACGTGCTGTGGGTGACGCACGCGGGCGTGATCCGCGCGGTGCAGCACATCGTGAAGAGCGGCGCCCCGCAGATCCGTGAAGCAGGCGAATGGCCGAAGGACGCACCCGAACCCGGTGGCTGGACCTGGGTCGAGATCTGACCTTCAGGCCTGGGTCTTTTCCTTGAAGTCGCAGTAAGCCGCCACCGTGCAGCGTGGGCACAGCGGCTTGCGCGCCTGGCACACATAGCGCCCGTGCAGGATGAGCCAGTGGTGCGAATCCACCGCGTAGGCGCTCGGCACGCGCCGCAGGAGTTGCTGCTCCACCGCCAGCGGCGTCTTGCCCGGCGCCAGGCCCGTGCGGTTGCTCACGCGGAAGATGTGCGTGTCCACCGCCATGGTGGGCTGCCCGAAAGCCACGTTGAGCACCACGTTGGCGGTCTTGCGGCCCACGCCGGGCAGGGCCTCCAGGGCTTCGCGGGTGGTTGGCACTTCGCCGCCATGGCGTTCCACCAGGATGCGGCAGGTTTCCATGAGATGGCGCGCCTTGCTGCGGAACAGGCCGATCGTCTTGATGTAGGCCTCCAGACCCTCCAGACCCAGAGACAGGATCGCCTGCGGCGTGTTGGCCACTGGAAAGAGCCTTCGCGTCGCCTTGTTCACACCCACGTCGGTGGCCTGGGCCGAGAGCAGCACGGCGGCCAGCAGTTCGAACACGGTGGTGTATTCCAGTTCGGACTGGGGGCTGGGGTTGGCGCGCTGGAGGATGGCGAAGAAGGCTTCGATGGCGGCGGGTTTCATCGGCGCTGAGTCTATCCAATGAATTGGCGACAATGCGGGCTGGTTTTCCCCGAACTCACAAGAGCTGCCGCCATGACCTTTGCCATTCCCTTCGCCGACCGACTCAACAACGTTGAAACCTCCGCCATCCGCGAACTCTTCAAGCTGCTCGGCAAGCCCGGCATCATCAGCTTTGCCGGTGGTTTTCCCGACAGCGCCCTGTTCGACGTGGAGGGTATTCGCGAAGCGGTGAACACCGCGCTCACCGAAGAGGCGGGCGGAGCCCTTCAATACGGCGCGACCGAGGGCTACCAGCCGCTGCGCGAGCAGCTCGCCGCCTTCATGGCGAGCAAGGGCGCCCAGGGCGTGAGCGCCAGCGACCTGATCGTCACCACCGGCAGCCAGCAAGCGCTGGACCTGCTGGGCAAGACCATGATCTCGCCCGGCGACAAAGTGATCGTCGAGGGCCCCACGTTTCTGGCCACCATCCAGTGCTTTCGCCTCTATGGGGCAGAGCTCATCAGCGCGCCGGTGGACGGCGACGGCGTGCAGGCCGACGAGCTGGAGCGATTGATCGAGCAGCACAAGCCCAAGTTCGTCTACCTCATTCCCACCTTCGGCAACCCCAGCGGCGCCATGCTCAGCCAGGCGCGGCGCCAGCGCGTGCTGGAGATGGCGGTGAAGCACCAGACCTTGATTGTCGAAGACGATCCCTATGGCGACCTGTACTTCGCCGATGCGCCACCGCCCAGCCTGCTGGCCATGAGCCACACCGTGCCGGGCAGCCGCGAGCTGCTGGTGCACTGCGGATCGCTGAGCAAGGTGCTCAGCCCTGGCCTGCGTGTGGGCTGGATGGTGGGGCCAGCCGAGTTGCTGGCCAAGGCCACCATGTGCAAGCAGTTCAGCGACGCCCACACCAGCACCTTCGCCCAGGCCACCGCCGCACAGTACCTCAAGGCCGGGCGCATGCCCGCCACGCTGGCACGGGTGCGCCAGGTCTATGCCGAGCGCGCCACCACCATGGGCAACGCGTTGCGGCGCGAAATGGGTGATGCGATCGCCTTCGTTCAGCCCCAGGGCGGCCTGTTCGTGTGGGCGCGTCTCACCGGCTCAGGCGGCAAGGTGAAAGATGGCGGTGAGTTCGCGAAACGCGCCATCGAAAAGGGAGTGGCTTTCGTGCCGGGCGCGCCTTTCTATGCCAGCCAGCCCGACCTCTCCACCTTGCGCCTGTCGTTTGCCACCGTAGGGCCGGACAAGATTGAAGAAGGCGTGCGGCGCCTGGTGCAGGCGCTCTGATCAGGGAACGCCCGGCGGCCTCGCGGAACTGGTGGCATACAGCGGCGAGCGGGCAGACACGCCACCTTCGGCGAACACGGTCTGTCCGTTGACGTGCGAACTCAGGGCGCTGGAGAGAAACAGGATCACCGAAGCGATCTGCGGCGGCGTGCCGACCTGGCCCAGGGGGTAGAGCGCGGCCGACTGACGAAGCGTTTCCGGGGGGATCGAGCCACTGACACGGGGTGTCATCACCAGTCCCGGGGCCACCGCGTTCACGCGCACCTGCATCGGCCCGAATTCGATGGCGGCGGCGGTGACGAGCTGTTGCAGCGCGGCCTTGCTCGACGCGTAGGCGGCGCGTTCGGACGAAATCACTTTGCCCGACGTGGAGCTCACGAACACCATGGCGCCCCCACCACTCTGCCCGATGAGCGGGCCAACGATCTGCAGCGACAGGAACGCGTGACGCAGGCCGACGTTGAACTGCCAGTCCCAGTCCTCGTCGGTAAAGGCCACAAGCGGCTTCACACGAGGCATGCCCAGGATGTCGACCAGGCCATGGATGCGACCAAAGCGTTGCATCACCTCGGCGGCGATGCGCTCCACGTCGGCGCGCACCGTCGCGTCACCCACGATGGCGACGCCGCCCACCTCGGCGGCAATGGCCTGGGTGGCCTCGGCCCGGCGACCCACGCAGACCACGGTGGCGCCGGCCTGGCTCAAGGCATGGGCGGCCTGGCGCCCGATGCCCTGGCCTGCGCCGAGCACGATGAACACCTGCTGGTCCAGGCGCCAGAGGCGGCCGTAGTCGGGGACGGGAGAGGTGTCTTCTCCCTGGCTGGTTGCGTTCATTCGCGGTCTTTCGTGATTGCTGCGGGAATGGTCATCATATTCAATAGATGGACCAATTGTGGTGAAGGCGCCTCAAGGACACCTGCAGGCGCGCCGAATGACCCGACACCAGCTCGCAGCGGCATGGTTGCGACGACCTTGCCCGGACCGACCGACACACCATCCGGTGTTTCCGACCAGATGTTGAATTCCACCAGGCCGATGCCGTCGGCGATCATGGGCTTCCAGGCGCCTCGCCAGTCGGTATGGCCCGGCATCAGGCGAGCTTGATGTGATTGGCTTGCACCGCGTTGCGCCAGCGCTCGACTCGGCGCGCAGTCAAGCGTCGAACGCCTGCGCGTTCAAGGGCGCGGGTGCGTGGCCGATGTTGTTGAGCCTGGCCTTGAGTTCAGGGCCGCGCACGGTGCGCTGAACTTCCTGCGTCAGGCGGGCAGCGATTCGGCGAGGCAGGCCCGCAGGTGCCTGCACTCCGGTGAAACCCTCCCGGTGAACGCACCGAGGTTGACGGCGGGGCCGTGTTCGGCGAGAGAAGCGCTCACGTGGCCAGCATGTCGTTGGCGCCGCGGCGAGGAAGGCTGGGGCTCAAGGATGTTTCCGATGGAAAGTGGCGAGATCATAGTTTGTACATATAAGAATAAAACACAACCACAACACATATCCGTCAAGTTCCTGCCGAACACGCGGCTTCTACAATCGCCGAGACCTGTTCGCCGATCCACCTCACCTGCCGGTGTCACCCATGAGCGTTTCCATCCAGAGCCTGACCGAAGCGCCCGCGCAACTCCTGCGACGCGCTCATCAACTGGCCACCGCCATCGCACTGGAGCAATTGGCAGAGTTCAACCTCACGCCGATCCAGTTCGGCCTGTTGATCGTCCTGAATGAACGGCCTGGCATCGACGCGAAGACGCTGTGCCGTACGCTGGCGCTGGACCGTGCCTCTTTGACCGGTGTGCTGGATCGCATGGAGGCCGGCGGTCTCGTGACCCGCGAGATGGATCCCAACGACCGCCGAGCGCGCGTGCTCACGCTCACGTCGGCGGGACGCGATGTGTTCAAGCGGTCCAGCCGCAAAGGCGTGGGCACGCAGCTCGCCATTCTGGATGCGCTCACGCCGGCTGAGCGCACGCGCTTCATGAAGTTGCTGGCCAAGCTGGTGGCGGTGCAGACCGAACGGTCCTCCAGGCGCACAGCGTCTCCTCGCTCATGAGCCATCGCATGAACGTGAACGGCGTCGATGTCCTGGTCGATGGGCAAGGTGCGCACACCGTGTTGATGCTGCATGGCTGGCCCGACACGCCGTCGCTCTGGGACAGCAGCGTGGCCGCATTGCAAGACGGCTACCGCTGCGTGCGCGTGTTTTTGCCCGGGTACGACCTGAGCCAGCCGCCACAGCCGGTGTCGGTGGTGGATTTCACCCGCTTCTTGCGCCAGGTGGTGGATGCGGTGAGTCCGCAGGAGCCAGTCAGCCTGCTGCTGCACGACTGGGGATGCCTCTTCGGCTACGAGTTTGCGGCTCGCCACAGCCACCGGGTGGCGCGCATCGTCGGCGTCGACATCGGCGACACGAGCTCAGGTGCCTACCTGAAGAGCCTGAGCGTGAAAGAGAAACTGATGATCGCCTACTACCAGCTCTGGCTGGCGGCGGCGTGGAAGCTGGGTCGATGGGCGCCTGGTATTGCCAACCGCATGACGCGGTTCATGGCGCGCGCCATCGGCTGCCGCAACGCCCCGGAACAGATCGCCTGGCAGATGAACTATCCCTATGCCATGGGCTGGTTCGGCACCATGGGTGGACTTCGTGAGCTGGCTCGCGTGGACCATGTCCTCGGTGTCACGCTCCCAGCGCTCTACATCTACGGGCGACGCAAACCATTCATGTTTCATTCGGCGCGCTGGCTCGATCAACTGGCGGCCACACCCGGGTGCGAGGTGAAGGGCATGGATACCGGCCACTGGGTGATGCGCCAGAAGCCCGTCGAGTTCAACGCCTGTGTGCGCACGTGGCTGGATCATTCCACCTCGGCGGTGCGATGAAGCCCGAAGACCTGGAGCGCCTGCTCACCGTGGAAATGCCCTACGGCAAACACAAAGGTCGTGTGATCGCCGACCTCCCAGGCAACTACCTGAACTGGTTCGCTCGCGAAGGCTTTCCGTCTGGCGAGATCGGGCGACTGCTGGCCCTGATGCACGAAATCGACCACAACGGTCTGGGCGACCTGCTCACGCCCTTGCGCCAGCGCTGAGTTTCACGCCAGGCCCAGTGCCTGATACACACGCGCAGCGGCCCAGGCGTCGTTGGCTGCGTAGATCAGTTGGGCTTCGCTCAGCCGCGGATTGGCCCAGTTCGAAGTGGCCGCCTTCTTGGACTTGATGAAACGGCGGTTGAACAACACCGCCACGGCCCCCTTGACGCCCATGTCCTTGCGGTAGCCGCGTGCGCGAAAGACCGTGTTGAGTTCAAGCACGCCCCGAGGCTCCACCTCAAGCTTGCTCACGATGCGCCGGGTGTCGTCGCCCAGACCGAAGCCAGCCTTGGTGTGCACGCCATCGGCGAGAAGGGCGGCCACCTGCGCCAGGCAGGCGGGATCTTGCAACTGAAACACCCAGGCGCGCTGCAGCGTGGCCAGTTGCACGATGTGTGGCCCGTCTGAGACCTGATCCTTGAAAAAGGTCGGCTTGGATTCGGTGTCGAAACCCCATGCCGGGTGGTCCGCCAGCTCGGCGCAGGCTTCGCGCGCTTGCGCGGCCGTGTTTACCAGCGCGATGCGGTCCAGCCCCAGACGCTCGAACGGTTCGAGCAGGGCGATCTCGTCCTTGCCGGGCGTGGGGTGATGTTCGAGAGGCTGCATGGGCGACCGAGGATACCTCGGCGCGCATAATCGCGCCCTCCCTTGTAAGACACTGACCGCAACGCGCCCGACCGACCGCCATGAGAAAAATCTTCCCCCTGACCCAAGAAGGCCGTCACCGCGACCGCGTGCTCGAAGCCGTCAAGCACGAGATCCGCAAGTACCTCAAGCGCGAAAGGCGCCGCGAGCTGCCGGAGGGTGCCGACTACCTGGATTTCGATTGTCGCTTCGGTGCCACCAAAGAGGCCGCCGAAGTCGTGCACCTCTCGACCCTGATGGGCCATCTGGACACGGTGGCGCGAGAGGGTGGGGCGCAGGCCTACGTGGAGATCCTGGCCAAGCCCGGCGTGCGCAGACCGAGGGCCGAAGTCGACCGCCACCATCCGGCACAATCTTCTGATGCCCCTGACGACACTGCCCCCGACGCCGAAAGACCCGCTGCCTGAAGGGCAGGGCGAATCGCCCCCTGAGGGCGAGTTCCTGAAGTTTCCTGGTTCGCCATTCGAACTCTTCCTGCCCTATCCGCCCGCAGGCGATCAGCCTGAGGCTATCCGCCAACTCGTGGAAGGTGTGAACGACGGCGAGGTGTTCCAGACCTTGCTGGGCGTGACCGGCTCGGGCAAAACCTTCACCATGGCCAACGTGATCGCCCGCCTGGGCAGGCCGGCCATCGTGTTTGCGCCCAACAAAACCCTTGCGGCGCAGCTTTACAGCGAGTTTCGGGAGTTCTTTCCCAGGAATGCGGTCGAATACTTCGTCAGCTACTACGACTACTACCAGCCCGAGGCCTACGTGCCCCAGCGCGACCTGTTCATCGAGAAAGACAGCGCGATCAACGAGCACATCGAGCAGATGCGCCTCTCATGCACCAAGAGCATTCTGGAACGACGCGACGTGGTGATCGTGGCCACGGTCTCCGCCATCTACGGCATCGGGAAACCCGAGAGCTACCATCAGATGGTGATGACGCTGCGCACGGGAGACAAGATTGGTCAGCGCGACCTGATCGCCCAGCTGGTGCGCATGCAGTACGCCCGCAACGAGCAGGATTTTTCGCGCGGCAAGTTTCGCGTGCGCGGTGACACCATCGACGTGTTTCCGGCCGAGCATTCGGAAATGGCGATCCGGATCGAACTCTTCGACGACGAGGTCGAGACACTGCAACTGTTCGATCCCTTGACCGGCAAGGTGCGGCAGAAGATTCCCCGTTTCACCGTCTACCCCAGCAGCCACTACGTGACCCCGCGAGAGCAGGTGCTGCACGCCGTGGAGGCGATCAAACTGGAACTGGTCGACCGGCTCAGGCAACTGGTGGGCGACGGCAAACTGGTGGAAGCGCAGCGGCTGGAGCAGCGCACCCGCTTCGACCTGGAAATGCTCAGTGAGGTGGGTCACTGCAAGGGCATCGAGAACTACTCGCGCCACCTGGCAGGCAGCGCGGCAGGTGAGCCACCGTCCACCCTGACCGACTACCTGCCCAAAGATGCGCTGATGTTTCTCGACGAGAGCCACGTGCTCATGGGCCAGTTTGGCGGCATGTACAACGGCGACCGCGCTCGCAAGACCACGTTGGTCGAATACGGTTTTCGCTTGCCCAGCGCGCTCGACAACCGGCCACTCAAGCTGGAAGAGTTCGAACAGCGCATGCGTCAGGTGGTGTTTGTCTCGGCCACGCCCGCCGACTACGAGAAAACGCATTCGGGGCAGGTGGTGGAGCAGCTGGTGCGCCCCACCGGACTGGTGGACCCCGAACTCGAGGTGCGCCCCGCCATCCACCAGGTGGACGACGTGCTGCAGGAAATCCGCATCCGCGTCGAGAAAAATGAACGTGTGCTCATCACCACGCTGACCAAACGCATGGCCGAGCAGCTCACCGACTACCTGACCGAGAACGGTGTGAAGGTGCGCTATCTGCACAGCGACGTGGACACAGTCGAGCGCGTCGAGATTCTGCGCGACCTGCGCCTGGGCTCCTTCGACGTGCTCGTCGGCATCAATTTGCTGCGCGAGGGTCTGGATATTCCCGAGGTGTCTCTGGTGGCGATTCTGGACGCCGACAAGGAAGGCTTCCTGCGTTCCGAACGCAGCTTGATTCAGACCATCGGCCGCGCGGCGCGCAACCTCAATGGCCGTGCCATCCTCTACGCGGATCGCGTCACCGATTCCATGAAGAAGGCGATGGACGAGACCAACCGGCGCCGCACCAAGCAGATCGCGCACAACCTCGCCATGGGCATCGAACCGCGCAGCATCAACAAGCGCATCAAAGACCTCATCGACGGCGTGTACAGCGAAAAGGCCGGCAAGGAGGCCGATCGCCTGGCGGCGGAGAGCGCCCACCGCGCCAGCATCGAAGACATGAGCGAGAAGGACGTGGCTCGCGAGATCAAGCGCCTTGAAAAACTCATGCTGGAACACGCACGCAACCTGGAGTTCGAAAAAGCCGCCAGCGTTCGCGACCAGCTCGGGCGCCTGAAAGCGCAGGTGTTCGGCGCCTCAGGCCGGGAAAACCTCGCGTGAATCGCGGGAACTGCACCCGTTTGAACCGATCAGTCTTTGTTGTGTCCAAAGGGTCGCGGGCGCAATTTGTCTAGGACAAATCGCCCGATCCGCTAAGATGTCGAGCGGAACAGTGGGTTTTAGGGTATACTCGACGAAAACAGTCGGGAAAGCCTTCGATCAACAGACCGTTCAAGGGTCGGGGCGGGTGGAGAAGGGGTTCGAGACGGTGCAAACCCGTTTCTGAGCCGTACCACGACGGTCAAGCCAACACTTCAAGGAGCTTGAAAATGCGCCTCACGACCAAAGGCCGCTTTGCGGTCACCGCCATGATTGATCTGGCCCTGCGCCAGAACAACGGCCCCGTCACGCTCGCGGCCATCAGCCAGCGCCAGCAGATTTCGCTCTCTTATCTGGAGCAGCTTTTCGGCAAGCTGCGTCGCCACGAACTCGTGGAGTCCACCCGAGGCCCCGGCGGCGGCTACACGCTCGGTCGCAAGGCGGCCGATATCACGGTGGCGGACATCATCGTGTCGGTCGACGAACCGATCGACGCCACCCAGTGCGGCGGCAAGGAAAACTGCCTGGGTGAAGGCCATCGCTGCATGACCCATGAACTCTGGGCTGCGCTCAACGCGAAAATGGTGGATTTTCTTGACTCCGTGTCCCTGCAATCGCTGGTGGATGAGCAGCTCGCCAAGGGCGTGGTGGTGGAGAACGCGCCGATGATCAAGCGCGCGATCTCAAGTGCCCCGGTGGTCAAGCCAATTCGCGTGAACGCACCGAATTCGGTGTTTGCCCTGGGCGGCGCGGCGCTTTCCACCAAGTAGGCATCGGCACTTCCTCGAATCCGTTTCATTCCAAGCCATGAGCACTCCGCACTTCCCCATCTACATGGACTACAGCGCCACCAATCCTTGCGACCCGCGGGTGGTGGACGCCATGATCCCCTGGTTGCGCGAACATTTCGGCAACCCCGCTTCGCGCAGCCATGCCTGGGGCTGGGAAGCGGAAAAGGCGGTGGAGACGGCACGCGAACAGGTCGCCGCTCTGATCGGTGCCGACCCCCGCGAAATCGTCTGGACCAGCGGAGCCACCGAGTCCAACAACCTGGCGCTCAAGGGCGCGGCGCATTTCTACAAGACCAAAGGCAAGCACATCATCACGGTCAAGACCGAGCACAAGGCCGTGCTCGATACCTGCCGCGAACTGGAGCGCCAGGGTTTTGAGGTGACCTACCTCGACGTGCAGGAAGACGGGCTGGTGGACCTGGAAGCCTTCAAGGCGGCGATTCGACCCGACACCATCCTGGCTTCGGTCATGTTCGTGAACAACGAGATCGGTGTCATCCAGGACATTGCAGCCCTGGGCGCAATCTGCCGCGAAAAGGGCGTGATATTCCATGTGGACGCTGCCCAGGCCACCGGCCGTGTGGACATCGACCTGCAGACGCTCCCGGTCGATCTGATGAGCCTCACCTCGCACAAGACCTACGGCCCCAAGGGCATCGGTGCGTTGTTCGTGCGCCGCAAGCCGCGTGTGCGCATCGAGGCGCAGATGCACGGTGGTGGCCACGAGCGAGGCATGCGATCGGGCACGCTGCCCACGCACCAGATCGTCGGCATGGGCGAGGCTTACCGGATTGCCAAGGCCGAGATGCACGAGGAGAACCAGCGCATTCGCGCTCTGCACGACCGCATGGTTGCCGGCCTCAAAGACGTGGAAGAAGTGTTCATCAATGGCCACGAGACGCGCCGGGTGCCACACAACCTCAACATGAGCTTCAATTACGTCGAAGGCGAGTCGCTCATCATGGGCATCAAGGGGCTGGCGGTGTCGTCGGGCTCCGCTTGCACCTCGGCCAGCCTGGAGCCCAGCTATGTGCTGCGTGCCCTTGGCCGCAGCGACGAGCTTGCCCACAGCAGCCTTCGCATGACCATCGGCCGCTGGACGACCGAGGAAGAAATCGACTACGCGATCGCCACCATCAAGGAAAACGTGGCCAAGTTGCGTGAGTTGTCCCCGCTGTGGGAAATGTTCAAAGACGGTATCGACCTGTCCACCATCCAGTGGTCAGCTCATTGAAGGAGAAAAGGCATGGCTTATTCAGAAAAGGTCGTTGACCATTACGAGAATCCCCGCAACGTCGGCTCTTTCGACAAGGGTGACGAATCGGTGGGCACTGGCATGGTGGGTGCGCCCGCATGCGGCGACGTCATGAAGCTGCAGATCAAGGTGAACCCGAGCACGGGCGTGATCGAGGATGCGCGCTTCAAGACCTACGGTTGCGGCTCGGCGATCGCCTCGTCTTCTCTGGTGACCGAGTGGGTCAAGGGCAAGACGCTCGACCAGGCGGCCGCGCTCAAGAACAGCCAGATCGCTGAAGAACTGGCACTGCCACCGGTCAAGATTCACTGTTCCATCCTGGCCGAAGACGCCATCAAGGCGGCAGTGGACGACTACCGCAAGAAGCACCTCAACTGAGTCCCGGGTTCCCATGGCCATTTCGATTTCAGAAGCCGCCGCACGGCACGTCAACCGCTACATCGCCAAACGCGGCAAGGGTGTAGGCGTGCGACTGGGCGTGAAGACCACGGGGTGCTCGGGCATGGCCTACAAGCTGGAATACGCCGACGAGATCGCGCCTGAAGACGTGGTCTTCGAGGACAACGGTGTCAAGGTGCTGGTTGATCCCAAGAGCCTGGCCTATATCGACGGCACGCAGCTCGACTTTGTGCGCGAAGGCCTCAACGAAGGGTTCCGCTTCAACAATCCCAATGAGCGCGACCGGTGCGGTTGCGGCGAGAGTTTCAGAATCTGATGCGTCAGCCTTTCTTTCCAAAGCCGCCCGTGCTGTTGAGCGCCGGCGGTTTTTGTCTTTCATGAACCTTCATCTTCAATCGAACGACTTCGAGTTGTTCGGCCTTGCGCCGCGATTCGAGATCGACCGCGCTGCACTGGACGAGCGCTGGAAGTTGCTGCAGCGCGAAGCCCACCCCGATCGTTTCACCACCGCCGACGCCCAGGCCCAGCGCCAGGCCATGCAGTGGTCGGTGCGCATCAACGAGGCCTACCAGCGCCTGAAGAATCCATTGCATCGCGCAGCCTACCTGTGCGAGTTGAACGGTTCGCCCATCGGGGCGGAAGTCAACACGGCCATGCCCGCCGATTTTCTGATGCAGCAGATGCAGTGGCGCGAGGAGCTTGACGAGGCCAGCGGTTTGCCCGATCTGGAGCGGATGGCCGACGAGGTGGCCGCCATGCGCCGCTCGATGTTGCAGGGGTTGCAGACCACTGCCGACGAGCGACAGGACTGGCCTGCCCTGGCCGCCCAGGTCAGAGCCCTTATGTTCGTTGAGCGCTTTGCCAGCGATGTGGAGAACCGGATCGAACTGCTGGGACAATAGCCGGTTGTTTCCTGTTCCAGACCTGATTCCTCACCCATGGCGCTTCTGCAGATTTCCGAACCCGGCCAGTCTCTCGACCCCCATCAGCGCCGAGTGGCTGTGGGCATCGACCTGGGCACTACGCATTCGCTGGTGGCCGCGGTGCGCCACGGTGTCGCGGAATGCCTGCCCGCCGCCGATGGCCGCGTGATTCTTCCTAGCGTGGTGCGCTACCTCGATCCCGCGCAGGGCGGCGCGGGCCGGCAGATCGGTTTCGATGCGCTGGCTGCGCAGGTGCAGGACCCCGCCAACACGGTGAGCTCGGTCAAGCGCCTGATGGGACGCGCGAGGGCCCAGGTGGCCGATGTCGACAAGCTCTCCTACAACGTGGTCGAGCAGGACGGCATGGCCGTGGTCGAAACCGTAGCGGGTCGCAAAACGCCGATGGAAGTCAGCGCTGAAATTCTCGCCACGTTGCGCTTTCGCGCCGAGGACAGCTTTGACGACGAGTTGTACGGTGCCGTGATCACCGTGCCAGCCTACTTCGACGATGCCCAGCGCCAGGCCACCAAGGACGCGGCCCAGCTTGCCGGTATCAATGTGCTTCGACTGATCAACGAGCCCACCGCCGCGGCCATCGCCTATGGCCTGGACAACGGGTCCGAGGGCATCTACGCCATCTACGATCTGGGTGGCGGTACCTTCGACATCTCCATCCTTCGCCTGACGAAGGGCGTGTTTGAAGTCATGGCCACCGGTGGCGACTCGGCATTGGGTGGCGACGATTACGACCAGGCCCTGGCGGCCTGGGTGCTGGCAGGGCAGAGCGTTGGAGATGCGCTCAGTCCTTCCGAGCGGGCGGCCGTGCACGCCGAGGCTCGGCGCGTCAAGGAAGCCCTGTCCTCACAAGCCTGCGAAACCTTTCGCGCCACCGTGGCAGGGCAGCCTGTCGAGCAAGCGGTGACCCCGGCCGATTTCGAGGCTTGCACCGCCGCGTTGACGGCGCGCACCATGAGTGCCGTGCGCAAAGTGCTGCGCGATGCCGGTGTGGCAAAAGACGAGGTGCAGGGCGTGGTGATGGTCGGCGGGTCTACCCGCATGCCAGTCGTGCGCCGCACCGTGGGCGAATTCTTTGCTCGGGAGCCGTTGACCAACCTCAACCCTGACGAGGTGGTGGCCCTGGGCGCCGCGATCCAGGCCAACGCCCTGGCCGGCAACAGCCGAGATGGCGATCTGCTGCTGCTGGATGTGATTCCGCTCTCGCTGGGCATCGAGACCATGGGTGGCCTGGTCGAACGCATCGTGCCGCGCAACAGCGCCATTCCCACCGCACGGGCGCAGGACTTCACCACCTACCAGGATGGCCAGACCGCCCTGGCCCTGCATGTGGTGCAGGGTGAGCGCGATCTCGTGGCCGATTGCCGCAGCCTGGCGCGATTCGAATTGCGTGGCATCCCGCCCATGGTGGCCGGGGCCGCGCGCATCCGCGTCACGTTCACGGTCGACGCCGACGGCCTGCTTTCGGTGAGCGCCAAAGAGCAGGGCAGTGGCGTGGAGGCGCGGGTGGACGTGAAACCCGCTTACGGCCTGAGCGATGAGCAGATCGCCGCCATGCTGCAGGACAGTTTCGCCACCGCCCAGCAAGACATCCAGTCGCGTGCGCTGGTCGAGGCCCGTGTGGATGCTGATCGCATGATTGCCGCCACCCGCACCGCGCTGGCGGCCGACGCCGATCTGCTCGCCCCCGCCGAGCGCGAGCAGATCGAAGCCCTGATGAACGCCCTGGCGGCCACCGTGGGAGGCGATGACGCTGCAGCCATTGAAGCCGCCACCGCCGCGCTGGCCAAGGGCACCGAGTCCTTTGCCGCGCTGCGCATGAATCGCGGCATCCAGCAGGCTCTGTCTGGCAAGAAACTCGAAGAAGTTTGAAACACCACCCCCATGCCCACGATCAAGATACTGCCCCATCCCGAGTACTGTCCTCACGGCGCCACCATCACGGCGCCCACGGGCACCTCCATCTGTGAAGCCTTGCTGGACAACAAGATCAACATCGAGCACGCCTGCGACATGAGTTGCGCCTGCACCACCTGCCACGTGATCGTGCGGGAAGGCTTCAACAGTCTGAATGAACTGGACGAGAGCGAAGAAGACCTGCTCGACCGCGCCTGGGGCCTGGAGCCGAACTCGCGCCTTTCGTGCCAGGCCATCGTGGCGCAGAAAGACCTGACGGTCGAGATTCCCAAATACTCGATCAACCACGCAAAAGAGAACCACTGATGCGCCAGATCGTCCTCGACACCGAAACCACCGGCCTGTCCGCCGAGAACGGCGACCGCATCATCGAGATTGGTTGCGTGGAACTGCTCAACCGCAAGCTCACGGGCAACAACCTGCACTTCTATGTGAATCCAGAGCGCGACAGCCACGAAGATGCGCTCAAGGTGCATGGCATCAGCAACGAATTCCTCAAGGACAAGCCCAAGTTCGGCGCCATTGCAGACGAGTTGCTGGCCTATCTGCGCGATGCCGAAGTGATCATCCACAACGCGCCGTTCGACATCAGCTTTCTCAACAAAGAGCTTCAGCGACTGGGCCGCTCGCCCATCCACACGGTCATCGGACAGGTCACCGACAGCCTGGTCATGGCCAAGGAAATGTTCCCCGGCAAACGCAATGGCCTGGATGCGCTCTGCGATCGCCTGGGCGTGGACAACTCCGGCCGCACGCTGCACGGGGCCTTGCTCGACGCCGAACTGCTCGCCGACGTCTACATCAACATGACGCGCGGACAGGACGCCTTGCTGATCGACCTGGGCGACACGTCCGGCGAGGGCGGTGTGGCCGAACAGGTGGACCTCAGCCGAATCGAATTGCCCGTGCTGCTGGCCAACGAGCAGGAAGCGCAGGCACACGACGCGCTGCTGGCCGATCTGGACAAGGCCAGCAAAGGCAAGACCCTCTGGCGGGCACTTCAAGCCGCCTGAAGGCGAAGAAAACCTGGCTATAATCTGAGGCTTCCGAAAGATCGGCCCAGATCAATCGGGCGGTTAGCTCAGTGGTAGAGCACTGCCTTCACACGGCAGGGGTCGCAGGTTCGAACCCTGCACCGCCCACCAAAATTGTTATATGTGACAACGCTTTGCGCCACCTTCGGGTGGCGTAGTCGTTTCCGGTGGGCCAAAAGTGGGCCATTGGACCCTTGGCAATGCATGTATACCTCGCACAACAGTGTCGAGACGAGGTTCGGCTCACAAACGAACCGCGTGCGCGAAGGCCCATCAGCCGATTGATTTGTACGTCAATCTATCTTTTCGACCGCCAACCCCCCAGCAGCAGCGCATTGCTCACCACGCTCACGCTGCTCAACGCCATGGCCGCACCGGCCACCACCGGGTTCAGCAAACCTGCAACCGCCAGCGGAATGCCGATCACGTTGTAGGCGAAGGCCCAAAACAGGTTCTGGCGGATCTTGCGGTAGGTTCGGCGCGAGATGTCGATCGCGTCGGCCACCAGCGCGGGGTCACCTCGCATCAGGGTGATGCCGGCGGCGTGCATGGCCACGTCGGTGCCGGTCGACATGGCGATGCCCACGTCGGCCGAGGCCAGCGCAGGGGCATCGTTGATCCCATCGCCCACCATCGCCACCGAGCGGCCACCCTCCTTGAGCCGGTTCACGATGGCCGCCTTGTCTGCGGGCAACACCTCGGCTTCGATGTGGTCGATACCCAGCACACGCCCCACCCACCGCGCGCTGCCCCGGTTGTCGCCAGTGACCATCACGGTGCGAATGCCCAAAGCCTGCAGGCTCTGAATGGCCTTGATGGCGCCGGCCTTCGGGGCATCGCCAAAGGCCAGCATGCCCACCAGTGCGGGTGCCTCCGTCACGTCGGCGAGCCATGAGACCGTGCGTCCTTCAGCTTCAAGCTGGCGAGCGGGTTCAACCAGTGCCGAAGTGTCCACGCCCAGCTCCTGCATGTATCGCGGACTGCCGAGGCGCAATGCACGACCCTGCACCTCGGCCGACATGCCGCGTCCCGGCACGGCGCCCACCTTGGCGGCGGAGAGCAGCGCAAGACCGGCCTCTTCAGCAGCGTTCATCACGGCGCGTGCCAGCGGGTGTTCGCTACCCGCCTGGATCGCGGCACTCCAAAGCAGCAACTCGTCGTCGTGGCCAGGGGCCGCCACGGCTGCGACCAGCGTCGGTTTGCCTTCGGTGAGCGTTCCCGTCTTGTCGAATGCGACGGTGTCGATGCGGTGCGCGATCTCCAGCGCTTCGGCATCCTTGATCAGGATGCCTTGTCGAGCGGCCACCCCGGTGCCGGCCATGATGGCGGTCGGTGTCGCCAGGCCCAGGGCGCACGGACAGGCGATCACCAGCACCGCCACCGCGTTCAGGATGGCCTGCTCCCATTGGCCGGTGACCAGGCCCCAGCCCAGCAGGGTGAGCGTGGCGGTCAGCAGCACCACCGGCACAAAAATGGCGCTCACGCGGTCCACGATGCGCTGGATCGGCGCCTTCTTGGCCTGGGCCGATTCGACCATGCGCACGATGCGCGAGAGCGTCGACTCGGCGCCCACCGCCGTGGTCTCCACCAGCAGCAGACCCTCGGCATTGACAGCGCCGCCGGTGACCTTGTCGCCCGTGTGTTTGGCCACCGGCAGGCTTTCGCCTGTGATCAGCGATTCGTCCACCTGGCTGGATCCTGTGATGACAACACCATCCACCGGAATGCGTTCGCCCGGGCGGATCACCACGGTGTTCCCCACCTTCACTTTCGCAATGGCGACGTCCACATCGCCGTCGGCCATGCGCACGCGCGCCACCTCGGGCCTGAGCGCATTGAGGGCGGCGATGGCGGCCGTGGTCTGGCGTTTGGCGCGCGACTCCAGCCACTTGCCCAGCAGCACCAGCGTGACGATCACGGCCGAGGCTTCAAAGTACAGGTGCGGCGTGCCGTGATCGGCGTGCTTGAACAGCAGGTACACACTCAGGCCGTATCCGGCGCTGGTACCCAAGGCCACCAGCAGGTCCATGTTGCCGGCACCCGCACGCACGGCCTTCCAGCCCGCGCGGTAAAAGCGCGCGCCCAACCAGAATTGAACGGGCGTGGCCAGCGCGAGCTGCAACCAGCCATTGATCGTCCAGTCAGAGCCGAACAACAGGGCGATCATGGGCAGCACCAAGGGCAGCGACAGCACCGCAGCGAGCGCGACAGGCCACCAGGGCTCGCTGTTGCTTCTTGTTGGCTGGGCCCCCTGGTCCACGCGGGGTTCCTTTCTCACGCTGTAACCTGCCTTGTGCACCGCAGCCACCAAGCTGGCAGGCGGTGTGGCAGCAGCGGCGTTCACCGTGGCGCGTTCGGTGGCCAGGTTGACGCTGACTTCCTGTACGCCAGCAACGGCCTTCAAGGCTTTTTCGACGCGGCCCACGCAAGAGGCGCAGGTCATGCCTTCGATGGGCAACTGATGCTCGATGAGCGACAAGGTGGCGGTGTTCATGAGGCACTCCAAGGGTTGAGGATGGAGCGAATGGTTGGCCTTGCCACGGTGGCAAGCGCAACGTCGGATGCGACTTGACCTTGCCACCGTGGCAATGCCCACAGTGCAGATTCCCTCAATCCTCAACGGAGTCATCCATGCACGAATTCCACCTTCCCGACATGACCTGCGGCCACTGCGCTTCGACGGTGAATGTCACCTTGAAACTGGTCGATCCCGCCTGTGAGATCCAGGTCGATCTGCCGCGGCGCTTCATCACCGTGAAAAGTGGTGAGCACCGTGATGTGTTGATCGAAGCGCTGACTGACGCTGGCTACCCAGCCCTCTGATCGCCGCTCCTCAGGGCCCCACCGGTGAGGGCCTTGACCTTCCCACCATGACAAGCTACATCCTCGACCATTGAAGTCGTTCAACCTCTGGAGCGCTCCATGACCACCCTCATGAACATCGGCGATGCCGCCGCCGCCGCTGGCGTCTCCGCCAAGATGATCCGCCACTATGAACAGATCGGTCTGCTGCCCGAGGCAGAGCGCAGCGAGGCGGGCTACCGTCTGTACGGTGATCGTGAAGTCTCGGTGCTGCGGTTCATCCGGCAATCGCGCCACCTGGGGTTTTCGGTGGCGCAGATCGCCGAGCTCATCGGCCTGTGGAGCGATTCACAGCGCACGAGCCGCGAAGTGAAGGCAGTGGCGCAACGCCACCTGGCCGACCTGGAAGAAAAGCGCCGCGAAATCGAGCAGATGATGGACGGGCTTTCGGTGCTGGTGAAGGCGTGCCACGGGAATGACCAGCCTCACTGCGCCATCCTGGACAAACTCTCGCGCGGCAGCCTTGCTCAGCACCAGCCCCAACAAAAGCCCCAGCTCAAGAAATCCCGAGCCAAGGCCGAGGTGTCAGGCGCCAGCACTTCCAGCCCCATCGACCTCATGGCCTGGATGCGCGGCGTTCACGTTCACCATGACGCTCACTGAGGGGACATGCCGTCACCGCCATGGCAGCGAGCTGGTCTGTTCGGTGACGAACCGAACGACGTAGAGCCCAGTCGCACACTGGTTCGACTTGGGATCGTGCTTTGACCTGCTTTCTTGATCTGCGTCAAGGCAGTTCAAGCGCCCAGGGTTAGCCTTGAATCGTTGCCACTGTTCACCTGACTGATATGCATCTGTATCGCCGCTCGCTGCGCCATGTCACCTGGATGATCCTGGCGGTGTGGTTGTTTGCGTTGGGCGCAGGTGTGGCCAATGCATGCCTTTTGAACGAACCGAACAACGGTCGTCACTCTTCGTTCACGGCGATGCCACAGGATGTACCCGTCGCCCAAACCCATCACGACGATCAATCCGACCCCGACACTGCCGGATGCTTGAAGTTTTGCGATGAAGCCTCGCTGGCCATCACCAAGGTGGACCAGCCCATCGCCGATGGCGGCCCAGGGTCAGTGGATGTGCCGTACCGGGCATCGGAGCCAACCATTGCCTCGGTAACCGCGGTTCAAGTTCGGGTGCATTTCACCAGACCCGCGCACCTGGCTCTGCCCATCGCTGCCCGACCCCATCGACTGACCTTGTAGACCGCATCGCAGTCCATTGCGAAGAGCGCTCCTGCGTTCTAGCCGGCCTGGATGGGCCCCGTCCTATTTTTGACTTCCGCCACCATATCGCCGCCCGCGGCGGCACCCCCATTCCTTCACAGAACACCACCATGAAAACCCTCCACACCATCGTCGCGATCTCTGCCGCCCTCTTGCTGACGGCATGCGCAAACCCAAGTGCACCAGGAACCGGCGCCGCGTCGGCAGCCAAAGCCGACGAACACAACGCCCATCAAGCCGCTGCGGCATCTTCTGCAGCACCTGCTGCCATGCCAAACGGCATGAAGGACATGCAGGCCATGCGCGACAAGATGATGAATGCCAAGACCCCAGCCGAACGGCAGGCCCTGATGAACGAGCACATGAAAACCATGCAAGAAGGCATGGCGATGATGAAAGGCATGAAGGGAATGGGCGGCATGCATGGCAAGGAAGGCATGCCAGGGATGTCCGGCATGAAGGAGATGCCCATGGACATGGGCAAGCACCATCAGATGATGGAGATGCGCATGGACATGATGCAGATCATGATGGAAATGATGATGCAGCGCATGCCGGGTGCAGCCACCGCGCCCGCCAGCAAGTGACAAGCCATCAACGCTCAACCAGGTGCGATGGAACTGCGCATCGATCGCCAGGGGTGACACGTTCTCCCTCAACTTTCGCAGTCAACCCTGGCGGAGCGATTCAATGAACCCAGCCAACGACGAATCCAACGGGTCAACGTTCTGGCGCCGGCCTGCAGGCATGGTGCTGCTCACGGTTGCCTTGATCGCCGGCTTCTTTTTGCTGCGAGAGCACTGGGGTCATGTGCTGGGTTACTGGCCCTATCTGCTGCTGCTCGCTTGTCCGCTGATGCACTTGATGCACGGGAACGGCCACGGGGGGCATGGCAGCCATTCGCAGGATTCCGGGCGTACCCACAACGACGAAAAATAGGCAGACGAACATGAATGCACACCAACATCACGGCAGCAGTGCCCCGTCGGAATCGGCCTCACCAACGGACCTGAAGGATCCCGTGTGTGGCATGACCGTCACGGCGCAGTCTGGTCATATGTTGACCCACGAGGGCCGGACCTTCTATTTCTGCAGTGCCAAGTGCCAGGGCAAGTTTGCTGCGAACCCGCTGCAATACCTCGCACCCGAGCCACCCGCAGAAACCAGTCCAGCTGTGACCGGTGCGATCTACACCTGCCCGATGCACCCGGAGATTCGCCAGGACCATCCAGGGAACTGTCCCAAGTGCGGTATGACGCTCGAGCCCTTGCTGCCCGACCTTGACGACGATGACAACCCTGAACTGCGCGACTTCCAGCGCCGCTTTTGGTGGACCTTGCCGCTCACGGGGGTGGTGTTCGTGCTCGCGATGTTTGGTCACCGATTGCAGTGGTTCGACATGGGTACCCAAAGCTGGATTGAACTCGTGCTGGCGGTACCCATCGTGCTCTGGGCCGGGTGGCCATTCTTTGTGCGCGGCGCGCAGTCGGTGGTGAACCGCAGCCCGAACATGTGGACCCTGATCGGCCTGGGCACCGGCGCCGCTTTCGTCTACAGCGTGGTGGCCACCGTCGCCCCGCAGGTGTTCCCGGACTCGTTCATCTCCATGGGCCGCGTTGCCGTTTACTTTGAAGCCGCCGCCGTGATCATCTCGCTTACGCTGCTGGGGCAGGTGCTCGAACTAAAGGCCCGTTCTCAGACCTCGGCGGCCATCAGGTCGCTGCTTCGTCTGGCGCCAAAGACCGCCCGGCGCATCCGGGAAGACGGCACCGAAGAGGATGTGCCACTGACCCATGTGCATGTAGGCGACTTGCTGCGCGTGCGCCCAGGCGAAAAAGTACCGGTGGACGGCGAGGTGACGGAGGGCGGCAGCTCGATCGATGAATCCATGCTCACGGGCGAGCCGATGCCCGTCACCAAACGCGTGGGCGACAAGGTGATCGGCGCCACGCTGAACACCAGTGGCGCGCTGGTGATGCGATCTGAGCGCGTCGGCGCGTCCACCATGCTGTCGCAGATCGTGCAGATGGTGGCCCAGGCACAGCGTTCCCGTGCGCCCATGCAACGCATGGCCGACGTGGTGGCGGGTTACTTCGTCCTCGCTGTGGTGGGCATTGCGTTGTTGACCTTCTTTGGCTGGGGTCTGTTCGGTCCCGAGCCAAGCTGGGTGTTCGGCCTGATCAACGCGGTGGCCGTGCTGATCATTGCCTGTCCTTGCGCGCTGGGCCTGGCCACGCCCATGTCCATCATGGTCGCCACCGGTCGCGGCGCCACACACGGCGTGTTGTTCCGGGACGCAGCGGCCATAGAGAACATGCGCAAGATCGACACCCTCATCATCGACAAGACCGGAACGCTTACCGAAGGCCGTCCCACGTTTGAGCGCGCCGTTCCCGCGCCAGGCTTTGACGCCGATGAGGTGCTGCGCCTAGCCGCCAGCCTGGACCAGGGCAGCGAACACCCTTTGGCCGAGACCATCGTGCGCGCCGCCCGCGAGCGCAGCATGTCTTTGGACAAACCCGAGAACTTTGAATCTGGCTCGGGCATTGGCGTGCGTGGGCAAGTGGGAGGTCGTCAGCTGGCTCTGGGCAACACCACGCTGATGGAGCAGATCGGTGTAGCGGTTGGTGCGCTGGTGCCGCAGGCCGAGGCCCTGCGCGCAGAAGGTGCCAGCGTGATGTACCTGGCCGTTGATGGACAGCTGATGGGCCTGTTGGCGGTGTCCGATCCGGTCAAGGCAAGCACGCCGGAGGCCTTGGCGACGCTCAAGGCCTCCGGCCTGCGCATCGTGATGGCAACCGGGGACGGACTGACCACAGCCAAGGCTGTTGCAGCCCGCTTGGGCATCGATGAGGTGCACGGCGAGGTCAAGCCGGCCGACAAACTGCAGTTGGTGGAAAAGCTGCAAAAGGAAGGCCGTGTGGTGGCCATGGCAGGCGACGGCATCAACGATGCACCGGCACTGGCCAAGGCCGATGTGGGTGTGGCCATGGGCACCGGGACCGACGTGGCGATGAACAGCGCACAGATCACGCTGGTCAAGGGCGATCTGCGCGGAATCGTGATTGCGCGCGCCCTGTCCGAAGCGACTGTGGGCAACATGAAGCAAAACCTGGTGTTTGCTTTTTTGTACAACGCGCTGGGCATTCCGATTGCGGCCGGCGTGCTGTATCCACTGACGGGGTGGCTGCTGTCGCCGTTGATTGCCGCGCTGGCCATGAGCTTGAGCTCGGTGTCGGTAATTGGCAATGCGCTGCGTTTGCGGCGCGGCAAGCCATAACGGGTCGGTTCTGCGAGCCTCGGCCAACTCCACTTGACCGGTTTGTTTTGTGATCACAGGCCGCAGCAATTGAGTGGCGTTTTGCTCAGACGAAGGGGTTGCAGTGCGACCTGCGTCCAGATCGCTGACCAAAAAAAGCAGCCCTCGCACCGATGTCGGCGGGAGGGCTGCGTGGTCAGAGACTTTTCGATCGTCCCCGTTTGGATAAATCGCCTGAAGGTCAGTTCCCGTGCCCCTTGTTCAACAGGGAACTCAGACGCGCAACTTCGTTACCCATCGTCGTGATGCTTTTGCCATCGACGGTCTGGACGACTTGACCCTTGCTAAGGTGAGTCACGCTTCCAAACTTGCTTTCCTTGGCCATCAGTCCGTCTTTGAAGACGTAGAGCGTTTCACCGTTCTGCAGTGCGATGACCTGCTTGGCCTCGGACCTGGCTGCGTCCATCGCGAATGCCGGGGCCAATGCTGCCAATGAGAGGACGAGGATGCTGAGCTTGCGAATCATGGGGTGTCTCCTTCAAGAACAAATCACATTGTTCGACTGAATCAATGCGGTACGAGGTACAAGTTCAATGTAGTGAGATGCCCATGACCGGCAGCTTGCGAATGCATTACATCTCGGTCAGCGCAAAGTCAGCAGGCCCTCTCGCAACCCGATTGGCCTCCTCCTTGAATCGGTGGACACGGCAACGTTCCGTAGCTGCAAAACACGCAGCAGTCACCCGTCTTCGGCCGAAGGATCGCGTGACAGTCTTCGCATTCATAGAACCATTGGCAAGCATCGGTGGGCATGACTTCAGTCCTTGCTTGTCCACACTCAGGACAGGTCAACACCGACGTCAGGAGCACGTCGGTCAAGGCTCAACTCCCGTGACGGTTGACGGGAAGCCAGCGTCCTTGGTCGCCCGGGTCAGAGCGTCCAATGAAACCTGGGTGTCGTCGTAAACCACCGAGGTCTCCCGCCTGCCGAGATTGGACTCCACGTCGACCACGCCAACCAGTTTCGTCAACGCCTTCTTGACCGTGATCGGGCAGGTGGCGCAGGACATACCGGGGACGGAAAGAGTGACGGTTCTCTGCGCTGCCCATGCAAGCGGACTCAGCACAAATCCGACAGCAATCAAGATGTGTTTCACAGCCAGGCCTTTCATCAATAGAACCAGTGAGCTATCAGCGGGAATGCCATTGCGGTGGTGAGCAGCAGCACCACGACACCGAACAGCAGTTTGTAGATGCGGTTGATGCGGGGAATCGCACACACCTGACCTGGTTCGCAGGCAGCTTCTGGCCTCCAGATGCTTCTTGCCGCAAAGAACAGCGCCGCCAGCGATACACCCATGAACAGCGGTTGATAGGGCTCCAAGGCCGTGAGATGGCTGATCCAGGCGCCCGAGATGCCCACCAGGATCAACACCAGTGGGCCCAGGCAGCAGGCCGATGCAAAGAGGGCTGCAAGACCACCGGCCAGCAGGGCTTTGCCGCCCTGTTCGGTAGCGGGACTGGAGATGGGTGTGTTCGGGGTGGTGGAGTGCGCTGGCATGAGATAACCTTAAAGCCGTACCCAAGTACGGAGTCAAGCGACATGAGCGATATCCACACACCTTCCGCCTCCAACATGACGATTGGCGGATTGGCCAAGGCAGCCGAAGTCAATGTGGAGACCATTCGCTTCTACCAGCGGAGGGGATTGATGCCTGAGCCGCTCCGCCCATCCGGCGGGATTCGCCGCTACGCAGAAGCTGACCGTTCTCGCCTTCATTTCATCAAGTCGGCGCAGCGCCTCGGATTCAGCCTGGACGAGATAGCCGAGCTGCTGCAACTCGACGATGGCGCCAGCTGTGTCCAAGCCCGAACCAAAGCACAGACCAAGCTCGCGGATGTGAAGAGCAGGCTTGAGGACCTGCACCGGATTGAAGGAGTGCTTGAGGGATTGATTCGACTCTGCGGAGCATCCAGGGGCAAGGTGCGATGCCCGCTGATTGCAGCCTTGAAGACCGACGCTTCGTTGAGTGCCTGAGCCAGCGCTTATGCGTATGTCAGCAGCACCGCCGCTTTGCCCCTGCCATACAGATCACTTCTGCTTGGCAAGCCACTTGTCGAACTGAGCGATTTCTTTCTTTTGCGCCACGATGATCTGCTTTGCCATGGCCTTCATTTCGGGTGACTTGCCGGTCTTGAGTTGCATCTCGGCCATGTTCAAAGCTTGCTGGTGATGAATTTTCATCATCATCGCGAAGTCCTTGTCGGTATTGCCCGACATGGGCATCTTTTGCATTTCCTCCATGCCCATCATCATGGAACCTTTCATGTCGTGTGCACCTGTGGCGCCTTTGTGCATATCGGACATGGGCATCGTCGCTGGGCCTGTGGCTGGCGTGGACTGAGCATGCGCCGACATCGACATGAGCACAGTCAGCGAAACGGCGCACAGAGCCTTGTTAGGGACAGTGGTGAAGCGTTTTGCGGTGGATTGATGGTTCATGTGACTTCCTAGAAGCTACCCGAAGGCGGGTTCATCATCATCGACAACGATACTCGGATTGACTGTGCGCCAACGTACGCCTGCCCATGGGTTGCGAGGCTGGGTCGGACCGGTTTCACATAGCAGCGAGGACGTCACCCATGCAAAAAAGGGATCGGTCATCACAACCGATCCCTTGACCACAACCGACCCATAGGGTCGGATTGGTTAAATCACTTCATCGCTTTGATATCGGTGACCACCATCTTGCCGGCGTCCTGAATGACGATGAACTGGATCTTCTCGCCTACCTGGACCTTGTCCAGCATGGCCTTGTCCTTGACGTTGAACACCATAGACATCGGAGGCATGTCCATGTGCTTGATCTCGCCATGCTTGATCGTGACCTTGCCGTTTTCCTTGTCGATCTTGCGAATTTCGCCGTCGGTCATGGCGGGTGTCGCCGCCATGCCCATCTTGCCCTGATCCATTCCCATCTTTCCTTGGTCCATGGTCATTTGAGCCAGCGCGGGTCCAGCGAAGGCAAAGGAAAGGGCGACCGCTGATGCGGCCAGACTCAGGTTCAGTGTTTTCATGAAATGTTCCTTCAATCAGGTGTGTCTGTGGGTTGCAAGAATGGTGGTTTGTCAGCTTATTTGGTGGTCACTTTGATCTGACCCTTCATGCCCGCGTCGTAGTGTCCGGGGTGAAGGCAGGCGAAATCAACGACGCCGCCTTTGGTGAAACGCCAGATGACCTCACCCTTTTGCCCAGGCTTCAGGGAAATCTTGTTGGCCTCATCGTGTTCCATGCCTGGAAATTTTTTCATCACTTCGTAGTGCTCCTTCAGCTCCTTCTCCGTGCCCAGGCTGAACTCATGCGGCACCTTGCCGGAGTTGGTGACGACGAAACGGACGGTTTCCCCCTTCTTGACGTCCACCAGTGCTGGCGTGAACCGCATGCTGTCGGCAGCGTCGACCTGAATGGTGCGGGAAGCTTTACTGGCGACGCCGGGCTCACCGATGGGCGATTCGTTGTGGCCGCCGCCGTGCGTGCCCGCCGCTGTGGCGGCTGACGTGGCTAGAAGGGCGGCAACGAACAAAAGGCTGGAACGCTTGGAAAGTGGGGCTTGGGTGAAGATCATGTGAACTCTCTGGATTGGTGGGTTGAGAAAGCAAGTGGGAGAAATGTGTAAAGACGGCTTGGTTCAGTGCTGCATGCCTTTGCCCATGGGCTTGACCGCTGTGCCCATCGCCGGGGTTGTGTCTGCACTGGCCTTGGGCCTGACGGCGGGCAAGGGCGCACCGGTCCATTCGTGCGCAACAGTGCCTTCGGGGAACTTGTACGGGCCAGGGTCCTTGTAGTCGCCCGGCTTCTGGTCCTTGCGCACCTTGAACACGGTGAACATGCCGCCCATCTCCAACGGGCCGAACTGGCCCGTGCCGGTCATCATGGGCGCAGTGTTGTCCGGAATGGGCATCTGCATTTCGCCCATGTCGGCCATGCCGCGCTCGCCCATCAGCATGTAGTCGGGCACCACCTTCTGGATCTTGTTGACCAGGCCTCGGTGGTCCACGCCGATCATGGTGGGCACGTCGTGGCCCATGGCGTTCATGGTGTGGTGGCTCTTGTGGCAGTGCATGGCCCAGTCGCCTTCCTCGTCGGCGATCAGTTCGATCTGGCGCATCTGCCCCACGGCAACATCGGTGGTCACCTCGTACCAGCGCGTGCTCGGCGGCGTTGGGCCGCCGTCGGTCCCGGTCACCAGAAACTCGTGCCCGTGCAGGTGGATCGGGTGGTTGGTCATGGTGAGGTTTCCCACACGAATGCGCACACGGTCGTTCAAGCGCACGTTGAGCGTGTCGATGGCGGGGAAGACACGGCTGTTCCAGCACCAGATGTTGAAGTCCAGCATCGTGTTGATCTTGGGCGTCTTGCTGCCCGGCTCGATGTCGAACGCGTTGAGCAGGAAGCAGAAGTCGCGATCCACCTCGCTGATGTGGGGATGCTTGCCCTTGGGGTGGGTGACCCACATGCCCATCATGCCCATGGCCATCTGGACCATTTCGTCCGCGTGCGGGTGGTACATGAAGGTACCCGGACGGCGCGCTTCAAATTCGTAGACGAAGGTCTTGCCCACGGGGATGGCGGGTTGGTTCAGACCACCCACACCGTCCATGCCGCTGGGCAGGCGCTGGCCGTGCCAGTGGATGGTGGTGTGCTCGGGCAGCTTGTTGGTGACAAAGATGCGCACGCGGTCGCCTTCGACCACCTCGATGGTTGGGCCCGGGCTCTGGCCGTTGTAGCCCCACATGTTGACCTTGAAGCCCGGCGAGACCTCGCGCACCACGGGTTCTGCCACCAGATGGAATTCCTTGACGCCGTTGTTCATCTTCCAGGGCAGGGTCCAGCCGTTGAGCGTGACCACCGGGTTGTAGGGTCGGCCGGTGGTGGGCACCAATGGAGGCGCTGTGTCCACAGACGTTTGGTAGACAGGCTCGGGCAAAGCGGCCATGGCAGACCGCGCAACCGCCAGCCCAGCCACCGAAGCGGCAGCACCCGCGAAAAACTGACGACGTGAATTGAGGAGACTCATGTTGGTTTTCTTTCTATGCGTGCAATGTGATCAGTGGCCAGCGGCAGCAGCGGGCTCACCGCCTCCGCCGCCCAGAGAGACAAAGCTGTCGGGCGCACCGCCTTGAAGGACCCACTGCAGATCGGTCTCTGCGATCCAGAAGTCCCGCTGCGCCTCGATGGCACTGGCCACCGCTTGGGACTGGCTGGAAACCTCACCCAACAAGTCCCACACGCTCTTGAGCATGCCGTTGTAGTGAAGAACGGTTTCTTCGGTGATGAACTCTCGAACCTTCAGCACTTCTTCGCGCGCACTCACGGCCAGTGCGTGGCTGGAGAGGTAGGCCTGGCGAGCGAGGCGGGCGTTGGCGCTATTGCGCATGCCCTCGGCGCGCGGCAGTTGTGCAGCAATGGCCGCAGCGCGCCCATCCAGCACTTGTTGCGACAAGGCTTGGACCGGCACATCGGGCAGACGGTCAGGCAGCGCAACAGCGCTGTGCATGCCGGTGAGGCCCAACGTTTTGATGAGTGAGGCTTCGGCCTGCGTGGCGGCGTTCTGTGCGCGTCGCACGTTCATCTTGGCGGATGACTGAGCCAGTTGAACTTGGGCCTGCTGGAGCTTGCTCCAATTGCCCACACTCACCATGCGGCGACCCAGCTCGTTGCCGGCCTCGGCGGCGTCCAGCGCATCACGGTGCTGTTTGAGAACCTGTCGCGCAGCCACTGCCTGAAACCACGCCTTGCGACCTTGAGCGGCGACTTCCAGCAGCTCGTCCATGTCGTCTACCTTGCGCTGATGGATGGGATCAAGCTCGGCCCATTGGCCTTTGGCAATCAAATCCACGTTGGCCGTACCGATCCTGTTCATGGGTTTGACCAAATCCAGGTGGGCCCGCCAGGCCTGACGCACGGCGTCTTCAGCCGTCATGAGGCTCAGGCTGGGAGATGCCAACTCCTGACCTGCAGCAGCGGGAACGTTCTCTTTTTCCCACTTGAGAATGTCGGCATGGCCGCGTTTGAACTGCCCCACGGCGTCGTTGGCTTCGCGCCAGTTCTTCTCGGCAGGGGCCGGTGCGATCTGGGCGGAAACGACCATGGGGAGTGCAAACACGCCCAGAACGATGGCCCGCAGTGCAGAGGAAGGGTAACGTCGATGAATCACTGATTTGCTCCTGTTCAACTGTTTCAAGCTGAGGGCAGTGTGCAAAAGGCCACCCGTCACGAACCTGTCGGTTTCATTACAAAGTTGTCAGGTTCGGTTGCAATGGGCCGCTGGCAGTGAAAATCGCCGCAGGAGTGAACGTGAAAATCTTGATTGTTGAAGACGAACGCAAAACGGGTGAGTACCTGTGCATGGGACTGCGCGAGGCGGGCTACGCGGTAGAGCTGCTCAACAACGGTGTGGACGGATTGCACCAGGCGCTGGAGGGCGACCACGACCTCATCATTCTGGACGTCATGCTGCCTGGCATGGACGGCTGGCAGGTGCTCAGAGGTCTGCGTGCCCAGGGTCGAGAGATGCCGGTGCTCTTCCTGACCGCCAAAGATCATGTGGACGACCGCGTCAAGGGTCTGGAGCTCGGAGCGGACGACTATCTGGTCAAGCCGTTTTCGTTCTCCGAGCTGTTGGCCAGGGTGCGCACCATCTTGCGCCGTGGGCGCTCGGGTATGGAGCCAACCACCCTGCAGGTCGCGGATCTGGAGCTGGACCTGCTGCGCCGTCGGGTCACCCGCGCGGGCAAGCGCATCGACCTGACCGCCAAGGAGTTCGGATTGCTCGAATTGCTGATGCGCCGCAAGGGTGAGGTGTTGCCACGCTCGCTGATCGCCTCCCAGGTGTGGGACGTTAACTTCGACAGCGACACCAACGTCATCGAGGTGGCCATGCGCAGGCTTCGTGTCAAGGTGGACGACGGGTTTGAGTGCCGCCTGTTGCAGACGGTTCGAGGCATGGGTTACGTGCTGGAAGTGCCGGAGCACTCCTGATGATCCGGCGCTTGACCCTCACCGCACGACTCACCTTTCTGTACACCCTGGTATCGGCTGTGGTGCTTCTTGGCCTTGGCGTCTTGGTGGCGTGGTCCACCCATTTGCACTTCATTGACCTTGACCGCGACTACCTGCTGGACAAGGTGCAGCTCATCGAGAAGATCGTTGATGAAACGCCAGAGCCAGCCGAACTCGCGGCCAAGCTGGATGAATCGCTCAACAGCCATCAAGGCCTTTTCATCTCATTTACGCGCGGTGACGAACAGCTGTTTGGAAAAGGCGGCATCACATTTCCAGCAGAACTCGCTGCACGAAGCGCCGCAGATCAGCCCATGGACTGGACCGATGGTGAGCGGCAACTGCGAGGCATGAGCACAGAGCTCTCCACAGCGCAGATGCCCGGCGGATTGAGCAGTCCAGGTCAGAGCATGCGCCTGACGCTCGCGCTGGACACGCAGCACCACACCCATTTCATGCAGATGCTGCGCCAACAGTTGGCGGTCTATGTCCTCTTGGCCACCCTGCTCAGCGGCCTCCTGGGGTGGTGGGCAGCCCGCAGCGGTCTGGCCCCGCTGAGGACCATGAGAGAGCGCGCGCTCAAGGTCACGGCCCACAAGCTCGACGAGCGCATGCCAATCGACGCTGTGCCCGTGGAGATGGCGGAGCTGGCTCGCAGCCTCAACACCATGCTGGAGCGTCTGCAGCAGGATTTTTCAAAGCTCATGGAGTTCTCAAGCGACATTGCCCACGAACTGCGCACGCCCATCAGCAACCTGCTGACACAGACCCAGGTATCCCTCTCGCAACGCCGTGATCCGGAAACTTACAGAGATATCCTCGCCTCCAACGCCGAGGAATTTCAGCGCCTCGCGCGCATGGTGTCTGACATGCTGTTTCTCGCCAAGACGGACCACGGTATCCAGCTGCCGAATCGCGAAGACGTCGCACTCGAAGAGGAGGCGAAGAGTCTTCTGGATTTCTACGATGCGGTCGCCGAGGACAAAGAACTTCGCCTTCGGGTGGTGGGAGCGGGTAGCGTGGTGGGTGATCGACTGATGATTCGGCGAGCCATCAGCAACTTGCTGTCCAATGCGCTGCGGCACGCCCACCCTCGTACCGATGTTGCGCTGACTGTCGAGACCCAGATGAATAGCACCAGCTTGTGTGTCACCAACACGGGCGATCCGATCGATGCAGCAGACCTACCGCGCCTGTTTGATCGCTTCTATCGCGTGGACAAGGCGCGCGCGCATCCCTCATCCGATGGTGCTGGCCTGGGTCTGGCCATTACCAAGGCCATCATGCTCGCTCACGGCGGGAGCGCGTCGGTCACGTCTTCAGCGGGAACAACGCGGTTCTGCCTGCAGTTTCCGGGCTCTCATGGGTCTCGTTCTCTTCGCGTCGCCAACAGCCAAACCCAGACGAGCGCGAGCGCCGAGTAGTTGGCGACGACAAACCAAGGCGTGTTCCAGGCAACGCCATCAAATCCTCGGTAGGTGAGCGGGTAGAGGACTGGAGACGGAAAGAAGTCGTCCGAGTGGGTGAATACATCAATGAGGATGTGCGACCACCATCCGGCCAACGGCAGCCAGAAGACACGAGACCATCGCCAAGCGACCAGCGTCGCTGCCATGGCGATCACCCCGCTGTGAAAGATGCAGTGGAGATGGTGCGACCACTGTTCCACGCTCTCGGGTAAAGGCTGCACCCTTTCCGGCAGCGCTCGGACATAGGTCATGAACTCGGCCGGCAGCCCGTTGAAGAGAGCCCACGCCGCCACAGGCAACATGTGCATCAGATCCGGCAACGCCGCCATTGCGGCAGTGGCAAGACCAGTTGCAACGGGTATTGGCCGATGGCGTAACAGCAGGACGACGCCCGCTCCCGCCCACAGCGCATGTGCAGCAATGTCCACGTTGGCCTCCAAGTACAGATTGGCTCGCTCTGGACAGTCTACGGTGCCTTGTTTGGTCAGGCTCTCCAATCAGGCAAGCGCAGTCAGTCTGCGCGCCATAGAATCCAGCCATGCGCAGCTTGCTCGTCCTCGTCCTGTGTCTGCTGCTGCCCTTGCAGGGGTTTGCGGCGTGGCAGGTGCCTGCGTCACCATGCCCCATGCAGGGCATGATGGCCACGGCGGATGAAGTCGACGGGATGGCAGAGTCCCAGGCCGAGGCCATGGACGATTGCTGCAACGACATGGCCACTTTTGAGCGCACGGGCCAGCCCTGCAAGAGTATTCCGAGTTGCGTCGTTCCCGCTGCAGGCCTGCCGTCTTTCCCATCCCTCGTGGCCCAGACCCCGGTCACTCAGGACCCTCAAGCGCCGGCCTGGCGCAGCCTTCCTCCGGGCGCGACTTCGCGCCTCTGGCGTCCGCCCACTTCCGTCTGATTCCCCGCACAGCGCAGCCCACCCGCCGGTGGCGTTGCTGTCGCACGCTTCCAGGGTTTTTGCGCCCGGGCGTGCCTGCTCCGGAGCTCAGACATGGAACATCCTTCGCTTTTTCTTGCACGCGCCGTGCTGGCCCTCGCTGGCCTGCTTGTGCTGGTCACACCCGCTGCCGCCGATGAACCCCTGAGCCTGAGCGCTGCGGTGAGCGCAGCCGTTGCTCGCTCGCGCAGTCTCGACGCCTCTGCCGCCGCCGCGCAAGGCGCACGCGAGATGGCAGTGGCGGCTGCGCAGCGACCCGACCCGGTGCTGCGCCTGTCGCTGGACAACCTGCCGGTGAATGGGCCTGAGCGCTTCAGCACCACGCGCGATTTCATGACCATGCGCTCCATCGGTCTCATGCAGACCCTGCCGAACGCGGACAAGCGCCGCGCCCGGGGTGAGCGATTCGAGCGGGAGGCCGAGGCAGCGCTGAGCGAACGAGCGCAGCGGGTGGCCCTACTGCAGACCGAGGTAGCGCAGGCCTGGCTGGAGCGCCGCATGCAGGAGCAGCGATGGGCATTGCTGCAGGCGCAGATCACCGAGGCGCGTGTGCTGGTGCAGACCACCGAGGCAGCTCTTCGCGGTGGACGGGGCTCCACGGCCGATGCCTTCAGCGCGCGCGAAGCACTGGCGCAGCTGGAACAGGGCCTGATCGGCGCGCAGGCCGAGCGCGCCAACGCCCGCCTCACGCTGGCGCGCTTCACCGGTGGGCCGCCCGAGCAGCAGCTGGCCGATCCACCGCCGATGCGATCCAACCCCGCGCCAGCCGACCACGCAGACCGGTTGCCGGACATCAGCGCCTTGCAAGCCCGCGAGGCCGTGGCCCGGGCCGAGGCCGAGGTGGCCCGCCAGGAGCTCAAGCCCGACTGGAGCGCAGAGATCATGTTCAGCCAGCGCGGCTCGCAGTTCTCCAACATGGTGTCGATCGGCGTGTCGGTGCCGCTGCAGTGGGACAAGCCGCAGCGTCAGCAGCGCGAACTCGCTGCCCGCCTGACCCGCGTGAATGAGCTGGAGGCCGAGCGGGAAGAGCAGACACGCGAGCGGGTGCTGCAGGTGCAGCGCTGGCAACAGGCATGGCGCAGCGGGCTGGAGCGTCTCACGTTTCTGGACGCCCAACGCCAGCCGCTGGCCGCGCAGCGTGTGGACGCTGCACTGGCCGCCTACCGGGGCGGGCGCGAGGGCCTCGGCACCGTGCTGCAGGCGCGCCGCGATGCGTTGAACCTGGCACTGGAGCGTCTGGCGCTGGAGCGTGAAACCGCCGGCCTGTGGGCGCAACTCGAATACCTCATCCCCGACACCACCGCTGGAGTGACACCATGAAGAAGAAAAACACGCTGTTCGCGCTGGCCGCTGTGGCCGCGCTCGTTGCCGTGGGCGGTGGCGCCTGGTGGATGGGCATGCAGCAGGGCATGGGGAACACCATGCCTCCCTCACAGCCGGCGTTGGCCACCACCGCCAGTGCCACCGCCACCAACGACCCGTCGCTGTGGACCATCCCGCAGGGCGAGGAAGCCACGCGCCGACACATCCGCGAATCGCTCAAGGCGGGCGACCTGGACCCGGCTACGGGTCGTCGCATTCTGAATTACCACGACCCCATGGTGCCGGGCAAGAACTTCGATGCGCCTGCCAAGTCGCCCTTCATGGACATGATGCTGGTGCCGCGCTACGCCGGCAGTGATGCGGCGGACGCCAGCAGCGTCACGGTGAGCCCACGCATCCAGCAGAACCTGGGGCTGCGCACAGCGCCGGTGGTGGAAGGCTCGCTGGTGTCGGCGGTGACGGCGGTGGGCAACGTGGCCTGGAACGAGCGCGAGCGGGTGGAGCTGAGTTCGCGCGCCATGGGGTTCGTGGAGAAGCTGCATGTGAAAGCGGCGCTGGACCGCGTGGCGGCTGGCGCGCCACTCGCAGAGCTCTACGTGCCCGACTGGGTGGCTGCCCAGGAGGAGTACCTGGCGCTGGCGCGCCTGACGGGCGATGGCACCGACTCACTGCAGGATGCGGCGCGCCAGCGCATGCGCCAGGCCGGCATGACACCCGCGCACATCCAGCGCGTGGTGGCTTCAGGCGCAGTGCATCCGCGTTTCACGCTGACCGCGCCCATCGCCGGCATCGTGAGCGAACTCATGGTGCGCGAAGGCGCCACCGTGATGCCGGGAATGACGCTGATGCGCCTGCAGGGCACGCGCACGGTGTGGGCCGAGGGGGCCGTGCCCGAGAGCCAGGCGGCGCTGCTGCAACCGGGCGCGCGGGTGCGCACCACCAGCCCCGGCGCGCCGGGTCAGACCTTCGAGGGCCGGGTGCAGGCGCTGCTGCCCGAGGTGGACGCGGTCACGCGCACCATCCGCGCACGGGTCGAGCTGGCCAACCCGCAGGGGCGGCTGGTGCCGGGCATGCTGGTGAGCATGCGGCTGGACCGCCCGCAGGCCGCGACCACCCTGCTGGTGCCCAGCGATGCGGTGATCCACACCGGGCGGCGCAGCGTGGTGATGGTGGCCGAGGACGGCGGGCGCTTCCGCCCGGTGGAGGTGACAGCGGGCCTGGAGGTGGGCGGCCAGACCGAAATCAACGCGGGGCTTCAGATGGGCCAGCGCGTGGTGCTCTCGGGTCAGTTTCTGATCGACTCCGAAGCCAGCCTGCGCGGGTTGGAAGCGCGTCTCAACCAGGAGCCTGCACCTCCGTCCACATCCACCGCCACCCAACAGCGCTACACCACCGACGCAGTGATCGATGCACTCAGCGGCGACACGGTCACGCTCACGCACCCACCCATCCCGGCACTGAAGTGGCCGCAGATGCAGATGGACTTCAAACTGCCCCCGCGCGCGCAGCAGCCGCGCGACCTGGAAGCGGGCGACCGCCTGCAGATCGAGTTTGAAATGCAGGACGGCGATGTGCCGCGCATCACCAGCCTGCAGCGCGTGGCACCGGAGCCGCGCCAATGATCGCCGGGCTCATCCGCTGGAGCATCGCCAACCGCTTCCTCGTGCTCCTGGCCACCGCGCTGCTGAGCGCCTGGGGCGTGGTGGCCCTGCAGCGCACGCCGCTGGACGCCTTGCCCGACCTCTCCGACACGCAGGTCATCATCCGCACCACCTGGCCTGGGCAGGCGCCGCAGATCGTGGAAAACCAGGTCACCTACCCGCTGACCACCACCATGCTGTCGGTGCCGGGCGCTCGCGCGGTGCGCGGCTTCTCGATGTTCGGCGACAGCTTTGTCTATGTGCTGTTCGAAGACGATGTGGACCCGTACTGGGCGCGCTCGCGCGTGCTGGAGTACCTCAACCAGGTGCAGGCGCGCCTGCCGCGCGGGGCGAGTTCGTCGCTGGGGCCCGACGCCACCGGCGTGGGCTGGATCTACCAGTACGCGTTGATCGACCGCACCGGCGGGCAGGATATCGCCCAGTTGCGCGCCCTGCAGGACTGGTTCGTGCGCTTCGAGCTCAAGACCGTCCCCGATGTGGCCGAGGTCGCCAGCGTGGGCGGCATGGTCAAGCAATACCAGATCGTGCTCGACCCCGACAAGATGGCCGCCTACCGTGTGACGCAGGCCATGGTGGCCGAGGCGGTGTCGCGCGGTAACCAGGAGGCCGGCGGCTCGGTGCTGGAGCTGGGCGAGGCCGAGTACGCGGTGCGCGCCAGCGGCTACCTGAAGACACTCGACGACTTCCGCGCCATCCCGCTCATCACCAGCAGCGCCGGTGTGTCGGTGCGCCTGGGCGATGTGGCGCGGGTGCAGACCGGACCGGAGATGCGGCGCGGCATCGGTGAGCTCAACGGCGAAGGTGAGGCCGTGGGCGGTGTGGTGGTGATGCGCTCGGGCAAGAACGCATTGCAGACCATCGAAGCGGTGAAGAAGCGGCTGGCCGAGCTGCAGCGCAGCCTGCCCGCCGGTGTGGAGATCGTGCCGGTGTACGACCGCTCGGGCCTGATCGAGCGCGCGGTGAAGAACCTCGGTGAAAAGCTGGTGGAGGAGTTCATCGTGGTGGCGTTGGTGTGCCTGGCCTTTTTGTTCCATCTGCGCAGTGCGCTGGTGGCCAGCATCTCGCTGCCGCTGGGTGTGCTGATGGCGTTCATCGTGATGCAGCAGCAGGGAATCAACGCGAATGTGATGTCGCTCGGCGGCATTGCGATTGCGATCGGCGCCATGGTGGACGCGGCCATCGTGATGATCGAAAACGCCCACAAGCACCTGGAGCGCTGGGCTCACCATCACCCGGGCGACACGCTGCAAGGCGAGCCGCGCTGGCGTGTGATTGGTGACGCTGCGGCCGAGGTGGGGCCGGCGCTGTTCTTCTCGCTGCTCATCATCACACTCAGCTTCATCCCCGTGTTCACGCTGGAGGCGCAAGAAGGCCGGTTGTTCGCACCGCTGGCCTTCACCAAGACCTACGCCATGGCGGCGGCTGCCGGCTTGGCGGTCACGCTGATCCCGGTGCTCATGGGATACCTGATTCGCGGGCGCATTCCGGCCGAGACCGCCAACCCGCTGAACCGCGCGCTCATGGCGCTGTACCAACCGGTTCTGAATGCGGTACTGAAAGCGCCCAAGCTCACGCTCGTGGTGGCGGCGCTGGTGCTGGTGGTCAGCATCTGGCCACTGCGCCAGCTGGGCAGCGAATTCATGCCGCCGCTGGACGAAGGTGACCTGCTCTACATGCCCACCGCGCTGCCCGGCCTCTCGGCGGCGAAGGCGGCCGAGCTGCTGCAGCAGACCGACCGCCTGATCAAGACCATCCCCGAGGTGCAGAGCGTGTACGGCAAGGCCGGGCGCGCCGAGACCGCCACCGACCCGGCGCCGCTGGAGATGTTCGAGACCACGATCCAGTTCAAGCCGAGAGGCGAATGGCGCGCGGGCCTCACGCCCGAGGCGCTGATCGAAGAGCTCGACCGCACCGTGCGCGTGCCCGGTCTCTCCAACATCTGGGTGCCACCGATCCGCAACCGCATCGACATGCTGGCCACCGGCATCAAGAGCCCCGTGGGCGTGAAGGTGGCCGGGCCGGATCTCGCCACCATCGACCGCCTCACCGGCGAGATCGAGCGCGCGGTGAAGGACGTGCCCGGCGTCAGCAGCGCACTGGCCGAGCGCCTGACCGGTGGGCGTTACATCGACGTGGACATCCGCCGCGCGGACGCCGCGCGCTACGGCCTGAACATTGCCGACGTGCAGGAGATCGTGGCCGGTGGCGTGGGCGGCATGAACATCGGCGAGACGGTCGAGGGCCTGCAGCGTTTCCCCATCAACCTGCGCTACCCGCGCGAGCTGCGCGACTCATTGCCCGAACTGCGTGCACTACCCATCGTCGCGCCCGGCGGCCAGCGTTTGGTGCTGTCCGATGTGGCCGACTTGCGCATCACCGAGGGTCCACCCATGCTGCGCAGCGAAAACGCGCGCTTGGTCGGCTTTGTGTACGTGGACATTCGCGGGCGCGACCTGCGCGGCGCGGTGCTGGACATGCAGCGCGCGGTGACCGAGCAGGTGGCGTTGCCCGCCGGGTACTCGGTGTCGTGGTCGGGGCAGTTCGAGTTCCTGGAGCGGGCCACGGCCAAGCTCAAGCTGGTGGTGCCGGTCACGCTGCTGATCATCTTCGTGCTGCTTTACCTGATCTTCCGCCGCTTCGACGAGGCGCTGCTGATCATGGCCACGCTGCCGTTCGCGCTGGTGGGCGGGGTGTGGTTTCTCTGGCTGCTCGGGCACAACCTGTCGGTGGCCAGCGTGGTGGGCTTCATTGCACTGGCCGGTGTGGCGGCCGAGTTCGGCGTGATCATGCTGATCTACCTCAAGCAGGCGTGGCAAGAGCGGCTGGACGCCGGGCGCACCGATGAACTGTCGTTGCTGGAAGCCATCCGGGAGGGTGCCGTGTTGCGGGTGCGGCCCAAGGCCATGACGGTGGCCACCATCGTGGCCGGCTTGCTGCCGCTGTTCTGGGGCATGGGTACCGGCAGCGAGGTGATGCAGCGCATTGCGGCACCCATGATCGGCGGGATGATCAGCGCGCCTTTGCTGTCGCTTCTGGTGGTGCCGGTGGTTTACAGGTTGATGCGGCGGCAGCAATGAGTCAGGCAGGTGGCTGGCGAACGCTGATGACGGCGTCACAACACTTGCAGCAGGATCGGATGGGAAAACTTCAGATCCATTACCCACAGAGACTGTGTCCTAGCCTGTGGATAACCAGGTGGACAACGCCCGCAGGCCACAGCCAGCCTGACTTGCGGGCGGCTGCTTAAAAGTTGGGCGTTTCGGATGTCGTGCCGATGCACGATGAATACGCACTTGGACGGGCCATTCTCCTTACCGTGAGCACTCAATGACCACAGCTGACATGCGCTGCTGGAGCCTGTGGACTCTGATCAACACCGTCTTGCCGGCGCGACGTAACACCCTGCGCGTTGATGCACGAAATTGATCCATATTCGCCGCAGTGAGGATTTGTGCGTCCCGGCTATCGCCGTCGGGCTCTGCGGGCTACGCCCCGCGCCCCGTGCCGGGTCGCGGCCATGCGGCTTCGATCCCTGACGCCTCCGGTCGAGGGCATGCCCTCGGCCTGCGCGCTGCGCTTGCCTTCCTCACGCCTGCAGGTGTGGTGGGGCTGGCTTGCTGGTCCCTTCATCCTTGCACACCGTTCTCGCCGTCAAGGTCTGCGCGCACGGTGTGCGCTGGCGGCCGTTCGGCCGTCTTCGAACCTTTGACCGCTGCGCTGCGGAGTGCCGGTTCCGGTCTCGGGCAATCCCGCCCGATCACTGGAGTTGGTCATGCAGCACGATCTGTTCTCTTCACTGGATTCCTTTCAGGCAATCTCTGTTGTCGCTTCATCTTTGATGGTGCGCGATGTCGCGGGCCAGTACCGTGCGGCCAAGGCCGACGAGGTGCTGCTGGCAGCTCAGCAACTGCTGGCCGCTCAGGTGCGTGGCAGCGACGTGATGTCCTCGCCTGCGGTGGTCAAGGATTTCCTGCGCGCCCGTCTTGGTTCGCTGCCGCATGAGGTGTTTGCGGTGGTGCACTTGGATGCGCAAAACCGGGTGCTGGACTACGTGGAGATGTTCCGCGGCACGGTGAGTCAGACATCGGTGTATCCGCGCGAAGTGGTGCGCGATGCGTTGCTGCGCAACAGCTCGGCGCTGCTGCTGGTGCACAACCACCCTTCGGGCCTGGCCGACCCGTCGCGGGCCGACGAGGTCTTGACGCAGACGCTCAAGCAGGCCGCTGCCTTGATTGATGTGCGGGTGCTGGACCACTTCATCGTGGCGGGAAGCGCGGTGCAGTCGATGGCCGAGCGCGGCCTCGTGTGACCTTTGGGCCTTCGGGCCCATTTTTTTTTGGGCTCAAGTGATCACAGCGGCTCGAACGCCGCGCCAGTCGCTGCGCTTGGTGTCACGCCGCCCGCAGAGCCGCCGCTGCTCATGTGATGCGGTCGCCTGCGCGTTGCTGCGGCGCCCGAAGAGGTAAGGGCAGCGCGTGCGCCAGTCGACCCACCGCATTCCCCCCACAGCGCCCCCATCCCCCTGTGAGGGGGACTTGTGGGGGGATCTTTCAGCGGTGGGCCAGGCAACGGGCTCACTGCTTCGGCTGCGATTTTTCCCCATCCCCCACCCCTTCCCGAGGGAAGGGGCCGTGCCCACCCCCCGCCCGCCCGTGGGCGGGAGCGAGGAGTCCGAGCGAGAGGATCGGTTTTCAGGGAACCCAGATCGGGGCCCGGCTGATTCGCTCATGCAAGGAGCCAACATGGCCAACGTTTTAGTCATTCAGCGCCACGCGCACCTGGCCGGTGCCGTCAAGTTCGAATTCGTCAACGGGCGCGAGGGCAAGCTCGCCAAAGCACTGCTGACCGCCATCAGCAACCAGTACCGGGGCAGTGGTGAAGACCGCGAGGAGCGGGCTGTTGCCATCCAGTGGACGCTCTGGGGCAAGCAGGCCGAACACGCCGCCGAGTACCTGGGCAAAGGCTCGCACGTGAACCTCGTCGGGCGCCTGCACAACAACCAGTACCTGGACAGCGGGGGCCGTGAGGTCTATGGCGTGGAATTCACCGTTGAGGACATCGACTACCTCGACAGCAAGGCCGAGAGTGAGGCCCGCCGCACCCGCAGCAACAGCGCCCAACAGGCAGCCAGCGCTTGAAGCCACACACCGGGCGGTTCGGCCGTCCGGCATACACCCACACCGTTTCCCCAACCATTCACCGATTCAGGAGCATCACCATGTTTTCAACATCCAACGCACCCCGTCTGGCCACGCGCTTTGGCCAGAACACCTTCGTGATTCGCAGCGAAACGCCACTGGCTGAAGACCAGATGCGTCGGGCCGCCCCGTCCATCTTTGCCGAAGGCAAACACGGCAGCCGCTCCGAGCGCTACACCTACATCCCCACCATCGAGGTACTTCGCGGCCTGCGCAACGAGGGGTTCGAGCCCCTCATGGTCGCCCAGAGCAAAAGCCGCATCGAAGGCAAGACTGAGTTCACCAAGCACATGATCCGCATGCGCCACGCGGGGCAGGTGAACTCGCGGCCCGAGGCCAACGAGATCATCCTGATCAACAGCCACGACGGCGCCAGCAGTTACCAGATGCTTGCTGGGGTCTTCCGCTTTGTCTGCTGCAATGGTCTGGTGGTCGGCAACGTGTCCAACGACATCCGCATCCCCCACAAGGGCAACATCGAGGACGAGGTGATTGAAGGCGCGTTCCGGGTGCTGGAGGATTTCGAGGCCGTGGACGCTTCCACCGAAAGCATGAAGTGCCTGACCCTTCAACCCGAGGAACAGCGGGCTTACGCCACTGCCGCACTGGCGCTGCGCTACGGCGAGCGAGGGGAGGGCGAACCACCGGCACCGGTGACCGCGGACCAACTGATCGAGGCCCGCCGCCCCGAAGACTTCGGCGCCAGCTTGTGGACCACCTTCCAGCGCGTGCAGGAGAACGCATTGAGAGGCGGCCAGCTGGGCAGGGGAGCCAAGGGCCGCCGTCTGCACACGCGCCCGGTGGCCAGCATCGACCGCAGCGTGAGCCTGAACCGCGCGCTGTGGGTGCTGGCCGAGGAGATGCGCAAGCTCAAGGCCTGAACGAAGGCGGCGCTGGATTCACCCTCGAATCCAGCGTTTGCACAGTCTCGCACCGCTCTCATCATCGAGCGGTGCGTGCGCGTGAGATTCTGAAGCGCGCTCGCCGGCTGGCGCCGGCTCGCGCGATCCCGGCCGCTGGCGCATCGAGCGCGGCGCCCTGGAAACGTTCTCCGCCTCGGTGATCCCCTTGTTGATCGCGCCGGAGGAATCCCCCATGAAGACCCTTGTGCTCGCCAACCAGAAGGGTGGCGTCGGTAAATCCGCCGTCGCCACCTTGCTGGCTCACCACTACCGAAGACTAGGCCTGCGCGTGCTGGCCATCGACCTGGACCACCAGGGCAACTTCTCCAATCCCCTGCGAAAGTGCCAGCGCACCGCTGTGGCCGAAGTCCCGGCCAGCTGTTTGCTTGCGCAGAGCAACCCAGCCATGCCGAGTGGCAACTTCGTGCTGGTGGCTGCTGATCGGGACCTCTCGGATCTGGAACGCCAGCCCACGCTGCACAACACCTTTGCCAGCAACTTCCGTGTCTTTCTGGCAGCCATGGAAACGCGCTTCGACGTCTGCATCGTGGATACCAATCCCAACCCCGACATCCGCATCATCGCAGCGCTGGTCTCGGTCGACTTCGTGCTTTCACCGATCCAGCTCAATCAGGAGGCCCTCAGCGGTGTGTCCGCGCTGCTCAACCACCCCCGGGTCGGTGTTCGCAAGATCAAGGCGGTGCTCAATCCGAAGCTGCACCTGATTGGTTTGTACCCAACGATGGTGGAGGCCACGCCGCTGCAGAAAGAGAACTTCATGCAGCTGATCCAGCAATTCAATCCCCTGCTCATTTTCTTTGGACCGAAGCCGGGCGACATCGCGTCAATGCCGCGCCGTTCAGCAGTGGCCGAAGCGCAGGCCGAAGGGCTCGTCCTGTGGGAGATGAAGAAAACCGCAGCCCGCGACGCCTGGCGCGAGATCGAGCCTGGACTGACCTTCATCGCCAATACGGTGCTGTCGCTGCGTCCGGCGGAGGCGACAGCCATTGCCACAACCATCAACGGAGCGGACCATGGCCCTGTCGCTGGATGACCTGGATCTGCTGCCAGCGGCACGGGAGAGCGGCACTCCGATGCAGATCCCGCTCGGTGCCATTGATGAAGATCCGGACCAACCCCGGCAGGAGTTCAACGACGAGTCCCTTGCCGAACTCGCCGAGACCATCAAGGCGCGCGGCGTGCGCCAGCCAGTGTCCGTGCGCACGCACCCCACACAGCCCGGCCGATGGATGCTCAACTTCGGGGCGCGGCGCCTTCGGGCGTCCAAGCTCGCAGGGATACCTGAGATCCCGGCCTTCTTGGACAACACGGCCAACAGCGTCGACCAGTTCATCGAGAACGAACAACGCAAAGGGCTTACTCCGCTTGAGATCGCGCTGTTCGTGCAGCGGGCGCTCAACCGGGGCGAGTCGCAGGCCGACATTGCGAGAACCATTTGTAAGAGCCGACAGTACGTGACCCTGGCGACCGCATTGATCGATCCACCCGACTGGTTGATGTCGGCGTACCGGGAGGGACGCTGCCGGGGACTGAATGAACTCTACGAACTGCGCAAACTGGCCAACAAACATCCGCAATATGTCGAGGCCTGGGCGTCTGATCGCAGCGCCATCACCCGGGATCGCGTGATGGCGCTGCGAGCCGATCTGGCGGAAGGGTCTGGTAGCTTGCGGCGCGGCACCTCTAAACTGATTGAGTCCATGGAAGCAAGCCTTGGGGAAGGCGTAGCCCTGGATCCGGCAGAGAAGATGATGGAAGTCTTTACTCCGCCTGCGGCACCTGGACCTCGCGCTCCTCGGCAGCCACCATTGAGGCTACTGGCCAGCATGGGTGGTACCGAAGTGGTAGTGAACACCTTGCAGGCTCCGCCGCAAGCCGGGCAGCTCTATGTGACCCCGCTGAATGGTGGTCAGAAGGAAATGGTGGAAACCAGTCGCCTTACTCTCGTTGGTCTGGTGCGTGACGTGAGTTGTCAATCTGATTGACAGAGGGCAAGGTCTTCGCAACCGATTTCGGCTCGCTTGCGACATCCTGGCCAAGGTGCAGCGTGTACCGATCGTTGATCCTGAAAACCGTTCGAATGCCCCCATTGGGTAGTGCCTCGTCCAGCACGTCGAAGTACTCGGCCGCCAACAGAATACCCTTGAGGTTCTGGTGCCCGTACCGTTTCTGCAGATCGATCAGTTCGTCGGGTGCCTCGCGACGGATCAGGTTCAGCGCAGTGGTGACATACGCCCAACCGTCTGGCCGTGCGGCTTTCAGGGCAATTTCACCGAGCATCGCCACAAGGTGACTGCTCTGCAGAAAACCCAGTTCCATCTGCCGCACGCTCTCGGGGGAGGCCCAGAAGGTAGCTATCTGTCGCCGGCCTTCGTCAAGCGCCTTCACCCAGCCCTTGAGCCTGTCCATCATGCGAAAGGTCTCGTCCCGCTGGGCATCCAAGTACGCCAGCGCCGTTTCCGCGTCACCGTCTACCGCAGAGTGCCAGCGTGGCAGAAAGTGATGGATCAGATCGTTGCGAGCATCGACCAAGGCGCGCATCTCTTGGTCGTGCTGGTCTATGAACTGCGCATCGGTCTCAACGGTGAAGTGAAAGCCAATCCAGGGCTCCGTGATCTCATCGGGCGTCTGGTGTTCCGGTGGCGCTTGCAGTACGTGGGTCACCAACTTTCCGGCCAGTTCACCCATGGTTTTCCGGTACACCGCAGTTCTCTGCGCTTCCATGCGCTCTTCCAGCTGGCTTGCTGGCCCGTGCACCGAAGCATTGGCATTCAATTGCTTGAGCATGGCTTCAACCATCTGGAAATTCACGACATTTCGACCGATTCGGCGCAGTACCTCGTCTCTCTCTGGAGTCCGGTCCAATCCGCGAGGCCGTGATTCGTTGTTCAACTGGGTTCCTCCCGTGTGGATCAAGGTGCATGCAGACGTGCATCGCCTGGTCGGTTGTCAATCAGATTGACAACCTGTCTGCCATCAGTGCCGCATGCGTTCTGCTGGATTTTCGACCGAATCCAGCGCCTCGGCTCTGTCGATCCTCCACGACCATAGGCTCATAGATTGAGTGCAGGATAGGCGGCTTGCCGCCAGTTTCTCAAACGCCTCGCTTCGCTCACGTTTGCAACCTTCGGTAGGTACATGAACACCCACAACCCTGACTTCGTAACGGTCGATATGCGCGGTTTGAAAGCCGCACTGGTCGCGCGTGCGACGGCACAACGGGTGAGTGTGTCGGTGCTGGTCCGGCGTGCCGTGGCCCGCGACCTCGAGCTGGATGAGTTGTCCCCACCTCAGGTCTCTGCGTCTGGACAAGGCTCAACACCTGGAGGACCCATCGTCAAGTTGTCAATCAGATTGACAACTTCTGAAGCAGAGCAACTGGCTGCTGGCGCTCGTTCATCGGGTCTTTCACGCGGCGCCTACCTGGCCGGTCTCGTCGCTGGTATTCCCGCGCTGACATCCGGTACCTGCCGAAACGATCAGCTCGCAGCGCTCACAGCGTCCAATGCCCAGCTGTCTGGCCTCAGCCGCAACATTCACGCTCTGACGCGGTTCTTGACTTTGGGCAACGTGCCGCAGGCGATGGTGTACCGCGACACGCTCGACACGCTGGATGGGGATGTTCGTCGCCACCTCACCCATGCCGCTCGCTTGTTGGCCGATCTGCGCCCGCGTGGGCACACCGGCGAAACCCGGCACTGTTCCAACCGCTGACACCCAGGAGAACACCATGGCCCAGACACCCAACATCGATGGCGTGATCGTTCAGTGGGGCGACCGCTTGTTCTATCCAGGTAATCGGGTCGTCAAGGTCCAACCCCAGCCCCGGCTGGATGGGGGCGGCCTGAGGGAGCGGGCAGCCGCCATACGCCAGCGCATCGAAGCCACGGTAGTGCGACGGGCGCCACAGGTCATGGTCAAGGTCACCGGGGGAGGGCGGGGCATGTTGGCCATCGCCGCCCACTTCCGCTACATCAGCAAGAACGGTCGGCTCGACATCGAGACCGAACAAGGGGACACGGTGCGCGGCAAATCGGCTGTGTATGAGTTGACCGACGAATGGCGCTACGGGGGCAGTCTGATCGAAGACGTTGGGCACAGGCGCAAAGCGTTCAATATCATGTTGTCGATGCCAAGAGGTACCGATCCGTTGATCGTCCAGCGTGCGGCGCGCGAGTTCGCGCAGACCGAACTGGCAGACCACAAATACGTGATGGTGCTGCACGACCACCAGGCCAACCCGCATGTGCACGTCAGTGTGCGGGCTGAGTCTCAATACGGCCGACGACTCAACCCGCGCAAGGCCGATCTGCAGCGGTGGCGCGAGACCTTTGCCGAGAAGCTGCGTGGCTATGGGGTCGAGGCAGAAGCCACCCGACAGGTCACCCGTGGCCAAAGCATGAGCCACCCGGACCTCTGGCGGTTGAAGGCCAAGGAAGATGGTCGATTGAGAAAAGCCCGACCCACCACCAGTTCAGGGGATAAGGCACGCGTCAGCAGAGCAGATGCCTTGAACAGCTGGCTCCACATTGGGCAAGCCCTAGCCGGATCACCCGATGCCCGCGACGTGAAGCTGGCTGGATCGATTGCAGTGTTCCTTCAGGAGACTGCTGCTACGTGGCTGCCAACAAAGTCTAGGCCACACCTTGGGACTCCTGCGCGAATGGAACCCTTTGATCATATGCATTTGATTCGCTGAGGTTGTCGTCGGCAAACGCTCCACGAAAGGTGGCGGTCTATTTTGTGACAAGATGTGTTGAAAATTGGTTTCTGAATCTGAGTGACTTCCAGGGAGCTGAATTAATGACATTCAAGGTGTTCAAGGTCTTTTTCGCGAGGACCTCTGTTGGGGCGGAAGGTTTGCCGCTGTCTGGGTTTTTGGCTGATGCCGTCAGACAACATGGTCAGAACTTGCCAATGCTCGACGTAAGTGGAGAGCGATTTCAGATGCGGGATATGCATCTGGTTGGTACGGTTTGGAAGGGGACCTTTGTGAAGTTGCGCGACGATGCGCCTCACGTGGTTGCAGCAAATGATCAAGAACATGAGCTTGATCTTGAGGAGGGCGAACACTTGATCGAAAAGTGCAACTTTTTGCTCAGGACTCGTGGCAACGTGTTGGTTTGGCAAGCCAACCGTTCAGCAGGGGGATTGAGTCGAGCGGAAAACTATCTAAGCAGCCTTTTCGACGCGGCGGTGCTGCTGCCTCATGTGATGAATGACGCTGAGCTGGATGGAGTTCTGAACGGGCAGCTCTATGAACTCGACTTTGCGTACGATCGGCCTCCTGCTGTTCCCGGGCGAGCCCCAAGATGGAATCAAGATGCGTTCGACATGATGGCAGGCATAGATGCAGCACATGCGAAATTCACGTTGCGAGCGCCACGAAATGGGGGACTGGCAGAGCAATCCAAGCAAATGGTCAGACAGATTCTGGGTACTCCCGGAACCGGCAAAGTCCGGATAAAGCTTGCGGAAGACAAAGAGCTCATCGAGCTATTTATGGCGCCCCTTAAAGACTCATTGCGAGTTGAAATGATTGGGCGGTACCCGCTCGCTGTGCACGTGTTTGAGGGCCTTGAACAAGCCTTCGATCGCCAAAGAGGCAGCATCCCACGTCTAGAAGTTGAACGCTAGTTGCAAGGAGTAGCCGTGAACCCCTTTATCGCTCCAACTATCGTAGGTGTAGGAGCTGCATTGGCATCTTGGTACTGGAAGTCTTACCCATCGTTCGCTGACGCATCCTCCGTTGCGTCATTCGGTGGAACGGTTGCTTCCATCAGCACAACGATGCTGGGATTTTTGCTCGCGGCCTTGGCCGTTCTAGCAAGTATTAGTCACACGCATCTGCTGAAGGTCATGCGAGAACAGGGCTACTACCGCGACTTGCTCGACACGATGCTTGTTGACTTCTTGCTGTTCCTCTTGTGCGCCGTATTGGGGATTTCGCTGCTGTTTGGATTTCCACTGACTCCGTATGTGGCTTGCTTTGCCGTCGGATTTCACGCAGCAGCATTTGTCTCGTTGATGGATGTGGGTCGGAAGTTGTGGTTCGTGCTGCGAAATCTTAAGTGACCATCCAGCGTACGAATCTTGTCTGACCAGGAACAGCTGAACTGAACGCTTAATACCCCCACTCATGATGCCGAACCGGCAACGCATTCAGCAGTTCGCGCCGTTGCTGCCAGTGCGGCAAAAAGTGGTCCAGCAGCTGTACAAATCGAGTGCCGTGGGTGGGTTCAAGCAAGTGGGTTAGCTCGTGCACCACAATGTACTCAAGACACTCCGCAGGCTTCTTCGCCAGCTCGGTATTCAGGCGAATCGTCGCAGCGGTTGGGTTGCAGCTGCCCCATCGGGTCTTCATGCGCTGGACGAACACCTTCTTCACGTTCACGCCCAGCACTGACGACCAGGTAGCAATCAGGGCGGGTACCGTCGCTCGAATCTGATCGCGGTACCAGGCGTCCAGCAATTCCTGGCACCGAGCTTCGTCCGTACCGGGCCGAACCCACATGCCCAGTCGGTTGCGGTTCAGCTCAACCTTTGGCGCACCCTCATGCTCATGCCTGGTCAGCAGGTAACGCTGACCCCAGACGTAGTGGCTCTCGCGGGTCAAAAACTGGCGCGGTGCCTCGCGTGGCTGCGCCTGCATCTTGTGCTGCTCTGTCTTGATCCAGGCGAGCCGCGAAATGGCAAACACGCGGATCGTGTCCAGCTTCATGTGTTGCGGCGCCGAAATGCGTACACGCCCCATCGGCGGCAACACGCTCAGGTGCAGGTGCTTGATGTCCTTGCGGATCACCTCGGCCCGTATGTCGCCCAGCTCGATGTGCACCGCCATCAGTATTCCTTGTGGGCGAACACGATGGGATAAATGCGGTTCACCGCGTCGATGTCCTTGACCACGTTGTAGATCGCCTGCTTTACGAGTTGCTCCCGGGCCGTCACGCTGCGCCAGCCATCAGGCCGGTGTTCCTTGATTGAAGCGTCCAGCGCCATCACCAAACCCACCGTCGCATCGTTTCCTCCGTAGGGTGCGTGTGGCTGCCCAACGGTGTTGGTGGTTACCCAAGCCTTGAGGTTGTTGTACAGCGCCAACCGGCCCGGGGTGTTCAACTGTTTCGGGGTGTCGTCCGTTTTGCCGCTCATGACTTGTCGGGTCAGAGTGGCGATGCGCTGCAAGTACTCCTCGTACTCGATGGCTTTCTGCTTGCGCAGCCGGATGATTTCGTCCAGCAGGGCCGACATGCGCTCAAAGAACGCCGGGTCGGTCAGTTGCTCCTTGATGAGCTTGCTGCGCACGTTGTTCTCGATGCTCTCGGCCACGGCCTCGTGGTTGTTCTTCACGTTCGCCAGCTTGTTGGCGATGGCTTCGGCAATGCCGGTCTTCACGATCAGGTCCAGCAGACCGATGTCGTCGAACGGCGAAATCTTGCGCGGTGCCGAGGCTTCGATGTAGGTGTCGATCAGGTGGCGCATGTCGGCCTCGTAGGCCTTGAGGTCCAGCGTCTCGCCCGCGGCCTGTCGCACCAGGTCGCGCAGGTCCAGGTAATGCTTCAGCTGGGCCTTCATGCGGTCCACATCCTGGGGCGAATAGCCAGCGCTCTCCAGTTCGTCGGCCGCGTTGGCCCAGGCGCGGATCAGCGCCACCACGGCCTTGTACATCGCCACCCGTTGCGGCTCCCGCTCCTGCAGGTCCGAAGCAATCTCGGTGTTGCCGCAGAAGTAGTGAATGTGTTCCAGGTCACCCTGCGGTGGTTGCACCGGCTGGCACAGCAGGTGCAAGGCTTCGAACGCCGCATCCAGCCGCTCGCGGGCCAGGTCCAGCCGGTCTTTCAGCATCACCTGCGGGTTGCTGCCGCCCGCGCTGGTGTCCAGCTCCGAGGTGTAGACCGCAATGGCTTTCTCAACCCGCTTGAACAGGTCTTTGTAATCGACGATGTAGCCAAAGTCCTTGTCGTCACCGTCCAGCCGGTTGGTGCGGCAGATGGCCTGGAACAGGCCATGATCCTGCATCGACTTGTCGATGTAGAGGTAGGTGCAGGGTGGGGCGTCAAAGCCCGTCAGCAGCTTGTCCACCACCACCAGCAGCTGCATGTTGGCCGGCTCTTTGATGAAGCGCTCTTTGGCCTGCTGTTCGTAGGTCTCGGTCTTGGTCTTGTGGGGGTCGGCCACCACATCTTTGAGCAGCTCGGTGTAGGTGTTGTAGATGACCTGCTTGTCGCTCTCGGTGTGGGCGCCGGTTTCTTCCAGCGTGATGTGGCTGGCCAGCGGGTTGTACGACGTGACGATGGCGCAGCGCCCCTTGAACGGCGTCTTCTGCAGCAGCTCGAAATACTTACAGGCCTCGTAGATGCTGGCCGCCACCAGCATGGCGTTGCCCCGCCCGTTCGACAGGCGCCGCTTGGTCGCAAAGTCGAACACGATGTCGGCCACCACCCGGTCCATGCGCGAGCGGGAACTCAGCACCTTCTGCATCGTGCCCCATTGCTTCTTCAGCTCGTCGCGCTGCCAGTCGTTCAAGCCCTTGGTCTTGGCGGCAAACCACTGGTCGATCTGGTCGGTCGAGCCAAGTCGCTGGTCGATGTCGCGCGCTTCGTACACCAGGTCCAGAACCACCTTGTCTTCCACCGCTTCGGCGAACTTGTAGGTGTGGATGTAGCCACCAAATACCTCCTGGCTGGTGGCCTTGTCCTCCTTGAGCAGCGGGGTTCCGGTGAAACCGATGAACACCGCGTTGGGCATCAGTGCCTTCATCACCCGGTTCAACCGGCCGCTCTGGGTGCGGTGGCATTCGTCCACAAACACGAACAGCTCACCGTAGGTGGCGCTGGGGGCGGCCTGCACGTCCTTGATGAACTGCTCAAACTCCACCTCGCTCTTGCCGCGCGCCTGTCCGCCAAACTTGTGCACCAGCGAGCACATCAGCCTGGGCGACGGCAGGGCCAGCTGGCGCATCAGGTCTTTGCCGCTGTCGGTGCGGTACACCGTTTCGCCCGCATCGCCCAGCACGCGTTCGATCTGCTGGTCCAGCTCGTCCCGGTCGGTCACGATCAGCACACGCGCCTTCGGCAAGTTTTCCAGAATCCAGCGCGCCAGCAGCACCATCAAGATGCTCTTTCCCGCGCCCTGCGTGTGCCAGATGATGCCGCCCTGGCGGCGCTGCACATGCGCCTGCGCCGCCTTGATGCCGAAGTACTGGTGCACCCGCGGCAGCTTCTTGATGCCGGCGTCGAACAGCACGAAGTCGTGCACGATCTCCAGCAGCCGGGGCTTGCTGCAAAGCTTGCGCAGGTACTTGTCGAGCTTGTAACCTGCGTTGTCGGCCTCGTCTTCCTTCCACTTCAGGAAGTATTTTTCTTGCGTCCAGATCGTGCCGTATTGCAGGCCCTCGCTGTCGTTGCCTGCCATCACCAGCTGCACTGTGGCAAAGAAGCCTTCGTTGAACCCTGGCGACTGGTTAGACAGGTTTTGTCGGATGCCGTGACCAATGCTCACCCGGCTGTTCTTCAGCTCCAGCACCCCCACCGCCAGCCCGTTCAGGTATAGCACCACGTCGGGCCGGCGCTCCAGGCCGCCGTTCAGTGTCACTTCCTCGGCCACCGCAAAGTCATTGGCTTCGGGGTAGTCCCAGTCCACCAGATGCACGGTCTCGGTCTGTTCGCCCGCGCCGGTTTTCACCGCCACGCCGTAGCGCAACAGGCTGTACACCGCTTGGTTGTTGCCGTAGAGCGTGCGGGTAGGGTTGGCGGCCTCGCTGAGCAGCGTGTTCAGCGCCCGGCTCATCTGTTCGGGCGTGTAGCCCTTGGTCTGCCAGAAGGCGGTGAGCAGGGTTTCCTCAATCGGGGCGTTGCCGGCGCGCTCCGTCCAGTCGCCCAGATAGCGGTAGCCCAGTTCCTGGCACAACAGCTGCACCACCCGGTATTGGGTGGCGCTCTCCGGTTTGCTGACATCGTTCACGACGGGCTCCCTGATTTTTGTGTCGTCGGTTGGGGTCAATGGGTTGCTGCGGCGGGCTACTCGTTGTCTGGCAGCAGGTTGCCTTGCCGGCTCAGCGGTGGCCAGGTGCCGGCCGCGGTGCGGGTTTCGTACCAGCGGTGCATGGCAGCGTCTTCCACCGCGTATTCACCCCGAGCCGATTTCCACACCAGTGCTGGCGTGCGCTGGCGCAGCGATTCCAGCGCGTTCTGTGCCTGCTGCGGCGTCACGGCCTTGTCACGCCCGGTCTTCTCACGGTAGAAGCGCAGCGCCTCGGCGTCGTAGGGCCGAAAGCGCGGGCCTTGCTCCAGCATGCGCCACAGCACCGCCTGCTCCTGCGGCTTCAGGCCCAGGTAGTCCGACTCCATCTGGCCCTCGTCGTCTTGCTGGCGCTGCGCGGCGGCCTGCAGCATGGCGGGCTCAAACCGGCCCGTCAGCGCCGCCAGCGGGCTGAGCACCTGGCCCAGCGCTTCCATGAAGAACTGCGGCCGGTTACCAAAGCCTTCAAACGCTGCCTGCAGCGTGGCCTTGTTCACGGGTGCCAAGTCGGGGCGCTGCGCTTCGATCAGCTGCACGATGTGCGCAATGAAGTCCTGCCCCAGCGCTGGCATGGTCTTGATCTGCGAGCCATAGAACGGCGAGCCGTTGGTGTTTACCAGCCGCAGCAGCTTGTCGCGGTCCGAGCCCGACATCACCAGCATGAGGTTCACCACGCCCGGGCGGTTCAGTTGGTCTCGGGCTGACTTCAGCGCTGTCATGGCCGCCTCGCCCGCTTCACTGGTCAGCGCGTGCTGGGCTTCGTCAATCACCAGCGCCACCGGTTTGCCTGCGGTTTCGTGCAAGGCACGCAAGGCGTCCACCAGCGTCAGCCCGTCCAGCTTGCCGATGCGGCTGGTGTCGACGTCCAGCCAGCCGGCCAGGCTCACCTTGTTCAGCCCGCTCTTTTTGGCGGCGCGGGCGATCATGCCCAGGTGGGGCTGCAGGGCGCGGCCAATGGCGTCGGCAATCAGCACGCCCGGGTCGCGTGCGGCGTCGGCCCAGAGGTCCACGTACACCACTACCACGTCCGCTTTTTCAAGCGCCGGGCACAGGTCGCCCCGCAAAAAGGTGGTTTTGCCGGTGCGCCGAGGCGCCGCCAGAAACAGGCCGTTCTGGGCGTCGCCAAAGGCGGTCTTGCCCTGGAGTTGGTGCACCAGCTCGTCAGCCAGGGCGGTGCGAGGGTAGGCAATCATGTTTATCTGTTTTTATGTTGATTTGGATAATTTATCGAAATCAAAATAAATGTCAATAAAAGAGTGCCCGGGAGGCATCACACCAGCCGGATGCGGCCGGTCAGCAGGGCCTGGGCCATGCCTTGTTTGAGCTGGCGGGCTTTGCTCAGGCGGGCGTCGAGGGCGGTGATCTCTGTGTCCATGTCGGACAGCACTGTGGCGATGGCGGTCTGCTCTTCGGGTGGGGGAACCAGAATGCTGATCTTCCGAATGTTGGTTTTGCTGACACCGGACACCTTCGTGCCCACGGCATAGAAGCGAAACTGTTCTTTGACTGCCGTCGTCTGGAAGCAATAGCGCTTGTAGAGGTCAACTAGTTCGCCTGTCTTTGGCTTTGCCACGATGGTGTGCAAACCAGAAATGAAGGGTAGCTGCTTCGGGTTGACCACCACCATGTGTTTGCTGGTGCCTTCGTCATCTTCAGAGGCATCAACAAAAACCACATCGCCGTCGTTCAGCAGAGCACCAGCCCCCACCTTGTTCAATGGAACGACTAGTTTCGGCAGGTCAGGCCATTCGGTGGTGACATGCACATAGTTCTTGTTTGAAACATGGATGTCACCGTAGTGCAGGTAAGCATGACCAGCCGTTCCCAACTGATCGCGCGAGGCAGAGACACCACCGCTGAAGTCGAAGAGTTCACTCATGGGCTTTATGGCCCACTCCTGCTGCCATCCGGGCAAACGCAGCTGGCTGGTAAGCAGTTCCTGCATCGCGCCTTGCTTGATTTGGCGCTTCTTGGCCAGCAGTTGCTCCAGCGAGTCGATCAGGGCGTCTGCGTCGGTCAGAGCATCTGCGATTGCTAGCCGCTCAGCGGGGGTCGCCGGCAACGAAAGAGGGTAGGACCGGAGCTCTTTCAGGTCGACACCTGTTTGACCGGACGATCTTTGAGACAGCTTGTCAATAAAAGCGAAGAGTGAGTCCTGCTTGAGAAATTGATAGGCGTATCGAGAATCCAGTGTTGCACATGGAATTGCCTTGATCAATGCGACGTTGTATGCACCCGTGAGGCCTCGAAGAATCTGAAAAACCGGAGGGCCATATCGACCAATCATGATGTCGGTCGAATTGCAAAATCGACGAGCCAAGCATCTGGGAATAAATACTTCGAATCTGTCCGACTTGTAGTCTCGTATCTGGATCAACCGCACGTACCCTGGCCTTGGCGATCCAACAAAATGACTTCTGTCTGGCTGAGAGCCACCCTCAAACCTGAAGAGATCTCCTATGGTCTTTAGCAGCCAATCTGGTGGAACAAGCCTCACATCAGTCTGAGAGCACTCCGCCTTCACCAAGTATTTCGCACTCGGCTCGTTCAGTTCCATGTGAACCCCATCCGTATCAGGTGCTCGTCCACCCGGGCCTGCAGTTCGTCGGCCAGTTTCGCCACGGCGGGCAAGGGCGCGTCGTAGCGGTCGGCTAGATCTTTCACCCGTTGTGTCAGGCGCTGGGTGATGCGGTCCAGCTCAGCATGCGCAGCAGCACCCATTGCGGCGAGCCATTTGTCATCCACCACCAGAGCCTGAATTTCTGTCTCGCTCAGGCGCGGATAGTGGTCGTGGGCCTGTCGGTCCACATGGGCTTCCAGGTCCTTAAGGGCCTTCTTAAGTTGCGACTCTTCGTCGCTAAGGTGTTGCCAGCGTCGGAGCACGGCAGCTTCGTCGGCCATCTCTGGATCGGTCTGAATCTGCTTGAGGTATGCGGCTACCTCGGCCTTGTTGACCTTGTCCAGCTCGTTGAACACACCGTCTTCGCCACCGTGCTCTTCCTCCAGCTCGGCCAGCTGCTCCGCGCGGACTACGATCTCTGCTCCCATGGTCTGGATGTGCGCCTGCTCCTTGGCGTAGTAGCGCGCCACGATTAGATCCTTGGGCACCAGGTCGCAGGCCCATCCCTTGTCGATATGTTTGCCGGGTTTCCCGTCCTTGCCCTTCTTTGTCACGATTACGCGGTAGGTGGCGGCCTTCCAGCCGTCTGCTGCCAGCAGGTAAGCATCGTCCTGCCAGGCGCTGGCCCACAGGTCCATGAGGCGCTGGTACACGTCGTAGGCGTTGAGCAGCGGCTGGCCCTGGTAATGCGCCAGCAGGTCTTCGGCCAGTTCCACGATCAGCGCCTTGGGCTTGAAGCCGGGCTTGAGCTTTTTCAGGCGCTGGCTGGTGCGGCTGCGCCAGGCGTCAAAGTGCGCGGCCATGCGCGCGGTGTAGGCCACAAACTCGGGGTGCTGGTGGATGCTAGTCTGGATGGCGGCTTTGTCCACCGCCAGGGCCAGGTAGCCGGGGCGCAACGGCTTGAAGAGGGTGGCGCGCAGCTGCGGGCAGGTGGCCCAGTAGGTTTGCAGGGCGTCCACATCGGCCTGGGGAATGCCGCCGCGCAGGTGGCCTTCAATGTCTTGCCGGTCTTCGGTCTGGCGGCTTTGCAGGTAGCGCGGCAGGTTGAGGTTGAAGTCGTTCTTCTCGATCTCGGCCAGGGGCACGAGGCGGGCGTAGGCCGGGTCGCTGCCGTCTTGCTTGGTGTAGGCGTCCACGATGCGGTGGATGTCTTGCTCGCGCAGGCGGTTCTTGGGCCCGTCTTTCATGAAGGCGGCGCTGGCGTCCACCATGAAGATGCCGCGACGGGCTTGCGCGTCTTGCTTGTCGATGACGACGATGCAGGCCGGGATGCCGGTGCCAAAGAACAGGTTGGCCGGCAGGCCGATGATGCCTCTGATGAGCCCGCGGCGAACGAGGTTCTTGCGGATCTCGGCCTCGGCATTGCCCCGGAACAGCACGCCGTGCGGCAGGATGCAGGCGGCTTTGCCCTGAGGCTTGAGCGAACGGATGATGTGCAGCAGGTAGGCGTAGTCGCCCTGCTTGGTGGGCGGGATGCCAAAGCCTTTGAAGCGCTCGAACTTGTCTTTGTCGGGCGTGAGGCCGGTGCTCCAGCGCTTGTCTGAGAACGGCGGGTTCGCGACCACGTAGTCGAAGGTTTTGAGCGCGGCACCGTCGAGGTGCTTGGGGTTGGCCAGCGTGTTGCCCTGAGTGATGAGGGCGCCGGCGTTGTTGTGCAGCACCATGTTCATCTGGGCCAGGCCGCTGGTGGCTTCGTCCATCTCTTGCCCGTACAGCGTGACCGGGGTGGGCGCGGCGTCGGCCACTTTCAATAGCAGAGATCCGGATCCGCAGGTCGGGTCGTACACAGTGGTGTCAGGCGTAGTCTTGGACAGGTGGATGCCGATAACCTGCGCGAGGATACGGCTGACTTCGGCCGGTGTGTAGAACTGGCCTTTGCTCTTGCCGCTCTCGGTGGCGAAGTGGCGCATGAGGTATTCGTACGCGTCGCCCAGGATGTCGTCGCCGTCGGCACGGTTCTTGGAGAAATCGAGCGCCGGGTTTTCAAAGATGGCGATCAGGTTGCCCAGCTTCTCAACCATTTCCTTGCCCTGGCCGAGCAGGGCGGTGTCAGCGAAGTCGGCCTTGAGGCGGATCTTGTTGGCTTTTTCAAGCGGCTGCAGGATGTGCTTATTGATCTGGTCGCCAATGTCGGACTTGCCCTTGAGGGCCACCATATCGGCAAAGCTGGCGCCAGCGGGAATCTGGATCGGGGCGAAGGGCTGACCGGCGAATTTGTCGCTAATGTATTTGATGAACAGCAGGACCAGCACGTAGTCCTTGTACTGGCTGGCGTCCATGCCTCCGCGCAGCTCGTCGCACGAGGCCCAGAGGGATGAATACAGCTCGGATTTCTTGATGGCCATGGGGAACGCAAAAAAGGTGCCATTGGGCACCTGAAAAAAAATTGGGTTGAACCGGGGAATGTTACGGCAGTGGGGCGGCCGGTTGCCAGAGCTGTTGTGGCGGCAGGGCGGGCATGTCGCCATCGGCAGGGAGCCAGCGCCAGGCGGGTGGGTTTTCGTCGGTGTCCAGCGTTGCAAAACCTTGCGCCAGGGCGTCGCCGTGGCGGTGGTCGCGGTCGATGAACAGGGGGTGTGCCGCGATGCCGCAGTCCAGCAGGCTGACAGAAGCCAGCGCCTGAACAGGCCGCGAGTTGTAACGCAGCCCTTTGATGAAGCTGCGCCCGTTGCGCACCAAGGCGTTGATCAGTTGTCGTTCCCACGCGTCCTCCACTGGGAGCCACTGGGCAGTGGCCAGCATCAGGGTCATTTCGACGATGGCGGGGGCGCCGGCCTCGTCCAACCGAAAGGTGGCCATCACGATCAGGTGCAGATCGGCTTCTGTACCCCAGAGGGTGAGTTCCCGCTCGAAGCAGCGACCGAGCCGTCGATACAGCGACTCGTCCAGCGTGAATGCCTGGTCGGGGATGTGTTTCAGGATGGCCGTGTGACCGTAGCGGGATGGTGCGATTTCTTTGACTTCGGCCACCATCAACATCAGGGGTTGAGGTTGACCCGGTCTGGGAATGGCCCGTGACCATTGCCGCCGGTGCCTTGTGTGGATGGCGTCACGCTGTTCGACAGAGAAAACCTCCGGGATGTAGAGGCTGACCAGCAGGGGCTGACCATGGGTGGCTATGTTTTCTGCCGCCTGCAGCAGGTGTCGCCGCACGGTGGCCCAATTGCGTCGGCCGGCGAACCCCGGCTTCCAGTGTGTGAGTTCGGCCTGATCCCACAGGTAGTGGAGCAGGCCGCGGAGGGAGAGCTTGGTGCCGTCGGTGCATACACTTTCACTTTCGCCGCCTTCCGTTGGCATCTGTGAGCGACCGGGTAACTTGGTCAAAGAAAAGCCCAGCCGCAAGTTGGTCTGACCCGTGGCGGGGTCTTCGTTGATTGCAGTGCCCAGCACCGGGCCCAGGCATGAGAGATCAGCCGGTGGCTCGTAGGACGGACAGTCGCAGGCATGGCGACAGCCGGTGTCCGGCATGCGTTTGACGATGTAACCCCTGTGCGGCCCCGCCAGCCGCGCTACGTACATCTCGACGCCCTCTGGGGTGCACTGGCAGCGCGGCCGCTGGCGGGCGGCGTGTGCATTGGCGATGGCCTGTGCAAAGCCGCTGGTCGCGACCTCGAAGCGCTGGCCCCCGATCTCGTAGACCGTGCCGGTCGCTGAAACGCCAAAGGCCGAAACTTCCACGGAGGTGGCCTCAACGGGCGGGCGCAGGCATGGCCCGGTCGCGCGAGCGTTGCCTTTCTGGCGTTGGCACTGCGACGGTTCGCTGCGATGGCGCCGCCTTGTCGTAGACCTTGACCTTGGGTGCCTGGCCGTTTCGGATGCGCTCCGCCAACTTTTCTGCTGCCGCCACCATGATGGCTTCGCGCCGTTTCTCAGGGACGCGATTGGACACGAGGATGGCTTCTATGGCAGCCAGCACGGTTTTTCGCGCACCCCCGCCACGGCCAGAGGCTTTATCTGCGGTGGCAGTGTTTTGGGTGCTGGCGTCCCGCGTGGGCTCGATACGGTTGATCTGCCGCGCTTCGCGCTCCACCTTGAGGCGTTCCAGGTCGGCCGGGTTGGGTTCGTAGCCCAGGGCTTTCACACCACGGGCGGCCGCTTCCAGCCACACCATCCGCCGGAAGTCTTCGTTGCCGGTCACCCGCAGGGACTGCCAGTTGCGGGCTTCGGCCACATCGACCATTGAGCGAGCCACCGATGGGCTGTTGGTGTCGGTGGCCAGCCGGAAGGTGGATTCGGTGAAGGCGACGCGCGAAGTGTCACCCCGGTAGCGGTATTCGGTCAGGCCGATGCTGAGGTCACCCACGGTGACTGGGGCGCGCTTGATGATGTAGCGGTCGGTCAGCGCGGCCTCCAGTCGGGCCACGAGCGCTTCGCGCTCAGCCTTTGCTTCCAGTCGGTCAAACGCCTTAGACGGTGCAGCTTCTGGCGCGGTCTTTTCTGGTTGTGCGGTCGGTGAGGGACGCTGTTGCTCGCGCGGTTCTTCGCGCTGCCATTGCCCATCGACCTTGTGAACGAACGACTTCTGGCCCCTGGCGTCCAGAACCACGAAGCGGTTGGCCCCGAGCTGATCTGCTTTCGCAGTCATGTCCTGGTAGCGGTCGCTTCGGTAGGTGAGGTCGGCAAAGGGGTCGCGCAGTTCGTACCGCTCGCCCGGTTCTGGCCCCGGCGTCTGGAAGGTTCGAATGGCGACTTGGGCGCGGTCGGCAGGTTCCACCGTGCCACCCACAGACGCTGGGGCATCCGATGCAGACCGATCCGCGCGGCGGGAGGGTGCGGTTTTCTCGTCCATGGGGATCTCCTTCGGTGGTGGGTTCAGATGGCCACAGGTCAGGGTTGAGGCTCTGCCGAGGCCTGTGTGGGTGTGGGGAGGACGCGGTACACCTCGATCTCGACCCGGCGATTGAGGTTGCGGCCCTGTGGGCTGCGGTTGTCGGCCACGTGGTCACCGCTGGGCTGGTGGGTGGCGCGAATGCGCGTGGGGTCCACGCCGGCGGCGATAAGGTAGTCGCGCACGGCGGTGGCCCTGGCCTGAGCGATGCGGCTCTCGCCGGATGAGTCGCTGTGGCCGTCGGTGCGCCCTCGCAGGACCACGAGCGGTGCGGCTCTGGATTCATCCACCAGGGCGGTAGCCTCGGTTGTTGGAATCGACACGTGGGTACTGTTGAAAGCGAAGTGAACGGTGTGCACGCGATTGGCCATCGCCTTCTCTTGCATCGACGCCACCAGCTGTTGCCGTACAGCCATGTGGGCCAGCGTGGCCGCTGTGGTCTCGGCAAGGCGGTTCGATTCATTGGCCAGGATGCGTGTGTTCTGCAGTTCGTTCTTGCAGACCTGCAGTTCCACGGCCAGCTGGACGTTGGCGGGCCGCTTTTGGGTCTCGTCCACGGTGGGTGGTTTGGGAGGCGAACTGCAAGCGCTCAACAGCGCGATCAGTGAGGCGGTCAGGGCGATGCTGACGAGGGGCGTGTTCATGGGCTTTCTCCCAAGGTTTCAAGGCGTACGGGTTCCACCTCGGGTGCAACGAGTTGGGCGGAGGGGATGGGAACACGCTCTTCTTCGTCGACGGGTTCGATGGCTCCACCATCCACTTCTGGCGCTGAGAACTGACAGAAGAACTCGATGCATGTTTGAGCCGCTTGGGCTGCAGAACCTTCCAGCTTGTCATTGAGGATGGTGGTGTCGTGGGCCAGTTCCTCGACATGCAACTCCTTTTTCCCCGGGGGGAGTTCGTCATCGGCAATGTGCCAGCGCTGTTGAACCTTGGCCAGGTGCAGGTCCATGTTCATCGGCTTCACTTCAGGCGCGGGCAATAGGCGAGTCGTGAACGCTTTGTCCTGGAAGTAGCGAATTTTTTCGCCCAGGATCGGTTTGCAGTTCTCGAAGATCACCACCAGGCGCTCGCGCCCCAACTCTTTGAATTCCTGCGGCAGCAGCAGGGCGCGGCGCTGCTCGCTTTCGTTGCGGCTGACGGTGCTGTGGCCGTGTCCGCTGAAGGAGCGGCTGCGCCCGCGGGAAGTGGCACGCTCGGTGAAGTGGCCCAGCATGGCGCTGTATTCATCGGCGTCACGCTGCTCGCGCGGAGCAAACAGAATCTGCAGGCCATGATTGGTGGCGAAAGTGCGTGCCTCCTTGTCCCCGTAGACCGCGTCCAGCTGCGACATGGCTTGAACCACCGTGAGCAGGCGCAGGTTGTAGCCCGCCAGGAAAGCTGCCGATTGGGAAATGATCCCCACGCGGCCCATGGCGGCGAACTCGTCGTTGACCAGCAGGCACTGGTGCTTGAGGGTCTTGTCCTGCGAGGGCAGATGCTGCGTGTTGAGGCTGACCAGTTGCGAGAAGAAGAGGGCCAGCAGTGGCCGGGCGTTGGCCAGCCGGTTGGGCGGGATGCGCACGTAGATCGACATACGCTGCCGGCGGAGCTGGCCCAAGTCAAAGTCGTCTGCGCTGGTAGCCGCATCGACCACCGCGTCCGCGAAGATGGTCAATGGCGCGTGGAAGGTGGCCACGACGCTGGACAGCGTGTTGTCCGAGTTGCTCAGGAGCCGCTGCAGCGCGTCCACGCATTCGTCGGAAAAGGGTTTGTCGGCTTCCTTTCGTTGCTTGATCAACCCATTGAGGTGGTCTTTCAAGGAACGGCCCTGGCCCGAGGACTGGCGCAGCATCTCGCCCACCGTGCGGGGCAACTCAGGCGTTTCAAGCAGCAACAGGCCCAGGCCCAGAAACAGGTTGCGCGCCTGGTCGTTGAAGAAGGCCTCGGACGAGGTGCCGCTGCCGTCGTTGGGGAAGAACACCTGGCCGATACCCAGCAGGTCACCGACCCGGTGCAGCGGGCTGGTGCGCACGGCAGTTAGCGGGTTCCAGCGGTGGCTGCGGGCTTGTTCGTCAAACGGGGAGAAGGCATACACCGCCTGGCCATGGGCGGCGCGGTAACCGGCCGTGATGGCGTGGTTTTCGCCTTTGATGTCGAGCACGACGGCGGAGTCGGGCCAGTTGAGCAGGTTGGGAATCACCACGCCCACGCCCTTGCCGCTGCGGGTGGGAGCGGACAACATCACCGACAGCTGGCCGGGCAGGGCGAGGTACTGGCCTTTGAATCGGCCGATCAGGATGCTCGGGGCGTCTGGACGATAGGCCGAATGAATGAGGCCTGCTCGGGCCACTTCGCCAGCCGAGGCGAAACGCGCGTCGCCATGCAAGGCCCGGCGCGGTCGGGCTGCAGTGAACAAGGCGCCGGGCAGTAGCACCAGCAAGCCAATGCCGGACAGGGCCATGGCGGCCAGCAGACGCTGGCGCAAAACGGCGTCGTCGGCATAGAGCTGCCAGTAGGTGGCGATGCTGCTCCAGCGGGCCTGCCAGGGGTCGGCCTTGCTGAGCACCAGAAACAACACGCCCGAGACGTAAACCGCTGCGCTCAGCAGGGCGGTGGCGACTAGCGCCGCAAAGGCACCAGCGGCAACCCGTCGGCCCAGTGACCAGGAGGCGAAAGGCAAGGCCAATGCCTGACTCATGATGGCACCCCCTCGCCGGCGGCAGCTCCTGGCTCGTGTAGGGAGCTGGCGCGCAGCGGGCTGTGGCTTGGGGCGTGGTACCTGCAGCGGGGTTCGTAGGCCACATCGGCAATGAAGCGGCCCCGTTCGTCCCGGTCGAACTGAACGATGACATCGATCACGATGCGCAGCAGGCCCTTGATCTCGTCCATGCGCAGGCCGCCACCGGCACCGCTTTCGCGGATCATCAGCGACATCTGTTCCAGCGCCAGATCGCAGTTGCCGGCGTGCACGCTGGTGATGCTGCCCGGGTGGCCCGAGGCGGCCAGCCGGATGAAGGAGAAACACTCTTCTCCCCGAAGCTCGGCCAGAAAGATGCGGTCCGGCTTCATGCGCAGGCAGGCTTCCAGCAATGACTTGGCGGTGACCCGGGCGGTGCCCTGGGCGTCCTTGCTGTAGAACAGGTGCACCACATTCGGATGATTGGGCAGGGTGAGTTCGGCCGTGTCCTGAATGGTGATCAGGCGCTCGTGTTTCGGCACCTCTTCGACCAGGCCTTTCATGAAGGTGGTCTTGCCCGAGCCGGTTTTACCGCTGACGACGATGGTGCGGTGGTGGAGCACGGCCAGGCGCATGAAGTCTGCATAGCGACCTGCGGCTTTCAGAGCCAGCAGTTCCCGCTCGAAGGCTTGCAGGCCGTCGTTGCTCTCAAGGCTCGGCGCGGTGGTCTTTTCTCCGACGCGGCCGAACAGACCGTCTTGCTCGAAGTCGCGCAGGCGGAGCACCACGACTGACGGCTTGCGGATGGTGATGGACACGGTGCCGCGCGGCACCGCAGGCGGTATGACGAACTGGATGCGCTCCCCCGTGGGCAGCGTGGCCGACAGCAGCGGTCGTTCTTGGTTGATCTGCTGGTCGCAGTAGGTGGCCAACGCCGTGGCCAGGGACAGGCAACGCTCCTGCGTCATCGACGGTGCGTTGACGACCTGCCAGCCGCCCACCGTTTCAACTTGCAGTTCGCCCGGTCGGTTCACGCAGACCTCCAGCACACCCGGAGCGTCCAGCTGTTCGCGTAGCGGGCGCAAGAATTCCACCACCGAGGTGGCGTCGCCACACCAGCCGTCGAGCAGGTGTTCTTCGATGCCGGTCAGGGTGTTCATCGTTGCACCGGCAGGAGTTCGTACACCGCCGAAAAGTCCACGTCGCGTGCGACGTAGATGCCTACGATGCCGCCCTGGTTCTGGTACAGCAGGGGCGGGATGTTGATGGTGCTGTCCAGCACCTTCTCCGCCAGCTTGCTGGTGCTGTCGGTGGTGGACGGCAGGACGATGGTGTCGGCCTGCGGGTCTTGTGTCTGGTTCTGAATCACCAGCTTGACCGAGTCGTCGATGAGCGAGAGCAGCATGGCCGCGCCGATGCGTTCACCCCAGCGGTTGTCCACGTAGCCATCAATCCCCGACTCGCCGAGCTGGCCCGTGCCGGGCGAATCGATGTCCACCGTAACCCCATGGGGCGTTCGCACCCGCGTCCACAACACCGGGATGCGGACCATGCCGGGCCGGACCGACGAGATGCGGTATTCGCCGTCCAGGTGCGAACCGCGTTCGATCAGCAGCACCCGCCCGTTGTCGCCGTACACGTTGCGCTGGACCTGGCAGCCGACCAGGCCCGACGTGGCGCTGATCACCTTGGTTTTGAGCGCGCAGGTGAAGGCCGTCCCCTTGGGCAAGGTGAGGCTGCGGTCGCCCATTGTGCTGGCCGCGACCTTGGGGGTGGCGGAACCTTGCAACTGACCGCCGAACAGACCCGCAGCGGCTGCAGGCAGGCCGGCGCCCGGTGAGGTGCCCGCCATCGAGCCCATGGCACCGAGGCTGGCTGCGTTGCCACCTTGGCCGCTGGCTATGGTTGCGCTCTGGGTCAGGTTGTCGAGCAGGCCCTGCAGCTGGCGCTGGTAGGCTTGCAAGTTTCGGCTGGTGTTACCGACCGGATCGTCTGGATCCGGTGAGGCTTCGCCGGGGAGCGATGCATTCGACGTGCCTGACGATCCGGAAAGCGCGCCGGCGTGTGAAGACACGATCAGCACGGGGGCATCGTCTGCCGAGAGGCCTTTGGGCGATGCTGGTCCGCTGCTGCGCACGCCAATAGGCTCTGCCACCTCGTTGGTCGGCAGCAAAGCGGGCACGCGCGGCGCGGGTGGGGTCGTCATGTCCAGTGCGCGTGTCCCGGCGCTGGCAGCGGAAGGCCTGTCCCGTACCAGCTTGGCGTCTTCATCCGAGGTCGGACTGCTGGTGAAGTAGCGGTTGATGGCAAAGCCCGCGAAAAGCACCAGGGTCAGCACCATCATGCCGAGCCCAAACGCCCCTTTGCGCGACCAGTTGATGCTGCGTGCCGCCGTCACCTGGGGGATGCCTGGCTCACCCGGCAGCGGGGTGATGGTGTTGCCATCCGAGGGCTCACCGGTGGACGAGCTGTGTGCGTTGGCTTGATCGTTCATGGTGTGACTCCGGTGGCGCGGTTGTCGAGGGGCGCATGGCCAGCCTTGAGCACTCGTTGGACACCCGGCACGGTGGTCGCACCTTCCGCAGTGGCGCCCTCCAGGTCAAAGGCCTCGTTCCAGATGCCGATCACCGCCGAGCCTGCCCGCAGCATCAGGCGGCGGCTGACGCGGTCCACGACCAGCAGGTCGTCTTCCATCCGGGCGTTAACCAGCGTTTCGCTGCCATCACCGAGCACATGGAACACCGCTGGGACTTCGCGGTTGCCCGGAAAACGCAGGTAAGTGAATCGCCCGTCGTCGTAGACCAGGGTGGGCACGATGTCTTGCGAGCCCGCGCCTTCGGCCAGCGAATACTGGGTGTTCATCACGGTGGGCTTGGCCTGGAGGCGCTCGGCCACCAACTGCTGGGGCGTGGGTGGTGACGGAATCGGGGGTAGGGCGGCGAGCGCGGCGAGGTCTTTCGGGGTCAAGCCGGATGCAGGCTTGGGTTGACGCGGGGCCTTGACGCTCAAGCGGTAGACCGGTTGCTGGCGGTCGTTATCCCCCAGCACCACGAAGCGCAGCGCATGCGTGCGCCGGTCGGTAACCACAGCCAGGTTGTTGGGGGCGTCCGCGCCGGACTTGGCTTTGACGAACAGGGTTCGGCCGCCCGGCTGTGCCGCCACGCACCAGACGGCGTCGGCCTTGCTGCAGTCGCCGCCCTGGCCCACGGCCACTTCGGTGATCACCTCGTCCTGGTCGAACACCACCAGGGTCACCATGCCCCGTTTGACGGGAACGGTCACCACCGCCAGCGGGTTGTAGACCACCTCGCGCAGGCGCGGATCGGCCGGCCTCGCATGCGTCTGCGCGAACAGGCTCGAAGACAGCGAGCAGGCGATCAATACTGCCAAGACGGTGCGCTTCATGGCCGTGCTCCCGGTGCCTGGGTGTTGATCTCTGGATCGGACCGGTAGGCCGTGACCACAAAGCCGAAAGGGTTCTCCAGCCGGTCGGCTTCTTTGACGAGCACCTTGGGCTGGTACTGGTAAACGATGCTGGCCACGTGGCGGGTGGTGACATCCGGCAGGTTGCGGTCGATCTGCCGCACGACTTTGTCGTAGGTGACTGTGGCGTCGCTAAGGTTGCCGCTGCGCCCCGAAGCCCGCAGGCGCACCCCGACGATGTTGATGCGCCACTCCTCGGCGGCGCCGATCTTCTTCTGCAGCGCGCCGTCGCCCTCGAACTGCCGGTTGTATTCGGCGAAGACACTCGGCACGGCCATGCGCGCCACCTGGTCAAAGTCGCGCTGCAGGAACATCCAGCTGTAGCTCTCACGCGCCCGCACAAAGGCCGCCAGGTTGTGCTTGTCCAGTGCCTCCATGACAGGGATGGTTTCTTCGCTCAGCCGCTGCTGGACGGTGGTTTCTCCCGTGACGCGGTCCACGACGATGGGAATTTCCACCACGCGGCGCAGCGGCCCCTGCACGAACACGGCAGCAATGCCGATAAGGCCAAGCACCAGCCCGGCCACCGCGACGCGCCAGGCCCGCCGTTCCGAGCGTTCAAGCATCAGGGCGCGGTCGATTTCCCATTCGCGGTTCGACGTGAAAGTCGGCGATTCGGCGTCTTTCGCAGGGTCGCGGAGCCGATCCGGCCATGCGGCGGCTTTACCTGACATCAGGATGGCACTCATGGGGGGGTCCGGTGGTCTGTGTTTAGGGCAGGTAGTCCGCCAACTTGCCGGTGCGGCCCAGCATTTCGTACTGCCGTTCGCGCTCGCGCGAGCGGGCGATGCGCTCTTCGCTGTCGGCCATGCCTTGCAGCATCTGCACCTGCGACACCTCGTGGGCGAGCAGGGCATTTTCAGCGCCGATGCGGGCCTGAATTTCCAGCACCGACTTCTGGTCGGTGGTCGCGTTGATCTGGGTCATCAGCGACTGGATCTGTGTGAGGCGGCCGGCGGCGGTCTTCATTGCGTCTTGCAGCAAGCCCTTTTGCTGATACGGCTGTGCAAGGGCGGCCTGGCAGCTGGTGCGGGCGTCGCCCGTGAGGTCCATGCAGTTGTAGAGCATGCTCACGTCGCGCAGCGTTTTCGCCGTGGCGTTCAGCCCGCTGTAGCCCGAGGTGTTCACCGCGTTCAGGTGGGTGAAGGCTTCGACCGGGACGTAGTTCTTCAGACGTGGATCATTGAACACATTGCCCAAATTCCGAATGCCGTTGATGCTTTCGATCTGGGTCTGCAGTTGTCGGATCTGCTGTACTTGGTGGTTGATCTGGGTGATGTCGTTCACGACCTGCTGGACAGTCTGAACCAGGTTCGCCACATCGATCACGGGAATTCCTCCGGCGCGGGCATGACTACCGCTCACGGCTATGAGAACGGCAGTGGCTACTTTGAGATATTTGTGCATGTTGAACTCCTTGACTGTGTGGTGATCAGGACCGGCCGCGCAGCGCGGCGAGTTTGTAGGCTGCGGAACGGGCGGCGCCGTAGCCTCGGCGGGCCACGGTAGTGGCTGCATGCGGAAGAGCATTGCCTGCGCGAATGACGCCGCCCGCACCCGCACCCGCAGCGGCGCTGGCTCCCCGCGCGGACGAGGCAGAGCGCAGACCCGAAACCATCATGGCGTTCTGGATCATCTGGATGCCTTGTTGAATGGCGGCACCGCCTGTGAGGGCCGAGGCCAGGCTGGGCGCCTGGAAGCAGATGATGGCCATGAGGATCATGAGCACGCAGTAGCGCGTGGCCTCTCCCAAGACATTGAAAGTGCTGCCCATGAACCCGCCACCGTCGGCAATGGCTTTGAACATGGCTGCGCCCATGTAGGCGCTCAGGCCCAGCGCGAAGAAGGCGAACCAGGTGAGCACCACCGCGTTCAACACCATCGACAACCAGCTGTCAAAGAAGCGGGCGGTGGGACGCCACGCAAGGCAGAGGATGAATAGAGGCCCGACCGCGATGACGAAGGTCAGGAACAGCTTGGCCAGCGTGACAACGAACAGGCCAATGCACAGGAACAAGACCGATCCGATGGAGAAGATGGCCCCGGCCAGCATCAGGTCCAGTCGGAACATGCTGGCCTCCTTCATGATGTCCGCCACCTGCGCACTGGCGTCGTCGTTGAACTTGTCCAGCAACGCGTATGGCGAACTCACCGTGCTCGGGTCCACTCCCGACGGCAGAAAGGTTGAGGCCACCCCCATGGCCAGCGCATTGGCGGCGTCGGACACGTTGCTGATGTAGAAGCCGGATTGCAGGGCGAAGGCCAGCACCAGTCCGATCTTGAACACCTTCCAGGCAAAGGTGGGCACCGTCTCAGGCACCTCGTTGCGCAGCACCGCCCAGCCGTACAGCGCGACCCAGATCGTCATCGACGTCAAGGCAATGGGTGCGATGGCAGCCATCAGCGACGACACCACCCCCAGAACGTAGCTGCTCAAGATGGCATCGAACTGTGACCCGACCCAGGCAAACATGGCGGTGTACTCCTATTGAACGGCGTCAAACGGCAGGTTGGCCGGTGGGCGCGCGAAGACCTTCACGCACCTGCTGCCCAGGTCGGGGTACTGGCATTGCAGCCATTCGCCACCCGACTTCACCACCCACAGGCGCGCGAGCTTGGTCGTGCCGTAGCTCGATGGCCTGCAAGTGCCCGCGCGGGCATACACCTCGGTGCACTCGCGCAGGCCCTCTGGCGTCTCCACCATGTGCCATGGCCCAGCATGACAGCCAGCTATTGCGGCACAGGGCTTGGTGCTGCGGATGGGGCCTGTCGTTGGCAATGGCGCTGTTTCCACTTGACTGCCGCCACCGGGCAGGGCACGGGTCGCCTCGTTTCCCTTGACAAACTGGGCAGATGCGGCGCTGCTGGCCAGCGCCAAAGCGATCAGTGCGAACAATTGAGCGTGGGTCTTCATTGAGCTCTCCTGGAAGTGCGGGATTTGCGATCCTGAACCTCGCGCAGCAGCTCCGGAAGCCACATAAACGGATCGTTACCGTGTCGTTCACGAACGGTGTCGAGCAGGGCTACGTTGTCAGTGGTTGCCGAGAGCACGGTGATGAAGTCGTCCATGCCGCCGAGGTCCAGCTCGCAGATGGCGCTGGTGTGGCCCTGCTTGACAAGGAAGCGGCGCCCACCCTGTGCGCCCAGGCTGCGCACGATGCCGAACTCGGCTTCGCTCAGGCCGAAGCCCTCAACGTACTCCTCGCGCACTGCCTCCGGGTTGGCGAGGAATATCTTCGTCACGCTCTGTTCGACCATGGTCCGCCCGATGGGATGGCGCAGCACATCGGATGGACTCTGGGTGTCGAAGATGCCCAGCCCGTTTTGCTTGCGGATGGTCTTCTGCTTATGTTTGGCGAAGTCGCTGAAAATCTCGTGGTCCAGCGCTTTCCAGAACTCCGAGATCACGTAGATCAGCCGTTCGCCATTCACCAACTCTTCCATCACCTGCAGCAGGTAGAGCATGACGGGCGTGCGTACTTCGGGCAGGTCCAGAAACTCCGTGGTGTCAAAGGCAATGACCGACGCCGCGTCCAGGTCCATCAACTGGTCGTTGGCCTGGTCGAACACCCAGCCAAGGGCACCCCCTTCACACCAGCGACCCAGCCGCTCGTACAGGCTGTTCTCACCCGACTTCGGCAGGTTCTGCCGAATTGTGGAGAAACGACGCAGGGCTGACGGCATCATGGCCACCGTCTTGACGGCATCCGCTATGGCGCGTTCATCAGCCGGCAGCAGCGGCAGAGCCGGGGTGGCAATGCAGGTGCGGATCAGCTGTTCCCAGAACTGGATGCGCGCCGGGGTGGGGTCGCGTTGCAGCGGATTCAAGTGCGTGGGCTTGCCGGCCTCCAAGGTGAAGTAGCGGCCATTCAGGGCGCGGATGGCGATCTCGCATCCCCGGTCCAGATCAAACAGCACCAGGCGCGGCGCCGGGTCCCACTTGCGGGTGAGGGTCAGCAAGAACATCTCCAGCGTGGTCTTGCCGACGCCGGTGGACCCGATGATGATGGTATTGCCAGGCAGCTTCTTGTCGGCCGACTCTTCACCTTCCGGGCTGCTGTGTAGGTTCAGGTAGAAGGGCTGACCGGAAGGAGTGCGGAGTAAAGCCAGCGCTTCACCCCAGGGGTTGCCGTCGCGTTTGCCCCGGGCAAAGTTGTGCCCGCTGGCCAGGGCCGCGAAGGCGCGGGACGAAAGCTTGGCATCGCGCGGGCGCCACTGCCAGTTGCCGGGCATCTGAGCGAACCAGGCGGCGTCAGCCACCAGATCGACCGGCGACATCTGCAGGCTGGACGCTTCGCCCACCGCGCCGATAGCTTGCGCCGCCCGGCGCCCCGCATCGGCCAGACTGTCTTCCCCAGGCTGACCAAACACCACCAGGCTGTAGTGGTACTCGCCCATGCAGAACTGGCCATCGCCCAGCTCGTTGAGTGCTTCGTCCATGTCCGCGATCTGGCTGGCCACCACGTCGTCGCTGGCGATCAACTGGTCGCGCTGCAGCTCCAGCGCCCGCATGGCTTCGCGCCGTGGCAGCATAGAAAAACTCTGGGTCTCGATGAACTCGCTGTCTTCATAAAGCAGCGCGTTCAGAATGCCAGGCTCCACCGCATCAGCGTATTCCTTGATGTCCACCAAGGCCGCGCAGCGTCGCTGTTCGCCGTGGCGGAGCTCCAGCTTGTCGCCGCCGAAAGACAGCCGGTTGGTCGGCAGGGTCCGGTAGAGCGGCCCGGCTGCCAGCGGCACCGGCTTCCAGCAGCCGTTGATCAGATATCCCAGAAACTCCGCAAGTTCGGAGTACCGACGCCCACCTTGTGCGCGTGCACCCAGCAGCTGCGGGCCGAAGCCGCGAAGTACCCGGTGTACGAAGGCGGTCCGTTCCTCCATCACGCGCAAGGCCTCAACGTGCGCTGCGGCGATGGTCGCTTTCGATCGCTGGGTCGATTGCAGCGCCCGGCTGATCCGAGAGGTGCTGGGCCGGTAGACCAGCGTCAGGTACAGCTCGTTGCTCATCATGGCTCGGCCACCCAGCTTGGCCTGGTAGGACTGCGAGAGGTCGCGCGCGAAGCCGGGTTGAGGCGGGTCCTCCAGCCGGTCCTGGACTTTTCGGTGCAGCCGGTGGGTCCACACGGCCCACTGACCGCCAGCCAAGTTGCGCAGCAGGCTGCACAGGGCCTCATGCCGTTCAGCGATCAGGTGGTCATCGGCGCATTCGAAGGCCACCCCGTCCAGCCGCCAGACGCGCATGAAATCGCCCCCACGCGTGATGACGTCGTGCTCGCTGACCAGCGAAGAGAAGGGCACAAACCGCGCAAGCGGATTGTCCTTCAGTGCCTGTGTCCAGTGGCGCGGTTGTGCCTTGCCTGATGCAGTCCGCGCAGGGCTGCGACGGGTCGCGCCGCCAGTGCGGTCAAAGATGCCAAACATCGGAAGCTCCGCGGTAGAGGGTGGGCGAGTAGCTGCGCGCACGCCAGAACCTCCGGTTGTGGTCGTACAGCGTCAGCTTCAAGGCAACAAAAATCTGCCGGAACCGCTGGTCATCCCGGGCTGTCAACCAGCGCATCCAGAGCAACATCGGTGCAATGGACAGCACCACGCCCAGCGCGATCCACCAGCTCACCAAGATGCCGCCCCACATGATCAGCAACATGCCGGTGCCAAACAAGATCACCAGCGGCACCAGCGGAATGCCCAGCTTCATGGCAGGGCGCGTGGCGCCCTTGTAGATGGCTTCGGTTTGCATGTTCAGCACCTTGGGCCTTCAGCTGACGATGTAGCTGGCGAAGGCTGCGGCTCCACCCACGAGCGTGCCGCCGATCAGCACGTTGGCCACATCGGCCAGGCGCGCACCCTGGAAGATCATCTTGAAACCTGCCCAGATGATCGCGATGGTCACCACCGCAATCGAGATCGTCACCAGGATGGTGTTGACGTTGGTGACCGTGGTGTTGATCTTGTCGAAGCCCTGCGCCCAGCCCTTGGAGGCTGCGGCCGAGAGCAGCAGGGCGCTTGAAATGGGACGCTGAGGTACGAAGAAATGAAAGCGGTTCATGACGGCTCCTTCACAGGGTTGGGTGGACTGATGCGGATGGGATTTCTGGCAGCCGCAACCACCTTGCCCACGTAGCCATGGCGAAAGCCGGTGGAGAAGTTGCCGCTGTAGTAGCAGGAGAGGGCGGCGCGGAGCGCGGCTTGGTCAGTCGATGCCCGAGGCGGCTTGCGCTGTGCCCGATCGAAACACTCGGTCAAAACGGCCTGCATAGCGGCCAGATTGGTACAAGGCTCGAAGGCTGTGGACAGCGAAAGGCCCAGGCGAGAGAAGTTGCCCACATTGATCTGCCCAAGGCCAACGCTGAAGTTCCGCCCAGCGGCCTGCAGCGCTTCTGCCGTGGCGATGGCTTCTGTGCGGTGGCGCGGCTGGCGCTGCAACGCTCCACCGACCACACCGATGGCCCAGGGGTTGAAGGCGCTCTCAACGGTGACCAGGGCGTGCGCAGTGTTGGCGTGCACCTGCGGTGCACAGGCCAGTGCGAGCGCCAGGAATGTGGAGGCTTCCATGACGGCGCTCCTCAATTCCCCGAGTCGGTAGGAGGCGCAGGGGGTAGAGCTGCCTGCCAGGCTGCATGATCGTCGTCAAATTGGTTGTCCCAACTTCCGAGTTGGGCCTTGGCGGCAGGACTGAAATCCGTCACGGTATCACCGCCCATGTTCCACCAGGTGCGCGAGAACGGTTTGCCGTCGATGGAGACAGCCACTGCACCGACGTAATCACAGGTGTAGATGAGGCTGCTTTCCGATTCGTGGACCCGGGTGTATTGAAGCGGGCAGTTGCCCGGTGCTCTGGCCCATGCGTGGTTGGCCGAGTTGCCGGCGCCGGCCATGTCGCACGACGGGAACCCCTTCCCACGCGCCAGGTCACGAAGCACTTGCCTGATCGGCGGCACACACTGAGGAATCGACTTCCAGCTAGGTGCCGCGAAGCAAAGCAGCACGAGGCAGCCGTCGACAGCGCGGGCAGCTGTCGGGGCGAGGAGCGCCAACGTGAGCAGCAATCCGGTTGCAGCGCTGGTCAGCATTGTTGCCAAGCTTCTCGGCTGGCCTGCTGCTTCGGTGGAACGCCCAAACAGCGTGTCGGCTTGCGATGGATGGTTCATGGTCGAGTCCTTCGGTTCGACGCCGTTCAGGAGGAGGCACTTCTTGCCGGCTCTTTGAACACCGTGAACTCAATGTAGGACTTGAAACACCTTGCGCCGCTGCTGGATTCGGGCTGTTTTCCAGCGCAAATGGGTGCGAGATCAACCACATTAGCGCTAGCGCGACGTCAGTGCGCCCCAGTGCTGACTTTCAAGTTCCAGTCCCAAGCAGCTCGAGGGGTCCTGATCGTGAACAACCGCAGTGCAGCGGGACTGCTGCTGGGTAGCCTTGAGCCGCGACCGACAACATGCGGACATCAACAGCCATTCGCCTGCATCATCTTTCCGGCCAGTGCTCAGACTGGTTGCGGACGCTAGCAGAAGCAGTATGGGCCCCAGGCGTCCTGCCCAATGCAGCCGCTCAGGATTCAGAAGGCAATGACCGGCTTTAAGTTCTTACCGATCATTGACGTGGCTTGGCACTGCATGGCAAGCGCAAGCCTCGCCGTGAGCTGCCGACACCAGCTCGTCCAAAATTCCGCAGCGCCCTTCATGTGTGCCAGAGCAACGCGCTCGCAGTTGTAATAACTGCTTCTCCAGCGCCCGCATGCTCTTGAGACGCGCCCTCACGCTAGCCAGCTGATCGTCCACGAGCAGGTCCACCTCTCCGAAGTGGGCATCGGGCTCATCCACAAAACCAAGCAATCGATTGACATCGGCCAACGGCATGTCAAGAGCGCGGCAGTGGCGGATGAACGAAAGACGCTCCAAGTGTGCCACTTCGTATTCGCGGTAGCCGTTGTCCCGCCTTGCTGGTGCGGGCAGCAACCCCTGTTTTTCGTAGTAGCGGATCGTCTCCACATCCACACCCGTGGCTCTGGCCAGTTCCTTGATCTGCATCGTGAAAGCCTTCGTTCAACAAGTTGTTGACATTGTAGTGGCTCCAAGGTTTCCAATGGAAACATTGAAAGGAAAAACCATGTCCGCCCATTGCGACCATCACGCTCCCCAGATAGAAGCCATCGTGGACCTGCCACGCTACCGCAAGATCCTCTGGATTGCGCTCATCGTCAATGCCACCATGTTCCTGGTGGAGATAGGCGCGGGTGTGCAAGCCGGTTCACTATCGCTGCTGGCCGATGCGGTGGACTTCGCCGGAGATGCCTTGAACTATGCCGTCTCACTTGCGGTGCTGGCCTCGGCGCTGGCCTGGCGTGCACGCGCGGCCATCCTGAAGGCCGTCAGCATGATCGGCTTTGGCATGTACGTGCTGGGTGCTACCGTGTGGTCGGTGTGGCATGGCGAGGTGCCACAGGCCTTGACCATGGGTGTGGTCGCCCTCATGGCGTTGGTGGCCAACGTCTCTGTAGCATGGATGCTGTATGCATTCCGCGAGGGCGATGCAAACATGCGCAGCGTGTGGCTGTGCTCACGCAATGATGCCATTGGCAACGTGGCTGTCTTCATGGCCGCCCTGGGCGTGTTCGGTACCGGCTCTGCCTGGCCCGACCTGGCGGTCGCAAGCCTGATGGCTGCACTGGCTCTGCACGGTGGCTGGACAGTGCTGCGACAGGCTCGGGGTGAGATTGGAAAGGGCAACATCAAAGGAGGCCATCATGACTACGTCCACTGACACGCTGGCAGGCCGCCAGTTCGACAAAGCCACTTTCGCTCGACTCGTCCAAGGAGCCGAACTGGCTGGCTCCACAGAACGTGCCTGGCTGTACCTTGAGGCCGCGCATGTGGTGGGGCAGCTCCACTTCAAACCGCATGTGCGGACGCACGCACTCATGTTGGGTTTGGCGTGGCGCACGCGCGACTGGCCAGAGGCTGCAGGCCAGGTGCTCAGGCTGGCTTTGGTGCCCTTGGGCCATTTGAGCGGACGCTTGCCCTTGGGCAACCCGGGACGATCGACGGTGAGCGCTTTTGAGCCTATCCCGGTGCGCCAGGAGCTGGCCGAGTTGATAGCGCAAGCGGCCAGGCCGCTGCGTTGAAGACTGGCAAAAAAAACAAAGCAAGCCAAAACATGGAGCTCCAAATTTCTACGTATCTTGATTGTTCTGTTGAAAAAGCGATTACCCACGCCAAGACAACGCGGATGCTGAAGTTCGTTGCCTATCCCTTGGTTCACTTCACGCCGATCACGCCGAGCACCTGGCCCGATGCATGGGCTGAAGGCACGTATTGGGTGGGGGTGCGAATCCTGGGGTTGTTGCCTTTCGGCCGACAGGCCATCGTGATCTCTTTCCCACCGTCCGAGGACGGATTCCTTCTCCGCGACAACGGGTTCAGTGCCCTCGTCAACGTCTGGGATCACACTATCTCGATCTCATCGGAGGCTGGTCAAACCCGGTACATGGATACGGTGACCATCAATGCAGGCGTGTTCACGCTCCCCGTTTGGTTGTTTGCACAAGCGTTCTACCGGCACCGACAGCGTCGGTGGCGCCTGCTTGCTCGGCATGTCGCGGAGGTTGAAAGGCCTGCGCCGTGAATTGCCACGCTCCATCTGGTCTATCCCGCAGCCTTAAAATCCTGAGATGCGCCTTTTTCTGGTTCTATTGATGCTCACGCTGCTGCCGCTGCAGTTCTCTGCCGCTGCGGCGGCTGACTGTTGCGGCCACGTTGCACTTGCCCAACAACCCCAAACCCAGCACCACCAGCCAACCCATCTATCGGTGGTTCAGGGTGCGGAAGGCGTTGCTTCGGCCATTCTGGACTTTGATCTTGACTGCGGGACCTGCCATGCCAATTGCACCGCCGCAGTGATGGCTACGGCCGAGACCATGGCAGACCCTGCTGGCGTCGAGCGTGGCGAACACCTCGCTGAACTCATCCTGCCGCCTTGGCACGAGCAACCCTACCGGCCCCAATGGTTCGCCCCGCAAGGTTCGGGGTTGACTGCTTCTGCCTGATGCGCTGACAGGCACCTCTTCCCCGATCCACTGGCTTCAAGTGGTCACCCCCTCTAACGGTGACCCTTCCCGGATCGTTTTGGAAGGACTCTCTCATGAATGCTCGCTGGACCCAGCGAAACCCTCGATGGACATGGCTTGTTGCCGTCGCGGTGCTTTTGTTTCTTGATCAAATCAGTAAATCGTATTTCTCAACCGCCCTCGAACTCGGTGAAGCCATCAAGGTGACCGAGTGGTTCAACTTTGTGCATGTGCTCAACACCGGCGCGGCCTTCTCGTTGCTGGCCGATGCGGGTGGCTGGCAACGCTGGTTCTTCATCGGCGTGACAGCGCTGGTGGTGGGGGTGGTCTCTGTGGTGTGCCTGGCCCGGCAGGCCGAGCCGCTGGATCGGTGGGTGGGCGCTTTTGTGGTGGGCGGCGGCGGCGGCAACCTCGTGGACCGCGTCCAGATCGGTGCCGTGGTGGACTTCCTTGACTTTCACTGGCGCAGCATCCACTGGCCGGCTTTCAATCTGGCCGATATCTTCATCGTGTGCTCCATGCTTGTGTGGTGCTTCGCATCGCTGAAATCGCCGCCGCGCCAATCGCCCCGCAAGACGCCCGAGGAGCTGCCTTCATGAAGCGTGGCTGGTTATGGATCATGGCCGCCTGGGTCTTTGCCCTGGTGTCCACACTCGGTGCGTTGTTCATTGGCGAAGTCATGGGAATGACGCCTTGCCTGCTGTGCTGGTACCAACGCATCTTCATGTTCCCGTTGGCGATCATCCTGGGCATGGCCGCCTTCGCAGAAGACAGACGGGGTGCCGTCTATGCGCTGCCGCTGGCGTTGGGGGGAGCAGCCATGGCCGGTTACCACTCCGCACTGATCGCCGGGTGGGTGCCGAAGTGGTGGGTGCCCTGCGGTACCGGCCCCTCATGCAGCGAACAGAGTTTGGAAATTTTGGGCGGCATCCAGATTCCCTGGATGTCGCTCGCGGCCTTCATCGCCATCGTCATCCTGCTTTTTGTTTACCTGAGAAAGACCCGTTCATGAACGCCAAAAGATTCACCGTCATCGGCCTGGTGGCCATCGTTGCCCTGTTCTTCTATCTGGGCATGAACGCTTATCAAAAACGCGTGCAGACCGCACAGGAAGTACAGGTCAAGGCCGAGCAGACCCGTCTCGTGCGCATGCACTCGCCGGTCTTTGGCCCACAAGGTGCACCTGTCACCATCGTGGAGTTCTTTGACCCCGCTTGCGAGACCTGCCGCGCGTTTTATCCCATCGTCAAGAACCTGATGGCTCAGTACCCGACCGACGTGCGACTGGTGATTCGATATGCACCTTTCCACCAGGGCTCAGACCAGGTAGTCAAGCTGCTGGAGTCCGCCAAATCCCAGGGCAAGTACCAGACGGTGCTGGAGGCCGTGCTTGCCGCTCAACCTTCCTGGGCCGATCATGGTCAGCCCAACATCGAGACGGCATTCAAGGTGGCGGAGCAGGCCGGACTGGACCTCGTCAAGGCGCGCCAGGACATCGAGAAGCCCGGCATGCAGTCTTTGTTGCAACAGGACATTGAAGACCTGACGGCGCTGCAAGTCACCAAGACGCCCACCTTCTTTGTGAATGGTCGAAGCCTGCCGAGTTTTGGACCTGAGCAGTTGGCCGCTTTGGTGGCGGAAGAGGTTGCCAAGGCGAAGAAATGAAGTCCATGACACCGACTCTTCCCTTCAACCGACGCAGGACTCTGGCGTTGGGTGCCTTGTGGCTCGCCGCGGGCGGCTTGCTCGCTGGGTGCTCGCCTGAGACACCCACGTTCAAGAGCACGGACATCACCGGCGCCACTTTTGCACAAGACCTGAAACTGACCGACCACACCGGCCAGGTGAGGACCATGGCAGATTTCCGCGGCAAGGCAGTGGTGGTGTTTTTCGGCTTCACGCAGTGCCCGGATGTGTGTCCCACGTCCATGACCACCTTGGCCGAGGTCAAGCGTCTCATGGGTGATCGAGGCAACCAGTTGCAGGTCCTCTTCATCACGGTGGACCCTGAGCGAGATACGTTGCCCCTGCTCAAGGAGTACATGACCAACTTCGATCCGACCTTCCTGGCTCTGCGCCCCGACCCAGCTGAACTCAAGGCGGTGGCAGACAGTTTCAAGATCTACTACCGCAAAGTTGACGGACCCACACCGACCTCCTACACGATGGACCATTCAGCGGGCAAGTATGTGTTCGACAACGAAGGCCGGGTGCGTCTCTTCTCCGCGTATGGCACCGACGCCGCCACGATTGCAGCGGATATCAACACGCTGCTCTCCAGCCCGTGACTTCCGGATCGCTCACAACTCGACGAGCGCTGCTCGTCAGAGCCGCGTTGACAGGTGCGCCGCTTGTATTGCAGTCCGGGCGGGCCCGGGCCCAGCTCACAAAGGGCGCGGTGACCGATGGTGCTGGGACGGCGGCTGGAGCTGCGCTTGCAGGCTCACTGCGTTCGTCTCCAGAAGCGCGCCTGATCGAAATCTACCGGGCCATCGCATCGGGAGACCGGAATGCCTTGCCTCTGGCTGTATCGCTCGTGCGCGATGTTCCTCGATTTCAGTTGGGGCAGCTTGTTTACGGAGACCTGTTGCTTACGCGCAGTGGATCTTTGACAGGCTTTGCAGCGGTGCCCGATGGGTCGCCTGCGGCTCGCGAGCAGCTGCAGAAGTTGCGCGACGAAGCCACCAGGCGTCTCAGGTCACTCAGAGAAATGCCACCGCCCGGCACAGTACCTGAACAGGTGTTGGAGCTCTCTCGCAACGTTCGTCATGTCGTGGTCGTTGATGCCAGCCACTCACGGGTCTATGTCTTCGAGCATCAGCCCACCGGACTGCAGCCGATCCGCAGCTTTTATGCATCCATTGGGCGAGCAGGTTTCGACAAACAAGAGGAAGGTGACTTGCGCACGCCACTGGGCGTCTATCACATCACCAGCCGACTGGATGACAAACAGCTCGAAGAGTTGTACGGGATTGGTGCTCTGCCGCTGAACTATCCGAACGTACACGATCGCCGATTGGGTCGAACGGGGAGTGGCATCTGGCTGCATGGCGTTCCCCGGGAGTCCTACACCCGCAGCCCGTATGCCACCGAAGGATGTGTGGCTTTGGCCAATGAAGACATGGCCTATCTGATGCGTTTGCTGGAGCCGCGTCGCACGCCAGTGGTCATTGCCGACGAGGTGAAATGGGTCAAGCCCGACACCCTCTCTGTCCATAAAAGAGAGTTCCGTACTTTACTCTCCAAGTGGGCAGAGGCCCGATCCCAGGGCAACCAGGCGCTGCTTCAGACCATGTATTCCAGGGCCTTCGAGACAGGTGATGAACCACTGGAGAGAGCAGGAAAAATCCAGGCCCCGGCCCGTCTTGCAGTGCCACAGAGACTGCAGATCGATCTCGAAGATGTGTCGATTTTCCGCTGGACGCGCGGCGCTGAGGTCACGGTAGTCAACTACTCTGAAGTTCCGGCCGGTGAAACGCGTTGGGCGTCGAAGCGCCAGTATTGGACCAAAGAGAACGGGCGCTGGTTGTTGTTCTTTGATGGCAAAGTGGGCTGAGCGGCCCTTCGGGCAAACGGACCCGCAACAAACGTTACCTTGGTCTGCACCCGCATCCATTGGCGAACTCAGAAGCATTGTGGAACTGGAGCGCCAGTGCTGCCCCTTCTGCCCTTTGACCTGAAGGCGGGGAAAAGGCGCCATCGAACGCGCAACCACTGCCCCGACGGGCGGACCTATGGTCTCATTACGATACTACGGCCTGCTGCGCAGGCTCCCACTCGGCAGCGACACATTGCTTTGCCTGACCCGAGAACCACTGAACATGCAAAACACAAGAGATGCGCTGGAACGGCATCAGGTTTCGATTTATTTCATGGCGGTTGTGATCGCCACGATTGTGGCCTTGACCATTCCAGGCACCGCGGTGCTCGAGGGCGCCATCAACCCAGCCCTTGCGCTGATGTTGTACGTGACGTTCCTGCAGGTCCCGGTCGCGGAACTCAGACGCGCGTTTGGTCAGGTGCGGTTTCTTTCTGCGCTGCTGGTCGCCAACTTCGTTGTCATTCCGCTGCTGGTCGCAGGTCTGATTCAGTTCCTGCCGGCTGATCCGATGCTCAGGCTGGGCGTGCTGCTGGTCCTGCTCACACCATGCATTGACTATGTGGTCACGTTCGCCCACCTCGGCCGCGCGGACGCGCGCCTGCTGCTGGCGGCGACGCCTGCCTTGCTCATCACACAGATGATTCTGTTGCCTGGATACCTGGGCCTGTTCCTCGGCGAAGATGCCGCCCGCCTGGTCAAGGCGGGGCCTTTCATTCACGCATTCCTGTGGCTGATTGCGGTGCCACTGGTGCTGGCGGCCATGACCCAACTGTGGGCCGCCAGGAGCGAGCAAGGAGCCCGTGTTTCGGCTTTGCTGGGCCTGCTACCAGTGCCGGTGACGGCGATGGTGCTCTTCGTCGTGGTTGCCGCGATGGTGCCGCAACTGGGCCCGGCGGCGACCTCCGCTTGGCGCGTGGTGCCGATCTACGTCGCGTTTGCTGTCCTTGCGCCCCTGCTTGGCTGGTTGACGGGGCGCATGTTTGGGTTGGAAGCCACGGCCGGACGCTCCGTTGCCTTCAGTACCGGCACCCGCAACTCATTGGTCGTCCTGCCACTTGCGCTCTCGGTGCCAGGAGCAATACCCATCCTGCCGGCCGTCATCGTGACGCAGACACTGGTGGAACTCATGAGTGAGCTGGCGTACGTTCGCTTGATTCAAAAATTGAGGTGACAAGAAGGGGACGTAACGCGTGCACCTGTGGCTTCTGAAGCGTAGGCTTGTTGCCAGTCGCCGTACCCACGCGGGCCAGTGACAGCCAATCCGGTCTCAAAGCATCGACACGAAGTCCTGCGGTTCGGGGTGGCAGCCTGACACCATGGTGCGGCTCGTCGTTGAGCGCTTCGACGCGCGCGCCTGACCTGCGCCGTTTCAGGGCACGACACTGTCGATCTTGATCTGCAGCTGAGCGCTGTTGCTGGCCACCGGGCCGCTGCTGCCTTGCAGGTCGCCGCTTTGGGGCATGGCCTGCCCAGTGCGGCTGATGCGCGCCTCCACCACCACCTGCTCGTGCATGGAGATGCGAAGCTCCGGCGCCATGGCCTGGCTGTCGTCAAGCGCAAACGGCAGGGGGCCGGCGGTCGCCGCCACCCGCATCACGGCCAGCGGCATGCGCGGGCCTTGCACCGGTCGCGCGAACACGAACAAGGTGTCACCCGGCGCCAGCTTCGCTTGCAGTTCGGGTGCGATGGTGATCTGCCCGCGCACACCGGGGTGGTTGGTGGCGGCCCGTGGCGGATCGGCCGGTGCTGCGGCCAGACGCGCGGCGCCACCCGGTTGCGACGCGATGCCCGCGCGCGCGGCTTCCAGGCTGCTCTCCAGTCCCTGGGCAAACGGGCTGCCCGGCGCGGCGCGCTCGCGGGCGCGCTGCCAGAACGCTTCTGCCGACACAAAGTCCTTGCGGCCATAGGCCGAGCTGCCAGCCAGCGCCAATGCCTTGGGGTGACCGGGATCAATTTCCAGCGCCCGGTTGACCAGACGCATGGCTTCGCCCGCGGCGCTCTGGCCTTGCAAGAGCGACAGCAGATCGGCCCGGTCGGCCAGCAGGTTGGGGTTGTCGGGGGTGAGTTCGAGCGCGCGCTGGTAGGCCTTGTCGGCGTCGGCAAACCGCTGGCGGCTGGCGTGCGCGCGTGCCAGCATTTCCCAGGCGGGCGCGTCCACCGCCTGACCGGGTGGCTTGCTCTCCAGTTGCTGGGTCATCTGGCGCACCATGGCGTCCAGCTCCTCGTTCGACACCTCGCCTTGTGCCTTGGCCAGCTCGGCCTCATAGCGCACCGCATCGGGTTCACCCAGCCATGCGTACAGGCCCACGGCCAACGCGGGCACGACGAGCAACAACGCGAACGAGGCCGCGCTGCGCGGCGACGCTGCTGCGCTGCGCTCGGCCGAGGCCGACTCCTGCAGCACCCGGCGCGCCAGTTCGGTCTGCGCCTGCGTGTGCTCGTCGGGCGAGAGCAGGCCGGCGGCCAGTTCGGCGTCCAGCTGGGTGCGCTGCTCGCGCAGCAGGGCCAGGTTGGTGGGTGATGCGCGCTGGCGCTCCGGCGTGGCGGACGGACGCCTCAGCGCCGACATCAGCGGCCACAGCGCCAGAACGGTCAAGGCCAGCGCGAGTGCGATGAACAGGGTCATGTAGGGTCTCCGGCATCGTCGAGCAGGCGCTGGGCGCGCTGCAGTTCTGCCGGGGTCAGCGGCGCGGGCTCGGCCTGCGGATCGCGCCGGCGGATGTGCATCACCAACACGATGGCGCCCAGCAACAGCAGCACAAACGGCCCACCCCACAGTAGCAAGGTGCTGAGTTGCAGCGGCGGGCGGTAGAGCACGAAGTCGCCATAGCGCTGCGACATGAATTCGAGGATCTGCGCCTGTGTGCGGCCTTGCGTGAGCTGCTCGCGGATCTGCTGGCGCAGGTCTTTGGCCAGATCGGCCTGCGAGGCGGCGATGGTTTCGTTCTGGCACACCAGGCAGCGCAGTTCCTCCGCGATCTTGAGCACGCGCGCTTCCAGCGCCGGGTCGGCCGACAAGGGCGCGGCCTTCGATTCCGTAGGCGCTTGCGCAGCCACGCCAGTCGGCCCCAGGGCCCAGGCCAACAACACGGTCATCAGCAACACACGCATGGGCTCAGGCACCGAGTTCGTTCATCAGCGGAAGCAGCTTCTCGCGCACCACCTCGGGCGTGACCGGCCCGGTGTATTTCAGGCGGATCACACCCTGTTTGTCGATCACATAGGTCTCGGGCACACCATAGACACCGAAGTCCAGACCGACGCGGCCGTCAGCGTCGAACAGCGTGGTCTTGTACGGGTTGCCGTATTTGCCGAGCCAGGCCAGCGCCAGGTGGCGCTGGTCCTTGTAGTTCAGGCCGATCAAGGGCACGGCGCTGGTTTTCGCCAGGTCCATGAGCACCGGATGCTCCTGCTGGCAGGCCACGCACCACGAGGCCCACACATTGAGCAGCCACACCTGGCCGCGCAGGTCGTCGGGCGCCACCACCGTGTCGGGCGCGGCCAGCGTGGGCAGGCGAAAGGACGGCACGGGTTTGTTGATCAGGGGCGACGGCACATCGCGCGGGTTCAGCTGCAGGCCCACACCCAGAAAACCCAGCACCACCACAAAAATGGCCAGCGGCCACAGGTAACGCTTCATGGGCGCGCGCTCTTCGTCGTCAAGACCGGTCTTGCCGAGACAGGGCCACCACCCACTGTGGAAGCTGGCGCCACGGCAGCGGCCTTGCGCACGCGGTAGCGCCGGTCCATCACGGCCATCAGTCCGCCCAGCGCCATCAACAAGCAACCGCCCCAGATCCAGTTGACCATGGGCTTGTGGTGCAGGCGCACGCTCCAGGCGGTTTCGCTCACCGGCTCGCCCAGTGCCACGTACACATCGCGCATCACGCCGCGGTCGATGGCCACCTCGGTCATCGCCGTGCGGCTCACGGTGTAGATGCGACGCTCGGGGTTCAGCACAGCGACCAACTCACCGTCCTGGCTCACGGTGAGCGTGGCGCGGGCCGAGGTGTAGTTGGGCCCTTGCACCATCTCCATCTTGTCAAGCCGGATGCTGTGGCCGCCCACATCGGCGGTTTGCCCCACTTCCATGCGCACGTCGTTTTCGGTCTGGAAACTGCTCACCACCGTGACACCGGCGATGAACACCGCCACGCCGAAGTGGGCGAGCAACATGCCGAAATAGCTGCCCGGCTGGGCGCGAAACGCGACCCAGGCCGATGACGGATGGGAGCGCAAGCGCTGCACAAGATTCAGCACCGCCGTGCTGGCCACCCACACTGCCAGCAGCAGGCCCAGGCCGGTGAGCGGTGTCCAGCGCTGCAACACCAAGGGCGCGATCACCGCGCTGGCCACGCTCACACCGGCGGCCCAGCGCAGCTGGTGCGCCAGGTCACCCAGCGAAGCCTGCCGCCAGCGCGCCAGCGGCCCCACGCCCATGAGGAACAAAGCGGGAGCGATCAGCGGCACAAACACCGCGTTGAAATAAGGCGGGCCGACCGAGAGCTTGCCCATGCCGAGTGCATCAATGATCAGCGGGTACAGCGTACCCAGGAGCACGGCGGCCGCAGCCACCACCAGCAGCACGTTGTTGGCCAGCAGCAGGCTTTCGCGCGAGAGCATTTCAAACTGGCCGCCGCCGCCCACCTTGGGGCCGCGCCAGGCAAACAGCGTGAGCGAGCCGCCCACCACGATGGTGAAGAACACGAGGATGAACAGGCCACGCGCCGGGTCGGTGGCGAACGCGTGCACCGAGCTCAGCACGCCCGAGCGCACGATGAAGGTACCTAACAGCGAGAGCGAAAACGCCAGGATCGCCAGCAGCGCCGTCCAGAGCTTGAAGCCGCCACGTTTCTCGGTGACCGAGAGTGAATGGATGAGCGCCGTGCCCACCAGCCACGGCATGAAAGACGCGTTTTCCACCGGGTCCCAGAACCACCAGCCGCCCCAGCCCAGTTCGTAATAAGCCCAGAAGCTGCCCAGCGCAATGCCCACCGTCAAGAAACACCACGCCATGGTGGTCCAGGGGCGAGACCAGTGCGCCCAGGCCGCGTCCACCCGGCCGGCCAGCAGCGCAGACACGGCGAACGCAAACGCCACCACAAACCCCACGTAACCCATGTAGAGCATGGGCGGGTGGATGGCCATGCCCAGGTCTTGCAGCAGGGGGTTGAGGTCGCGCCCGTCCAGCGGAACCGGGTACAGGCGCTCGAACGGGTTGGAGGTGAGCAGCGTGAACAGCAGAAAGCCCACGCTGATCAGGCCCATCACGCCGAGCACACGCGCACGCATGGGCTCGTCGAGCTGGTCGGAGAACACGGCCGCGGCCAGCGTCCAGCCCGCCAGGATCAGGCTCCACAGCAAGATGGATCCTTCGTGGTTGCCCCAGACGGCGGTGATGCGGTAGATCAACGGTGAACTGGTGTGCGAGTTTTCGGCGGCCAGCAGCACGGAGAAGTCGCTGGTGACGAAGGCGTGCATGAGGCAGCCGAACGACACCAGCAGCAGCACGAACTGCGCAAACGCGGCGGGCCGGGCCAGCGCCATCCAGTGCCGGCGGCCCTGGTGCGCGCCCACCAGCGGAAACACGCTCTGCACCAGCGCCATGACCAGCGCCAGCACGGCGGCGAAATGACCGAGTTCGGGGATCATGGTTTCGCTCCTTCGGGCAACACCAGCGAGGTCTGCCCGGGCAGGGCTTTCGCATCGCGCGCTTTGTTCAGGGCTTCGGCCGCTTCGGGTGCCATGTAGTTCTCGTCGTGTTTGGCCAGCACCTGCTCGGCGCGAAACACACCGTCGGCGCCCAGCTTGCCCTGCGCCACCACGCCTTTGCCTTCCTGGAACAGGTCGGGCAGCAGGCCGGTGTAGGTGACGGGAATGCTTTGGGCTGTGTCGGTGACCATGAAGCGGATGGTCAGGCCCTGGGGTTCACGCACCACGCTGCCCTGCTCCACCAAGCCACCCACGCGGAAGTTGCGTTCCTTCGGCGCCTCGTTGGCCATCACCTGCGTGGGGCTGAAGAAAAACACGAGGTTGCTGTTGAAGGCGTTGAGCACCAGCGCGGTGGCCGCAGCCAATGTGGCCAGGCCCACGGCCAGGGCCACCAGGCGGCGGTTGCGGGGTTTCATGCGGTTGCTCATGCGGTGTGCTCCTCGGTGGCGCGCTCATCGCCCGCTTCCTGTGCCAGCAAACGCCGGCGAAACCGGATGACTATCAGCTCGGCCACCACGGTTGCGGCACACATGCCCAGCGACCCCCACACGTACAGGCCGTAGCCGCCCATCTCCAGAAAATCGCCGAAGCTAATCCAGTTCATGCAGCCTCCAATGCCTGTCGCGCCCACACGGTGTGGCGTTCGCGCTCAAGCATGATCAAGCGCACCCGGGCCAGCGCCACCGCGATGCAGTACATCCAGCAGGCCAGCGCCATCACCAGCATGCCCATCAGCATGGGCGTGGCCATGCTCGGGGCCTTGGTGATGCTGACCGAGGCGCCCTGGTGCAGCGTGTTCCACCACTGCACCGAGAAGTAGATGATGGGCAGGTTGACCACGCCCACGATGGCCAGCAGGCCGGCGGCGCGGTCGGCGCGGCGGGTGTCGTCGATGGCGCTGTGCAGCGCCATGAAGCCGATGTAGAGAAACAGCAGCACCAGCTCGGAGGTGAGCCGAGCGTCCCACACCCACCAGGTGCCCCAGGTGGGTTTGCCCCAGAGCGCGCCGGTCCACAGCGCCAGAAAGGTCATGAGCGCGCCGGTGGGAGCCAGTGCCGTGGCCATCATGGACGAGAGGCGCGAGTTGAACACCAGGCCGATGGCGGCCCAGGTGGCCATGGCGAGGTAGACCACCATCGACATCCAGGCCGTGGGCACGTGCACGAAGATGATGCGGTAGGCATCGCCCTGCTGCGCGTCCGTGGGGGCCACCCACAGGCCGAGGTAGAGGCCCACGGCGGTGAGCACCACAGCCAGCGCGCCAAACCACGGCACCAGCTTGCCCGCCAGCGGGTAGAAGCGCTGCGGTGCCGCGTAGTGAAACCAGTTGATTGAACCCATGGGGTCACTCCATCGAGATGCGCAAGGCAGCGCTGGTCACCAGCGGCGCGGCAAACAGGCTCAGCAGCAGCAAGGCACCGAGCAGCGAAAAATGCCCACCTACACCGAGCCCGGCGATGTGCGCTTCCACCGCGCCCGCGCCGAAGATCAGCACCGGAATCACCAGCGGCAGCGTGAGCAGCGACATCAACACCCCACCGCCGCGCAGGCCCAGCGTGAGCGCCGCGCCGATCGCGCCCACCAGGCTGAGCACCGGCGAGCCGATCAGGAGGGTGAGCAGCAGCACGCCGGTGCTGGATGCCGAGAGGTCGAACTGCAACGCCAGCAGCGGCGAGATGAGCACCAGCAACAGCACCGAGCCGCACCAGTGCGCGGCAATCTTGCCCAGCACCAGCAAGGGCAGCGGGTGGGTGGAGAGCAGCAGCTGTTCGAGCGTGCCGTCCTGCAGATCGTCGGCAAACAGACGCGCCAGCGGCAGCGTGCAGGCCAGCAGGGCCGCCACCCACACCACGCCTGGTGCCATGGTGCGCAGAAGGTCGGGTTCCGGCCCCACACCCAGCGGGAACAGGCTCACCACCATCACGAAAAACACCACCGCAGCGAGCGAGTCGGTGCGCCGCCGCAGGGCGATGCGCAAGTCGCGCTGGAAGACGCAGGAAAAGCCCTCCAGCCAGCCCTGCGGCGCGGCGGATGTGGCGACATGGGTGGCCACGTGGGTGTTCACAGGTTGATCACCTGGTGCGGCGTGTCGTCCAGCGCCACACCCTGGTGGCTGGTGAGCACCACCGAGCCGCCGCGCAGCAGCTGCGCGCGGATGAGCGCTTCGAGCCAGGCGGTGGCAGCGGTGTCGAGCGCGTTGAAGGGTTCGTCCAGCACCCACAGCGGTGACGAGCGCGCCAACACCAGCCGGGCCAGTCCGCAACGGCGGCGCTGGCCTTGCGAAAGCCGGCGTGCGGGTGTGCGCTCGAAGCCGCGCAGGCCCGCATCGGCCAATGCCTGAAGCGCGCCTGCCCGGTGCGCGGGCTGGCCGCCTAGCGTGCAGGCGGTCAGCAGGTTGTCCAGCGGGGACAGATCGTCTTTGAGCGCGGCGGCGTGGCCCAGGTACACCAGATCGCGGCCCCACTGCTCGCGCTGCGCCGCCAGCGGCTGGCCGCGCCAAAGCACCTGACCCTCGGTGGGCGTGAGCAAGCCACACATCAGGCGCAACAAACTCGTCTTGCCCGCACCGTTGGCCCCGGCCACCCGAAGCAACTGGCCGCTGGGCAACAGCAGATTCAGGCCGCTGAACAGGGTGCGCCCACCACGAACGCAACTCACCTGGTTCAAGGCCAGTGCGTCGCTCATGGGCGAACTTTCGTGCAGGACGTGAGGTGCTTCACCGGTGTATCCCGAAACTCAAATATCAACTTGTTGTTGCGCGCATAGCGCCACACTTTTTGCGGAACAAGCATGTTCAGCGAAGGTTCAGTGCTGTATTGAGTGCGGCAGGTTCGCCTTGGCCAGATTTGACCTGACGCAGAAGGCGCAAGCCGTTGGCAACCACGAGCAAACTCGCGCCCATATCCGCGAAAACCGCCATCCACATCGTTGCGCTGCCTGCCACGGCCAGCACGAAGAACACCGCCTTGATAGCCAGAGCGAGGCTGATGTTCTGCCACAGAATCGCGTGCGTCCTGCGGCTCAGCTCAATGGTTTCGGCGATCCGGCCCAGGTTGTCGTTCATGATGACAATGTCGGCCGCCTCCATGGCCGTGTCCGTGCCCGCCCCACCCATCGCGAAGCCGATGTCCGCCTGGGCCAGCGCTGGCGCGTCGTTGATTCCGTCACCCGCCATAGCAGTGGGGCCGTAGCGCTTGCGCATGTCCTGAATGGCAGTCAGTTTGTCCTCGGGCAGGAGACCGCCACGGGCATCGGCAATGTTCGCCTCCTGGGCCACTGCTTGCGCGGTGGCCGTGTTGTCGCCTGTGAGCATGACTGGGGTGACACCCAGTTGCTTCAAATGCGCAACCGCCGCCACGGAGGTGAGCTTGATCGTGTCGGCCACCGCGAACAAGCCCAGAACTCCAGTGTCGTCCGCCAGAAGGGTGACAGTACGACCTTGCTTTTCATGGGCGATCAACTCGGCATCCAGTTGGACATCGGACTGGTTGCGTTCCCGGATGAGGCGGTGGTTGCCCAGAACCATGGCCTTGCCGTCGACCATGCCCTCGACGCCGCGCCCCAGCAATGCTGCGAATCGATCAACATCCTCTGCCGCGCCATCGATACCCGCCGCGATGGCCTTGGACACGGGGTGGTCGGAGCGAGCGGCGAGGCTCTTGGCCCAACGCTGCACCCGGGCTTCTTCAGCTTGCCCCCACGCCCTGGACGTCACCAGTTTCGGCTTGCCTTCGGTCAGGGTTCCAGTCTTGTCCACCGCCACGGCCTTGATGAGGCGGGCATCTTCCAGGTAGGTGCCTCCCTTGATGAGAATGCCTCGGCGCGCAGCGGCTGCCAGGCCGCTCACCACGGTGACAGGGGTCGAAATCACCAACGCGCAAGGACATGCAATCACCAGCAGCACGAGCGCCTTGTATATCGCTGTCAGCCAAGCCCAGTCGAGCAGCAACGGCGGTACCACAGCGACGCCCAAGGCCATGACAAACACGGCAGGCGTGTAGATGGCCGCGAAGCGATCCACGAAACGCTGGGTAGGCGCCCGGGTGCCTTGCGCTTCCTCCACCGCGTGGATGATGCGGGCCAGGGTGGAGTTGCTCGACGCCGCAGTCACGCGGAATTCGAGTTCACCGTTTTCATTGATCGTGCCTGCGAAGACCGAACTGCCTGGCTCTTTGTCTACAGGAATGCTCTCGCCCGTGACAGGGGCTTGATTGATGCTGCTGTTGCCTTTGGTGACGATGCCGTCAAACGCGACCCGCTCGCCTGGTTTGACCCGTGCAACGGAGTCGAGCGCCACCTCGGTCGCCTTGATGCGGCGCCAGCTCCCGTCAGGCTGCTGGATTTCGGCATCATCGGGCGCGAGGTCAACCAGGCCCTTGATGGCGTTTCGGGCGCGATCGACCGCGCGTTGCTCGATGAGCTCCGCGATGGCATAGAGGGCCATCACCATGGCGGCTTCAGGCCACTGGCCAATGACGAATGCGCCCGTGACGGCAACCGACATGAGGGCATTGATGTTGAGCTTGCCGTGTCGAAGTGCGATCAGGCCTTTGGCATAGGTTTCCAGACCTGCCAACCCGATGGCGAGGGCAGCGACCGCCATGCCCACCGCTTTCCAGGCCATGGTTTCGGGGGCGAAGAAGGAGATGCCTTCTGCAACCATGGCAAACATAAGTGCAGCAGCGAACCGTGCGTAGCTGGTGCCAGTGCCCGATGCGTGGTCGTGCGAACCATGGTCCGTGGCCTCAGGGCCCGCTGAAGCCGTCACGGCTTCGGGCGCGAAGCCCGCTCGGCGGATGGCGATCAACGCGGCGGTGACCGCCTCATCGGTCCCGTCGATACGCAGTGTCCGTTGAGGAAGGCGGAAGTGCAGACCGCGAATTCCAGGGATGGGCTCCACTGCGCTGCGAATTTCCGACTCCTCGACCGTGCAGTCCATCGTCGAAATGCGAAAGGTGTTCGGCGCTGCCGATTCAACGCTCCCAGAATCAAGATGAGCGTGAGCCGCAGGCGCACAACAAGACGAGCTGTCTGTAGGGTTCGGCCGGGCAACTGCGACATGATCAGTCCCGCAACAGGCTTCGAGATCGTGTTGCGCGGTGGGCATCGGCAATTTTTCGTGGTGGTGTTGGTTGGCCATAGGTCTTTACTTGAGACCATGATTTCACACCCTGTACCAACTACAGTGTCAAGCTCTTTGTGAGGTACTGGTTCAAACTGGCGGGTGTATTCGCGATGGAGATTGACGATGCTGGCCCTGAGAACCCATGCGCACCGGGCACATCGAAGGTCTGGCGGCTTTCAACGCAGCAGGGACTATTCTTCCCGCCCATCGACAGCAAGGTTGCCATCTGGTGCAGGGGATGGGAACTTGGGCCGCCGCTGTTTGTCTCCAAGAACTCCCATCGCTCCGAGGATTCCACATGACCCGCCGCCACATCGTTTTTTTATCGGCGCTGATCGCCCTTGCGGTGTTTGCAGCCGCTGTCTTTCTCTATCAGCGCCATACCCTGCAGGCTGCCGCGTTGCAGGCTTCAGAGCAAGTCGGTGCGATGGTGCGACCACACTCGCCAGTCATAGGTCCCGGGAACGCGCCAGTCACCATAGTCGAGTTCTTCGACCCTGCATGCGAAGCCTGCAAAGCTTTTCATCCCCGAGTAAAGCAGATCCTTGCTGCGTTTCCGCGTGAGACGCGCCTGGTGATTCGGTACACGCCATTTCACCGGGAAGCGTCTGTGGAGGCGGTGAAGATTCTTGAAGCGGCACGCGCGCAGGGAAAGTTCGAACCCATGCTCGAAGCTTTGTTGGTTGGGCAACGGGCGTGGACCGGCCAGGGTGCGAAGGCCGCTGATCGCGCATGGGCCCTTGCACAGTCTGCCGGACTCGACGTAGACCAAGCAAGGAAGCATATCGCCTCTGGTGCGGTAGATACCTTGCTGGCGCAGGACGTTTCGGATCTGAAGGCTATCGGGGTTCGAGCCACACCGACCTTCTTCGTCAACGGGAAGCCGCTGTCTTCTACCGATCCGGAACAGCTCTTCGAGCTGGTCAAGGGCGAGGTAGAGCGCGTTCGAAAATCTCCGAGACCGTGATGTAAATGTTGACGAGTCTCAGACCGCTGTCGCCTCAACCTCAACTCTAAGGTCAGCAACGCCTCCAAAATCTGCCGCTCGACACGATTGAAAGCTTGCGCCCGAATTGCAGCAATGGAGCCTAGAGCAATGGGACACAGCGATTTCTTCGCGGGCATCTATCGCTGCAAATCAGACCGCGGACCCCAATACCTGTTCAAGTCTGGTCTCGGATGTTCGTCGTCAGGGTATCGAACTATTACGCCGTGGCCTTTCGGTCAACGCGGCACGCAGCGCTCGAACGGCGGCAGTTTCCTTCCAGACCTGTCGTTCCCCTGGACTCTGGGAGTGGACCACCGTTTGGACCTATGGATCACATCGGCGTGCGCCGCGCCTTAGTAGAACTCCGGCTGCTCGGCAGCATCGAGCGATCCATTGAGAAGCCCCCAAATTGCGGTGCCTGCCAATACAGCCGACTCCCGAAGACATGGGGCCCATTGGAGGGCAAGAGTTGAAATAGCTACCAACTGTGCCTGAGCACGGCCCACCTGTTGGGCGTCACTTCGCGGGAGCCGGGAGACGCTGCCACTGCTGGTGCCACATCATGTGGTTCATCATCATGTTCTGCATGGGCACATACTGGTCCATCATGTATTGACGCTGGCGAAGCTGATCGGGGTTCAGCCCCGAGTAGTAGCCGCGCATGTGGTCCCATCCCATCATCGGTCCCATCATCATTCCCGGCCCCATGCCTTGGCCCATGCCACCGGGACCCCCGCAACAACCGTAGCCCTGCCCGGGGCCCCAGGTGCCGTGCATCAGGTTCATGCCAGCTTGCATGGCGTCCCAGTGCTGCTGGATCAGCTTCTGCCGTTCCTGCGGATCTTGTGTAGTCTGCATGCGTTCCATGTAGGACTGCATTTGCTTGAAGTGGTCTTGCAGGCGAGAAAGTTGCTTGTCGAACTCGGCAGCGTTGGGGGCGGCCGGTGTTTTGGCTACTGCTTGTGGTGCCGCGGGCTGCTGAGCAATGGCCGGACCGGCGACGTTCAGAGCGGCTGCTAAGGCCAATACTGCGATTCTGTTCATGAAAATCTCCAATGGAGTTGCCGCACCGGCCAATCCGATGCTGCTACCAGTTTGATCTTCAGCGGGTAAGGTCACTTGATCTAGCGCAACGGCGAGACAAATAGCCCAAGTTCGATACAAGAGCATCGGAGAGATGGTGCGTCGATTCATCGACGGCGGCGAGCCTGCATCGACGTTGATGGTCGTCATGGGGCACTTGCGTTGGTTGCTAATGCCTATTGCCTGTGGGCGATGGCCAAGAGAAAGAATGACGGAGCACACATGAGAGCGAGCTATAGTTTCCTTGCGAACGACGTGATTGCCAACGGTGGCGTCTTCCTTGCACGCGTGCTCGTCGCGTTCACAGGCCCACGCTATCCGGACCTCGCAATCGGCACCATCGCTGCGTTAGTGGCGCTCAATGGTGCGAGAAGCATCCTCTCGTTGAAGTAGTCGGCGGGGCCGAGGGCCCGGCGGTTGCCTCACTGGTGCCGCAGAGCGAACGGGGGGGAAGTAGGTGAATGGCTGTTGATGGGCAACGCCGGCAATTCAACGACGCTTGATTGGTTGCCTACAAAAGTCCGTATAGACGGGCAATCCTTGCGGCAGTGCGTCTGTCCGGCGCGTCAAGCTTGGCGTTGACCCTCTGGAAGCGGCAGTCGATGGTTTTGGCCTCCAGGTTCAGTGCGGCTCCAATGGCCTTGCTGCTGTGGCCGGCCGCTTCGTACCGTAGCAGTTCCAGGTCTGCTTCATTGAGGCCCGATCCGGCAAGCAACTCCTGGCGCGTGGCTTTCACGATCCAATGATGCAGTTCCATTGCAAGGGCTCGCGCCAGAACACGCGCCTGTGAAAAGTTTTCTCCCTCGAAGCAGGCCGTGGTTCTTGAGCCCAGGCAGAGGACACCAACCCGCGACAATCCGACTTGACTCGGGGCCGGTGCAACCAGCGCGGATGCGAAACCATGCGCCGCTGCAGCAAGGGAAAACGCTTCCTCCTCCCTCGATACGGTGATCAGCTCGCTGGAACGAGTGGGTTCGGCTTCGTGCGATGCGTATCTCAACCACGGGTCATTCTCGAACCAGCGTTGGCGTGCGTAGGCTGCAGTCCACTCAGGGTCGCACGCCCAAAGCGTGTGCAGGGATGTTCGGGACGCGTCATCTCGAAGGCAGCTCAGAAAAACCCCGGATTCAGCACCAAGGCAAATCACGGCCTCTCGGAACAAAGAAATCACTTCGCCTGTCGGACCCAAATCTGCAATCCTGGAAAGGATTTCCAGCAAGCGGGTGTGTTGAACGACCACCCGATGTGGAGAGATCGAATCACCGGAGTCAGCGGATGTGAGCAAGTGCCGCATGGCCTTCGCGAACCAGTTTGTTGAACAACAGGCCGTCTTCGAAGCGCAGTGGCTCGCAGCCACACCAGCGGTCGAAACTCTCCGCATCGGGAAACACCATAGCCTGCACCAGGCACACACCATGAATCTGTCGTTGAGTTCGCTCCATCAGCAGACCGAAAGTGGTCGATCGCAGCAAGAACGTGACCTTGTCATCGTGGGAGCCCAGAAGTGAGGTCCCCGGCTCTGCGCCACACCTGCTTCGGCGAGCAGTCGGGCCAGACGTTGCTGCGCGTCGCGTCTGCAGTGCCGCTCGTTTCGCCCCCAGCGGTCGCGCCGGTTCATCGATCGGGTCGAGACGGCGCTTGGCCACTGGCCGCTCTAGGGTCGCATGTGCTGGCGTTGCTGCCGTGGGTAGCTCAAAGTCGTTCATCGTCGCTCCCTCGGATCGGGTTGACCTAAAGGCCGCGCGGTGTGCTGTCATCGCGCGATCCACGCTTTATCCTCAGACGACTGAGGGAAGGGAAGGGTAGACAAGCGCGGCGCGTAATGTCAAAGGAAATCAGGCTGGGGTGGCCAAATCTGCACGCTGGGCAGCACAGCTAAACAGCGACCGAAGTGCGGGCAAGGCAGATCAGATGGCTGCTTGGGCGTCACGTTGGCTGAGTGCTTCCAGCAAGCTGAGCGCCTCTCCGGCGCGGTCCACTGGGATGAAGAGATGATCGTGATGAAAGGCTGCAACTGCGTTGCATGGAATGCCGGCTCTGGCCAGGTTGGCGGAGACCATGGCCAAAAATCCAATAGCCTCCAGAGACGAATGCACGGTAAGCGTGATGAGACGGGCTTCGAAGATGTGAGGCACTTCTGCTCTCACGGCCTGTGACCGTTCCACGATGGCGGTCATGCCTTCTACTTCCCTGAACGTGCAGATGGGGTGGATGCCCGCTGGAAGCCGAAAGTCGGGGAAGGTGCAATACACGAACGTCTCTGGTCGCAGCTCGGGGGCCATCATCTGCTGCAGTCGACCTTGATCCTTTTCACCGCTCATCAGGAGTCCTCCAGAACTGGCGCACCGAATACGAATCGCGGCGTTGATTATGTGCCGCCAGAGGGCGTTCAGTTTGTGCACATGTGCTCACCTTTGACGGTGATCGGGCTGGTTTAGCGGAATTGACCGAGCGCCAAAGTTCCTAAACTCTGCAACATTTTTGGTATCTCCTGCTACCGTCTGACGCAGCCCGGAACACACACCTGCAGTCCACAGTTCTTGCCGCCGGGCTCCGCACGGCAAGGCGCAGTGAGAAGGAGTGTCCAAATGGCACCGACTTCCGAAGTCCTTGCGGACATGGCCGAGCTTCGCAACCATTTGAAGCTGAGAGGCCTTCCGTACAGCGAGCTGTTCAAGTTGCAGCCTGTGCATGCATTGTTGGACATCGCATTCGACTGGGCAATCATCTTCAGCGCAGTCGCTGCCGCCGTGTGGCTCCATGTCGGGTGGGCACCCTTGTCCGTGCTGGTGATTTCGAACCGGCAGCGCGCCCTCGGCAACATCCTCCACGATGCGGGGCATCGAAACCTTTGGCGCGACAAGGAGCGTAACGACTTGATCGCGCGAACGCTGGTGGCCCCATTTCTGTTTTCGAGTCTCACCCGGTACCGCGAGACGCATTTCCAGCATCACCTTGAGCTGGGGCGAGTGGAGGGCGATCCGGACTTGCTTCCCGGGCAAGATGGTTTGCCGTCGCATTGGATGACCAGCTACATGAGATGTCTGGTTTGTTGGTCAACATGGATGGGCTCTTTGGGCGGTCACTTGTTTGCTGGCAAGGTTGGTTTGCAGAGCAAGCTCTACATCGTGGGCTGGTGGCTCTGTTTCATCGGTGCCATAGCAGGCTTGCTCGGGGTGGAATTTGCGTTTGGCTTCCTGTCGCTGTGGTTGATCGCACGTGCAACTCTGTTTCACTGCATCACCACCTTTCGGGAGATGTGCGATCACTTTGGCTTGCATCCAGGCGGGGTGTTTGGATTCACCCGGGACGTGGTTTGTCATGGCCCCTGGCGCTGGATCTTTCATCCGCGCAACAACGGCTACCACCTCACCCACCACCTGCTGCCTGCGGTTCCTTACTACCGGCTTCCAGAAGCTCACGATCTATTGCTCGGTCTGCCATCGTTCAACGAGCGATCCCACGTTTGCCGTTCCTATTTCACGATGCCGACAGCGGTCACGGCTGCCTGGCAGAGCGAGGCAGTGACGTGATCGACAGAGTATTGAGCAGCGTCCAGCTTGCTGCGCTGTTGGTGTCGGCCAGCTACGGTATTGGCTTCCTGTTCGGATCAGGCGAACTGGCACTGACGCACGGGATCGCTGGCAGCATCTATGGCGTTGCCACCGGATTTGGCATGCTGATCTTGGCGGTGGTGGCTAGGCCACTGTGGACATCTGGCCTTTCGGTGTGGGATCTGTTTGGGCGAGCCTACGGATCACAGCTTCGCGGGTTGGTAGCTATGCTGTCTTTGGTCTGGATGGCGGGCGTGCTTGCGGCCCAGATTCATGGTGGGGTGGCTGTGGCCCGATTGCTGGGAGTCTCCGATCCGTACGGACTGCTCCTCGTCTTGGGTCTTATCTTCTCCGCCTCTCGCCTGAACCTTCGCGTTGCTTCGAGAGTCTTCGCCGCCTGTCTGCTTGCAAGCGCGCTGGTTCTGATCTATTCCCTCTTCGTTGCTGGCGGAGTCGGGCTGTACTTGCGCGCCGTGCCGACGTTTCTCGACGACCTGGACACTTTCAGTCCGACACATTTGGGCACTGTGTCACTGGCTGTTTGCCTGCTGGTCATCACAGGCGCCGATTACCATCAGTTCGTGATGTCCGGTCGAAGTGCCAGAAGCGCTGTTGTAGGCTGCATCGTCGCTGGCGTGATGCTTTTTGTGATCGGCTTTCTACCCGCCACGGTCGTGGTGGCCATGCAGGCCACGGGGGCACTTGCCGAACTGCCAGACAGCAAGCAGGTCATACCGTGGGCCCTTTCCAAGGCCGCAGGGTCACTTGTAAATGGCATGGGGGCAGGCATGCTGGTGGCGCTGTCTATCGCGGCACTCGGATCTGGCGCTGCCGTTTTGCGGGCGATGGCTTCTGCAACGAGTGCGACACTGCCGGTGAGGTGGGGCAGTCATCTCTGGGTGGCTCCTGGCCTTTCTCTTTTGATCGGTGCCATCCTGGCATCGCGAGACCAGCGCATTGTGGAGACCATGGTGTCGGTCAACATCATTTACCTCGCCAGTATTGGCGTTTGCTTTGTTGCGCTATTGGCGAACATCTCGCTGCCACCCCACCACGCCAGAGCTGCCATGCTTGCAGGCTTAGGGGTGTCAGTGGGTGTCTACTTGGCCGGCTGGACAGGTATGCTGGGGCCGGGGCCGCAGGCAGATGCTGTTTCCCTGTTGGCTGGAGTGGCCGCTTCAGCCGGTGTTGCAGTCGGCTTTGGCCTTGTTGCTGGCCATCGCAGAAATAGTGTTTCGAAGACGTACCAATGAGACCGCAGGCGCTGGCGCTTCCACCTGTTGTTCCGCCGCGCCGCGTGGTACGAGGATGCGGTGAGCAACCTTGACGATCAGCGCTGTGATGTCGTGAGCCAGAGGCGGTTCGAGTTCCCAGTGGTGCCAGTACAAGTCCACCATGACGCCATCGCCGGGGCACAAGTCGATGAGCTTCCCACTCTCCACGAATGGCTCGGCTTGCGTGCTCGGTATCAGCCCATATCCGGCACCCATGGCAATACCCTCCAATAAGGCAACTGGCGACGGCAAGTAGTGCTTGGCGTACCTGTCTATCGGAAAACCAAACCGGTCTTTCAGGAAGTCGTCGTGCAGAGAGTCTTTTCGATTGAACAGCACGGCTGGTGCGGCAAGAACAGCAGGAACAGTCAAGCCGTCGGGAAACGACTTGCTGGCGAATTCAGGTGTCGCGTAGCAGCGGTACTCCATCGCGCCAAGGCATTCAGCAATGAAACCGTCAGCGGCCTTGGAGTTTGTCGAAATACAACCGATGACTTCACCTCGTGACAGCAACTGCGAGGTGTGGTCTTGATCATCCGCAACCACTTCTAGGGCAACGAGCTGACTCAAAAAAAGCTCCTTCAAGACTTCTGGAAACCATGTCGCCAGCGAATCTGCATTGACCGCGATTGACAGCGGAACAGGAGCGTGAGGTTTGGGCCTTGGGACCATTTGCTGCAAGGCCGAGCCTTCGAGGATGCGCAGCGCCTTGACGTGACGGAGCAGTACCTCGCCCGCAGGGGTAGGGGAGACAGGTCGATCTCGAAGTACCAGGACGGTAGACAAAGATTCTTCCAGTGCTTTGATGCGTTGGGAGACGGCGCCCCTTGTGATGCTCAAAACAGCTGCTGCTCGCTCAAAGCTTTGCTGCTCAATCACCACCGCAAAGGTTTCTAATTGATCGCGATCCAGCATAGACATCTCCCGATGTGCTGGCTGACTGTGTGGTCAGCCTCCCTCCCTCAATTTAGTAGTGCAAACGAGAAAAATGTCGATGGTTTTGGCGTTGCGAACGAGCTTCAATGGTTACAAGCGGTATATGGAGGCTGGCTTCCTAAGCCGTCCTTTTGTGCCCGCTTTCAATTCATAAGCTCGAATGAATCACAGAGCCCTTGACGTTGAGGAAAGTCAATGAATTGCCTGACCCTAGCGGTTCAAGTTCGACCATGCGCGTACGCGTGATTGCTGTTCAGCATCGAACAAGAATTACACATGGTTGCCATGGGAATCGAATCATTTGAAGTGGCGTGGCACCATTGGAAGGACAGCAATTGGAGGCACTTTATGTGGCTGCTTGTAGCTCGCGAACCCCGGCAAGATGCCCCTCGTTGGAGGGGCAGGAAGTGGCTTGCCGCTTTTGATGCCGTCATTTGGCCAATGGTCGGCATTCTGCTGATCCACACGGCACTCGTGCCCTTGGGCATCGTTGGCCCTGTTGCGATTGCGGTGGCGCTTGGAATTTCAGGTGTTCGACTGCATCGCGCTATCTGGGTCAACCACCGCTACTGGTTCACCATCTGGCGATGGGGCCGCGTTGCGCTCATTCTGATCCTGCTGGGGGCCGTTCTGAAGTGGCTCTAACTTGCGCTGGAAGAGGCGGGTGACATAGATGCCGAAAAGCTCAGGGTCGTGCAAACATTCAACGGTGTTGCGCCAGACCTTCCGGCGCCATGGTCGAGGTTGTGCCCAGGGGAAGGCATAGCGGGTGCGGTAGACACCGGAGGCATCTCGGCCAATCACGATCATGAGCATGTCCGCGCGCTTAGCATCTGCATCGTGGATGACCAGATCGCCGTGACTCCACTGCGTGACATTCGGCTGGTGTAACAGTCCCATTTCGCCGCTCCCGAAACAACGGCACTCAGTGAGCGACAACGGGACGGTTTTCGCTCCAAGCGTCGATGTCTGTGCTTCGCCAGGCCACAGCGCGTGAAGTCAGGCGCACAGGACTCGGGAATTTCTGGCAAGCGACCAGTCGGTAGATCGTCGAACGGCCAAGACCCGTGATCTTCATGACTGAGTGCATTCGCAAGAACACGGTTGGAGGCTGGTTTTGTCCGTTTGAAGGCGAGTTGGTGTGTAGGTTTTGCACGGCGCGTTCCCGGTAGCAGCAATGCTCTCAATGTAGGGACATGGCGCGCGTTTCAAGCGCTGGATTTACCTTCGAATCGTGCTGTCTCCCAGTCCGGTAATCATTGGGCCACTGATACAGCGTTGGTGCAAATCTGAAAGATCTTGATCCACAGCCAACCAGCTATGAGCATCGCCTTTTCGGCCATTGGCCTTTCTCCCGATGATGTCCAAGGTTTGGATCAGACGGTCAGTTTGGCCAGTGCAGCAGCAGCGTGGTCAGCCCTGAGGTGTCCATAGTGGCGCTCAATCATTGCGACACTGGTCCCACTCAATTGGGCTACCGTGAGCAGATCAAGGCCACCCGTGACCAGATCAGTAATGACGCTGTGGCGCAGGGTGTATGCAGTGACTCCATCGCGCAGCTCCGCCGCGGCCAAGGCTGCCTTGATCGGCTTCTTCCAGGCGTCTTTGTTCCAAGCTTGGCCATCCTCTCGGCGAAAGATGCAAACATTTGGTGGCTTGTGCTCGCAAAGCTTTGCAAACATGGCCGCCGTGGCGGTAGGCAACTTGATCTTGCGATCCTGTCCGGCTTTGTCTTTGCCGATCGTCAGCACCGACAACCGGGACTCGAAGTTGGCAGCTTTCAAGGACGCCAGAGCGCCAGGGCGCAGAGGTACGGAGGACAACCCAGTTAGAAAGATGGCAAGGTCACTGTGCGCCTTCTCGATGAGCTTCCGGCGCTGTTCAAGATCGATGTAAACGTCACGGCGTCCATCAGCATTTTTGGTAGGGCGTAGCGCGACCCGCCAAGCCATGTCCGTGGTGACATCGCCTGCGTCATGGGCATAGTTCAGGGCTGCGCGCAGGGCCGCAATATCCCGGTTCACACTGGATGCCACCCGTGGCCGGGTAACCGGTATTTCGCGACTGTCTCGATTCACTTTGACTGGCGTGAGCGCCATCGCATTGCGCCAATTTTCTATGCGCGTTTTGGTCAGTTTCGAAAGATCAACATCTGCGAGCACTGGATCGTCATAGACCCATCTTCTGAACCGCATTTCGAGATCGTCAGCGGGTTCGTTCCCCCGAATGGCGCGGACGTGCTTGACGTACCGTTTGCAAGCCATGCCTACCGTCACGGCTTCAGAGGACCCGCCTTTGCCAAGATGCGAAAACCAAGTCTCTGCCGCCTTCTTTGCCTCGTCAAAACGTTGAGAGGGGATCTTGTCATCGAACTCCCCCAAGCTGCGTTTGTCTCGTTTTCCCGTGTCTGCAGAACGGTATCGGGCAACCCAGGTGCCTGTTGAAGTTGAAGTCATCTTGCGGAACCCGAGCATGCAGCCCGACGAGAGCTTGATCCAGTAGGGTTCTGCTCGTGGCTTGAGCTTGCTACGTGAGTCGACCGTATCGATTCTTGCCATGATTTCGTCCTTGGGGTGAGGAAGTAGTGGGCCAAAAGTGGGCCAAACACTATTCAACACCTTGGGATTTCGGGAGACAAGCTTCATAGACAAACGGGGTCCCAGATGGTCCCGCAAAGTCCCGTTTCCCGTCATTCACACGGCAGGGGTCGCAGGTTCGAACCCTGCACCGCCCACCAGACCCAGAAAGCCTGCAGGTTCCCAAGAACTTGCAGGCTTTTCTGCTTCTTATCGGCGCTTTCCGGGCGCGGTGCGGCGCTTAGATTGGCGGGATGTACAAGCCACTGCCTTTGGACGTGATCGCCCTGAACCAGCCGGTTCCCGTCAATGTCTGGGATCCGAAGGGCGTTCTGTTGCTGCGCAAGGGCGAACCCATCACCTCTGAGCAACACCGTGGGCATCTCATGCTGCACGCGCCCATGGTGCGCGAGAGCGACTGGCAGGCCTGGTCGTACAGCTACACGGCTGAGCTGGACCGCCTGGTTCGCAGCAACGAGTCGCTCAGCCGCATTGCGGGATTGACTCACATGGTCGAGGTGCGGACGCTGGCTGCGCAGGACGAGGGCCGCGCGCACGAGGTCTGGCCCGATGTGCACGCCGCGCTGGCCACCCTTTTGCACCAGGGAGCTGACGCGGGGCAGTTCGTCGGGCGCATCGAGCGCCTGGCGGCGCGTGCTGAACGACTCTGGCGGGACAGTCCGGATGAAAGTCTGCTGGTGCTGGTGCAACTGTTGTTCGACGTCCGGGTGGGCTACAGCACCACGCATGCGTTGCTGTCGGCGGGCCTTTGCGCCTTGCTGTCGCCTGCTGCTGGTCTGCCACCCGACGCGCAGACTTCGCTTTTCCGTGCTGCGATGTGCATGAACATCGGCATGACGCGTACGCACGACGCCATGGCACGCCAGGGCAGTGCGCTTTCCGACGCGCAGCGGCTGGCGGTGCGTGAGCACCCGGTGCTGGGGGCGATGACGTTGAGGCGGCTGGGTGTGTCGGACGCCGTGTGGCTGCAACTGGTGGAAGAACACCACGAGCGACCCGACGGCACCGGTTATCCGGCTGGCAAGCCGGTCACGGGCGTGGCGCAGCGGCTTCTGCAGATGTCCGATGGGTACGTGGCCCGGCTCAGTCCGCGCCAGGGGCGGGGCGGGCTGCTGTCGCAGCAAGTGGCGCGTGAGCTGTACATGGGGCCTGATCGGCAACCCGATTCTCTGGGCGCCTTGTTCATCAAGCACATCGGCTTGTATCCGCCGGGCAGCTGCGTGCGCCTGGCCAGCGGTGAGCTGGGTGTCGTGGCCAAACGGGGTTCCAGGGCGCATGCGCCGCTGGTGTTCGCTCTGGTGGGGCGCCAGGGCCTGCCCCTGGGCGAGCCGGCCCTTCGCGACACGCAGGACCCGCTCCACGAGGTCCGAGAGAGCCTGCCACCGGGTGAGATGAAGGTGGTGGTGAACGTGTCGAAACTGTTGAGCCGGCTTTGAAAACCTTTTGCCCATGAAAAAACCCGCCAGTCTGGCGGGTTTTCTCGGGAGACAGGTCGATCAGGCTTGCTTTTGCTGACGACGGCGGGCCATGGCCAGGCCTGCCAGACCCAGGCCCAGGAGAGCCAGGGCGCCCGGCTCAGGAACCGAGTTGCCGCGGTCAATGCCGTTGGCGGTCAGGACGGACTGGTCCAGGCGGAAGTCGCCCAACACGCTGGAGAGCGTGACGGTCAGTTCACCCAGCAGGTTCAGTTGAACGTAGCCGAGGAAAGAGTCACCGCCGGTGGAGTTCCAGCCGATGGGGGTGAAGAAGGTGGCATCGTCGGTAAGGCCAGGCAGATCAACGAAAGCAAACTCAAGGCCATCGATGATGCAGCCAACGATGCCGGAGCAGTCGTCCACGATCTTCAGTTCGAGCGTGAAGTCGGTGATCAGGTCGACCAGAGGGGTGAATCCGTCGGTCTTCAGATCGTGCGTCCAGGTGAACGCAGGCGGGATGCTCGGGTTCGGGTTGAAGTCGATGGTTTGCGACCAGGGGGCAGCCGAAGCCGTAGCGGAGACCGCTGCGAGCGCCACACCTGCCAGCAGTGCCTTGAATTTGTTGATCATGTTGCTCTCTCCGTTGGGTTGAGGGTTGCGAAATCGGCTGGTTTTCCGACCTCTGCACGCTATACAAAGCAGGCTCCGTGCCAACCCGACAAAACACATTGAAATCAAACACTTGGCATGGAGTGGCCGTATTTTCAGGAGGGCGCCGTCAAGAAACCCGACACTTTGAGGCCTGTGGTGCCCTGGCTATTCGGGTTTTTCTGACAGTGCTGCGGCAGCGCGCAGTCTGTCCTTCTTGCTGGGCCGCTGGCCCTTGATGCCGCCGCTGCCCGGCGAAGGCGTTGGCGTGGCCTCGGTCGGCTCAAAGCCTGGCATCACCTCCAGCGTCAGGCTCATGCCCTGGCGTTTCTCGATCAGGCGCCAATGTGCGAGCGTGCCGGGGGTCACGAAACTCACCGCGAGCCCTCCCTCACCCGCGCGGCCGGTTCGCCCGATGCGATGAACGTGGTCCACCGCCGATCGGGGCAGGTCGTGGTTTACCACCACCGGCAGCGATTCAATGTCGATGCCGCGTGCGGCCAGGTCGGTGGTGACGACCACGTCCCAGCGCCTTTCCTTGAACTCGGCCAACGCCTGCTGACGCGCCCCCTGGCTCAGGCCGCCGTGGAATGAGGTGGCGTACAGATCGCCCCGGTGCAACTTGGCCGCCAGGCGTTCGGCGGCGTGTTGCGTGGCCACGAACACCAGCACCCGCTGCCACCCATGTTCCTGGATGAGCTGGCGCAGCAGGCCGGCGCGTCGCGTGCTGTCGACCAGGATGGCCCTTTGCATCACCACCGCGTCGGTCGCGGCCGGTGCGGCGGGTAGATCTATGCGTCGGGGTTGCACGAGCAGCCCACCTGCCAGGGACTGCACGGCGGCGGGGAAGGTGGCGGAGAAGAAGAGGTTCTGCCGCTGGGCGGGCAGCAACGCGAGCACGCGCGCCAGTTCGTCGGCAAAACCCAGGTCCAGCAGGCGGTCGGCTTCATCGAGCACCAGGACCTCGACCTGATTCAGTCTCAACGCGTTGTGCTGAACCAGATCCAGCAGGCGCCCCGGCGTGGCCACCACCACGTCGGCCCCACCTCGCAGCGCCATCATCTGGGGATTGATCGAGACACCACCGAACGCCACCGCCACCTTGGGTCTCGCGGGCAGGTGCTGCGCCAGGCTGCGCACCACTTCGCCGGCCTGCGCGGCGAGTTCGCGCGTGGGCACCAGCACCAGTGCGCGCACCGGCCTCGGGCCTGCGGCGTGTCCGTGGGCTGCAAGCCGCTGCAGCAGTGGCAAGGCGTAAGCGGCTGTCTTGCCGGAGCCGGTCTGGGCCGTGGCCAGCAGATCGGCGCCCGCCAGCACAGCCGGTATGGCTTCGGCTTGAATGGGGGTGGGCGTGGTGAAGCCGAGATCGGCGGCGGCGCGGGAAAGGGCGGGCGCGAGGCCCAGTGCGATGAATGGCATGGATCGGGGCAGTGTAGCGCCCGGTACCATCCGCAGCCATGATGAAAAACAAGCGTTCAGCCGATGGCGGGCTGGTGTATTCCACGGAGGCCGGTCGCATGTGCCCGGGCTGTCGCCAGCCTGTGGCGCTTTGCCGCTGCAAGGCGGCTGCGGCTGCCGCATCGGTGGGTGATGGCGTGGTGCGCGTGTCTCGCGAAACCAAGGGGCGAGGCGGAAAGGCGGTCACCTTGGTCAAGGGACTGGCGCTGGACGGCGCCGCCTTGAACGCACTGGGCAAGCAGCTCAGAGCCGCTTGCGGTTCAGGCGGCACCGTGAAAGACGGTGTTGTCGAGGTCCAGGGCGATCACGTGGAGCGTGTGTTGGCCACGCTGCTCGCTGCCGGACACCAGGCCAAACGCGCTGGCGGCTGAACCGCCTGCCACTTTCTGGGGTTCCACCTGGTATGAACGGGAGCAGGGGCCAAGTCGGCCTCCGCTTAGGTGGTGAAACCACTTCCCCCCACGGGGCCAGCGTCGGTCTGTGCGGTCAGCGCAGGACTTCCAGCAGGCGATCCAGCCCGCCGTCGTGAATGGCCACCATCGCCTGCGCCCGCACCGCCGGCTTGGCGTGATAGGCCACCGAAAGTCCCGCCACGCCCATCATCGGCAGGTCGTTTGCACCATCGCCCATGGCAATGCATTGCGAGGGTTCGATGCCGAGCAACGAAGCTACCTCGAGCAGCGTGCGGCGTTTCTCAGCGCCGTCGCAGATATCGCCCCATGCCTGGTCCACCAGATGCCCGGTGAGCTGGCCGCAGTTCGGGCCGCTTTCCACTTCGAGCACATTGGCGCGGGTGAAGTCGATGCCCAGTGTCTGGCGCACGCGTTCGCTGAAGAACGTGAAGCCGCCTGACACCAGCAGCACCTTCAAGCCGGCGGCCTTGCACGCGGCGATGAGTTCCGCGGCGCCAGGGTTGATGCGCAGGCGTTCGGTGTAGACCTGCTCCATGTCGGCCAAGGTGACGCCGCGCAGCAGCTTCACGCGCTGGCGCAGGCTTTCCTTGTAGTCGGCGATCTCTCCGCGCATGGCCGCTTCAGTGATGGCGGCGACCTCGGCCTTCTTGCCCACGGCGTCGGCAATCTCGTCCACGCACTCGATGTTGATGAGCGTGGAGTCCATGTCGAAGGCAATGAGCTTGTAGTCGCTCAGCTTCAAGGGAGGGGTGAAGCCCTGAACGGTGAGGCCGGGGGCGAATTCGGTGATGGTGGTCATGGTCTGGTGCGCTTCGACAAACTCAGCCCGAACGGCTAAGCGGTTTCGGGTGTTTTGTGGGGCTGACCCAGCGAGCGCAGCACGTCTCGAACCATCTGGACCCGATCTTTCACCTCGGGCAGGGCGCGTTCAATGCGAAGCTTCTCGTTGCCAGCCAGCTTGATGTGACGGTTCTTCTGGATCAATTCGATGATTCGCATCGAATCGAACGGCGGGTTGGCGCGGAACGTGATCTGGATCACTCCGGGGGCGGCGTCCACCTTCACCACGCCATACGGCAAACTGATGCAGCGCAGTCGATGCACGTCGATCAATGTCTGCGCCTGCGGTGGCAGTTTGCCGAACCGGTCCACGATCTCTTCAAGCAGGGCATCCACCTGGTCGGTGTTCCTGGCGGTGGCGAGCTTCTTGTAGAACGACAGGCGCAGATGCACATCACCACAGTAGTCGCTGGGCAGCAGCGCAGGCGCGTGCAGGTTGATGTCGGTCGTGACCGACAGCGGCGAGAGCAGGTCGGGCTCGCGGCCGGCCTTGAGCGAGCGCACCGCTTCGCTCAACATCTCGTTGTAGAGCTGAAACCCCACTTCGAGCATGTTGCCGCTCTGGTTCTCACCCAGCACCTCGCCCGCTCCGCGAATCTCCAGATCGTGCATGGCCAGGTAGAAGCCGCTGCCGAGCTCCTCCATCTGCTGGATCGCGTCGAGTCGCTGTGAGGCTTGTTTGGTCAGGCCCTCGGTGTCGGGCACCATGAGGTAGGCGTAGGCTTGGTGGTGGCTGCGGCCCACGCGGCCGCGCAACTGGTGCAACTGGGCCAGGCCGAACTTGTCAGCGCGGCTCATGACGATGGTGTTGGCCGTGGGCACGTCGATGCCCGTTTCAATGATGGTCGAACACAGCAGCAAGTTGAACCGCTGGGCCACGAAGTCGCGCATCACGCGCTCCAGTTCTCGCTCGGGCATCTGGCCGTGCGCGATGGCAATGCGCGCCTCGGGCAGGATTTCCTCCAGCATCTGTCGGCGGTTCTCGATGGTTTCCACCTCGTTGTGCAGGAAATACACCTGCCCACCGCGCTTCAATTCTCGCAACACCGCCTCGCGAATCACACCATGGCCTTCGTTGCGCACGAAGGTCTTGATGGCCAGTCGGCGCTGCGGTGCGGTGGCGATTACCGAGAGATCGCGCAGCCCTTCGAGCGCCATGCCCAGCGTGCGCGGAATGGGCGTGGCGGTCAGCGTGAGCACATCCACCTCGGCGCGCAGCGCCTTCATCTGCTCTTTGTGGCGCACGCCGAAGCGGTGTTCTTCGTCGATGATGAGCAGGCCCAGGTCCTTGAACTTCACGCTCTCGCTGAGCAGCTTGTGCGTGCCGACCACGATGTCCACCGAGCCATCGGCCAGGCCTTTGGCCGCGGCGTTGATCTCCTTGGTGGAGCGAAAGCGGCTCATCTCGGCCACCTTCACCGGCCACTTCGAGAAGCGGTCGGAGAGGGTCTGGAAGTGCTGTTCGGCCAGCAACGTGGTGGGTGCGAGAAACGCCACCTGGCGACCGCCCGTCACCGCCACGAAGGCCGCGCGAAGTGCCACCTCGGTCTTGCCGAAGCCCACGTCGCCGCAGACCAGCCGGTCCATTGGACGCGGACTGATCATGTCCTGTATCACGGCGTGGATGGCAGCCCGCTGATCGGCCGTTTCCTCGAACCCGAAGTCGTTCGCAAACACCTCGTAGTCCTGTGCCGAGTAGCGGAAGGCGTGGCCCTGGCGCGCCGCCCGGCGGGCGTAGATGTTGAGCAATTCGGCAGCGGCGTCGCGCACCTGTTCGGCCGCCTTGCGCTTGGCCTTTTCCCACTGGCCGCTGCCCAGTTTGTGCAGCGGGGCTTCGTCGGCGCTCACGCCGGTGTAGCGGCCAATCAGCTGAAGCTGGCTCACCGGCACATAGAGCACGGCCTTGTCGGCGTACTCCAGGTGCAGGAACTCCTGGAGCGCTGGCGAGCCGTCGGGGTTCTTCTCCCCCATGTCCATGTTGACCAGGCCCCGGTAGCGGCCAATGCCGTGGGCGTTGTGCACCACCGGGTCGCCCACATTGAGTTCCGAGAGATCCTTGATCAGCGCATCGACATCGCTGACCTGTTCCTGCTTCCTGCGCCGGCGTGTGGTGGGGCCAGCGGCGAAGAGCTCGGTCTCGGTGACGAAGTCAATGCCTTCGTCGAGCCACGAGAAGCCCACCGTGAGCGCGGCGGTGGCCATGCCCGTCTTTTCGTCGCTCGCCTGGAACTCGGCGAGAGAATCGACCACTGGCGGGTTCAAGCCACTGGCGCGCAGGAAATCGAGCAGGCTCTCGCGTCGGCCATCGCTCTCGGCCAGCAGCAGCACGCGGTGCGTGGTGTTTCGAATGTGGCCTTGCAGTCGGGCGAGCGGATCTTCCGCGCCGCGCAGCACCGAGAGGTCGGGTAAGCCGTTGATTTCCGCGAATGCCGTTCGGGCTGAGCCTGTCGAAGCCTCCGCCGGCCGATCGTCCTGAGCCTGTCGAAGGGCAAGGTCAGGGCGAACGGATCTGAGAGCGAGCTGCGCGTGCTGGTTCGCGCGAACGTAAAACTGCTCTGCGTCCAGAAACAAGGCCTCTGGAGGCAGCACCGGTCGTTCCGGGTCTCCCTTTAAAAGGCGGTGGCGGTCCTTGGTGTCCTGCCAGAAACGCTGGAACGCGGGCTCGAGTTCACCGTGCAGCACCACGGTGGCATCGGCACCGAGGTAGTCGAACACGGTGGCGGTGTCATCGAAGAACAACGGCAGGTAGTACTCGATGCCGGCAGTGGCCACGCCGTTGCCGATGTCTTTGTAAATGCGGCTCTTGGTCGGGTCGCCTTCCAGCAACTCCCGCCAGCGGCTGCGAAAGCGTGCGCGCGCCGCGTCGTCCATGGGGAACTCACGGCCTGGCAACAGCCGCACTTCGGTCACCGGGTACAGGCTGCGCTGGCTGTCGGGATCGAAGGTGCGGATGCTGTCAATCTCGTCGTCAAACAGATCCACGCGGTAGGGCACCAGGCTGCCCATGGGAAAGAGGTCGATCAGCCCGCCGCGCACGGCGTACTCGCCCGGACTCACCACTTGCGTGACGTGCTGGTAGCCTGCCAGGGTCAGCTGGCCTTTCAGTCTGGCTTCATCGAGCTTCTGCCTGACCTTGAAGTGGAAGGTGTAGCCAGCCAGGAAAGCGGGCGGCGCGAGCCGGTACAACGCGGTCGTGGCGGGGACGAGCACCACATCGGCACCGGTGTCCTTGTCGCGCTGCGAGATGCGCCAGAGCGTGGCCAGGCGTTCACTGATCAGATCCTGATGGGGCGAGAAGGTGTCGTACGGCAGCGTTTCCCAATCGGGAAAGAGCGCGCAACGCAGGCCAGATGCGAAGAACGCCATTTCGTCGATCAGGCGCTGGGCGTCGTTGGCATCGGCCGTGACGATCGCGGTCAGCCGGCCAGCGGCCTTCTCGCGCGCAGCCAATCGGGCCAGCAGCAAGGCATCGGCCGAGCCACCTGGCAGGGGCAGGGTGTGGCGTTTGCCGGGAGATAGTTTGGGCAAGTCCATGGGGGGACGAAATGACGGGCAGGATGGGACTTGAAAGACCAGGAGGCTGAAGCGACCATGACGAACACCCCCGGCCTGAAGGACCGGGGGTGCGATGGCTGATTCTAGAATGCAGGCACACCATGCCCGATGCCCCGTCCCAATTGACCCCGTCCCCCGTACCCCGCTGCCATGCGTTGCTGCCCTGTGCGGGCAAGGGCTCCCGGGCCGGCACCGACCTTCCCAAGCAGTACCAGCCCATCGCCGGGCAGCCCATGGTGATGCACACGCTGTCCGCACTGCGGGCGGTGCCCCGCCTTGATCTGTGCGTGATGGTCGTTGCGCCGGATGACGCCTGGTGGACATCACAGCCTGTGGGAACCGCGCTGGCGCGTTGTGGCGGTGCGACCCGCGCCGAAAGTGTCTTCAATGGCCTGAAGTTTCTGCAGGAAAACGGCGCACATCCCGGCGATTGGGTGCTGGTGCATGACGCGGCGCGCTGCCTGGTCACCCCCGCTCAGGTGGAGGCGCTGATCGACGCGTGCTGGAACGACGAGGTGGGTGGCCTGCTGGCGTTGCCGTTGCCCGACACGCTCAAGGTCGAAGCCAGCGGACGCGTGGCGGCCACCATTGAACGTGGTGACAAGTGGCTGGCGCAGACGCCGCAGATGTTTCGCCTGGGCGCGCTTCACACGGCGTTGGCCGCCACCGAAGGCCGAAGCTTTGCCGGCGTGACCGACGAGGCCAGCGCCATGGAACAGGCGGGCCACCGCCCCTTGCTGGTGCGCGGCAGCGCACAGAACTTCAAGGTCACCTACGCCGAAGACTTCGCACTGGCAGAAGCCGTCCTCAGGAGCCGCCCATGAACACCAGCCTGCCCCCCTTTCGCATCGGAGAGGGCTGGGATGTGCACGCACTTGTTCCGGGCCGTCCCCTGATCATCGGCGGCGTCGCCATTCCGCACCACCTGGGCTTGCTCGGTCATTCCGATGCCGACGTGCTGCTGCACGCCATCACCGACGCCTTGCTGGGCGCTGCCGCTCTGGGCGATATCGGACGGCACTTCCCTGATACCGACGAGCGATTCAAGGGTGCCGATTCCAGCGTGCTTCTGGCCGAGGCCGCGAGGCGCGTGCGCGCGGCAGGGTTCGAGATTGGCAACGTGGACAGTACCGTGATTGCGCAGGCCCCGAAGCTCGCGCCGCACATCGGCGCCATGTGCGAGCGCATCGCCAGCGCCATGGGTCTGGCGCGGGGTCAGGTCAACGTCAAGGCCAAGACGGCCGAAAAGATCGGCCCGGTGGGCCAGGGCCTCAGCATGGAGGCGCGCGCCATCGTGCTGCTGATCAAGTCGGAGCCTTGACGAGTTTCATGTGGGCCGCGAGGCCGCCCGTGCTGCTGTTGGCCAGCGCGAAGCGACCACCCATGCGCGCAATGGCGCGGTCCACGATAGCCAGCCCCAGGCCGGTGCCTGTGGCTGCGGTGCGGGAGACGTCACCCCGAAAAAACGGCTGCGTCAGTTGTTCGATCTGGTCAGGATTGACGCCCTGGCCGTAGTCACGCAGCTTGATCAGCACGAAGTCGTCCTTGGCCTTGGCCGCAATCTCGACCCGCGTCACCCCGGTTTCGGGGTCTTTGCCGTAGCGCATGGCGTTTTCCAGCAGATTCGCAAAAACGCGCTGGAGCTCCACGGCATCGCCCATCACGATGGTGTGCAGAGGAATGTTCGTGGTAATGACGGTGTTGGGGTCCTGTCCCACCGAAAAAATTGCCGCGTCCACCACCTGGTTGAGGTTCACGCGTTCGGGCTTGATGTGATCCGGTCGCGCGTAGTCGAGGAACTTGTCGATGATGGCGTTGACCTGCTCGATGTCGGCCGCCATGTGCTCGCGCGCCTGCGGATCATCCACGCTCATCTCGGTTTCGAGCCGCAGGCGCGCCAGCGGCGTGCGCAGGTCGTGGGAGATGCCTGCCAGCATGAGGGCCCGGTCTTGCTCGATCTTGGAGAGTCGCTGCGCCATGCGGTTGAAGCCGATGTTGACCTCTCGAATCTCGCTGGTGGCCACGGTTTCGTTGAGCTGGCTCGCATTGAAGTCGCCTTCACGCACGCGGCTGGCGGCAAACGAGAGCTTCTTGAGCGGGCGGTTGATCAGCCGGGCGATGAGCGCCGCGCCGGTGAGCGAGAGCAGGGCGGCCGTGCCCAGCCAGATCAGCCAGGTGGTGCCCGCCACCGGCCCGATGCGCGAAGGGTCGGTGAGCAGCCAGTAGGGATCGTCGTCGATCGTGAAGCCGATCCACAGGCCAGGCGTGCCATTGACCTCGCGTGCCACCAGCGTGTCGGGCCCGAGGCGACCGCTGAGGCGCTGTGCCACGTTGCGGCTCAACGCATCGGTGTTGTAGAGGCGGAAGGTGTCGGTGGGCTCGCGCGGGGCGATGCGCAGGCCTTCCTCGCTGGCCAGCGTCTTGATCAGGGAGACGCGGGCGATCGCGTCCGAGTGGACCAACGCTGCGCGGCTGAGGTTGACCAGAGAGGCGAGCTGGTTGGCGCTCTGCAGCGCCCGCGGTTCATATTCAAGTGCCCGAAAGGTTTGCAGCCAGGCAACGATGCAGCCCACGAGCAGCAGCGCCAGAAAGAGGAAGGTGCGCCAGAACAGGCTCACGCCCCGGTTGGGGCGCAATTCGAGCGGAGCGGGCGCCGTTTCCAGCGAGGCCGGCTGGGTCTCGAAGGGAACGCGTGATTCGTCGGGCATCAGGCATTGCCGTCCGGCACGAAGACGTAGCCCACACCCCAGACCGTCTGCAGGTAGCGGGGCGAGGCGGCGTCCTCTTCAATGAGCTTGCGCAGTCGCGAAACCTGCACGTCCAGGCTGCGATCGAAAGGTTCGAATTCGCGGCCACGGGCCAATTGGGCCAGCTTCTCGCGCGAGAGCGGTTGGCGCGGGTGGCGAACCAGGGCCTTGAGCATGGCGAACTCGCCCGTGGTCAGCGGCAGGTCCACGCCGTCCTTGCGCAGCGTGCGCAGACTCAGGTCGAACTCGAAGGGGCCGAACTTCACCACTTCCTGGTCTTGCGACGGGGCACCCGGCACCTCGGTGGGCGGGCGACGGCGCAGCACTGCGTGGATGCGCGCCAGCAGTTCACGCGGATTGAAGGGTTTTCCAAGGTAGTCGTCGGCACCGACCTCCAGGCCCACGATGCGGTCCACGTCTTCGCTCTTGGCGGTGAGCATGATGATGGGGGTGCGGTCGCCGTTGGCGCGCAGGCGGCGGCAGATGGAGAGGCCGTCTTCGCCAGGCATCATCAGGTCAAGCACGATCAGGTCGACCGAATCGCGCTGCAAAACTCGGTTGAGCGCTTTGCCGTCCTCGGCCAGCATGACCTCGAAGCCTTCCTGCATCAGGTATCGGCGCAGCAAGTCGCGGATGCGGACGTCGTCGTCGACGACGAGAACCTTGTTGGGGCGGACACTGTTTTGTGGCATGGGAGCAACTTCCGAAATATGTAACAAACTCGATTGTGGCAGCGCCAAGTGGTTGTCAGCGCTTGAATTTTATTTTCCTGACACGCTGTTACAGATGTTGCCCGCGCTGGCAGCGACTTCACCGGGACCACATCACACAATCGGCAGGGTGTTCATACTTGAGCGGACCATGAAATCCATTCTGACGAGCGTATGTCTGTTGTCTGTCATCAGTCCTCTGATGGCGGGCCAGGACGGTCAGCGCGTGCATCCGGTGCCATCGGACGCGCCGCCGACGGTGTTGCCCATCTCGGTGGGTGACAGCAACGAGGCGCGTGGCCCCATGCGCCTTCGCGATGCGCTTCGCCAGCCCTTCGATGACGTGGACGACACCAGCAAGCCCTACCGCCTTTCGGTGGAAGAGCGCCAGCGTTTGCGCGAGCAGCTGCGTGACCAGCCTCCCTACGAGTTCCGCCTCAAGCCATGACATTGCCCCCGACCCGAACGCAGACCTTCACCTCCTACCTTTCTCGCTTGCTGCTTCTGGCCACCATGGCCCTGGGCTCGCTGGCCGCTGCAACGGCCCATGCACAGGGCGCGGCGCCCGTGCCGGCCAACGTGGTGAACATCTCGGCCAGTGGCTTCATGGAAGTGCCGCAGGACTGGCTGAACGTGAGCTTGAACACCACCCGCGAAGGACCCGACGCTGTCACCGTGCAGAACCAGCTCAAGCAGGCGCTTGAAGCTGCGCTGGTGGTCGCGCGAGGCAGCGCAAAGCCGCAGCAGCTGGACGTGCGGACCGGGCAGTTCAGCCTGCACCCGCGCTACGGGAGCAATGGCAAGATCAGCGGTTGGCAAGGCAGCACCGAGTTGGTGCTGGAGGGCCGAGATTTTGCACTGATCAGCGCCACCGCCGGCAGGATCCAGACGCTCACCATGGCCAATATGGGCTTCTCGCTTTCGCGAGAGGCTCGCCAGAAACTCGAGGCTGACGTCCAGGCTTTGGCGATCGAGCGCTTCAAGCAACGGGCCAGCGACGTTGCCAAGGGCTTCGGCTTTGCCGGCTACAGCTTGCGAGAAGTCGCCGTGAGTTCGACCGATCAGGAAGGCCGTCCGTTCCAGCCACGCGTGATGGCCATGGAAGCCAAGGCAGCCATGTCCGATGCCGCCGTGCCCGTGGAAGCGGGCAAAACCACCGTCAACGTGACGGTGTCGGGCTCCATTCAATTGAAGTGAACCGACTTCGCGCCTGAGATTGCCGACTCGGGCGTGGTTGCGTGAAGCGCGACCGGGCCGACGCCTCTATTGCGCGGCCCAGCCGCCGTCCATGTTCCAGGCCACGCCGCGCACATTGTTGCCAGCGGGGGAGCAGAAAAACACGGCGAGTTCGCCCAACTCTTCTGGCGTGGTGAACTGCATCGAGGGCTCCTTCTCTCCCAGCAGTTGCCTGGTGGCCTCCTCATTGGACAGGCCCTGGGCAGCAGCCTTCGCATCAACCTGCTTCTGCACCAGCGGCGTGAGCACCCAGCCGGGACAGATGGCGTTGCACGTCACGCCCGAGGCGGCGTTCTCCAGCGCGGTGACCTTGGTCAGTCCCAGAATGCCGTGTTTGGCGGCCACATAGGCCGACTTCTCGGCCGAACCCACCAGCCCGTGTACCGAGGCCACGTTGATGATGCGGCCCCAGTTGGCCTTTTGCATGGCGGGCAAGGCCAGGCGACTGGCCAGGAAGGCGCTGCTGAGGTTGATGGCGATGATGGCGTCCCAGCGGTCAATGGGGAAGTTCTCCACACGGGCAACGTGCTGGATCCCGGCGTTGTTGACCAGGATGTCCACCTGGCCGAACGTGCTGGCAGCGAAGGCCATCATGGCTTCGATCTCCGCCGGCTTGCTCATGTCGGCACCGTGATAGGCCACCTTCGCGCCGAGCGCGGCAATCTCCGCCTTCGGGCCTTCGATGTCGCCGAATCCGTTGAGGATGATGTTCGCGCCCTGACGGGCGAGCGACTTGGCGATACCCAGCCCGATGCCGCTGGTGGAGCCGGTGACGAGGGCGGTCTTGTTGGCAAGCATGGGGTTCTCCAGTTCCATTACGATTGGTTGAAAAGCGCTTGAAGCATTATCACGGAGGCCTTCGGCCACCTCACCCCATGCAAGAACCATCCCTGCAACATCTCAACGTCGGCGCACCCGCTGGCCAGAACGGCGCGCCGCGCCGCATGGCCTACTGGGACTGGCCTTGCACCTCGGGGAGCACGGCACATGTGGTGATCTGTGTGCACGGACTGGCGCGCCAGGGCCGCGATTTCGACACCCTGGCCCGGACCCTGACGGAACGCGCGCGGGTCCTTGCGGTGGATGTGGCCGGTCGTGGCCACAGCGACTGGCTGGCCGATCCCATGGGCTACCAGGTGGCCACGTACGCCGCCGATCTGGTGGCCTTGGTGACGACCTTGCGTGCAGAAAAACGCGAGCTGGTGATCGACTGGGTGGGTACCAGCATGGGGGGACTGATCGGCATGGTGCTAGCGGCGCAGCCTTCGCTGGCCATTCGCCGGCTGGTGCTCAACGACGTGGGTCCGGTGGTTCAGTGGGAGGCTTTGCAGCGCATCGGCACCTATCTGGGGCGCAACCCGTCCTTCGAGAGCGAACAGGCCGCCATCGACTACCTGGTGTCGATCTCAGCCACCTTCGGGCCCCACACGCCCGAACAGTGGCGCGCGCTATCGCTCCCGATGTTGAGGGAGCGAGCGGACCGATGGTGGTTGCATTACGACCCCGCGCTGGCACTGCCCGTGAAGGCCCTGGTCGACATGCCTGACCAGGAGCAGGCGCGCCAAGCGGTGCGCGATGGAGAAGCTGCGCTCTGGGGCATGTACGACGCGATCACGGCGCGCACCCTGTTGTTGCGCGGAGAGCTGTCCGATTTGCTGACCCAGGCCACCGCGAACGAGATGGCACGGCGCGGCCCCAGAGCAGAGTGCGTGGCGTTCGAAGGCGTGGGGCATGCACCTACGCTGATGGCGCCCGATCAGGTGGCGGCCGTCCGGTCGTTCCTGTGGTCGGATTGAGGGCGGATTCCCGGGACGGTCATGAAGCGATCTGCAGCGTTTATCTCAGGTGAGGCACAAGATGCACCCGCCGTACCGGTGGTGCCCTCGGCCATCGTGGCCGCCACCTCCGACAGCCTGCCCAGGCAGGCGCAGGCGCTGACTCGAGCGCGCGCCTTTGCGGAGCCCCTGATCGCCAGTGAGCACCTCGATACTGGTGAAAACATCCTGGACCACGCCGATGCAGTGGCGGGCGTGCTCAACGACATCGGTGGCTCGGAGGCCATGCAGGCGGCCGCCTATCTGGTCTACGCCTGTCAGCACCTGAACCGACCGCAGGAGGTGATTGCCAAAGCCTTTGGCGAAAACTTCGCGGCGCTGGCCGTGGAGACCACCAAACTGGTTCAGTTGCAGCGCCAGGCGCGTTTGAAGCACGCCGAGGTGCAGGCCAAGAAAGAAGTGGAGCGCCTGGCCGCGCAGGAGCAAGACCTGCCCGTCACCGCACCAGGCAAAGCCCTGGTATCCGAACTGGCGGCTAGCCAGACGGAAAACGTTCGCAAGATGTTGCTGGCCTTCTCGCGGGACCTGCGCGTGGTCATGCTGCGCCTGGCTTCGCGCTTGCAGACTCTGCGCTATTTCGCGGCCTGCAAAGGCGAGCCCGGCGATGCCCTGGCCAGCGAGTCGCTGCATGTGTTCGCGCCGCTGGCCAACCGCCTGGGCATCTGGCAGATCAAATGGGAAATGGAAGACCTGGCGTTTCGCTTCCTCGAGCCCCAGACCTACAAACAGGTGGCGCGCCTCCTGGACGAGAAGCGCGCCGAGCGCGAAGCCCACGTGGAGCAGGTGAGGCAGCGCCTTGAAGAAGATCTGCACGGCCAGGGGGTGCAGGCTTCCGTGCAAGGACGCCCCAAGCACATCTACAGCATCGTCAAGAAGATGCGTGGCAAGTCGCTCGACTTTGAGCAGGTGTTCGACATCCGGGCTTTGCGCGTGATCGTTCCCGAGGTGGCCGACTGTTATGCCGCACTGGCACTCGTGCACGCGAAGTTCTCACCGCTGCCTGACGAGTTTGATGACTACATCGCCAAGCCCAAGGCCAATGGCTATCAGTCCTTGCACACGGTGGTGCGTGACGAGCAGGGCAAAGCTTTCGAGATCCAGATTCGCACCCAGGCCATGCACGACCACGCCGAGCATGGCGTTGCAGCGCATTGGGCCTATAAGGAAGCAGGCGCCAAAGGGTATGCAGGCGTGTCGGCCAGCACGGAGTACGACGCCAAGATCGCGGTTCTGCGCCAATTGCTGGCCTGGGAGCGCGACCTGAGCGGCGCTGCGCAAGGACTTTTCGACGACCGCATTTACGTGTTGACACCCGACGCGGCCATCGTGGAGTTGCCCCAGGGTGCCACGGCCGTGGACTTTGCCTACAGCGTTCACACCGACCTGGGCCACCGTTGCCGGGGCGCGCGGGTGGATGGCGCCATGGTCACGCTCAACACGCCGCTGCAAAACGGTCAGACGGTGGAGATCACCGCCGCCAAGGAGGGCGGACCTTCGCGCGACTGGCTCAACGCCGAACTGGGCTATCTGGTCAGCCACCGCGCCAAGAGCAAGGTGCGCGCCTGGTTCAATGCGCAGGCCATGGAGGAAACCGTCGCACGGGGGCGCGAGGCGGTCGAAAAGTTGCTGCAGCGGGAGGGCAAGACCGCGCTCAAGTTCGACGATCTCGCCACGTCGCTGGGCCTGGCGTCCGCGCAGGAATTGTTCGAACAGGTCGGCAAGGATGAACTCTCGCTTCGCGCCATCGAGACGCATCTGCGCCCCCCCGAGCCGGAAGCACCCTCGGAGGTGCCGGCATGGCTGAGAAAGCCGCGCAAGCCGGCGGGACAGACGGGAGGTGGCGTGCTGGTGGTGGGCGTGGAGTCGCTCATGACCCAGCTTGCCCGGTGCTGCAAACCTGCGCCTCCCGACGAGATCGGCGGATTTGTCACCCGGGGCAAGGGCGTAAGCATCCACCGCAGCGACTGCAGCGACTTTGCCCACCTGCAGCGAAAAAATCCCGATCGTGTGATCGAGGTGCAGTGGGGTGGCCAGGGTGGTGGTCGTGACGCGCAAACGTCCGTCTATCCCGTCGACGTGGCCATCGAGGCGCTCGATCGCCAAGGCCTGCTGCGTGACATTTCCGACGTTTTCGCGCGCGAGAAAATGAATGTGATCGGCGTCCAGACCCAGTCGGTCAAGGGCATCGCCTGGATGACCTTCACCATTGAGGTGCCCGACGCCCGGCAGGTGGCGCGTGCGATGTCGGTGGTGGGGGATGTGGCCGGTGTACGCGTGGTCCGACGCAAATAGCCAGGACGAACTGCTATACTGCGAGGCTTCGAATCGTTTGTAGGCGCGTAGCTCAGCTGGTTAGAGCACCACCTTGACATGGTGGGGGTCGTTGGTTCGAGTCCAATCGCGCCTACCAATCCGATTCGTTTCTCTCGATGAAGAGAAACCTCCGAAATGCCTGGCAGCCCCGCCGGGCTTTTTTTTTGCCCGGCCTGTGCCTGAGGCACAGGGAAAACCCATCCTCGCCATGGCAATCGGGTTTTTTAGAATGTGCCGTATCCTCCGGTACAGACGGTGGGCGACCCTGCCCGCGTATTCCAGAAAGTCCTTCAGTGCAAAAAACCAAGGCCGACAGTGGCGGTGAGCGAACTCCCGCCGTGCGCGTGATCAAGAAGTACCCGAACCGGCGTCTGTACGACACTGACACGTCGTCGTACATCACGCTGGCCGAGGTGAAGGCGCTGGTCATGGACAACGAGCCCTTCGTCGTGCGCGACGCCAAGACCAACGACGACCTCACCCGAAGCATCCTGCTTCAGATCATCCTGGAGGAAGAGACGGCGGGCGTGCCGATCTTCACCGAGCAGGTGCTGGCCAACATCATCCGTTTCTATGGGCACGCCATGCAGGACTTCATGGGCTCCTACCTGGAGAAGAACGTGCAGATCTTCATGGACCTGCAACACAAGATGACCGAGCAGTCCACCGGCGTCAATCCAGAGGCCTGGAAGCAGTTCATGAACGTGCAATCACCCATGATGCAGGGCATGATGGGCACCTACCTTGAACAATCCCGCAACGCTTTCACGCAGATGCAGGAGCAGATGCAGAAGAACAGCGAGCAGATGCTGGCGGCGCTGGGACTCAAGCGTTAGCCCCCCGCGCGTCGATGTCCGACGGGTCTGAGACAATCGGGCGATGTCTGAAACGCTCGTCTCGCCGCCCACGGCGGCTCCCAAAGTCGGTTTTGTCAGCCTGGGTTGTCCCAAGGCGCTGACCGATTCCGAACTCATCCTCACGCAGCTCAGCGCCGAGGGATACCAAACTTCCAAGACGTTTGCCGGCGCCGATCTGGTGATCGTCAACACCTGTGGCTTCATCGACGATGCGGTGCGCGAGAGCCTGGACACCATTGGCGAGGCCCTGGCCGAGAACGGGAAGGTCATCGTCACGGGTTGCCTGGGCGCCCGCGAAGGCGAGAGTGGTGGCAACCTGGTGCGCCAGATGCACCCCAGTGTGCTGGCGGTGACCGGCCCCCATGCCACGCACGAAGTGATGAGTGCCGTGCACGAGCATCTGCCCAAACCGCACGATCCGTTCGTGGATCTCGTGCCTCCTCAGGGCATCAAGCTCACGCCCCGCCACTACGCCTATTTGAAGATCAGCGAAGGCTGCAACCACCGCTGCACCTTCTGCATCATTCCCTCCATGCGCGGCGACCTCGTGAGCCGACCGATTGGTGATGTGCTGACCGAGGCTCGCAAGCTGTTCGAGGCCGGTGTGAAAGAGCTGCTGGTGGTCAGTCAGGACACCTCGGCCTATGGCGTGGATGTGAAGTACCGCACTGGCTTCTGGGATGGCAAACCGGTGAAAACGCGCATGTTCGACCTGGTGCGCTCGCTGGGCGAACTGGCCCAAGGCTATGGCGCGTGGGTGCGTTTGCACTACGTCTATCCGTACCCCCATGTGGACGACATCATCCCGCTCATGTCCGAAGGCCTGTGCCTGCCGTATCTCGATGTGCCGCTCCAACACAGCCATCCGGATGTGCTGCGCCGCATGAAACGCCCCGCCAGTGGCGAGAAGAACCTGGAGCGCATCGCGCGATGGCGCGAGCTGTGTCCGGAGATCGTGGTGCGTAGCACTTTCATTGCCGGCTTTCCGGGTGAGACGGAAGCCGAATTCGATCACCTGCTGGATTTTCTGCGCGAAGCGCGCATTGATCGCGCGGGATGTTTTGCCTACTCACCCGTGCCGGGTGCCACGGCGAATGCGCTGCCTGATCCGGTGCCCGACGCTGTGCGTGAAGAGCGCCGCGCTCGCTTCATGGCGGTGGCCGAAGCGGTGTCTGCAGAGAAGCTGCAGCAACGTGTGGGCGCCACCATGCAGGTGCTGGTGGACTCGGCACCAGGACTGGGCAAGAAGGGTGGTGTGGGACGCAGTTATGCGGACGCGCCGGAGATTGACGGCGTGGTGCGCCTGTTGCCGCCGGAGAAGATCAGCAAGACCTTGAAGGTCGGTGAATTCACCAAGGCACGTGTCGTGGCAGCGCAAGGCCACGACCTATTGGCTGTGCCGTTTTGACGGCAGGTCACAAAAGGAAAAGGCCAGCAAACTTGCATTTGCTGGCCCTTATGATTGGTGCCCAAGAGAGGACTCGAACCTCCACGCCTCTCGGCGCTAGTACCTGAAACTAGTGCGTCTACCAATTCCGCCACCTGGGCATCTCAGGAAAACCGAAATTATAGCAGAGAAAAAGTGAACGAAAAAAGCAGCCTGTTGGCCGAATATGAAGGCGTCGTCTCTGGTCATCGCGACGGTCATGGCTTTGTGATCCGCGACGATGGTCAGGCCGATATTTATCTCCCGTCCAACGAAATGCGGGCGGTCTTGCACAAGGATCGGGTCAAGGCACGCATCGTGCGGCTGGACCGAAAGGGCCGTCCCGAAGGTCGCGTGACCGAGATCGTCGAACGCTCCGATTCACCCATCATCGGCCGTCTGCTCCAGGAGAGTGGCGTCTGGTTGGTGGCGCCCGAAGACAAGCGCTATGGTCAGGATGTGTTGATTCCCAAAGGCGCCACCGGTTCGGCCAAGCCGGGTCAGGTGGTGGTGGTTGAACTCACCGAGCCGCCTGCGCTGTATGGGCAGCCGGTCGGGCGCGTGAAGGAAGTGCTGGGGGAGATCGACGACCCCGGCATGGAGATCGAGATTGCGGTGCGCAAGTACGGCGTGCCGCATGAGTTTTCTGACGCTGCTCTGGCGCAGGCCCGAGCTCTGCCAGACCACGTGCGTGCGGCCGATCACAAGCACCGCGTGGACCTGCGCGATGTGCCGCTGGTGACCATTGATGGTGAAGACGCGCGCGACTTCGACGATGCGGTGTATTGCGAGCCGGCCAAGGTGGGCAAGGGCAAAGGCTGGCGCCTGCTGGTGGCGATTGCCGACGTGAGCCATTACGTGGAGACTGGTTCGCCAATCGACGTGGATGCCTACGACCGCGCGACTTCGGTGTACTTCCCGCGCCGCGTGATCCCGATGTTGCCGGAAAAGCTCTCCAACGGCCTGTGCTCGCTGAACCCTGGTGTGGAGCGGCTGTGCATGGTGTGTGACATGCTGGTCAACGCCAAGGGCGAGGTGCATGCCTACCAGTTCTATCCGGCGGTGATGTTCAGCCATGCGCGCTTCACCTACACCGAGGTCGCGGCCATCCTGCAAAACACCCGGGGCCCTGAAGCCGCGCAGCGCAAGGCCCTGGTGCCTTACCTGCTCAACCTGCACGACGTCTACCGCGCCTTGCTGGCGGCGCGTGGCGAGCGTGGCGCGGTGGACTTCGAGACCACCGAAACCCAGATCGTGTGCGACGAGTCCGGCCGCATCGAGAAGATCGTTCCGCGCACGCGCAACGACGCGCACAAGGTGATCGAAGAGGCCATGCTCGCCGCCAACGTGTGCTCGGCCGATTTCATCAGCGAAGGTAAGCACACCGGCCTGTACCGCGTGCACGAAGGCCCCACGCCGGAGAAGCAGGAAATCCTGCGCAACTATCTCAAGGCCATGGGTGTGTCCCAGACGATTGGCGACAATCCCAAACCGGCAGATTTCCAGCAGATCGCCAACGCCACCAAGGACCGCCCAGAAGCGCAGCAGATCCACACCATGTTGCTGCGCTCCATGCAGCAGGCCATCTATACGCCCATCAACAGCGGGCACTTCGGTCTGGCGTTCGAGGCCTACACCCACTTCACCAGTCCGATCCGCCGCTACCCCGATCTGCTGGTGCATCGCGTGATCAAGGCCATCCTGGCGCGCAAGCGCTACGAGTTGCCAGCCCTGCCCACGCCGGGCGAGGCGCACGCCAAGCTGAGCAAACGACTGGCCAGCCGTGCCAGGCCGCTTGCGGTGGGCGAAGTCGTGAAGAAGCCGTCGGTGGACACGCTGGCGTGGCAGGCCGCGGGCCTGCACTGCAGCGCCAACGAGCGCCGTGCCGACGAGGCCAGCCGTGATGTGGAAGCCTGGCTCAAGTGCAAGTACATGCGCGAGCACCTGGGTGAGGAGTTCAGTGGTGTGGTGAGTTCGGTCACCAGCTTCGGCCTGTTCGTCACGCTTGACGCCATGTACGTCGAAGGGCTTGTGCACATCACCGAGCTTGGTGGCGAGTATTTCCGCTTCGACGAGGCGCGCCAGGAGTTGCGTGGCGAGCGCACAGGCATCCGCTATGCACTGGGCACACGCGTGCAGGTTCAGGTCAGCCGCGTGGACCTCGATGGCCGGCGCATTGACTTCCGTCTGGTCAGCGGCGATGACGATCGTCTGCTGCGCGCGATGCGAGACAAGACGGGGCAGGCTGGCGCTTCGGATGGCGCATCGCCTTCGGGCCGAGCCGACAAGTCGCGTCGCGGCCGAGACGCCGGATCGCCCAGCCGACGGGGTGCGGCTCCCACGGCGCCAGTGCTCGAGGTGAAATCGGCGGTGCGCAAGGCGGCGGGCAAGAAAACCGATCGTGGCGGTGCGCGCAGTGCCGCCAGCAAATCGCGCAAGAGCCGTCGGTGACAGTTCCAGTCGAACGAGCATGCCCGATCGCGCAGTCGCCTCTTCCCGGCGCAAACGGCCTCCCGTGCCGACGGAGCGTCCACTGCGCATCGGCGTGTCGGCTCGCTTGTTGCACTCGGTGCCTCAGGAACTGGGCTTTCGCAACAAGATCCTGCAGTACATCGAACAGTCTCTGGCGCACTGGATCATGGAGCACGGCGCCGTGGCCTTCATGGTGCCGGCCGTAGCACACGACAGCAAGCACGCAGCGCGGCATCTCAAGGTCGACCACGTGGTTCAGGAGCTCGACGCGCTGGTGCTGCAGGGCGGAGCCGACGTGGCGCCCCAGACCTATGGCCAGACACCCATCGACCCGCGCTGGCAGGGTGACGTGGTTCGCGATCGGTACGAGCTGGCGCTGTTGCGCGCCTTTGTCGCGCAAAAGAAGCCGGTGTTGGGCGTTTGCCGAGGCGCTCAGTTGCTCAACGTGGCCTTTGGCGGCACGCTGTACCAGGACATTGCCGCCCAATGCCCAGCGGCGCATCCCCACGTGGAAACCGATCTGTACGACCAGCATGAGCACGACGTCACCTTTGTGCAAGGAACGGCACTCACCCGTCTGTACCCGCATGCTTCTCAGCTGCGCGTCACCAGCATCCACCATCAGGCCGTGGCTGACATTGGCAAAGGCATGGTGGTCGAGGCGGTCTCCACGCTGGATGGCATGGTGGAGGCCATACGCTGGACCGGCGATTCCTATGCACGCGGTGTGCAGTGGCATCCGGAGTTTCACCACGGTCGCGACGCACTGGCGGACAGCTCACCCATCATGCTGGATTTTCTGGAAGCCTCGCGCGCGGCCGCCCTGCAGCGACTGAACGCGGGGCGCGAACCCGATCCCAGGTTGCCGCTGGCGCCCTTGCGTCTGTCCGGCGACTGAGGTGCCTAAGCCGGGCCTACACTTCGCATTCTCTTCAGGTTGAACCACCCACACGCATGCGCATCGTTTTCTTTCTGCTCGAAACTCTGTTTTTCTTCCTGGTGGCGGCGGCCTTGTTGCGTGCCTGGATGAACCAGTTGCGCATCCACATGTCCGCGCAGCCTGGCCGTTTCGCTATCGCGCTGACTGACTGGCTCGTGGCGCCCGTGCGCCGTGTCCTTCCGCGCTCGCTGGCGCAAAGCCGCGTCGATTGGGGCAGCCTGATTGCGGCGCTTCTGCTCGCGCTGATCTACGGCGTTGTCTGGCTGTTGCTGGCGACCAGCGTGTCAGACCGCTTTTTTTCCGCGGAGGCCTCGGTGCTGACCGTGCTGCAAATGGCGCTGCGCCTGCTGGCTCGCACCCTGCTGCAGGGCCTGATGGTGCTGTTGCTGGGCTACGCCATCCTGTCCTGGGTGCAGCCTCACGCGCCGGTGATGGCGACGCTGGAGCGACTGTGTGGCCCCATCCTGCGGCCAGTGCGGCGCGTGGTTCCCTTGATTGGCGGCGTGGACCTTTCGGTGCTGGTCCTGATCATCCTGCTGCAAGTCGGGTTGATGTTGCTCGGCTGAGCCGGGGTCACGAAAGGGTCTGCACCCGAGCGGCCAGCGCGCCAGCGTTCAGGCTTGATTCGCAGGGCCAGTGATCGGCGAGCCAGCCATGCTGGAACACCGCTTCGGCAACCCGTTGAAGAACGCTCGGTCCGTTGGCTTTCAGCGGGCTTGCCAGCGCGGCGCCCACCATACCGGCCAGCACGTCACCGGTGCCCGCCGTGGCCAGGGATGCATTGCCTGTGGGATTGATCCACGGTACTTCGCTCGCCGCAGCCAGCACAGTGCCCGAACCTTTGAGCACACACACCACTCCAAAACTTTCGGCCAGCGACTGCGCAGATTTCAGCCGGTCGGCCATCACGGTGGCCGTGTCGCAGCCCAGCAGGCGGGCGGCCTCCAGGGGGTGAGGGGTCAACACGGTGGTCCAGCCGCGTCCCAGGCGGTGCCGCAACAAGGTCTGCAATCCCGAATCGGTGGCGATGGCATTGAGCGCGTCGGCGTCGAGCACCAGTCGCGCCGTGCCCGAGAGGACGCGTGGCAAGACCGAGGCGATGCTTTTTCCGCCGCCGCAACCGCAGACCACACATGCCTGTTGCAGGGTGGCCGTGTCAAGCAGACTTTCGGGGCGTCGGAACATCAGCTCGGGGTTGACCGGGTCCCAGGTGGGCTCGACCGCGTCCGGCCTCTGCAGCAACCCGACGAAGACCCTGCCAGCGCCGGCATGCAAGGCGGCGCGGGCGGCGAGCAATGCCGCGCCGGTCATCCCGGCACCACCCACAGAAATACCTTGTCCGCCCACCACCACGACGTCGCCAAAGCTGCCTTTGTGGCTGACGTGCGCCTGATCGGCCTTCGCGCCTGCCGGAGGTGCACGCCCTGCGAGCCACGCGGTCGCGGGCTCATCCGCCGAGGGGCTCTCACCCAGACCGTCCAGCCATACCTGGCCGGCGGCATCGCGGCCGTGGGCCGTGAACAGGCCGGGCTTGAGTGTGAGGAGAGACAGGGTGTGCCTCGGCCCCGGCCGTGGGGTCGGGTGCGGGTGCACGCCCGCAGCGGGAGCGAGCGCGCCGGTGTCGGCGTGCAATCCGCTGGGCAAGTCCACGCACAGCACGGTTTGCGATGAACCGCGAAGCAAGGCAAGCCATTCACCCAGGCGCCCCTGCACGGGCCGCGCCGCACCGAGACCGAAAAGGGCGTCAATGGCCAGGTCAAACGCCAGTGGCGGCCGATCGGCGAACACCACGCCGGCCTGGCGCGCAGCGGCCAGAGCGTTTCGGGCGTCTGCGGGCAATCCGCTCTCGTCCGCAGGTTCGCCGATCCAGTGAGTCACCACCACAGTCTGCGAGCCGCCCCGCGCCTGGGCCCACTGGTGCAGATGGATGGCGGCCAGCAGACCGTCGCCACCGTTGTTGCCGGGTCCGCATGCCACCCAGATCATCCTGGCATGCGGATGCAGAGCTCGCGCCAGTCGGGCCACCGAGAGTCCGGCACGCGACATGAGGGTGTGCGCGGGCAGACGCGCCAGCGCCTCGCGCTCTATGCGCCGCGTGGCATCGGCGCCGTAGAGCGGCTCGCGCCGGCTTGCGTCCACCGGCCGTGCGACGGTGGGTGCCTGTGAGGACGTAGGGGTGGTCACGAATTGCGCAAGGTGAAGCAGCCGGCATTTCATCACGTTTGCCGGGTGACGGGATCGCCAGCGCCTCAGAGCCCGAAACGTTGCGGCGAGAAGCCCGTCAGATCGACATCGGGTTCGCGACCTTGCAGGCGATCGGCCAGGGCGCGGGCACTGCCGCAGGCTGCGGACCACCCGCTGGCAGCGTGTCCCAGGTTGAGCCACAGACCTGGCAGGCGGGTGGGGCCAATCAGGGCCAGCCCGTCCGGGAGGCAGGCCTGCGCACCTTGCCATTCCTGGATGCTGCCGCGTGGACCGCCCAGCCGGACAGCGCCCGGAAACCAGTCGGCCAAGACCTTGTAGAGCTGGGTCAGTGCCGGTTTGGATGCCTCGCCCGGAATGGCGCCGAATTCATGGCCACCGGCCACGCGCACCCGCTGTCCCAGGCGTGCGATCGAGACGCCGCTGCGGGCGTCGAGCACGGCCGACAGCGGCGCGTCCAGCGGTTCCCGTACGGCCGCACTGAGGGAGTGCCCATGCACCACGTTCATCGGCACTCTCAGGCCCAGGGGCTTGAGAAGTTCTGCGCCGAGTGCGCCCGCGCAAACGATCGCCGCATCGAATCGCTCCGTCCGCACGACTGCGTCGTTGCTCGGTGCAGTGGATCGAACCGAAACCTCCACTTGTCCGTCGGACCGAGGGTCAAGCGCGCTCACCAGGGTGTCAAATTCAAAGCGGCAGCCCTGCGATTGGGCGGCGTTGCGGATCAGCAAAGCGAACTCGCGACAGTTGGCGACGCCTTCTCCGGCGAGTTCGACGGCGCCTTGCAGCGGCGTCTCCTCACTCAAGGCGGGTTCGAGCGCGCGCGCCTGCTCGGCACCGAGCAGCTTGAAGGCGACGCCGCTCTCACGCATCAGGGCCAGCGCCGGCTGCGCCATTTCCGCGTCGTGTGCATCGCGCCACAACACCAGCATGCCCTGGCTGCGATCGTGTTCGAGCACATGCTCGGCGGTGATGGTCATCTGCCGTTGCTGGCTGTAGCGCAGCAACTGGTGGAGCTGACGATGGGCTGGTGCCAGCCGCCCTCCCTTGCCTGCCTGGCGCCACCGCCAAAGCCAGGGCCATTCGCCCACCGCTGGCAACCCCGTGAGTCGCAGACCGTCGCCACGTCGCGCAGACCAGGGCATGCGCAATTGCCGTTGTGAACCGGTCCAGTCGGCCGTCCAGCCCGGGGCGACAAGCGCGCCAGTGGCGAAGCTGGCCTCCTCGGCGATGGTGCTCCGGCGTTCGAACACGGTCACTTCGTGGCCATCGCGTGTGAGTTCGTAGGCGGTGGTGGCACCGGCCACACCCGCACCGATCACCGCGAGCCTCAAGGCCGGCCTCGCGCAGCGGCCGGGAAAAAGGTGGCAAACGTGACGGGGACGGGGACGGGGAGGGGGTCGGGCGCGGGCTCTGCGCTGGGTGTTGAATCAGAGTCGGGCGGAACGTGGGGCATGGTGCAGCGCGCAAGTGACCGTGAGGCCGGGGAGGCTGCTATAATCGACAGGCTTTGCCAATGGCAGCCGTGAACATGGTGTTCACAGGCGTCCGGGACAAAGCGAAATCGCAAACCAGCCCAACCGGGTGTTGTCCGCCGCATGTGAGCCGTCTAGGGCTCTCTGTTGCTGGCGATCGGGGCTGGATTTTAGACTCAACCTCTGGAAAGTTATCTCATGTCCATCTCCATGCGCGAAATGCTGGAAGCCGGTGTCCATTTCGGTCACCAGACCCGCTTCTGGAACCCCAAGATGGCGCCGTACATCTTCGGCCATCGCAACAAGATCCACATCGTCAACCTCGAGAAGACACTGCCCCTGTTCGAAGAGGCGGCCAAGTTCGTGCGCCAGCTCTCCGCCAATCGCGGCACCATTCTGATGGTGGGCACCAAGCGCCAGTCGCGCGACATCGTGGCGCAGGAAGCCCGCCGCGCTGGCGTGCCTTTCGTCGACCAGCGCTGGCTCGGCGGCATGCTGACCAACTTCAAGACCGTCAAGACCTCGATCAAACGCCTCAAGGACATGCAGGCCCAGAAGGAAGCCGGCCTGGAAAGCATGACCAAGAAGGAGCAGCTGATGTTTGCCCGCGAGATGGAAAAGCTCGAAAAGGACATCGGCGGCATCCAGGACATGACCGCGTTGCCCGATGCGATCTTCATCATCGACGTGGGCTTTCACAAGATCGCCGTGCTCGAAGCCCAGAAGCTGGGCATTCCTCTGGTGGGGGTGGTTGACACCAACCATTCGCCAGTGGGCATCGACTACGTGATCCCTGGCAACGACGACTCGGCCCGTGCCGTGGCGCTGTATGCCCGTGGCATCGCCGACGCGATCCTTGAAGGCCGCAGCAACGCCGTCAACGACGTCGTCAAGGCTGTCGCAGCCGAAGGCTCGGACGAGTTCGTGGAAGTCAAGGAAGACGCTTCTGCCTGAGCGTGTCTTCCCCATGAAAGAGGGGCTCGTGTAGCCCCTTTTTCACAAGGCAACAGAATCATTGACCCGCCTGCGCCGCCTCGGGATGGCGCCGGCAAAGGAGAAACAAGAATGGCAATTACCGCAAGTATGGTCGCCGAACTGCGCGCCAAGACCGATGCGCCCATGATGGAGTGCAAGAAGGCACTGACCGAGGCCGATGGCGACATGGCCAAGGCCGAAGAGTTGCTGCGCGTCAAGCTGGGCACCAAGGCCGGCAAGGCTGCCAGCCGCGTCACCGCCGAAGGCGTGGTGGCCAGCTTCATTGAAGGCAATACGGGTGCTCTGATCGAGGTCAATTGCGAGACCGACTTCGTCACCAAGAACGACAGTTTCCTGGCGCTTGCCAACGCTGCTGCCAAACTGGTCGCTCAGAACAACCCGGCCAACGTCGAAGCCCTGGGCGCGCTGCCCTACAGCCAGGACGGCTTTGGCCCGACGCTGGAAGATGTGCGCAAGGGCCTGATCGGCAAGATTGGTGAGAACATGAGCTTTCGCCGTTTCAAGCGGTACAGCGCTGGCGGCAATGTGACCGGCTACCTGCACGGCACGCGCATCGGCGTGCTCGTGGAGTTCGAGGGTCAGGAAACCCCCGCCAAGGACACCGCCATGCACATCGCTGCCATGAAGCCCGTGGCCCTGACCAGCGCCGATGTGCCTGCCGACCTGATCGAAAAGGAGCGCTCGGTGGCAACGGCCAAGGCGGCCGAATCCGGCAAGCCGGCCGATATCGCCGCCAAGATGATCGAAGGCTCGGTGCAGAAGTACCTCAAGGAAGTCTCGCTGTTCAATCAGCCCTTCGTGAAAAACGACAAGCAGACCGTGGAGCAGATGCTCAAAGCAGCCGGCACCACTGTCAAGGCGTTCACGCTGTACGTCGTGGGTGAAGGCATCGAAAAGAAGGTGGACGACTTTGCTGCAGAGGTGGCGGCTCAGGTGGCCGCCGCCAAGGGCGCCTAACCCTGGGATCGCTGAACGCTACAACGGGCCGCAAGGCCCGTTGTGCCGTATGGGTCTTTTTTACATCCTGAGGCCGCGGGAGAGGCCGGGGTCCTCGCTACACTTGCCGGTTAAGTCTTTGTCTTTTGAATTCTGAAAGTTGCGTCATGCCAGCCTACAAACGGATCCTGCTGAAGCTGTCGGGAGAGGCCCTGATGGGTGACGACGCTTTTGGTATCAACCGGGCCACGATCGTGCGCATGGTTGAGGAAATTGCCGAGGTCACGCGCCTGGGCGTCCAGGTGGCCATCGTCATTGGTGGTGGCAACATCTTTCGCGGAGTTGCGGGTGGATCGGTGGGCATGGATCGCGCAACCGCCGACTACATGGGCATGCTGGCCACGGTGATGAACTCGCTGGCCTTGGCTGACACCATGGACAAGGCGGGGCTGGTGGCGCGAGTGATGTCGGCCATTGCCATCGAGCAGGTGGTTGAGCCCTACGTGCGCCCCAAGGCATTGCAGTACCTCGAAGAGGGCAAGGTGGTGGTCTTTGCGGCCGGTACCGGCAACCCCTTTTTCACCACCGACACCGCAGCGGCGCTGCGTGGCGCCGAGATTGGTGCCGAAATTGTCCTCAAGGCCACCAAGGTGGATGGTGTCTACACCGCAGATCCCAACAAGGATCCGAGCGCAACGCGATACACCACGATTTCGTTCGATGAAGCCATGAGCAAGAACCTGCAGGTGATGGATGCAACGGCCTTCGCGCTGTGCCGAGACCAGAAGCTGCCCGTCAAGGTGTTCTCGATCTTCAAGCCAGGGGCGCTGCGCAAAGTGGTGCTCGGTGGCGACGAGGGCACGCTGGTTCACGTCTGATGGCGTCTTCTCCCATTTCATTTCGACGCATCGAGGAGTTTTCATGAGCACCGACGACATCCGCAAAACCGCTGAGCACAAGATGCTTCAATCGGTGGAAGCGCTCAAGAACGGTCTGACGAAAGTGCGCACCGGCCGCCCCAATCCGGCGTTGCTCGACACGGTTCATGTCGAGTACTACGGCACCATGTTGCCGCTGTCACAGGTGGCCAACCTGACGCTGTTGGATGCGCGCACCATTGGTGTGGCGCCCTGGGAAAAGGGCATGGGTGCAAAGATCGAGAAAGCCATCCGCGAATCGGATCTCGGGCTCAACCCCTCCAGCCAGGGCGACCTGATTCGTGTGCCGATGCCGCCAATGACCGAAGAGCGTCGCAAGGAGCTCACCAAGGTCGTGAGGGGCGATGGCGAGGCGGCCAAGATTGCGATTCGCAACCTGCGCCGCGACGCCAACGAGGCGGTTAAGAAGCTGGTGAAGGACAAGTTGGCCTCCGAGGACGACGACCGCCGTTCACAGGAAGACATCCAGAAGCTCACCGATCGCATGATTGCCGAGGTGGACCGCCTCGTGGCTTCCAAGGAACAGGACATCATGGCGGTCTGAGGCTTTGCCTCGCCACCGACCCCTTGCGCCCGATGTCCAACTCCGCCGCTCCCCCAAGTCCTTCGCCCTCGGTGCAGCCTGGGCACGTCGCCATCGTCATGGATGGGAACGGTCGATGGGCGCAGAAGCGGTGGCTGCCGCGTGTGGCAGGCCACAAGCAGGGCGTCGAGGCGTTGCGTCGGGTGGTCAAGGCCTGCATCGAGCGCGGCGTTCCGGTGCTGTCGGTGTTTGCGTTTTCGTCCGAGAACTGGAACCGCCCGGTGGAAGAGGTCTCCGGCCTCATGGACTTGCTGGTGATGGCGCTTTCGCGGGAGGTGCCGAGCCTGCGCGACAACGGTGTGCAACTGCATTTTCCTGGAGATCGGTCTGGCCTTTCAGTGCGCGTGGTGCAGGGCCTGGAAGCCGCCGAGCGCGACACGGCACACAACCGCACGCTGGTGCTCAACGTATGCTTCAACTATGGTGGCCGCTGGGATGTGACGCAGGCGGCGCGCCGTCTTGTCCAGCAAGGTCGAGACATCACTGAAGCGAATCTGTCTTCTGCCATGGCGCTTGCGCATGTGGCCGATCCAGATCTTCTGATCCGTACCGGCGGCGAATTGCGCATCAGCAATTTCCTGCTGTGGCAGTCGGCTTACACCGAGCTGGTGTTCACCGAGTGCCTTTGGCCTGATTTCGACGCCGCTGAACTGGACCGTGCGCTGGCGGAGTTCGCCAACCGAGAGCGCCGATTTGGACAGACAGCCGAACAGCGCGTCGAAGAGAACCCCTTGATGGTGGCCGCGGGCCAGCAACATGCTTAAGCAGCGAATCATCACGGCCGTGCTGTTGCTGGCCGTTTTGCTTCCAGCGTTGTTCTATCCTGCGATCGAGCCATTTGCAGCGCTGACCTTGTTGCTCATCGGGGCGGCTAGTTGGGAGTGGGCGCGTCTGAACGGTTGCAGTTCGAAGCAATCTCTCGCGGTGGGCATGGGCATGGGCGCGTTGATGGCATTGGTCTGGCTGGCCGGCGGTCTTGCCATGGCCTTGCGCCCGCTCTGGCTGGCGGTGGGCGCTCTGTGGGTGTTGCTGGCGGTGGCCATGCTCGGTCGCGGAGTGTCGGGCTGGAAAGCATGGCCCTCGAGTCTTCGGCTGTGGGGCGGCCTGGCCCTGATTGCCTGCGCCTGGCTGGCTCTGGTGCAGGCCCGCGCCGTCGGTCTGGGCTTTCTGCTCTCGGTGCTTCTGCTGGTCTGGATGGCCGATATTGCCGCCTACTTTGGTGGCAAGGCATTTGGGCGGCGCAAGCTGGCCCCTGCCATCAGCCCCGGCAAGAGTTGGGAAGGGGCCGTCAGCGGACTGTTGGGCGTGCTGGTGCTGGCGGCAGCCTGGATCTGGGCCGACGCGCAGGGCGACAGCCTGTACGCACGGCTTTGGTCGCTGAGCCCTGTGGTCACGCTGCTTGCCCTGGTTTTCCTGTGTGCCATGAGTGTGGTGGGCGATCTGGTGGAATCTCTGGTCAAGCGCGGTGCTGGCGTGAAAGACTCCAGCGCCTTGCTGCCTGGGCATGGCGGCGTGCTCGATCGCGTCGATGCATTGCTCCCCGTGTTGCCGCTGGCCATGATGCTCATCACAATCTGACCCATGACACGTTTGCAATCCGTCACCATCCTGGGCTCGACGGGCTCCATCGGCACCAGCACGCTCGATGTGATGGCGCGTCACCCCGAACGCTACTCGGTCTTTGCGCTCACTGCGGCCACGCAGGTCGACGCCTTGCTGGCGCAATGCAGACGCTTCTCGCCGCGCTACGCCGTCATGGCCAACCCCGCCCCTGCCCGGCAGCTGGCGGACAAGGTGCGCGAGGAAGGCCTTGCGGTGCAAGTGCTTTCGGGCCCGCAGTCGCTGTGCGACGTCTGTTCAGACCCTGAGGTGGACGCCGTGATGGCGGCCATCGTCGGTGCTGCTGGACTCGCACCCAGCCTGGCCGCCGCCCGCGCTGGAAAAAAAGTCCTGCTGGCCAACAAGGAAGCGTTGGTGGTGGGCGGCGACCTGTTCATGCAGGCGGTGAAGGAGGGTGGGGCCACGCTGCTGCCTATCGACAGCGAGCATTCCGCCGTGTTCCAGTCGTTGCCAGAGGACCCGCAGACTTGGTCACGCCGCGTGGAAAAGATCGTGCTCACTGCTTCAGGCGGGCCGTTTCGAACCCGCGATCCCGGCACCCTGGCGGACGTAACACCCCAGGAGGCCTGTGCTCATCCCAACTGGGTAATGGGTCGCAAGATCTCGGTTGACTCGGCCACCATGATGAACAAGGCCCTGGAAGTCATCGAGGCCAGCTATCTATTCGGCCTGCCAGGCTCTCGGATCGAGGTGGTCATCCATCCGCAAAGCGTGATCCATTCGATGGTGCAGTACCACGACCGGTCGGTGGTGGCGCAACTGGGCACGCCGGACATGCGCGGGCCCATCGCCTATGGCCTTTCCTGGCCCGAGCGCATCGAGTCCGGTGCTGCCGCGCTGGACTTTGCCTCACTCGGTTCGTTGAGCTTTGAAAGTCCTGACGACCGTCGTTTCCCTGGCCTGCGTCTGGCGTGGCAGGCGCTGGACAGCCCGGCGGGAACCACTGCGGTGCTCAACGCGGCCAACGAGGTCGCCGTGGCCGCCTTTTTGGACGATCGCTTGCGCTTCGATCAGATTCACGTCGTCAACGATGCAACTTTGCAGGCGCTGGTGCCCTCCAAGCCTGGGCAGCTGGCGGACTTGCTGGCCATTGATGCCGAGGCACGCAGCCTGGCTCTGGCCCAGGTCGAGCGGCTCGCCCTCTGAGCACTGGCTGCTGGCGGCGGCCCGAATCTCCTCAATCCCATCCCCTACATGCTCACAATCGTTGCTTTCGTGGTGGCCCTGGGTCTCTTGATCGCGGTGCATGAATACGGGCACTACCGGGTGGCCGTGGCATGCGGCGTCAAGGTGTTGCGTTTCTCGATCGGGTTTGGCAAGCCCTTGCTGAGCTGGCGAAAAAAGGGCAGTGCTACCGAATTCGTGGTTTGCGCGCTGCCCCTGGGGGGCTATGTGCGCATGCTCGACGAGCGCGAGGCGCCGGTCGATCCCTCCGAGCGTCACCTGGCATTCAACACGCAGCCGCTGCGGTCCCGCACCGCCATCGTTGCAGCTGGGCCCGCGGCCAATCTGCTGCTGGCCATCCTTCTGTACGCGGTGGTCAGCTGGACCGGTGTGGATGAACCCAGGCCCGTGCTGTCTGCGCCGATGGCAGGATCTCTGGCCGAACGCTCGGGCATCAGAGGTGGCGACTGGGTGGTGCAGATCGCCACCAAAGATGACGAACCCGCCGAAGTCGGTTCTTTCGAAGACCTGCGCTGGCGTCTCACCCAGGCCGCCTTGTCCAGCGAAGACCTGACCTTGTGGGTGAGCCCGCGCGAGGGCGCCAGTGCCCGTCCGGTCGTGTTGCCCCTGAGCGAGCTCAACGTGCGCGAGGCCGACGCCTCGCTGTTCCAGCGCATCGGCATCACCTCGCCATGGAGTGCCCCCTTGGTGGGCGAAGTGATGCAAGGCGGTGCGGCTGCGCAGGCGGGTCTGCAAAAGGGCGACGTGGTGCGCCGAGTCGATGATGCCCCGGTGTCCGATGGCCAGAGCCTGCGGGCATTGATCCGTGCTGGCGTGGGGCCCGAAGGCCAGCCCAGGGTGCAGCGCTGGACCGTGGAACGGGGCTCGCAGATGCTGAATCTGGTGGTCAAGCCGCTGCCTGAACAGCAGGATGGTGCCTGGATCGGCCGCGTGGGGGCCTACATCGGTGCAGCCCCGGAGATGATGACCGTGAGCCACGGGCTGGTGGACAGCCTCATTCATGGGGTGGTGCGAACCTGGGAAGTTTCGTGGCTCACGCTCAAGATGATGGGCCGAATGCTGGTGGGAGAAGCGTCGGTGAAGAACCTCAGCGGGCCCCTGACCATTGCCGACTACGCCGGCAAGTCGGCGAGCCTGGGTGTGTCCTCTTACCTTCTGTTTCTTGCCCTCATCAGCGTAAGCCTCGGCGTCCTCAATCTGCTGCCTCTGCCGGTCTTGGACGGTGGACACCTGATGTATTATCTTTGGGAGGGTGTGACTGGTCGCAGCGTCTCCGAAGTCTGGATGGAACGCCTGCAGCGCGGGGGGGTCGTGGTTCTCATGGCTCTCATGTCCGTCGCCTTATTCAATGATGTGGTCCGCCTGGCGGGCTGAACGCTTCCTTTCCATGAAAACAAAATTCTTCGGTCTTCGCGGCCTGACGTTCTCAGCGCTCGCGGTGTCCCTGCTTTCGGCCCTTCCTGCCTGGGCCGTCGACCCCTTCACCTTGAGAGACATCCGCGTCGAAGGTCTGCAGCGCGTGGAGCCGGGCACGGTGTTCGCGTCGTTGCCGTTCCGCATTGGCGACCTGTACAACGACGACAAAGGTTCCACGGCCATTCGCGCGCTGTTCAGCCTGGGTTTGTTCAGCGACGTGCGTCTGCAGGTCAACGGCGACGTGCTGGTGGTCATCGTGGAAGAGCGCCCCACCGTGGCCGACGTCGGCTTCTCCGGCATCAAGGAGTTCGATGCCGAGGTGCTGAAGAAGGCCCTGCGCGACATTGGCCTGGCCGAAGGCCGTCCGTTCGACAAGGCCCTGGCCGATCGGGCGGAGCAGGAGCTCAAGCGCCAGTACATCAACCGCAGCATGTATGCCGCCCAGGTCGTGACCACCGTGACGCCAGGTGAACGCAACCGCGTCAACCTGAATTTCAGTGTGGTCGAGGGTGAGGTGGCCAAGATCAGCGAAATCCGCATCGTCGGCAACAAGGCCTATTCGGAATCGACGCTGCGCGGCCTGTTCGACCTTGACACCGGCGGATGGTTGAGCTGGTACACCAAGTCAGACCGCTATTCACGCGCCAAGCTCAATGCCGACATCGAAACCCTGCGTTCGTATTACCTCACACGCGGCTTCCTGGAGTTCCGCATCGAGTCGACGCAAGTGGCCATCTCGCCCGACAAGCAGGACATGTCGATCACCCTCAACATCACCGAAGGCGACCGTTATGTCGTGAAATCGGTGGCGCTAGAAGGGGAGTACCTGGGCAAGCAGGAGGAGTTCGAATCCCTTGTCACGTTGCGCGCAGGCAGGGCCTACAACGTTGAAGACGTGTCCGCCACCGTCAAGGCATTCACCGACTACTTCGGCACATTTGGCTATGCGTTCGCACAGGTCGAGGCCACGCCCGACATCGACCGCGTGAACAAGCAGGTGGCATTCGTGCTGCGCGCACAGCCCGCTCGCCGCGTGTACGTGCGACGCATCAACATCGAAGGCAACAACCGCACACGCGACGAGGTCGTTCGGCGCGAATTCCGCCAGTTTGAATCGGCCTGGTACGACAGCGACCGCATCCGCCTGTCGCGCGATCGGGTGGACCGCCTGGGCTTCTTCACCGAAGTGGGCATCGACACTCAGCCAGTGCCTGGCACGCCCGATCAGGTCGATATCACCGTGAACGTGGCTGAAAAGCCCACGGGCAACATTTCGCTGGGCGCTGGCTATTCGCAGGCTGAGCAGATCTCCCTGATTGCAGGCATCCGGCAGGAGAACGTGTTCGGCTCGGGCAACTACCTGGGCATCGACGTCAACACCAGCCGTTTCAACCGCCAGATCGTGCTCAGCACGGTGGACCCCTACTTTACAAAAGACGGCATTTCACGCGCATTTGATGCCTACTACAAGACCACCACACCCTACACGCAGCAGGGCGGCGACTACCGACTGATCACGCCCGGCGTGAGTGTGAAGTTCGGCGTGCCGTTCAGTGAGCAGGATACGGTGTTCTTCGGTGTCGGCGTGGAGCAGACACGCATCGAGCCCGGCAATGGCCTGCCCCAGGCCTACCAGACCTATTCGAACACCTTTGGTGACAGCAGCACGTCGCTCCCCCTGACGATCGGCTGGTCGCGTGATGGGCGAGACAGTGCGCTCGTGCCCACCGAAGGCCGTCTGCAGCGTTTCAACACCGAAGTGGGCGTGGCAGGTGACACCCGTTACATCAAGACGAACTACCAGATTCAGCAGTACTTCGCGCTGACCAAGCAATACACCCTGGCGCTCAATGGCGAGGTGGGCTATGGAAAGGGCCTGGGCGGACGCCCGTACCCCCTGTTCAAGAACTTCTTTGGTGGTGGCCTGGGTTCGGTTCGCGGTTTTGACCAAGGCACGCTGGGCCCCACGTCGCCCATTCTTTCTGGCATTTCGGCCGGCCAGCAAGTCAACATCGGTGGCAATCGCAGTGTGGCGCTCAACGCCGAATTCATCACGCCATTTCCCGGCGCAGGCAATGACCGCACACTGCGCCTGTTCGGATTCATTGATGTCGGGAATGTCTATGGAGAAGGGCAGAAGTCTTCCTTTTCCGACTTGCGGGCCTCCGTCGGTATCGGCGTGAGCTGGATCTCACCGATCGGCCCGCTTCGCTTCGCCTTTGCAAACCCTATCCGCCAATTCACAGGCGATAGAATCCAGAAATTCCAGTTTCAGATCGGAACCTCCTTTTGATGAAGACTTTCATGCTAGCCCGAAACGTTCTGCTTTCGCTGGCGCTGGGCGCCGCGTTGATCACCTCGCCAGCCATGGCGCAGGACACCAAGATCGGCGCCGTCAACGTCGAGAAGATCCTGCGCGAATCCAATACCGCCAAGGCGGTTTCGGCCAAACTGGAGCAGGAGTTCTCCAAGCGCGAGCGCGAGCTGCGTGGCTCAGCCGACACGTTCCGGGCATCCATCGAGAAATTCGAGAAGGAAGGTCCAACGATGTCCGAAAGCCAGCGCACCGCACGGCAGCGCCAGCTCTCCGAGCAAGAGCGTGACTTGCAGCGTCGCCAGCGCGATTTCCAGGAAGAGCTCAATTTGCGCCGCAACGAAGCCTTGCAGCAGGTCATCGAGAAGCTCAACCGCATCGTTCGTCAGATCGCCGAAACCGACAAGTACGATCTGATCGTCTCCGAGGCTTACTACATCAATCCCCGCGTGGACATCACCGACAAGGTCATGTCCACGCTTGACAGCGCCAAGTAAAGAGCCACCGTGGCCGTGCTGCTCGGCGATATCGTGCAGGCACTTGGCGGCAAGCTGTTCGGCTCCTCCGACCAGCTGGTGCAGAGGCTGGCGCCCTTGTCCACGGCGGGCCCGGCCGATCTCTCGTTTATCTCCCATGCCCGCTACGCGGGCCAAATGGAGAGCACGCGCGCGGGCGCCTTGATTGCGCCGCCGGCCCTGGAGGCTGCCGCACGTGTTCGAGGGGCCTGTATCGTTACCGAAGACCCCTATCTCTATTTCGCCCGCTTGACACAATGGTGGAAAGAACGCCACGAGCAGGGGCAGCCCGCGCTGGTGGAAGTCCTGGCCAGCGTGCACCCGACGGCACGCCTCGGCCGCGATGTGGGCGTAGGGCCTTTCGCCGTGATCGGCCCGGATGCCGACGTCGCCGACGGCGCCCGCATTGGCGCTCATTCGGTGCTGGGCCGCGGAGCCCGCGTGGGAGCGGGCAGCGTATTGCATGGCCGGGTCAGTCTGGGCGACGGGTGTTCGGTGGGCGAGCGCTGCATCCTGCATCCCGGTGTGGTCATTGGTGCAGACGGCTTCGGTTTTGCGCCGCACCAGGGTGCCTGGATCAAGATCGAACAACTCGGCGCCGTGCGTGTTGGCAACGATGTGGAGATCGGCGCCAACACCTGCATTGATCGGGGTGCGCTGGACGACACCGTGATCGAAGACGGCGTGAAGCTCGACAACCTGATCCAGATCGGGCACAACGTGCGCATTGGCGCGCATACCGCGATGGCTGGCTGCGTGGGTGTAGCGGGCAGTGCCGACATTGGTGCGCATTGCACCATCGGCGGTGGTGCTGTCGTGCTGGGTCATCTTCGCCTTGTCGACGGGGTGCATGTCTCGGCCGCGTCGGTGGTGACGCGTTCCCTGCTCAAGCCGGGGCATTACACCGGCATGTTCCCCATCGACGACAATGCGGCCTGGGAAAAGAACGCAGCCTCTCTCAAGCAACTCAACCGCCTTCGCGAGCGCATCAAGTTGCTCGAACAGGCGATCGCCCACGCCAGCACACCTCCTTCCAAGCCATGATGGACATTCACCAGATACTCAAACAGCTTCCCCACCGCTATCCGTTCCTGCTGGTGGACCGCGTGCTGGAACTGGAGAAGGGACAGCGCATCAAGGCGTTGAAGAACGTCACCATCAACGAGCCGTTTTTCGTGGGTCACTTTCCACACCGTCCGGTGATGCCCGGGGTCCTGATGCTGGAAGCCATGGCGCAGGCGGCGGCTCTGCTGGCATTCGACACCGTGGGCGTGACACCTGACGACAAGACGGTGTATTACTTTGCAGGCATCGACGGTGCGCGCTTCAAGCGTCCGGTGGAGCCAGGCGACCAATTGGTGATGGACGTGACGCTTGATCGCATGAAGGCGGGAATCTTCAAGTTCAAGGGCATCACCCGCGTGGGCGCCGACGTGGCCTGCGAGGCGGAGTTGATGTGCACCATGCGCACCATCGCCTGATGCCGCAAGAGGGCGCATCGTGTCTCTGATTCATGCCACCGCCCTGGTGGATTCCGCAGCCGAACTGGACAGCTCGGTCAGTGTCGGACCCTATACCGTGATTGGTCCCCATGTGAAGGTCGGTGCGGGCACCACCATTGGTGCGCATTGCGTGATCGAGGGGCACACCACCATCGGGCGCGACAACCGCATCTTCCAGTTCAATTCGCTGGGTGCGATTCCGCAGGACAAGAAGTACGCGGGCGAGCCCTGCGAACTCGTCATCGGCAACGGCAATACCATCCGGGAGTTCTGCACGTTCAACATCGGCTCGCCGGGCGACCGTGCGGTGACCAGCGTGGGGGACGACAACTGGATCATGGCCTACGTGCATCTTGCGCACGATTGCCAGGTGGGCAACCACACCATCTTCGCCAACAACTCCCAGCTCGCCGGGCATGTGGTGGTAGACGACTGGGTGATTCTGGGTGGCTTCTCCGTGGTACATCAGTTCGTGCGAATTGGTGCGCATGCCATGACGGCCATGTGCTCGCTGCTGTTCGCCGATCTGCCTCCGTTCGTGATGGCCCAGGGCCAGCCGGCTCAGGCCCGCTCCATGAACTTCGAAGGTCTTCGTCGCCGTGGGTTTTCGCCTGAGCGCATTGCAGCGGTAAAGGCCATGCACAAGGCGCTGTACCGCGACGACCTCAAGCTGGAGCAGGCCATGGAGCAAGTGCGCGGCTTGCCGCACAAGACCCCCGAAGCCCAGCCAGACGTGGACATGATGCTGGACTTTCTTGGCAAGGTTTCGCCCCATCGCGGCATCGTGCGGTGAATGCGCCTGCGCCGAAACGCCTGGCCCTTGTGGCGGGGGAAACCTCGGGTGACTTGCTGGCAGGCTTGCTGCTCGGCGGAGTTCGCGAACGCTGGCCCGACCTGAAATCCTTTGGCATCGGGGGGGCGAACATGGCCGCCCAGGGCTTTGAGGCCTGGTGGCCCAGCGAAAAGCTGGCGGTGCGCGGCTACGTCGAGGTATTGCGACATTACCGGGAAATCGTGGGCATCCGCGATCGGGTGAGGCAGCGACTGCTTGTGTCTGATCGGCCCGATGTCTTCATCGGCGTGGATGCACCCGATTTCAACCTCGATCTCGAGGCCGCGCTGAAGGCAAGGGGCGTCCGTACCGTGCATTTCGTCTGCCCTTCCATCTGGGCATGGCGGGCTGAGCGGGTGGAGAAGATTCGCCGCAGCGCCGACCATGTGCTGTGCATCTTCCCGTTTGAACCCGGCTTGTTGGCCCAGCACGGCATTGGCGCCACGTATGTGGGGCATCCGCTGGCCAGCGTGATCCCGATGCAGCCAGATCGGAGCGCCGCTCGCTCGATGCTCGGCCTGGGCGGGGACGATATGGTCGTGGCCATTCTCCCGGGGAGTCGGGCTTCGGAGGTGCAGTACCTGGCCCAGACGTTCTTCGAGGCGGCGGCATTCATGAAGCGCGCACGGCCAGGCCTGCGCTTTCTTGTACCGGCAGTGCCCGCCCTTCGCGAACGCATCGTCAGCGCCGTGCGCGCGGCGGGCCTGGGCGAGGAGACCCTGGTGCTGGCTGGTCAGTCGCACGCCGCTCTGGCTGCCTGTGACGTGACGCTGATCGCCAGCGGTACAGCCACGCTGGAAGCGGCACTGTTCAAGCGCCCCATGGTCATTGCCTACAACATGAACTGGTTGTCCTGGCAGATCATGCGGCGCAAACAGCTCCAGCCCTGGGTGGGCCTGCCCAACATCCTCAGCGGCGAATTCGTGGTCCCGGAATACCTCCAGGAGGCCGCCACGCCTCAGGCGCTGTCGAGGGGGGTGTTGGACTGGCTGGACGCGCCTGCGAGAATCACGGCTTTGCAGCAACGATTCGAAGCGTTGCACCACACCCTTTTGCGCGACACCGCCCGACTGGCCACCGATGCGATCGAAAAAGTTCTTGAAGGCTGAGCAGGCCACGCTGCCCTGGGACGTGCCTGGCCTGCTGGCCGGTGTGGACGAAGCCGGCCGCGGGCCTCTGGCCGGACCGGTGTTCGCCGCCGCCGTGATCCTGGACGATCGTTTTCCCATCAAGGGCTTGGCCGACTCCAAGCAACTCACCGCGCTGCGCCGTGAGCGCCTGTACGACGAAATCCGCGCCAAGGCGCTCTGCTGCAGCGTGGCGCACGCCACGGTGGAGGAAATCGACGAACTCAACATCCTGCAGGCCACCATGCTGGCGATGCGCAGGGCGGTACTGGGCCTGCGGCTCAAGCCCGCCAAGGTATTGGTCGATGGCAACCGCCTGCCCTCCCTGGATGTGATGTGCGAAGCCATCGTCTCGGGCGATGCGCTGGTTCCCTCCATATCTGCTGCTTCGATCCTGGCCAAGGTCTCGCGCGACCGGCTGCTGTGTGAGCTGCATCTGCAGCATCCGGAATACGGATTCGATCGGCACAAGGGCTATGGCACCGCGCAGCACTTGCGCGCCCTGCAAGCCCATGGGGCCTTGGCGGTTCACCGTCGCTCCTTTGCACCGGTAGCACGTGCACTGGCCGTGCCCGTGGACCCTGAGGCCCGCATCCCTTGATCACACCCAGTGCAATCACCTCGCGTGACAACCCGCTGCTCAAGCGCCTTCGCTTGCTGGCACAGGACAGCACGGCGTATCGCAAACACAGACAGGTCTGGCTCGAAGGCGATCATCTTTGCAGAGCCTTGCTCGCGCGTGGGCACCGGCCCGCCACGGCCGTGTTCACCGAATCCTTCTGGGCGCAGGCGCCGCACGATCTGCGAGACGCGTCCGATCACGTCGTGACGGTGCCGGCAGCCCTCATGGCCAGCATCAGCGGACTGGAGTCGCCTTCCGGGGTAGGCTTCGTGTGGGACCTGCCCGCAACCGGTGGCCTGGAGCCAGGCCGGGCCAGCGTGGTGCTGGACCGTTTGCAGGACGCGGGCAACGTCGGCTCCATTCTGCGCAGCGCTGCCGCTTTCGGTTTCGGTCAGGTGCTCGCGCTCAAGGGCACGGCCGCCCTGTGGTCGCCCAAGGTCGTGCGCGCCGGCATGGGCGCTCATTTCAGTCTGAAGCTGATCGAGGGCTTGTCGGTCGACGATCTCTCCGCGTTGGGCGTGCCCCTGATCGTGACCAGCTCGCACCAGGGCGAGTGGTTGCATCGCAGCGTATTGCCCAGGCCTTGCGCCTGGGTGCTGGGCCATGAAGGGCAGGGCGTGAGCACCCTGCTTGAAGCGCTGGCTGACCGTGCGGTGCGCATTGCGCAGCCAGGTGGCGAGGAGTCGCTCAACGTGGCCGCGGCCGCCGCGATTTGTCTGCATGCCAGCGTGGTTGGTGAGGGTGCCGGTGGGAGTTTGCCCCTGGGCGCCGGGCTATAATCCCACGGTTTACCCGCAATCGGCGCAATCCCTGCGCGCCCCGGCTTTTCACCCCAGGTTGTTGATCCGTTTCTGCCCCGGCCCACCCCCCGGCGCAAGGCGGGTGCGAAGCCTGCGCGGCACCTGCCGCCGGCGCGAGGACGTTGCAGCCAACCATCTGGAGATTTCCGTGCTTCCCGTCCACCCGAAAGCCCTTCTCGCGCTCGCCGACGGCACGGTCTTTACAGGCATTTCCATCGGGGCCACCGGCCAGACCACGGGTGAGGTGGTGTTCAACACCGCACTGACCGGCTACCAGGAAATCCTCACCGATCCGAGCTATTGCCAGCAGATCGTGACACTCACGTATCCGCACATTGGCAACACCGGCATCAATGCCGAAGACGTCGAAGCCAGCCGCATCCATGCCGCTGGCCTGATCATCAAAGACCTGCCCTTGCTGGCTTCCAATTTCCGCAGCGCCGAAACCCTCTCGCAGTACCTGAACCGAGAAGGTACCGTGGCCATTGCCGACCTTGACACCCGAGCGCTCACCCGTCGCTTGCGCACCCACGGCGCCCAGAACGGCTGCATCGTGGCGCTTGCCCCGGGCGAATCCATCTCGGACGCCCACCGTGCCAGGGCCTTGGCAGCCGCGAAGGCGGCACCCAACATGGCTGGCACGGATCTGGCCAGGGTGGTTTCGGCTACCGCGCCTTACGCCTGGACGCAGACCGAGTGGCAGCTGGGCTTTGGCTATGGCGAGCAGATTGCGCCACGTTTTCACGTGGTCGCCTACGACTTCGGCGTCAAGCACAACATTTTGCGCATGCTGGCACAGCGTGGCTGCAAGATCACCGTGGTGCCAGCGCAAACCTCGGCCGCCGATGTGTTCAAGCTCAAGCCCAATGGCGTGTTCCTCTCCAACGGCCCTGGCGACCCGGAGCCTTGCGACTACGCGATTGCCGCCACGCGCGAGATCATCGAGAGCGGCGTGCCGACCTTCGGCATCTGCCTGGGTCACCAGATCCTCGCGCTGGCCAGCGGTGCGAAGACTTTCAAAATGAAGTTTGGTCACCATGGTGCCAACCACCCGGTGAAAGACCTGGACAACGGGCGTGTCTCCATCACCAGCCAGAACCACGGCTTCGCGGTGGACGAAAAGACGTTGCCTGCGACCCTTCGGCCCACGCATGTGAGTCTGTTCGACGGCACGCTGCAGGGATTGGCGCGCACGGACAAACCCGCCTTTTGCTTCCAGGGGCATCCAGAAGCCTCGCCCGGCCCGCACGACATCGGCTACCTGTTCGACCGCTTCATCGACCTGATGCAGGCCCGCGTGCCTGCCACAGCCTGAGTCCCTTCGCCATGAAGCTCTTCAGTTTCCCCATCTACACCGTCGAGAAGGCGATTGCCAAGCGCATGCTCACGCTGGAGTCCCCGCACCGCGAGTGGTTCGGCCAGCGCTGGGCCCAGAAGCCGTACCGAAAGTCCTTCCTGGACAAAAAGGCCATGCCACTGGTGACCTTGCTCGCCAAGTGCAAGACCTGGGACGACGAGACCTTCAACACCGAACTGGCCGCCTGGGACGCACGTTTCCACGACGCAGAGATCGAGGTGCTGCGCCCCCTCATTGAAGGTGACGGCCTGATTCAACTGATGCAGAAGAACGTGCCAGCCGAACGCCTGCAGGCATTGCTCCACACACTGGATACCCAGCGCCAGGGCTGATCGACCCAAGCCGGCACAAACTACCGCGAACCATGCCCAAAAGAACAGACATCCAGACCGTCCTCATCATCGGCGCCGGCCCCATCATCATCGGGCAGGCCTGTGAGTTCGACTACTCAGGCGTTCAGGCCTGCAAGGCGCTGCGTGAGGAGGGTTATCGCGTGGTGCTCATCAACAGCAACCCCGCGACCATCATGACCGACCCGGCCACGGCCGACGTCACCTACATCGAGCCCATCACCTGGCAGACGGTCGAGAAAATCATCGCCAAGGAGCGACCATTGGCCCAGGGCGGCTTTGCCATCCTGCCCACCATGGGCGGCCAGACCGCGCTGAACTGCGCACTTGACCTCTGGCGTCACGGCGTGCTCGCCAAGTACGACGTGGAGCTGATCGGCGCCACGCCCGAAGCCATCGACAAGGCCGAGGACCGCCTGAAGTTCAAGGATGCGATGACCAAGATCGGCCTGGGGTCGGCGCGCTCGGGCATTGCGCACAGCATGGAAGAGGCCTGGGGTGTGCAGAAGACCGTGGGCTTCCCCGTGGTGATTCGCCCCAGCTTCACGCTCGGCGGCACCGGCGGCGGCATCGCCTACAACCCGGAAGAGTTCGAGACCATCTGCAAGCGTGGCCTGGAAGCTTCGCCCACCAACGAGCTGCTGATCGAGGAATCGCTGCTCGGGTGGAAGGAATACGAGATGGAGGTGGTGCGCGACAAGGCGGACAACTGCATCATCGTCTGCTCTATCGAGAACCTGGACCCCATGGGCGTGCACACCGGCGACTCCATCACCGTGGCGCCAGCCCAGACCCTGACCGACAAGGAATACCAGATTCTGCGCAACGCCAGCCTGGCCGTGCTGCGCGAGATCGGCGTGGACACGGGTGGCTCCAACGTGCAGTTCTCCATCAACCCCAAGGACGGGCGCATGGTGGTGATCGAGATGAACCCGCGTGTCTCGCGATCGTCTGCCCTCGCATCCAAAGCCACGGGATTCCCTATTGCCAAGGTGGCGGCCAAGCTGGCCGTGGGCTACACACTCGACGAGCTGCGCAACGAGATCACAGGCGGGGCCACCCCAGCTTCGTTCGAGCCCTCGATCGACTACGTGGTCACCAAGATTCCTCGCTTCGCCTTCGAGAAGTTCCCCACCGCCGACAGCCGCCTGACCACGCAAATGAAGAGCGTGGGCGAGGTCATGGCCATGGGCCGCACATTCCAGGAAAGCTTCCAGAAAGCCTTGCGCGGCCTGGAGGTGGGGGTGGACGGCATGAACGAGAAGACGCAGGACCGCGAGACGCTCGAGCGCGAGCTCGGCGAGCCTGGTCCCGACCGCATCTGGTATGTGGGCGATGCGTTCGCCGCCGGTTGGACGATGGAGGAGGTGCATCAGTTCACCAAGATTGATCCCTGGTTCCTGGTGCAGATCGAAGAAATCGTGAAGATCGAACTGGCGCTGGAAAAGACCAGCCTGGACGCGATCGACGCGGACACCCTGCGCGGCCTGAAAAAGAAAGGCTTCTCGGATCGCCGCCTGGCCAAGCTGCTCAAGACCAACGACCAGGCCGTTCGTGAACGCCGGATCGCCGAGAACATCCGCCCGGTCTATAAGCGTGTGGACACCTGCGCCGCAGAGTTCGCCACCAACACCGCGTACATGTATTCGACTTACGAAGGTCATGGCGATGGTGAATGCGAGTCCGAACCTACCGACCGCAAGAAGATCATGGTTCTGGGCGGCGGGCCCAACCGCATCGGCCAGGGCATCGAGTTCGACTACTGCTGTGTGCACGCTGCACTCGCCATGCGCGAGGATGGCTACGAGACCATCATGGTCAACTGCAATCCGGAGACCGTCTCGACCGACTACGACACCAGCGACCGCCTGTATTTCGAGCCGCTCACGCTGGAAGATGTGCTGGAGATCGTGGACAAGGAAAAGCCTCTGGGGGTGATCGTTCAGTACGGCGGCCAGACCCCCCTGAAGCTCGCGCTGGGTCTGGAGGCCGCTGGCGTGCCCATCATCGGCACCAGCCCCGACATGATCGACGCCGCCGAAGACCGTGAGCGCTTTCAGCAATTGCTGCACACGCTGGGCTTGCGCCAGCCGCCCAACGCCACTGCGCGCGCCGAGCCCGAGGCGCTTGAGAAGGCCGCCGCACTGGGTTACCCACTGGTGGTGCGCCCGAGCTATGTGCTTGGCGGTCGCGCCATGGAGATCGTGCACGAGCAGCGCGACCTGGAGCGCTACATGCGTGAGGCCGTCAAGGTGAGCAACGATTCACCCGTGTTGCTGGACCGTTTCCTCAACGACGCGATCGAATGCGACGTGGACGCCGTGCGCGACGCCGCGGGCCGCGTCTTCATCGGTGGTGTGATGGAGCACATCGAACAGGCGGGCGTGCACAGCGGCGACTCTGCCTGCTCGCTGCCGCCCTACTACCTGAGCAAGGCCACGGTGGACGAACTCAAGCGCCAGACCGCGGCGATGGCCGAGGGCCTGAACGTGGTCGGCTTGATGAACGTGCAGTTCGCGATCCAGGAAGTGGAAGAGAACGGCGTCAAGAGGGATGTGATCTTTGTGCTGGAGGTCAACCCACGCGCTTCGCGCACCGTGCCCTTTGTCTCCAAGGCCACCGGCATCCAGCTGGCCAAGGTGGCTGCGCGCTGCATGGCGGGCCAGTCGCTGGATGCGCAGGGCATCGGCGCGGAAGTGACGCCACCGTACTTCAGCGTCAAGGAAGCCGTGTTCCCGTTCGTGAAGTTCCCTGGCGTGGACACCATCCTTGGCCCCGAGATGAAATCCACGGGTGAGGTCATGGGCGTGGGCAAGACGTTTGGCGAAGCCTTCGTCAAGAGCCAGATCGGCGCAGGTACCAAGCTGCCCACTTCGGGCAAAGTGTTTCTGACCGTGAAGAACGGCGACAAGCCGCGCGCGGTGGAAATCGCGCGCCAACTGGTCGACATGGGCTTCGAGCTCGTGGCCACGCGCGGCACGGCCGCTGCCATCAGCGCCGCTGGTGTGGCTGTGCAGACGGTGAACAAGGTCACCGAAGGCCGACCGCACATCGTCGATGCAATCAAGAACGGTGACATCGTGTTGGTGATCAACACGGTGGAAGAACGCCGCAACGCCATTACCGATTCGCGTGCCATCCGCACGTCGGCCTTGTTGGCCCGGGTGACCACCTTCACCACCATTGCCGGCGCTGAAGCTGCAGTCGAGGGCATGAAGTACCTCGACAACCTGGACGTGATCTCCGTCCAGGAGATGCACGCCCAACTCTGACGCGGGCCCAGACTCCGGGTTTGCGCCGAGGCGTCGGCCCGGGCGCGGCGCTACATTGCAGCCATGGCGCTCGGCAGCAATCCGTCCTCAGGCTTGGCCCGGCAGTGGTCCACCGATCAGGTAGACGCCCCGGGCCGGCTCGATTATTGGGTGGGTGCGATCTGCGAAGCCTTTCTGGAGATGGACTGCAGCTCACGGCTGCCCCAAGCCTTCGAAGGGCGTCTCATCAGTGTGGAGGTCGGGCCGCTGTCGTTCAATCAGGTGGAGGCCTCCACCCAGGACGTCTACCGCACGCGTGCGGGCATCGCACGCAGTGCCAGCCACCCCTTCTACCTGATCACCCAGCGCCAGACGCCCTGGCACGTGTGCCAGGGCGGCCACCGTGCGGGGCTGCGCCCGGGGGATTCGGTGTTGGTGGATTCGGCCCGCTTGTACGAATTGCACTTTCCCGAGTCCGTGGAGGTGATGTCGATCCAGCTGCCCCGATCCTGGGTCGGCCAATGGCTGAACCGGACCGACGACGCATTTCCTCGCGTGGCCTATCGCGACCAGGGTTGGGGCAGAGCGCTATCGGGCCTGACCCTGCAATTTGCGCACGACCCGCTGCTGGCCGCCCAGTACCCATCGCAGCTCTTGTGCGATCAACTGGGAGCCATGTTGGCGGCGGCCATCGAGCCGCAGCCACCGGTGCGTTCGCCACCCTCCCATGACCTCTTCCAGCGCGCGCAGCGTCTCCAGCAGGAGCAGCTGGACCAGCCTGGCCTCACCTCGCAACGAGTGGCCGAACAACTGGGCGTTTCTGTGCGAACCCTCCATCGCGCCTTCGCCGCCGAATCGACGAGTTTCGCGCAGAGCCTGAGGCGTCTGCGGCTGGACCGCGCGGAGCTGCTGCTGGCGCAGGCGAGGTTGGCAAACATTGCCATTTCTGAACTCGGACGGCGCTGTGGCTTCGTCGACGCCTCGCACTTCGTGCGTGAATTCCAGCGCCATTTCCGCGCCACGCCGGCGCGCTGGCGACGCGAACGGCTGGCGCGCTGAACGATCTCTGGCACACATAGGCCAGCGGCGTGGCCCGCCTGAGCCATCCGGCGGTGCGCTTGCTCCCTAAGCTGCGGGCTTCAACCCCACTCAAGGAGCTATCCGATGGCAGATACCTATGTTCTGGTGCACGGCGCCTGGCACACCGGCACCGAGCTCGAACCTGTGGCCAGGCACTTGCGCGAGCGCGGCCACACCGTGCATTGCCCTACGCTGGCTGGCAACCGCCCCGGCGATGACCGGGCCACCTGCGGCCTGACCGAAGCGGCGCAGTCTGTGGTCGACTACCTGGAGGCGAACGATCTGCGCCATGTCAGGCTGGTTGGTCACAGTTACGGCGGCATGGTCATCAGCAAGGTCGCCGATCAGGTGCCTGAGCGCATCACGCGGCTGGTGTACTGGTGCGCCTTCGTGCCACTCAATGGCGAATGCCTCAACGACATGGTGCCGCCGCACTACAAGGCGCTGTTCGACGAGATTGCGGCGGCCAACGGCAACGCCGTCATGCTGCCGTACCCGATCTGGCGTGAGGCCTTCATCAACGATGCAGACGCCGCCCTGGCCCGGAGCGCCTTCGACCGGCTCAATCTCCAGCCGTACCGCACCTTTACCGAGCCGGTGGTGCTGCAAAGCGAACTCGCTGCCAAGCCCCTGGGCAAGAGTTTCCTGCTCTGCACGGAAGACATTGCCCTGCCGCACAGCATGCCCTGGCATCCCCGCCTGTCGGAGCGCCTGGGCTTGTATCGGCTGGTGTGCTGCCCCGGCAGCCACGAACTCTGCTTCACCAACCCGGCCCTCCTGGCCCACAAAATGGAAGAGGCTGGCCGCGACTGACACGTGTATTTGCCCCGGATTGGGGAGCCGGAATCTTTCACGGCATAATCGGTTTTCATGACCACCGCCGAGCGGCAACGCCCGGCGGTTTGCTTTTGGAGACATGCACACATGGCCACCATTCCGATCACCAAGCGCGGCGCCGAAAAGCTCAAGGAAGAGCTGCACCGGCTCAAAACCGTGGACCGCCCCTGGGTCATCAACGCCATTGCCGAGGCGCGCGCGCAGGGTGACCTGAGCGAGAACGCTGAATACGACGCCGCCAAGGACCGCCAGGGCTTCATCGAAGGTCGCATCGCCGAGATCGAAGGCAAGCTCTCCGCTGCCCAGATCATCGACCCCGCCCAGCTCGATGCCGGTGGCCGGGTGGTGTTCGGCGCCACCGTCGAGCTGGAAGACGAGGACAGCGGCACCGCCGTGACCTACCAGATCGTGGGTGAAGACGAGGCCGACCTCAAACAGGGCCTGGTGAACATCAGCAGCCCCATCGCTCGTGCGCTCATTGGCAAGGAAGAGGGCGACGTGGCAGAGGTGCAGGCACCCAGCGGCACCAAGCGCTTTGAGATCGTGGCTGTGCGTTACGCCTGATGCCACTGCAGCGGCTCGCCATCCTGATCGCTGCGCTCTGGTGGGGTGGCATCACCGCACTGAGCTTTCTGGCCGTGCCGTTGCTGTTTGCCAGCCTGGGCAGTCCGGCGGTGGCCGGACCGGTGACGGCCCGCATTTTTTCTCTGCAATGCTGGGCCAGTCTCCTGCTCGGGCTGGCGCTGCTGATGATCCTGCGCCACCGGCGCGGCCATGGCATCGCCATCGCCCCCGAAGCCTTGACCACCATGGGCATCGTCCTGTTTGGGATGTTGCTGGCGCTGGTGCAGGAATTCGCGGTAGCGCAGAACATCGTCACCGCCCGCGCCAACGGCGGCAACCTGCGCCTGTGGCATGGCGTGGGCACGGCCATGGTGCTGGGGCAGTGGCTGTGTGCCGGCGCAGCGCTCTGGCGACTGTCCGGCGCGCGCCCTGCGTCGGGGTGACCTGCGACAATCCCCCTCCGGCCTCGATGGTGAAACTGGTAAACACAGGGGACTTAAAATCCCCCGTCGTGAAAACGACTTAGCGGTTCAAGTCCGCTTCGAGGCACCAGGCTAGGTTTTTTCCGGTTTCGCCGGTACAGTGAGTTTCCATGACCCGATACAACGCGCCCTTCGAAATC
>NZ_JBFWNX010000001.1:0-652337 GCF_050250835.1 Hydrogenophaga sp. | reverse complement strand
CAGGACAGTGAAACGCCTTTGCGCCGATGATAGTGCGGGTTCCCGTGTGAAAGTAGGTCATCGTCAGGCTCTTAATCCAGCCCCCCAAACCCCCTCGTACCCTTCGGTACCTGGGGGTTTGGGCTTTCTGGGCTTCCAGTTTCGCGTGGCTAGCCCAGTCCATCGGCACTGGACTCGTTGCTATGGCCATTTGCCCCTCTTTGGATGAGCTCAACCGCTGGGCGCTAAGACACGATGTAAGCGCCCGCTCCTGTGGATAGCAGCTTTCCATCGGCTCCGAGAAACTCCATGCGCGTGCTCGCGACGCGAGATCCCAGGCGCATGACTTCGGCGCGCAGTTCGAAGTGAGGGCCGATGGCAGGGCGCAGGTAGTCCACGCGCAGGTCGATGGTGCCGAGTTTGGCGAAGCGCTGCAGGCGTTGCAAGGGAGCTTCGTCCATGTGGCGGGCGCCCATGGCGGCCATGCAGGCCAGTCCGGCCATGGCGTCGAGAGCGGCGCTTACCACCCCGCCGTGCATTCGGTTGTGCACGAAGCTGCCCATCAGGTCGGGCTTCATGTCGATGCGGCCGGTCACGAGTTCGGGACGGATGCTGGTGATCCTCAGGCCGAGCACATGGTTGAAGGTGATTTTGACTTCGAAGATGTGCTTCAGGGCGTCGATGAATTCGGTGTCGAATTCGATGGATTCTGCGAGGGGGGCGTTGGATTTACTCATAGGCTCGATTGTCGTGCGGCCAGTTCCTTCATGATTTCTTCGGCACCGCCGCCGATCATCATGACCTTGACCTCCCGGTACACACGTTCACTGACGGTGCCGCGCATGAAACCCATGCCACCCAGGATCTGAACCGCGGCATCGGCGCAGAACTGCATGGCCTGTGTGGCGTGGTTTTTCAGCAGGCAGACCTGGGCCACCCAGTCGCTACCGTCGTCACCTTCGTCCACCCGCCCACCCAGGGTGTCCAGCCAGGCCTGAGTGGACTGGATGCGCATCTGCATGTCCATGAACTTGTGACGGATCACTTGGCGTTCGATGAGCGGCGCGCCGAAGGTGTTGCGTTGTCGTGCCCAGGCCAGGGCTTCGTCGAAACAGGCTTGCGCAAAACCCAGCGCAATGGCGGACATCGCCAGGCGCTCACCGTTGAAGTTGGTCATGATCATCCGAAAGCCGGCGCCCTCATCGCCGAGCAGGTTTCGCGCAGGGACTCTCACGCCATCAAACCGCAGTTGTGCGGTGTCCGAGCAATGCCAGCCCATTTTCTGCAGTCGACTGCGCGAGACGCCCGGGGCATTGCAGGGCACCACGAGCATGCTGATGCCGTGAGCGCCCTTGCTGGTCGGGTCGGTGCGCACCGCGAGCGTGATCCAGTCGCAACGCATGCCCGAGGTGATGAAGACCTTCTCGCCGTCGACGACATACTGGTCGCCGTCCAGCCGCGCTGCGGTGCGAAGTGCGGCGACGTCGGAGCCCGCGCCGGGTTCGGTGATGCCGAGAGCCGCGATCCGCTCACCGCGCAATACGGGCGGAATGACTTCGTTCTGCAGCTCGCCCGAGCCATGTTTGAGGACGGGCGGCAGGGCGATGTTGTGCGTGAACAGGCTGGCCATGACGCCGCCGCTGCCGCCGAAGCGCGCCAGCGTCTGCGACATGACGTTGCGCATGCGCCAGGGGGCGGGCGTGCCGCCCAGGTGCTCCGGGTAGCCCAAGCCCAGCAGACCGAGTTCACCGGCTTGCAGGTGCAGCGCGCGCGGGAACTCGCCCGCTTCGTCCCATGCGTTGACGTGCGGCGCCATGGCCTGGGTGGCGAAGCGCTTCGCGGTCTGGACCAGCGTCGCGCGATCTTCGGCGGTGAACTGTAGGTTGGAGCTCATGCGGAAAACGTGACGAGCAGCTGTCCGGGCGTCACCTGCTGCCCTTCAGTCACCAGGAGGCTTTCCACGGTGAGGTCGTTCGGTGCGCTCAAGGTGTGTTCGAGCTTCATTGACTCGATCACCAGCAATGGTGCGCCCCGGGCCACGGTTGCGCCCGATTCGGCGTGGACGGCAATGAGCGTGCCGTTGAACGGAGCGCGCAATTCGCGTGCGGCGTTGGAGCTCGCGGCTTGCTTGCGCGGTCTGTGGCTGAGATCGGTGAGTTCCAGTGCGTGAGCGCCCACCTGAACTTGCCATTGGCCTCCTCCCAGAGGCGCCACAGCGACGGGCCAGGACACATCGTCGATGAGCACGCGGTCCCTTGCCATCCTGGCCAACGCGATGCGCTCGCCCAGCGTCACGCTCAGTGCGCCGTGGCCGATTTCGCGCACCACAGGCTCCATCGTCTGCTCGACATGCCGCCATCGGAGCGTTCGCGCGAACGGGCATGGCAGGGCCCAGGCGGGTTGCCGATCGTGAAACGTGGCGGCGAGTACAGCCGCCAGCACGGCGTCGGCTGGTGGCATCAAGGCATCGCGAATGGCGTCGCCGTGTTCGGCCAGAAAGGGAATGAGCGCATCGCCTGCCGCAAACACCCGGTGGCGCAGGCAGGCGGCCAGGAATGCACGGTTGGTGGGCAGTCCGAGCAATTGCGTGCGGTCCAGCGCTCGGGCCAGGCGCTCGATGGCCTCGGCGCGCGTGGGTGCGTGCGCAATCAGCTTGCCCAGCATGGCATCGTACTGGGGCGTGATTTCGCTGCCGGCTTCGAGTGCGTGGTCGAACCGCAGGCCAAGCGTTTCCCTGGGTTCGACGAAGTGCAGAACACGGCCGGTGTGCGGGGTGTGGTGCTCGTCTTCGGCGCACAGGCGGACCTCGATGGCGTGGCCTTTGAATTGGACTTGGTCCTGCGTGAGGGGCAGCGCTTCACCACGAGCGATGCGCAGTTGCCAGGCCACCAGATCCAGGCCGGTCAGCGCCTCGGTGACCGGGTGCTCAACCTGCAGGCGGGTGTTCATCTCCATCAGGAAGAACTGCTCACCCTCCAGCAGGAACTCCACCGTCCCCGCGCCTACATACCCCGCCGACTGTGCCAGCGCCACCGCGCAGCGGCCCAGCTCGGCGCGCAACGCAGGCGATACGGCAGGACTGGGTGATTCTTCAACGATCTTCTGGTGACGCCGTTGCACCGAGCAGTCGCGCTCCCCCAGGTGGATGCAGTGCCCGTGCGTGTCGGCGAACACCTGCACCTCCACGTGTCGGGGGCGAAGCAGGGCGCGCTCGATCAGCAGGTCGCCGTTGGCAAAACCCGCCAGGGCTTCGGAGCGCGCACTGTGCAAGGCCGGCAAGAGTTGCGCGGCTTCGGTCACCAGGCGCATGCCGCGTCCGCCGCCGCCGGCCACCGCCTTCACCATCAACGGAAAACCAATGGTCCCGGCTTCAGCGAGGAAGGCTGCATCGCTTTGATCGCTGCCGAAATAGCCCGGCAGGCAAGGCACGCCCAGCGTTCGCGCCAACGCCTTGGCAGCAGATTTGCTGCCCAGCGTGCGGATGGCAGAGGGAGGCGGGCCAACCCAGATGAGGCCGGCATCGAGCACCGCCTGTGCGAAATCCGCGTCCTCGCTGAGAAAGCCGTAGCCCGGGTGCACCGCATCAGCCTCGGTGGCAATGGCAGCCTGCAACAGGCGGTCCACGCGCAGGTACGAGTCGGCCGAACTCGTGCCACCCAGCGCAAAAGAGGTGGTGGCTTCGCGCACGTACAGTGCCCGGGCGTCGGGCTCCGAGTACACCGCCACGGTGTCAATGTCCATGGCGTGCGCGGTGCGCATCACGCGGCGGGCGATCTCGCCCCGGTTGGCAATCAGGAGGCGCTTCACTTCGTGTCGCTCCCGCCCGATCCGGCGACGGCCCGCCCCAAGCCGGATCTTCGCTCTTGGGAGGCAGCGACTTGTGCAGCGGCAGAGCGCGGGGGGGCGTGAGTCCAGGGTGCCGGCTGCTTGCTCGAAAACGCGGCCAGGCCGGCTGCGGCTTCAGGGCTCCGGAGGGCGCTGGCAAAGGCGATGGCGGCTTCGTCTCTCAGGTCCGGCGTGCGGCCGCGCAGGCGTTTCAGCAGCTGCTTGGTGCTCGCCACGGCACCGGGTGCTGCGCGCCGCAAGGCCTGAAGGCGTTCGGATGCCGTGGCCACAAGTGCATCGTCGTCCACCCATTCGTCCACCAGACCGAGTGCCTGCGCCTCCTCGGCACGGTAGATGCGACCCTGCAGCAGACACTGTCGCGCCGTGACTTCACCCAGGCGTTGCCAGACGAAGGGCGCAATCTGCGCCGGCGGCAGACCGAGCGTCACCTCGGGCGCGCCAAAGGTTGAGCGCCGTGTGGCGATGACATGGTCGGCGCAGCACACCAGCCCGAATCCGCCACCCATCGCAGGGCCATCCACCGCGCACACCAGCAGCTGCGGCAGTTCGCACAGGGCGTGCAGCGCATCGCCGAACATCCGGTTGAGCTGGACGAGCGGATCGTCCTCGCCCGGAGCCAGTGCCTGGCCGATGGCGCTGGCGAAGCTGCCCAGGCTGCCGCCCGCGCTGAAGGCGCCAGGGGAGCCGGTGAGCACGATGAAGCGAAGGTCGCCATCTTTCTGCGCACGCAGGATGGCCTCGTAGAGGCCGAGCACCATCGCGTCGCTCAGAGCATTGCGGGTGGCAGCATCGTTGAGCGTCCAGCGCTCGGTGTCACCGTGGCGGTCGACCAGAAACTGCGGGTTCATTTGAGAGGCCTCTTTGCAATGCCCATGATCTTGGACAGGATGCCGAGCATCACCTCGTCCGCGCCGCCACCAATGGACGCCAGTCGCCCGTCGCGGTACATGCGCGAGACCTTGTTCTCCAGCGTGAAACCCATGCCGCCCCAGAACTGCAGGCAGGTGTCGGGCACGGTGCGGTTCAGCCGTCCGGCCTTGAGCTTGGCCATGGTGGCCCACTCGGTCACATCTTCGCCGGCGATGTAGTGTTCACACGCTTGGTAGGTGAGCGCGCGCAAGGCTTCCACCTCCGTCTTGAGCTCAGCCAGCTTGAACTGCACCCACTGCTGGTCGGCCAGGCTGGCGCCGAAGAGTTTGCGCTCCTGTGCCCACTCCACGGTCCATTCGATGCAGTTGGTCAGGCTCTGCAGCGTGCTGGCGGCGCACCACAGGCGCTCTTCCTGAAATTGCTGCATCTGGTAGATGAAGCCCGCACCTTCCTGGCCGATGCGGTAGCGTTGCGGCACTCGCACCTCGTCGAAATAGATCAGGCCCGTGTCGCTGCTGTGCATGCCGATCTTGCGGATCTTCTGTGCCACCTCGATGCCTTTGACGAGCTTGCCCTTCTCGCGCATGGGCACAATGACCAGGCTTTTGTTCTTGTGTGAATTGTTGCCCGCTCCGCTCTGGCCGTCGCTGGTGTTCACCAACATGCACATCCAGTCGGCCTGCAGGCTGTTGGTGATCCACATCTTCTGACCGCTGATGACATAGTCGTCGCCGTCCTTTCGCGCCACGCTCTTGATGGCCGCCACGTCGCTGCCGGCGCCCGGCTCACTCACGCCGATGCAGCTCACCACGTCGCCCGCAATGGCTGGCGCCAGGAAGTCGCGCTTGAGTTCTTCACTGCCGAAGCGCGCGAGCGCGGGCGTGGCCATGTCGGTCTGCACGCCGATGGCCATGGGAACGCCGCCGCAATGGATGTGGCCAAGCGTTTCGGCCATGGCCATGCCGTAGGAATAGTCGAGCCCCGCGCCGCCATTGGCTTCGGGCTTGGTGAGCCCCAGCAGGCCGAGTTTGCCCAGCCCCTTGAACACCTCGTGGGCGGGGAAGATCTCGGCAGCTTCCCAGGCTTCCACCTGCGGGTTGATCTGTTCGTCGATGAAACGCTTGAGCGTCTTCTGGATCTCTCGGTGTTCGTGGGTGAACTGCATCTTTGTCTCCTTTTCAAACCATCATTCGTTGGCCCTGAGCCTGTCGGAGCGTTCACCCGGGTGGTGGTGAAGGCTTCGACAAGCTCAGCCCGAACGGGGGGGCTCAGCCCGAACGGGGGGGCTCAGCCCGTACGGAGGGGCTCAGCCCGAACCGGGGGTGGGCTCAGCCCGAACCGGGGTGGGCTCAGCCCGAACGGATATCACTACATCCTCGCCACGCCGAATTGCATGGGCCGCAGGGTTTTTGCTTTGGCTTCGGCCACGGTGTCGAGGCAGAAGCCAAGCACCGCACGGGTTTCGCGGGGGTCGATCACGCCGTCGTCGAGCACCAGACCGCTGGTGTAGAAAGCGTCGGCCTGGGTTTCGAACACGTTCACGATCTGGTCGAATTGCGCCCGCATGTGGCCCGGGTCGGGCGTGACGCCCTTGCGCGCCATGGCGGCCTCGGCCACGATCTGCATGGTGCGAGCGGCCTGCTCGCCGCCCATCACCGCCGTTTTCGCTTGCGGCCAGCTGAAAAGGAAGCGCGGCTCGTAGCCGCGCCCGCACATGCCGTAGTTGCCGGCACCGAAGGACGCGCCGCACTGGATGGTGATCTGCGGCACAGTGGCGTTCGTCACGGCCTGGATCATCTTGCTGCCGTGCTTGATCATGCCGCCCTGCTCGCTGTCCTTGCCCACCATGTAGCCGGTGGTGTTCTGCAAATAGACGATGGGGTGGCCAAGCTGGCACATCCACTGGATGAAGTGCGTCGCCTTGTTGGCGCCGGCCACGTCGATCGGGCCGTTGTTGCTGATGAGGCCCACCGCATGGCCGCCGATGCGGGCCTGCGCGCACAGCGTGGCAGCGCCGTAGAGCGCCTTGAATTCGAGCAGGTCGGAGCCATCGACAATGCGGGCCATGACCTCGCGCATGTCCACGGGCTCGCGGTGGTGCGGGGGCATGAGGGCGAGGAGATCGTCCTCACCACCCGTCCGGGCTGAGCCTGCCGATGCTTTTGCATGGGTGCTGGTGAGCGCGTCTGGAAGGGATTCGACAGGCTCAACCCGATCGGCATTGCGAACCGAGGCAATGACCTGGCGCGCCATTCCCAAAGCCTGCCGATCGTCCTCCGCCAGGTACTCCCCCAGACCCGATACCGAGGTGTGCATTTCCGCCCCGCCCAGCTCCTCCTCGGTCGCCACTTCGCCGGTTGCCGCCATCAACAGTGGCGGCCCGGCCAGGAAAGCACGCGATCGCCCGCGCACCATGATGACCACGTCGCTCAGCCCTGGCATGTAGGCCCCGCCAGCCGTGCCGGAGCCGTGCTGCACGGTGATGACTGGGATGCCGGCGGCCGAGAGTCGCGCAAGATTGCGGAACAGCGAACCGCCGTGAACGAAGCCTTCCACCTTGTACCTGGTGAGGTTGGCGCCCGCGCTCTCAACCAGATGAACGAAGGGCAGCCTGTTCTGCAAGGCGATGTCCTGCACACGCAGGATTTTTTCCAGTCCGCGGGGCTGGATGGCGCCGGCCTCGATGCCCGAGTCGCTGGCCACCACCATGCAGCGCACGCCGGCAATGAATCCCATGCCAGCGATGATCCCTCCACCCGGCACGGACTTTTCGGGGTCTCTCGTGTCTTGCAGGAAACCTGCCAGCGAACACAGCGGCACATAGGGTGTGCCGGGGTCCAGCAGCAAGGCCACGCGTTCGCGCGGCAGCAATTGACCGCGCTTGTCGAACACAGGTTTCGACTTCGCCGAGGCCTGAGCGGCGCGGTCTTCGAGCGCACGCAGTTGCGCGATGCGCGCCAGCATGGCCTCGCGCCGTTGCAGCGCCTGCGGGCTCTGCGCGTTGAACCTTGACTCAAACATGGGCGAACCTTTCGCCCTGAGCCTGTTGAAGCGGTCGCCCACACCGGGGCACGGGCTTCGGTCCTTCGAAAGGCTCAGGAAGAGCGGAGATCAGTCCGAACGGCAGGACGCTCAGTTCGATGAGCGATCTTTTCATTCCTGAAACACCCTCGGCGTCACGTAGCGGTGGAAGCCATCAAATGGCTTCACTGCATCGCGCGACTGCACCTCCAGCGGCGCGGCCACCTGGCCCCAGCCCATGCGCACCTGCGGTCGCGCACCGTCCACCCGCAGCACGGCGCCGCTGACGAAGCTGGCCGCTGGTGAGAGCAGGTAGACAATGGCGGCCGAGGTTTCGGCTTCGTTGCCAAAGCGGCCCGCCGGCACGGTTTCGCGCATCTCACGCAGCATGGGGCCGGCCTCTGCGGGGTAGTGGTCCATGCCGCTGGAGGCGATGTAGCCCGGTGCACACGCGTTCACGCGCACACCGCTCTTGGCCCATTCCAAGGCGGCAGTTTCGGTGAAGCTCACCATGCCCGCACGCGCTGCGCCGCTGTGGCCCATGCCAGGCATGGAACCCCAGATGTCGGCCACGATGTTGACGATGGACCCACCGTGTGCCTGCATGCTCTGCACATAACACTCGCGGGCCATGAGGAAACCACCCGTCAGGTTGGTGTCCACCACCGCCTGCCAGCCCTTGGCGCTGATGTTCTCCAGTGGCGTGATGTACTGGCCGCCTGCGTTGTTCACCAGCAGGTCAATGCGGCCGTGCGCGCCAACGATGGCGGTGACCACGGTGCGCACCGCATCTTCCTGGCGAATGTCGCAGGCGTGGAAGCTGGCGCGCCCACCGTCGGCCACGATCTCGCCGGCCACGTCCTGCAACTTGGCGAGGTTGCGGCCGATCAGCACCACATGCGCGCCCAGGCTGGCGAGTTCGTGCGCGGTGCAGCGGCCAATGCCCGAGCCGCCGCCGGTGATGACGGCCACGCGGCCGGCGAACAGGCCCGGCGCAAACGCCGAGCGGTAGCCCCTGTGTTCCTGGCTGGTCATGTCGGCTCCTTCAGGAAGAGTTGCAGCGCAGCGGTGGTGAGTTCGTCGAGCGATGCGCGCCCGCGCGCCTTGGCGCCGCGCCCCGAAGGCGGCACATACCACTGCGCCGACCAATTCAGCGCGCCAAAGATCATCAGGCGCGCAAGCGCCGGGTCGGCCGCCAGCTGGCCCTGCGAGTGCAAGGCATGGAGTTCCGGCGACCAGGCCGCTTCGTACTCGTCCTTCAGGCGGTTCACCTCGCCGCGCTGCGCTGCGTCGATGGAGCGCCATTCGTAGAGCATCACCGGAATGAAGTCGCTGTCGGGCCCGAGCAGCACGTCGAAGTGGTTGCGCATCAGGGTGCGCAGGCGTTCGCGCGCAGAGGCGTCTGCGTCCAGCAGGGCCAGCGCAGTGTTCTGGCGCCGCAGGGCGCCGTGCATGCCTTCGAGCATCACCGCAGCCAGCAGCGCCTCCTTGCTCTCGAAGTGGTAGAAGGGCGAACCCGATTGCATGCCCACGGCGGCAGCAATGTCGCGTGTGGTGGTGGCGGCAAAGCCTTGCTGGCGAAACAGGCGCGCGGCGCCTTCAATCAGCTCGCGCCGCCGGTTGCCGTCGTCGCGCTCATCGGCGGTCTTTCGCGGGCGCCCGCGCGCACGGCGCGGCGTTTCGGTGTCAGGTGACTCCAGGTTCATGGGGCGCACCTTAGCAGTGGCGGCTATTTACGGCAAGCGTTTGCTTTGTAAAAATGGCCGCAGCCTGTCACCGTCTCGACAAATCCCCTAGCCAAACGGAAATGGGCCGGAAAAGTCGCCCACTGGGCAGGTGTGCGAGATCAGCCGCCCGCCCTGCCAGAGGTGCAACTGGTAGCCCGGTGGCTCCATGATGAAGGCGCCGCTGGCGCCAGGGCGCAGGTCCAGCGCCACCTGGTGGGCAGTGCTGGGGCACACGCTGGCGATCGTGCCGCCCACACGGCACTGGATGCTGCGGTGCAGATGGCCGCACAGGATGCGCTCGAGGTGCGCGTATGGCGCGACGATGGATTCGAAGGCCTCGGCGCCTTCCAGCCCCATGTCGTCCATGTGCTCAATGCCAGTGGCAAAAGGAGGGTGGTGCATGGCCACCAGCGTGGGCCGGCGGTCTTCGGCCAGGCGTTCGTCGAGCCAGCGCAGCCGCTCCCGGCAGAGCTGGCCTCGGCCTTCGCCGGGCACCACGGTGTCGAGCACCAGCAGGCGAAGCCCGCCCAGGTCCACTGCGTACTGAAGGAACTCGCCGGCCTGATCCAGGTAGCCGAATCCCGGACCCTGGAAAACCTCTCGCAGCGGGTGGCGTTCGTCGTGGTTGCCCGCCACCACGAAGCAGGGCACGGCCAGTGGCGTCAGGATCTCCTGCAGCAGCGCGTATTCCTCGGCGTGGCCGCCGTCGACCAGGTCGCCCGTGGCCAGCACCACGTCCGGTCTCGGGCTCAGCCGCGTCAGGCTGGCGACGGCAGCGCGCAACAGGGCGGCGGTGTCCACCTTGCCGTATGCCAGGCGGCCGGGCGGCTTGATGTGCAGGTCCGAGATCTGGGCCAGAAGCATGGATGAGGCCTCCGCAAACATGTGCGCAGGCCGCTCGCCTGCCCGCGCATTCTGACCTGGGCGCCAGGGGCCGGCTATCCCCCGGACGTCGACGTCGCCCGGTGACCCGGCACCAAGGGTGCGCGAACGCGGTCACTTTGCGCCAGCATGCGAGCCAGGATGTGGGGCACTTCAAACAGAGCTCGGTTGCGCATCGCGTGAACGCGGCTGCGATAGCCATCGAGATCACAGAGCAGTTCGGCCACCGCGCGGTCGATGGTGAGCAGGCTGCGGTGCACGATGCCCAGACCCTGCTCGCGCACCCATTGCGCGTTGTATCGCTCCTGCGGCATGGTCCAGGCGTTGTCCGTCACGATCACCGGCAGGCCCATTTGCACCGCCTCGCTCAGGCTGCCGGGGCCGGGCTTGCCGACGAAGAAGTCGGCCAGCTGCATGAGGCGGGGCACATCGCTACAGAAGCCAACCACGTGGCGCGGCGCCTGCATTGGCAAGGCCGCCAGGCGCGTGGCCAGCGCGTGGTTGTGGCCACAGATGAAGATGAGCTGTGTGCTGGACGCCAGGCGCTCGGCGATGCCCACCATGGCGCGCGAACCGTGGCCACCAAACATCACCAGGCCAGTGGGGCGGGTGGGGTCCAGCCCGAGTGCGCGCAGCGCCTGCGCGCGATCGCCGGTTGTCGGCAGGTAAAACTCGGGCCTGATGAGCATGCCGGACGTGGCGTGTACGCGGCTGGCTTCGTGCCCCAGGGCCAGGGCCTGTTCCACCGCACGCGGCGTGCCGCAGATGAAGTGCTGCGACTGGCCGGGCTCGATCCAGAAGTGAGGCGGGAAGTCGGCCAGGTCGGTGAGCAGGGTCGCGTAGGGCACACCGGGCAGTGCGCCGGCCAGGCTCTCGAACAGGGCTCGGTTGAAGTTGGGCACCAGCGAAACCACCAGGTCGGGCTCGGTGCGCAGCCAGTGCTGCTGGAGCTGGCGCACCAGCATGGGGTGCGAAAGGCGGATGAGTCCTTGCAGCAGCTTGAGTTCCTGCGCCATGCCGATGGTCCAGCCGCGCGCCAGGCGGCGGTTGTACCAGTCCTCGGGCGCGTTGCCGGTCATGGCGCGAAAGCGCTGGCGGGGATCGAGCACTTCGAACAGGTTCACCAACCGAACCTGCCAGGGCCATTCCTGCGCTGTGAGCACGGCTTGCAGGGCCAGCGCCGAGGCGCGGTGGCCGCCACCGGCGTTGAAGTAGATCAGATCGACGGTTCTCATGCGCCGATTGAAACGGCGCTTTGTGTCAGGACCGTGGCGGTCCGTCCGTCAGGCAAATCGTTCCCGCGTCACGCCGTCGATGCGGAACACCGCCACCGCCTGCGCCAGCACACGGGCCTGCTCCTGCAGGCTGGTGGCTGCGGCCGAGGTCTGCTCCACGAGCGCGGCGTTCTGCTGGGTCATGTGGTCGAGCTGGGACACCGCCACATGGATCTGCGCCACGCCGTCGGCCTGCTCGACGCTCGACGCCATGATCTCGCCGACGATGCCACTCACGCGCTGCGCATTGGCCACCACTTCGGTGATGGTGCCGCCAGCCTGCTGCACCAGGCGCGTGCCACCTTCGACCTGCGCGTTCGAGTCCTCGATCAACTGCTTGATTTCCTTGGCGGCCTGGGCGCTGCGCTGGGCCAGGTTGCGAACCTCGCCAGCCACCACCGCGAAGCCTCGGCCTTGTTCGCCAGCGCGCGCGGCTTCCACGGCCGCGTTCAGCGCAAGGATGTTGGTCTGGAAGGCAATGCCGTCGATCACGCCAATGATCTCGCCGATGCGGCTGCTGCCGCGCTGGATGTCTGCCATGGTCTGCACCACCTGGCCGACCATATCGCCGCCGTGCCGTGCCACTTCGGCGGATTCGCCGGCCAGCTGGTTCGCCTGGCGTGCTGAACTGCTCGATTGCTGCACGGTGGTGGTCATCTCCTCCATGCTGGCGGCGGTCTCCTCAAGGTTGCTGGCCGCCTGCTCGGTGCGGGCCGACAGGTCTTGCGCGCCCCTGGCCACTTCGCTGCTGGCGGTGGCGATCTGATCGGAGGCCTGGCGCACACTGCCCAGCACCTCGCGCAGGCGCTGGGCCATGCCATCGAGCGAACGCAACACGCGCTGCGGTTCGCTGTTGCCATCGGTCTGCAGGTGCAGCGACATATTGCCCCCCGCCATCTGCTCCACCGCCTGCAAGGCGGCCTGGCTGCTGCCGACCAGTCCGCGGGTGATCACCAGACCCAGCCACACCAGCAGCACCAGCGCGCCCGCGCCCAGCGCAGCCACCCAGCCCATGGCGCTGCGCGTGCCCGCCAGCAGGCTTTCGTGGTCGTGTTGAGCGGCGGCGGCTTCGTGCGCCAGAAGCTGGTCAACCGCGCGGTCCAGTTGCGCCAGCAGAGGGCGACAGAGTTCCATGATCATGGTGGCAGCCTTCTGCTGGTCGCCACCGGCGGCCACGCCGGTGATGGTCAGCGCCACCGGTCCGTATGCCGCTTCGGCCGCCACCACCGCGTCCACCAGTGCGCGCTCCTTCGGGTCGGCGCTGGCGGTGAGGGCCTTGAGCTCCTGCACGGCGGCCTGGGTGGCGTCGTGCGCCTGTTTGATGCGCGCCAGCTCGGCCTCGCGGTCGGCCGGCTTGCTGGCGATGGTGAGGTTGCGCGCCGCCACCGCCCGCGCGCTTACCGCCTTGATCAGCTCGTTGCCCACCCGTTGGCGCGGTGTGTTGACGTCGTTGCCCGCCTTGGCGATGGAGGCACTGGTCAGCAAACCCCACGCGCCGACACCAGCCACCGAGATCAGGAACAGCGCTGCAACGGTCAGCAGGACCGACAACTGGGTGCGAATAGGGGCATGTGACAGGTGAAGCATGGGTCCTCCAAGTGGCTGTAGGTGATGTATCGACACGCCGGCAACCTGCTTGAGCCACCGGCCGTCGGGCGGCTGGTACCTGGCATTCATCTTGCATGTGATCTTGTATCCAAGATGGAATGCTTGAACATGGTGCAAGAAACAACCCTCCAGACCTCGGCGAGACCGCTGGCGCCGCAGGCCTGGATCCACCGGCCGGATCGCCGCATGGCCGGGGCGTCCACTGGTCCGCTCGCGGGCCTGAGCTTCGCCGTGAAGGACAACATCGACGTGGCAGGCTGGCCCACCACGGCGGCCTGCCCCGCGTTTGCCTACCAGGCCGGAGCCCACGCCAGCGTGGTGCACCGTTTGCTCGAAGCTGGTGCATCGGTGGTGGGCAAGACCAACCTCGATCAGTTTGCCTGCGGCCTGAGCGGGACGCGCTCACCCTATGGCGCGGTACCCAACGCGATCAACCCCTTGTATGTGTCGGGCGGCTCCAGTTCTGGATCGGCTTACGTCGTGGCCACAGGACAGGTGGACTTTGCGCTCGGCACCGACACCGCCGGATCGGGCCGCGTGCCGGCGGGGCTGAACAACATCGTCGGCCTAAAACCGTCGCGGGGGCTCATCAGCGCGCGTGGCGTGGTGCCGGCGGCGCAGGCGGTGGATTGCGTTTCCATCTTCGCCACCACGGTGGCCTGTGCGGTACGGGTGCTGTCGGCCGCCATCGCCCACGACCTGGGTGATCCGTACTCGCGCACCTTGGCCCTGTCCACGCAGCCGCTGGGAGCGCGATTCCGCTTTGGCGTGCCCGCTGTGCTGGAATTCTTTGGCGACGAGGCGGCCAGCGCGGCCTTCGACGCAGCGCTCGCGCAACTGCGATCCATGGGTGGGGAAGCCGTGGCGCTGGACTTTGCCCCCCTGTCGGCCTGCGCAGAGATGTTGTATGGCAGCGCACTGGTGGCGCAGCGCCACGAGGCCATCCGCAACTTCTTCGATGTCCACGAACTCGAGGTGATCGAGCCGGTGCGAAGCATCATTGCTTCGGGGCGGAGCTACAGCGCCAGCGACCTGGTGGCCGCGCAGACCCGCCTGGCCGAACTGGGCCAGCGCGCCCAGGCGCTGTGGAGCGGAGTCGACCTGCTGGTGGTGCCCACCGCGCCCACGCACCACACGATCGAGCGCATGCAGGCCGACCCGGTGGTGCTCAACCGCCAACTGGGCGCCTACACGAACTTCGTCAATCTGCTTGACTACGCAGCGCTCTCGGTGCCGGCCAGCATCCGCCCCGACGGCCTGCCCTTTGGCATCACCTTCATTGGCCGTTGTGGCTCGGACTGGCAGCTCGCGGACCTCGGTCAGCGCTTTCACCACGCCAGCGGCCTCACGCAGGGCGCGACGGGCCTGCCGCTGCCGGCCCCGCAAGCCCTACCGGGGCTGTCCAGCGCACCGACCGTTCGCGTGGCGGTGGTGGGTGCACACCTCTCGGGCATGCCGCTCAATGCCCAGCTCACCGAACGAGGCGCCACGCTGGCCGCGCGCACCCACACCGCCGCGCAGTACCGCCTTTACGCACTGCCTCGCACCACACCGCCCAAGCCGGGCCTGGTGCGCGTGGCGGACGGGGAGGGCGCGCGCATCGAGGTGGAGGTGTGGGAGATGCCGCTGGCGCATTACGGCAGCTTTGTCGCCCTGGTGCCGCAGCCGCTCTCCATCGGCACGCTCACCCTGAGCGATGGCAGCTCGGTGCAGGGCTTTCTGTGCGAGCCGCTGGCGCTTGAGGGCGCCAGCGACATCACCCACCTGGGTGGCTGGCGCGCCTACGTCGCCTCCGTCGCGACCGCATCCGTGTCCAACGTCTGAACCGGCATTCCATTCCGTTCTCTTCAACCTTGCAGGAGTCCTCCATGAAACACCAGCCAGCCCTCCAGCCCTCACTTGTCAATGCCCGACGCCGCCACCTGTTGCAGGTCGGTGCCGCCGGTGCCGCCCTGGGTGTCCTGGGCGCACCGCGTGTGCTGCGCGCGCAGACGGGCCCGAAGATCCGCATTGGCTACTGGCCCATCGCGGCCGGGCTGCCGTTCTACTCGGCCATCGAACTGGGCTACTTCAAGGAAGCCGGCCTGGACGTGGAGCCGTTGAAATTCGCCGGCGCACAGCAGGTGATGGAAGCGGTGCTCTCCGGCCGTGCCGATGGCACCGCCAACGGCACCGGCTCAGCCAACATCGCCATCGGCGAGATCGCCCAGCCGGGCACCTTCAAGATCTTCTGCTCCAACCCGAGCAACGTGAAGAACGTGCTCGACGAAGTCATCGTGCCGGTGGCCAGTCCGGCCAAGGTGATGGCCGACCTCAAGGGCAAGCGCGTGGCCTCGGGCCCCGGCATCCAGAACGTGACCCTGGCCAAGACGGTGCTGGAGCGCGGCGGCGCGGTGGGCGCCACCGTGGTGGAGCTGCCGATCGGCCAGCACGTGGCGGCCCTGGCCGCCGGCCAGATCGACGGTGCCTACACGCTGGAACCCACAGGAACCATCGGGCGCATGAACGGCACGACCAAGGTGCTGGAGGCCGGCGTGATCGCGCGCTACGTGCTCGGCGACCCCATGGCGCCGTGGTTCGGCGGCTCCGCCTCGCTGGCCTCTGACTTCATCAAGAAAAACCCGGAGGCCGCCAAGAAGTTCGTGGCGGCCTACGGCAAGGGCGTGAACTACGTGCGCACCAAGTCGGTGGAAGCGCGGCAGTACCTCAAGGGTTACACCGCCATCGAAGGCGCGCTCACCGGTGAAGTGCCGCTGGCCGCGTACACCATGTACAACGAGTTCACCCCGGCCGACGTGGCGCATTTCCAGAAGTTCTTCGACCTGTTCAGCGAGAAGGGCATCTTCAGCTCGCGCCTGGTGGTCGACACCATGCTCTACAAGGGCTGAACGCGATGGCTGCCACCACGCCCGCACCGGCCGAGGCCACCGGCAAGCCCTGGACACCACCGGCCGCCAACGCAGCGCCGGTGCTGCCGAAGAAGACCGACTGGGCCAAGGCCCTGCCCTTCGTGGGCCCGGTCGTGCTCTTCATCATCTGGGACCTGGCCGTGCGCACAGGCTTCATCAAGGCGATCCTGCTGCCGCCGCCCATCGACGCACTGGGCGCGCTGCTGGGTGGCCTGGCCGGCGGGCCGCTGCTGGGCGATTTCGCCGTCACTGTCTGGCGCACCGTGCAGGCTTTCCTGATCGCGGCCATCGTTGGCATGCCGCTGGGGGTGCTGCTGGGCAGCAACGAGAAGGCCTACCGGAGCGTGGAGTTTCTGATCGACTTCTTTCGCTCCACGCCGTCGTCGGCATTGATTCCGTTGTTCCTCATGATCTTCGGCGTCTCCGACATCAACAAGGTTGCCATTGCGGCTTTCGGTGCGCTGCTGATCGTGGTATTCAACAGCGCTTACGGCGTGATCAATGCGCGCAAGCAGCGCGTGATGGCGGCCAAGGTGATGGGCGCCACGCGCTGGCAGGTGTTCAAGGACGTGCTGGTGTGGGAGAGCCTGCAACCCAGCTTCGTCGGCCTGCGCTCGGCGGTGTCCATGGCCCTGGTGATCGTGATCGTGGCCGAGATGTTCATCGGCGCCGACAGCGGCCTGGGCAACCGCATCATCAACTCGCAGCAGGTGATGAACGTCAAGGACATGTACGCGTCGATCCTTGCCGCCGGTGCGCTCGGTTATGCGCTCAACGTATTGTTCCTCGTCGTCGAACGCCGCATCGTGCACTGGAGTGGAAGATGAACGCAGTCCTCAACGCCCCCGTCTACGACGCCGACGTGCCCGCGCCCGACTTCCAGCCCGGACCGGCCGGCACGCACATCACCATACGGGGTCTCACCAAGTACTTCGCGGGCTGGCCGCTGTACGAAAACTTCGACCTCGACATTCCCAAACACAAGATCGTCTCGGTGTTTGGTCCCAATGGCTGTGGCAAGAGCACGCTGATCAACATGATCGCGGGTCTGGTGCCGATCGACAGTGGCGAGATCCTGTTCGATGGCAAGAGCCTCAAGGACACCAAGATCGGCTACGTGTTCCAGAACTACCGCGAAGCGATGTTTCCCTGGATGCGCACCATCGACAACATTGCCTACCCGCTCAAGCTCGAAGGCAAGAGCAAGGCCGAGGTGGACCGGCGCATGGCCGAACTGGTGGCCTCGTTCGACGTGAAGTTCGACCTCCACCGCTACCCCTACGAACTCTCGGGCGGGCAGCAGCAAACGGCGTCCATCATGCGGGCGCTTGCGCCCAACCCCGAGGTGCTGTTCCTGGACGAACCTTTCTCCGCGCTGGATTTCGAGATGACGCTGTTCATCCGCGAAAAACTGCAGGAAGTGTTCATGCAGACCGGCACCACCATGATGCTGGTCTCGCACGACCTGGAAGAGGCCGTTTACCTGGCCGACCAGGTGCTGCTGCTGACCAAGCGCCCCACCAAGGTCGCCGAGATCCTGCCCTACGACGACCCGCGCCCGCGCACCACGGCCACACTGTCAGAGGCGAGCTTCATCGACGCCAAGAAGCTGAGCCTGGAGATCTTCCAGCGCGAGGTGCGCCGATGACACAAGAACAGACCCTGGCCTATGTGCAGGCCGCCGCCGTCGCGGTGGATCTGCAGCTGGACACAGCCCAGGCTGCGCGCGTGGCAGCGCACATGCACCGCACCGCCGCCATGGCCGAACTGCTCGACGCCTTCCCGCTGAAGGACGAGGACGAGGTGGCCGAGATCTACTGCCCGGCGCCTTTCGTCGCCGAGGCCCGCTGATATGGTCATGCCTTCCCATCTCAGCCAGACCGCGCAGGCGGTGGCCTCTGGACGGCAGAGTGCGGCCGAAGTGCTGGCGGCGTGCATCTCTCGCATTGAAGCCACCGACGAACGCATCAACGCGTTCACCGGCAAACGATTCGAGGCGGCACGCGTCCAGGCCATGCGGGTGGATGACCAGCGCGCACGTGGCGAGCCGCTCGGCCCGCTGGCCGGTGTGCCATTCGCGGTGAAGAACCTGTTCGACATCGAGGGAGAGGTCACGCTGGCTGGATCGAAAGTGAACCGCCGCAATCCGCCCGCCTCCGCCGACGCGGTGCTGGTGCAGCGCCTGCAGGCCGCTGGCGCGGTGCTGGTGGGTTCGCTCAACATGGACGAGTACGCCTACGGCTTCACCACCGAAAACACGCACTACGGGGCCTGCCATAACCCACACAGGCTCGGCCATGTGGCCGGTGGTTCGTCGGGCGGTTCGGGTGCTGCCGTGGCAGCGGGTCAAGTGCCGCTCACGCTGGGGTCGGACACCAACGGCTCGATCCGTGTGCCTTCCTCCTTCTGTGGCGTGTGGGGCCTGAAACCCACCTTCGGCCGCCTGTCGCGGCGCGGCACCTACCCGTTCGTCAACAGCATCGACCACCTCGGCCCCTTCGCCGACGACGTGGCAGGCCTGGCCCTGGCCTACGACGCGCTGCAGGGCCCCGATCCGCTGGACCCAGGGTGTTTTGCCACCAGCGTGCAACCGGTCACGCGTTCGCTCGGCCTGGGCACGCAAGGCCTGCGGGTGGGATGTCTGGGTGGCTGGTTCGACGAACTGGCCAGCCCACCTGCGCGCCAGGCCGTGGCGCGCGCTGCGGCCGTGCTCGGCGCCAGCGCGACCGTGGCCTGGCCCGACCCAGCCCAGGCCCGCGCAGCGGCCTTCATCATCAGCGCCAGCGAAGGGGGCGCGTTGCACCTGCAGCGCCTGCGCACCCAGGTCGCCGACTTCGAGCCGCTTTCGGTGGACCGCTTCATCTCGGGCGCGCTGCAGCCGGCCGCGTGGTACGTGCGCGCGCAACGTTTTCGCCGCGCCTACCGCGACAAGGTGAACGCCCTGTTCCGAGACTGGGACGTGCTGATTGCGCCCGCCACGCCGGTGGCCGCACCCGCCATCGGCACCGAATGGATCGACGTCAACGGCCAGCGCTTTCCCTGCCGGCCTTCCATCGGACTGCTCACGCAGCCCATCTCGTTCGCCGGCTGCCCGGTGGTGGCCGCGCCGCTGTGGCCCTCGGGCACCGAAGGTCTGCCCATCGGCGTGCAGATCATTGCCGCACCCTGGCGCGAAGACCTGGCATTGCGAGCCGGCTGGGCACTGGCGCAGTCGGGTGTGGCGCATGTGAAGGAGCCGCCCCTGTGATCGAGATCAACATTCCCGATGTGCTGGCCGAGGTGACAGCGGCGTTCGAACGGTATGAGGTTGCCCTCGTCAACAACGACGTCGCCGTGCTCGACGAGTTGTTCTGGAACAGCCCGCTCACGCTGCGCTACGGCGCCACCGAGAACCTCTACGGCTTTGACGAGATCCGCGCCTTTCGCGCCGTGCGCCCTTCGGCAGGCCTGGCGCGCACCTTGGGGCGCACCGTCATCACCACCTATGGCCGCGCCTTCGCCACCGCCAACACGGAATTTCACCGCGCTGGCAGCGACCGCGCCGGCCGCCAGAGCCAGACCTGGATGCTCACGCCCGACGGCTGGCGCGTGGTCGCCGCGCACGTGAGCTATCTGTCCTGATCACTCCCACCCACCACGTTCCACCCCACCCTGTCCTGGAGCTTTCACCATGAACTTCCAAATGCCCAACCGCCGCGATTCCCTCAAGACCCTGGCTGCGCTCGGTGCCGCCGCCAGCAGCCCGCTCGCCTTCGCGCAGAAGCCGATCACGGTCGGTGTGATCTACGTCGGCCCGCGCGACGACTATGGCTACAACCAGGCCCACGCCGAGGCCGCCGCCCAGCTCAAGAAAATGGCGGGCGTGAAGGTGGTGGAAGAAGAGAATGTGCCCGAGACCGCCGCCGTGCAGCGCACCATGACCGGCATGATCGCGCAGGACGGCGCTTCGCTCGTGTTTCCCACCTCCTTCGGCTACTTCGATCCCCACATGCTGGCCGTGGCCGGCAAGTTTCCCGACGCGCGTTTCGCGCACTGCGGCGGGATGTGGACCGAGGGCAAACACCCGAAGAGCACCGCGAGCTTCTTCGGCTACATCGACGAGTGCCAGTACCTCAATGGCGTGATCGCCGGGCACATGAGCAAGAGCGGCAAGATCGGCTTCATCGCCGCCAAGCCGATCCCGCAGGTACTGCGCAACATCAACGCCTTCACCATGGGGGCGCGCTCGGTCAAGCCCGGCATCACCACCAACGTGATCTTCACGGGCGAGTGGTCGATGCCGGTGAAAGAAGCCGAAGCCACCAACAGCATGGCCGACCAGGGCGTGGACGTGTTCACCATGCACGTGGACGGCCCCAAAGTGATCGTGGAGACCGCTGCCAAGCGCGGCAAGATGGTCTGCGGCTACCACGCCAGCCAGGCCAGACTGGCGCCGCAGGCTTACCTGACGGGTGCCGAGTGGAACTGGCTCACCGCCTACACCACTTTCCTGGAAGCCGCGCGCAGCGGCAAGCCGCACCCCAATTTCGTGCGTGGTGGTCTCAAGGACGGTTTCGTGAAGCCCTCCGCCTACGGTCCCGCGGTGACCGATGCGGCAAAGAAGCAGGCCGACGGCATCAAGGCGCAGATGATGGCCGGCAGTTTTGACATCTTCAAGGGTCCGCTCAAGGACAACAAGGGCGCCACCGTGATTCCGGCGGGCAAGGTGTTCAAGCAGGTGGACCTTGAACTCGAGAAGATGAACTACCTCGTGGAAGGCGTGAACGGCAGCGTGTGACATGACCACCGCATGCGCCAACGGCGTTGGCCCTGAGCCTTTCGAAGGACGTGCCGGCACGGAACGTGCAAGGGCTTCGACAAGCTCAGCCCGAACGGAGTGGAGCCCACCTCGAACGGTGGGGAGCTCAGCCCGAACGGAGGGGAGCTCACTTCGAACGGTGGGGAGCTCAGCCCGAACGGAGGGGAGCCCACCTCGAACGGAGGGGAGCCTACTTCGAACGGTGCGGTGCTCGGCTCGAACGGACAAGTGACCATGCGCGACATCTTCCTTCCCATAGGTGCCATCCTGGCGGCCCTGTTGCTGTTCGGGCTCTTCGTCTGGTTCGCGGGCGTCGATCCGGTGGAGGTGTGGGTGTTGCTGTTCAAGGGCGCGTTCGGCGACTGGTATTCGTGGCAGAACACGTTGCAGCGCGCCGCACCGCTGATGCTCACCGCGCTTTGCGTGGCGATACCCGCGCGCGCCGGGCTCACCGTGATCGGCGGTGAAGGCGCGCTGGTGCTCGGGGGCCTGGCCTGTGCAGCGCTCGCACACGCTCTGCCGTTGCCCGCCAACGCGATCGGTACGGTGGCAGTGTGCGTGGCGGGCGCGCTGGCGGGTGGCCTGTGGATCGCGCTGGCGGGCTGGTTGCGCCAGTACCGGGGCATCAACGAAACCATCAGCAGCCTCTTGCTGGCGTACGTGGCCATCGGCCTCTTCAAGCACATCGTCGAAGGACCGCTGCGCGACCCCGCCAGCCTGAACAAGCCGTCCACACCCGCGCTGGACGAAGGCCAGCTGATCGGCGGCATGGTCGGCTCCGACGTGCACTGGGGGCTGGTGATCGGTGTGGTGGTCTGCCTGCTGGCAGGGCTGTGGCTGCGTGTCACGCCCTCGGGCTTCTCGGTGCGTGTGGTGGGCGGCAACCCGCGCGCTGCGCAGCTCGTGGGGCTGCCGGCCACGCGCCTGGTCCTGCTGGCCTGCGCCCTGGGCGGCGCAGCGGCTGGCCTGGCCGGCGCCATCGAGGTGGCGGCCGTGCACACCAGTGCCAACGCAGCGCTGATCGCAGGCTATGGCTACGCCGGCATCCTGGTGTCGTTCATCGCGCGTCACCACCCGGTGGCGGTCATTCCGGTGGCCATTCTTTTCGGTGGCTTTGGCGCCGCCGGCAGCCTGCTGCAGCGTCGCCTGGGTCTGCCCGACGCTTCCGTGCTGCTGCTCCAAGGCATCGCCTTCGTTCTGATCCTGGCCAGCGAGGCGCTGCGCGACCGCGACTGGAAGGCCATTTTCGAACGCTTGGGCCGCTTCGGGCCGTCCGAACCCGCGCCCCTCGTGATGCCCACGGTCGAACCCACGGAAGGCAAACGATCATGACGTCAGACCAGTTGCTGATCTTCCTTGCCGGCATCGTCGGTGGTGCGTTGCGGGTGGGCGTGCCCTTCCTGTTCGTGAGCCTGGGCGAATGCCTCACCGAGAAATCGGGTCGCATCAACCTCGGACTCGAAGGCGTGCTGGTGCTCTCGGCCATGACCGCCTTTGGTGCCGCCTACCTGAGTGGGTCGCCCTGGATCGGCGTGCTCGCGGGCGCGGCTTCGGGTGCGCTGCTGGCCGCCTTGCATGGCGTGCTGTGCTCGTTGCCGCGCGTGAACGACATCGCCACCGGCATCGCACTCATGTTGCTGGGCCTGGGCCTGGCGTTCTACCTTGGCAAACCGCTGATCCAGCCGCAGGCGCCGCAGTTGCCGTCGATACCTTTGGGCAACTGGAGCGATTCGGCTGCGGTGCGCTCGGCCCTGCAGGTCAATGCCCTGCTGCCGATCGGCCTGGCGCTGGCGGGCGCAATGTGGTGGGCGTTTGCGAACACGCGCGCAGGGCTTCTGGTGCGCATGGCGGGCGATTCCGCTCACGCCACGCGTGCGCTGGGCTATTCGGTCTCGGGCATCCGTATCGCGGCCACGGCGGCTGGTGGGCTGATCGCTGGCCTGGGGGGCGCCTCGCTCACCCTGTTCTACCCGGGAAGCTGGAACGAAGGCATCTCCAGCGGGCAGGGCCTGATTGCGGTGGCGCTGGTCATTTTCGCGCGCTGGAGCCCTCTGCGCTGCGTGGGGGCGGCACTGCTGTTCGGCGGTGCAGGCGCCATCGGGCCGGCGTTGCAATCGGTGGGCATTGGCTGGGGTTACCACCTCTTCAACATCGTGCCCTACGTGCTCACGCTGCTGATCCTGGTGATCACCTGCCGGCCAGGCGTGATCGTGCCCGGCAGCCCCACGGAACTCTCCTCCAACAAATGACACGCGCCATGGAACGCTTCATAGACGCCCATCCCTACGCCTGGCCATACAACGGTGACTTGCGTCCGGACAACACGGCGCTGATCGTCATCGACATGCAGATCGACTTCTGCGGCGTGGGCGGGTATGTGGACAAAATGGGCTACGACATCTCGCTCACGCGCGCACCGATCGCGCCGCTCAAGGCGCTGATGGCCGTCATGCGCGCGGCGGGCTACCACCTGATTCACACGCGCGAAGGCCACCGGTCCGACCTGTCGGACCTGCCAGCCAACAAGCGCTGGCGCTCGCGCCAGATCGGCGCCGAGGGCGTGGGCATCGGTGACGACGGACCGTGCGGCCGCATCCTGGTGCGCGGCGAGCCGGGCTGGGAGATCATTCCCGAGCTTGCGCCACTGCCGGGCGAGGCCATCATCGACAAGCCAGGCAAGGGTTCCTTCTATGCCACCGACCTGGAGTTGCTGCTGCGCACGCGCGGCATCACCAACCTCATCCTCTCCGGCATCACCACCGACGTGTGCGTGCACACCACCATGCGCGACGCCAACGACCGGGGCTTCGAATGCCTGCTGCTCTCGGACTGCACCGCCGCCACCGACAAGGGCAACCACGAAGCCGCTCTGAAGATGATCACCATGCAGGGTGGCGTGTTCGGCGCGCACGCCACCTCTGCCGCCCTCCTGGAAGGCATTGCATGAGCGAGGAAAACGCCCTCATTGGCGGTCTGCCGCCAGCCACCGGCGCTCTGGCGCTGGACACGTATGAGATGAGCATGCGCTTTGGCAGTTTCACCGCATTGAATCAGGTGAGCATGAAGGTTTGGCCCGGCACGGTGCATGCGCTGCTGGGCGAGAACGGTGCGGGCAAGAGCACGCTGGTGAAGTGCGTGGCGGGCTTTCAGCGCCCCTCCGCCGGCAGCATCCTGATCGACGGGCGCGAGCAAAGCATTCCCAACCCGGTGGTGGCGCGCAGCCTGGGCATTGGCATGGTCTACCAGCACTTCACGCTGGCCCCGGGCATGACGGTGGCCGAGAACCTGCTGCTGGCCGGAGGCAAGACGCCGGCCATGATCGACTGGAAGCGCCAGCGTGCCGAGCTTGCGCAGTTTCTGGAGACCACGCCTTTCAGGCTGGACCTGGACGCCAGGCCGCAGGAGCTGGCCGCGGGCGAAAAGCAGAAGCTCGAACTGCTCAAGCAGCTCTACCTGAAACCGCGCCTGCTGATCCTGGACGAGCCGACCTCGGTGCTCACGCCGCAGGAGGCCGACGAGGTGCTGGGACATGTGCGCCAGTTTGCGCGCAGCGGGCTGTGCACCGTGCTCATCATCACGCACAAGTTTCGCGAGGTGATGACCTACGCCGATGACGTGACCGTGCTGCGTCGGGGCCAGGCGGTGCACCACTGCGCCGTGGCCGACAGCAGCCCGGCGTTGCTGGCGCAGGCCATGGTGGGCGAATCGAGCGCCGCCACATCAGTGCGCACTGCCCCGGCCGAGGGGGTGTCGGCCGCGGCCAAGGGCGCGGCGGCTTCGCTGGACGTGCAGGGTCTGGAGGTGATGGGCGACCGAGGCACGCTGGCCGTGCGCGATCTGAGTCTGGCGGTGGCGGCGGGCGAGATCCTGGGCGTTGCCGGGGTCTCGGGCAACGGGCAGCGCGAACTGGTGGAAGCCTTGGTGGGCCAGCGCCCGCGCGCGGCGGGCGCGGTGACGGTGCAGGGGCAGCCTTACGCCGCCCGGCGCGAAGAGAACCACCGCCTGAAGGTGCGCAGCCTGCCCGAGGAGCCCCTGCGCAACGCCTGCGTAGGCGATCTCTCGGTGGCTCAGAACATGGCGCTGCGCGATTTCGACCAGGCGCCGCTGTGTGTGGGCGGGCGCCTGCGCTTTGGTCACTGGCGAAGCCGCGCGCGCGAGTGGATCGCCAGTTACGGCATCAAGACACAAGGGGAGGGCGCTCCCATTCGAAGCCTTTCTGGTGGCAACGTGCAGCGCGCCGTGCTCGCACGCGAACTGCATGGCGACATCAACGTGCTGATCGCGGCCAATCCGGTGTTTGGCCTGGACTTCGCAGCGGTGAAGGAGATCCACGCCCGCCTGCGTGGCGTGCGCAACCAGGGCGGCGCGGTGCTGCTGATCAGCGAGGACCTGGACGAGTTGCTGGAACTGGCAGACCGCATCGTGGTGATGAGCGAGGGCAGCATCGTCTTCGAAACCCCGGCCGCAAAGGCCGAACGCCATGTCCTGGGCGCCTACATGGGCGGCGGGCATCATTGACATGAACATCGACGCCCAGCCTTTCCCCTACGAATTCGACGTCGCGCACACCGCGCTGGTCATCATCGACATGCAGCGCGATTTCATCGAGCCCGGCGGCTTTGGTGAGACGCTGGGCAACGACGTGGCGCTGCTCGAGGCCATCGTGCCGGCCTGCCAGGCGGTGCTGGCGACGTGGCGCCGCGCCGGCGGCCTGGTGGTGCACACGCGTGAGGCGCATCTGGCGGATCTTTCCGACTGCCCGCCGGCCAAGCGCCTGCGTGGCAACCCCTCGCTGCGCATCGGCGACGAAGGTCCTATGGGCCGCATTCTGGTGGCCGGCGAACCAGGCAACCAGATCATTCCTGCGCTGGCTCCCCAGGCTGGCGAGATCCTGCTCGACAAGCCGGGCAAGGGCGCCTTCTACGCCACGTCCCTGCATGAACAACTCCAGGCTGCTGGCATCACTCACCTGCTGTTCATGGGTGTGACCACCGAGGTGTGCGTGCAGACCAGCATGCGCGAGGCCAATGACCGGGGGTACGACTGCCTGCTGCTGGAGGACTGCACCGAGAGCTACTTCCCCCATTTCAAGGCGGCCGCTGTCGAGATGCTGCGCGCCCAGGGCGCCATCATCGGCTGGACGGCCACCAGTGCACAGTTGCTCGCCGCGCTGACCCCGCGATGAGATAGAGTTTCCCTGTGCACAAAATCACCCGCCGACCCGCTCAAGGGACCGCCACGCTGGCCACCGTCCACCCGTCACGCGCCAACGAGGTGTACGAGCAGCTCAAGCGCGACATTGCCGACTTCCGCCTGGTGCCGGGCGACCGCTTCTCCGAGCACGAGCTGTGCGCGCGGCTGGAGGTGTCTCGCACGCCGGTGCGCCAGGCGCTGTTCCGCCTGCAGCAAGAAGGCCTGGTGGAGGTGATGTTTCGCAGCGGCTGGCGCGTGCTGCCTTTCGACTTCGACAAGTTCGACCAGCTCTACGACCTGCGCATGGTGCTGGAAACCACCGCCGTGCAGCGCCTGTGCCAGCAGGAGGTGGCCACCTCCGAGCCCCTGCTGCTGGAATTGAAAGAGCGCTGGCTGGTGCCGGTGGCCGAGCGCAGCAGCGACGCGACCCAGGTGGCGGCATGGGACGAAGCCTTTCACGAAACACTGGTGAGCGCGGCCGGCAACGCCGAACTGGCGCGTGTGCACCACGAAGTGACCGAACGCATCCGCATCATCCGCAGGCTCGACTTCCTGAAACAGATGCGCATCGACGCGACCTACGACGAACACGCCAAGATCCTGCGCGCCATCCTCGCCCGCAAGGCCGACCGCGCCGATCTGTTGCTGCGCTCCCACATCCAGGCCAGCCAGGTCGAGGTGCGCAAGATCACGCTGCACCAGGTCTACATGGCGCAGCAGGTGGCGCCGACGGCCTGACGCGGAGGGCGAACCGGTTTCTAGCGGCGGCCGGACTTCGAGCGCGGCATCTTCGGCAGATCCAGCGCCGCCAGGTTGCGTTGCGCCCGGTCCGCCAGGCGGCCCATCAAACCGTCAGGCAGTTGAATTTCCTCTGGCTCCAGTTCCAGCAGGAGCTGGCGGTTGAGCTCGATCACCACCGGCAGAAACTCCTCGTACAGTGCGCGGCCCTCCGATGTCAGAGACACCCTGGCCTGTCGACGGTCGCTGGGTATCACCTCTCGCACGATCAACTTCATGTCGGCCACCGCCTGCAATCGGCTCAGGCGGTAGAGAAACAGCTCGGTCATTGCGTCGACTCCACTGGGTGAATACCCTGAGGATCGTTGTATTGGTCAACCACCCACTCCCGGCATAGATTCTCCCCAGGCCCTGATCCCTTGCCCAGGAGACACTTTCATGACACTCGATGCATCACCCTCGGCCATTTCCCGCAACGCCCGAGCCACGCTGCTCGCGTTGGTGGCCTGTTGCGCCACAACCATGGCCAGCGCGCAAGCCTGGCCTACCAAGCCCGTCACGCTGGTGGTGGGCACGCCGGCTGGCGGCTCGGTTGACGCCTATGGTCGGGCACTGGCCGACCAGCTCGCGCGGCAGACCGGCGGTACCTTTCTGGTGGAGAACAAGAGGGGTGCCAACGGAAACCTCAGCGCGGAGCAGGTGAAGAATGCGCAGGCCGACGGCCACACGCTGTGGATCAGCACGCAGGCCATGTTCACCATCAACCCGTCGGTCTATTCCGCCATGCGCTGGAAACAGGCCGACTTCAAGCCCATCGCCAAGGGCATCGAAAGCCCGCTGGTGCTGGTGACCCATCCCTCCGTGCCGGCGAAAACGCTGTCCGAACTGGTGAAGTGGGTGTCGGCCAATCCCGGCAAGGTGAACTACGCCTCCTTCAGCCCCGGCACCCCCTCGCACTTCCTCGGGTTCCAGCTCAACGAGCGCTTCAAGCTCGACATGGTGCACGTGGCCTACAAGGGCAGCGCGCCGCAGATTGCCGACCTGCTCGGCGGGCAGGTACTGGTGGGCTTCACGCAGCTGCAGGCCGCCCTGCCGAACGTGCAGAGCGGAAAGCTCAACGCCATTGCCGTGACGTCCAGGGTGCGCACCAATTTCATGCCTCAGGTGCCGAGCCTGGCGGAACTGGGGTTCCCGGAGCTCAGTTCCACCGTGTGGTTCGGGCTGGTGGCGCCCTCGGCCACGCCCAGGACGGTGCTTGACCAGATCCTGGCAGCCACGGTGAAGGCGCAGGCGGATGCGGCCTACAAGGCCAGGCTGGAAGCCCAGGGATTCGACGTGCCGCAGGAAAGCGGCGACGAGTTCGCCGCCACCATCGCGGCTGAGACCGCGCGTTGGGCGCAGGTCGTCAAGGCCACGGGCTTTCGCGCCAACGAGTGAGAGAGAGGCACCGTTTCCATGTCCCATCCTGTCGCGCCTTCGCTTTCCTTCTTTGCCACGCTGTCGGTTCAGGTCGCAACCGCCCACGAAATTGGCCAGACTCCGGCCGGCAACCGGCGCGTCATTCCCATCCTGGGTGGCCAGGTGCAGGGCGATGGCTGGACCGCACGGGTGCTGCCCGGTGGCGCAGATTTCCAGGCCATCGTCACGCCTACTTTGGCTCAGCTTGATGCGCGCTACGTGCTCGAGACCGATGCCGGTGATCTGATCTACGTGTGCAACCGCGCGATCCGAGTGGCTTCGACCGACATCACGGCTCGGCTGGTGAAGGGTGAGCGGGTGGATCCGGCGCTCGTCTACTTTCGCTGTGCACCCTCGTTCGAAACAGCTTCGGCAGCGCTCGGCTGGATCAACGAGCGGATGTTCATCGGCAGTGGCACGCGGTTGCCCGACCGCGTGGACATTGCCTGCTTCACCGTGGAGTAAAGGCGACTCACTCGATAGGCTCCTTCACCGTGATCGTGTCGAAACCCAGGTGGTGCATGAGCTCGCGCAGGATCAGCACGTAGGCGGCGAAATCGGCACGGGTGGGCAGGCCGCTGGAGGCAATGGGACGGCCCAGCGAGACCGCGACCAGGCTGTTGAAGACTTGTTCGACCTGTGCGAGGTGCAAAGGTGGCGCGGGATCCTCACCCGGTCTGGCCACCACCACGAGATGCCTGGCGTGGGCATCGTGTGTCACCAGGGTCGTGCCGGCTGGCAACGCGCGCATGAGCGGCATCAGCAGGTCTTCGGCGAAAGCGATGGCGTTCTCGAGCTCCAGCGGCGACGGTGGCTCGTTGCGCCAGGGGCCGGCACCGAGTTCGTGTGTCCCGAGCGAGAGCACGCTGTCCATGCCTGGGTCGGTGTTGGTGGTCAGTCGGGTCGACTGCTCGCCAATGTGAAGGGTGGTGATGCGGCCCATGGCGCACTTTATCGGCTCGAGCGCGGCGTGTCAGAATTTCCGCATGCCTCCAGTTCTTCCCGCTTCCCTCGTTGCCCGTGGTCTGCTGCTGCTGTTGCTGGCGGCCGGTGTCTATTTTTTCCGGGGCTTCGTGGTGCCCGTGCTCGCAGCGCTGATCATTGGCTTTGCCAGTTGGCCGCTCTACGAACGCCTGGTGTGGCGCTGCAGCGGACGCACCACGCTGGCCGCCAGCCTGGCCTTGCTGGTGGTGCTGGCGGTGCTGGTGGCGCCATTCATGCTGGCCCTGCATTTCGCCCTGCAGGAAGCCACGCAGTTGATGAACTGGCTGCTGGCGGCCAATCGCAACGGTGCCGCCGTGCCGCAGTGGATCGCCGCGCTGCCGTTCGTCGGTGAACAACTGGCCACCTACTGGCGCGAGCACCTGGGTGCGCCAGGGGCGCTTGGCGAGTGGATACAACTGCTCAGCGGCCAGCACGTGGGCAACATCTACCGCTGGGCACTGGCCGCCACCGGCAACCTGTTCAATCTGGCACTCACCATTCTCTTCATGCTGATCACGCTGTTCTTCATCTACAAGGACGGCGCGCGCATCGCCAGGCAGCTCGACGTGGTGGGCGAGCGCGTGCTGCACCATCGCTGGCAACGGTTTTCGCGTGTGGTGCCCGCCACCGTGAGCGCCACCGTGATCGGCATGGGTGTGATCGCCGTGGGCGAGGGCGTGGTGCTCGGGGTGGCGTACTGGATCGCGGGCGTGCCCTCGCCGGTGTTGCTGGGCGTGGCCACCGGTTTCATGGCGCTCATTCCCGGCGGCGCGCCGCTGTCGTTCACGCTCGTCTCGCTCTACCTGGTGGGCTCGGGGCACCCGGGTGCTGGCCTGGCGCTGTTTGTCTGGGGGGCGGTGGAGCTCTTCATCGTCGACAAGACGCTGCGCCCGCGCCTGGTGGGCGGGCCGGTCAAACTGCCGTTTCTGCCCACCTTCTTCGGTCTGGTCGGCGGCGTCACCACCATGGGCTTCGTCGGCCTCTTCGTGGGGCCGGTGCTGATGGCGCTGCTGGTGGCGATCTGGCGCGAATGGCTGCACAGCATCGAGGCGGCGAACGCGCTGGACGCCGCGCCCCCGGAGACTTAGGCCCGCGCCACCTGCTCCGCCACCGCCTGCGCCTGCGGGCCGATGGAGCGCAGCAGCCCACCGGGCTGTCGCACGTCGAAACCCACGAAATACACGCCCGCCAGCGCACCACCACCCACCGTGTCCGGCGGCATGCCACGCGCATCCAGTTGCAGCGACACGCGGGGAAACAGCTCGCGCAACGCGGCCTCGTAGCCGGTGGCCAGCAGCACCACGTCGAAGGGGTGCTCACCGCCATCGGCAAACCGCACGCCGCCTTGGGTGAGCGTCTGGATGCCTGGATAGACCTGGATGTCGCCGGCCTTGATGCGCCGCACGGTGCCCACGTCGATCACCGGCGTGCGCCCTTCTTCGCGCAACTGGCGCAGCGGCGAGTGCAAGGCCGTGTGCAAGCCGTAGCGGCTGAGGTCGCCCACGGTGATGTTGCGCAGCAGCGTGGCCAGCGCGTCGCCCCATGAAGCGGGCAGCTTGCTGAGCGCAATGCTGGAGAGCTGCGTGGGACGGCCCAGCACGTCGCGCAGCACGATGTTGACCGGTGAACGCACCGACAGCGCCGTGCGCACCCCGTGCTCCACGAGATCCAGTGCGATTTCGGCGCCGGTGTTTCCCATGCCGACCACCAGCACGCGCTGGCCAGCGAAGGGTGCGGCGTTGCGGTAGTTGCGGCTGTGCAGGATGCGCCCGCCGAAATCGCCTTGCCCGGGCAGTTCGGGCGCACTCGGCTTGCGGTTGGCGCCAGTCGCCATGACCACATGGCGAGCCGCCAGGCGCCGACCCGCGGCCGTGGTGGCGATCCAGCGCGCCATGGTGCCGGCCGGCGCGGGCTCGATGGCCACCACCTCGTGCCCCAGTTCGGGTCGCAGGCCATGGTGTTCGGCATAGGCCAGGAGGTACTCCACCACGCCCTGGCGCGGCACGTAGCGCGGTGCGCTGGCGGGAAACGGCAGCCCGGGCAGCGCCGAATGCGTCTTGACGGTGTGCAGGTGCAGGCGCTCGTAGTGGTGTCGCCAGGAGGAGGCGGTTTCCAGCGCGCGGTCGATGAGCTTCACGTCCAGCCCCAGGGGTGCCAGACAGGCGGCGGTGGCCAGGCCGGCCGGGCCGGCGCCGATGACCAGGACGTCGTGGAAGGTTGTTGTTGTGGAATCCATAGGAGCCTGATTCAGGCCCAGTGTGGACCCCCCCGCCGGCCAAGGCCATGGGGGTTTCACCGGGGCCGCCGGCGATGCACACCCGCGCTCAATCCAGCGCCGCCGCCCGTTCCAGCAGGAAGGCTTTCTCGCGCTCGTTGCCCGCCAGCTCGGCGGCACGCTGGAACTCGGCCCGCGCTTCGTCGCGGCGGCCGAGTTTTTCCAGCAGGTCGCCACGCACGCTGGGCAGCCATTGATAGCGCTGCAGGGCTTTTTCTTTCATGAGCGCGTCCACCAGCACCAGGCCCGCTGCGGGGCCGGCGTGCATGGCCACGGCCACTGCGCGGTTGAGCTCCACCACCGGTGAGGGCGTCACGCGGGCGAGCTCGCCATAGAGCGAGGCGATGCGGGACCAGTCGGTGTCCCTCGCGCGCGGGGCGCGAGCGTGGCAGGCCGCGATGGCGGCCTGCAGGTGGTAGGGGCCAGGCGTGGTGTTGAGCAGATCGGCGCGGTCCAGCGCGGCCAGGCCACGCCGGATCAGCAGCGCATCCCAGCGGGCGCGGTCCTGATCGGCCAGCAGCACCGGGCGCCCTTCGGTGTCGGTGCGGGCGGCGGTGCGCGAGGCCTGAATCTCCATCAGCGCGAGCAGGCCATGCACCTCGGCGTGCTGGGGTGCGATCTGCGCCAGCATGCGACCCAGGCGCAATGCCTCGTCGCACAGCGCCGGCCGCATCCAGTCGGCGCCGCTGGTGGCCGTGTAGCCCTCGTTGAACACCAGGTAAACCACCTCGAGCACCGAGGCCAGGCGCTCGCCCAGCGCTTCACCGCGAGGCACCTCGAACGGCACGCCCGCCTCGCCGAGCGTGCGCTTGGCGCGCACGATGCGCTGGGCGATGGTGGCCTCTGGGACGAGGTAGGCGCGCGCGATCGCGTGGGTGGTGAGGCCGCCCAGCAGCTTGAGTGTGAGCGCCACACGCGCGTCGGTGGAGAGCACGGGGTGACAGGCGGTGAAGACCAGGCGCAGCAGGTCGTCGCCGATGTCGTCCTGCCGCGCGGCATCCAGAGCGTCCACGAAATCGGGCACGTGCGTGGCGCCCAGTGCCTCGAGGTCGGCGGCAATGTCTTCGTGGCGCGCATCCGCCATCTGCCGGTGGCGGATGTGGTCGAGTGCGCGGCGTTTGGCGGTGGTCATCAGCCAGGCACCCGGGTTGTCTGGGATGCCCTCGGTCGGCCAGTGCTCCAGCGCGGCCACCAGCGCGTCCTGCGCCAGCTCTTCGGCCACGCCGATGTCGCGCACCATGCGCGCCACGGCCGCCGTGACGCGCGCGGATTCAAGGCGCCAGACGGTGGCAATGGCCTGGTGAACACCGGAATGCATGGGCGGGAATTTACATCTGCGCCGGCGCAGCGCTCACCGGATCACCTTCGTGCTCCGCACTGCGGTGCGAGCTTGCTTGGGAGCGGCCCGGCGCAGCGCTCATATCCATCCAGAACACCTCCCATTGGTGGCCGTCCAGGTCGGCAAAACCGTGCTGGTACATGAAGCCGTGGTCTTGTGGCGGGTTGGGTGTGGTGCCGCCAGCCGCTACCGCCTTGGCCACGATCTGGTCCACCTCGGCGCGGCTGTCGCACGAGAGCGCAATCAGCACCTCGGTGGCTTTCTTCGCGTCCGAGATCGGCAACTGGGTGAACCCTTTGAAGAACGGTTCGGTCAGCAGCATGGCGTAGATGTGGGGGGCAATCTCCAGGCAGGCGCCCTGTTCGTTGGTGAACTGCGGGTTGAACGTGAGGCCCAGGGCCTTGAAGAAGGTCTGGCTCTTGCCCATGTCCTTGATGGGCAGGTTGACGAAGATCTCGCGAAGCATGGTGTTCTCTCCTGGAGGTTGATCAACGGGTGCGGGCGTCGAGCTTCTTGAAGTCTTCCAGCGGCTGGCTGGGCGGGAAGTCATCCATCTCGTAGAGCTGGCGCAGCTCGATCACGGCTTCCTTGCCGCGACCGGCAGGATTCGGAAAGCGCCGACTCCATTCCAGCGCTTCTTCTCGCGAGCGCACCTGGATGAGGGTGTAGCCGGCGATGAGCTCCTTGGCCTCGGCAAACGGTCCGTCGACGATGCGTTTCCCGCCGTCGGCGCTGTGGTGCACGCGCCAGCCCTTGCGGCTGGGGTGCAGGCCCGAGCCGTCAAGCAGCACACCCGCCTGGGCCAGGGCCTCGTGGTAGCGGACCATCTCCGCCATCAGCGCCTCGTCGGGCGCGGGATTTGTCTCCGCTTCGAACTCGTCGCAGGACTTCACGATGATCATGAACCGCATTCCACTCTCCGGTTGGGGGCCACCGCGTGGCTTCAACTGGTACGACGAAACGGACGTTTGAAGTTCGACCGTCGAGGCTAAGTAGAAACCCTCATCCTGAAATCACTCGTAGCAGGGCGCCAGGGCTCGCACCTCCACCGTGGCCCATTCCGCCGCCGGGCATTCGTGTGCGATCGCCACGGCTTCGTCCATGCTGGCGCAGTTCAGCAGAAAAAAGCCGCCGATCATTTCCTTGGCCTCGGAAAAAGGGCCATCGAGCACCTGGGCCTTGCCGCCGTTCGGTTTGCTCACGCGCACCGCGCCGGCATCGGAAGCCAGCGACTCCACCGCCAGCAGCTTGCCACGCTCACGCAGCGCATCGCCAAAGCGCACCATGCGCGCATACACCTCACGGCCCTGCGCCTCGGTGCGCGTGGCGCGCTGGCCGGCGGGCTCGATGATCAACAACATGTGGGACATGGGTGGCCTTTCGAGGGGTCGATTCAGACAAGGCCGCCATGCTAACGCTTGACCGTCGTTCGCAATCCCCCACAATGCCTACCCATGCCCTCCCTGAACTTTGACGTCTTCCGCATCCAGGCCCTCACCGAAGGGTTTGACGAGGTGCTGGAACGCGAATGGGAGCCGCTGACCCTGCTGGACATGCACTCGCACCCGTTTTCCGTGAGAGCGCTGGTCACACGCGGCGAGATGTGGCTCACCGTGGGCGATCTCACCCGCCAGCTCCGTCCGGGCGACACCTTCGAACTGGGCCGCGACGTGCCGCATGCCGAACGCTACGGCAGCCAGGGTGCGGCCTACTGGGTGGCGCGGCGCCACGATTGAGGCGCGGGCCACCCCCTCAGTCTGCGGCCTCCAGCCACACATAGAGACCCATCACCGGCTTGCGCTGGTCTTCGCGCAGGGGGGCCTGCCAGGTTTTCCGCGTGCGAAATCCGTGGGCCAGGGCCAGACGTTCCACATAGGCGGGGGAGTGCGCGTAGCGCAGGCTGGGCAGAAGTTGCAGGTCGGTGTGGTTGCGGGCGAGTTCGACGGAAAACGCGAAGCAGCCGTCCGGCTGCAGGCGCTGGCGGACGGCTGCAAACGTTTCTTCCAGCGCACCCACATAGATGAACACATCGGCGGCGATCACCAGGTCGGCGTGTTCGGTTGACGCGCGAAGGAAGCCCAGCAGGTCGCCATGCACCACGCTGCGGTAGGCGCCAGTGGCGAGCGCTTGCTTCACCATGGCCTCGGCCAGGTCCACGCCGTCCACCGCGTCGGCCTGTTCGCGGATGAGTTGGCCGCAAAGGCCGGTGCCACAGCCCAGGTCCAGCACCAGCGGGTAGCGGCGGCCAGCTTCGCGCAGCGGCGCCAGCAAGGTCTGGTGCGCCTGGTAGCGCAATGGCCCCAGCAGGTGCGTCTGGAAATCGTCGGCGTACTCGTTGAACAGCGCCTCCACGTAGCTGCGGGGCGGCTGCGGGGGCGCAGCGCTGCCGCGCACCGACGCCAGGTAGAAGCGGTGCAGCGATTCGTCGGCCCCGTGCGTGAGGGCCTGTTCGAAACACATCGCCGCTTCGGCGTGGCGCCCGGCATCGCGCAGCAGACTGCCGCGCTGGCTCCAGGCGTCTGCCAGCGTGGCGTCCAGCGCCAGGGCTTCATCCAGGGATTCCAGCGCGTCATCGGGCCGTTCCAGGTGCAACTGGCACAGCGCGAGCGAGAGCCACAACTGCGCGGTGGCCGCGCCCAGGCGAATGCCGTGCTGCAGGGCTTGCGTGGCCGGCTGCCACTGGCCCAGGGCCTCGTGCGACAAACCCAGTGCCACCCAGGCGTCGCGGTGCTCGGGGTCGGCCGCCGTGGCCTGCTCCAGATGATCAATCGACGCCGCCCAAAGGCCCAGGCGGCATTCGGTCACACCCAGGTTGGCCAGCACCGAAGGCCGGCCCGGCGCCAGTGCCAGTGCGGCCTGGTAGCTGGCCCTGGCGTCCTGCAGGCGGCCGGCGCCGAAGTGTTCGTTGCCCTCGAAGAAGCGGGCTCTGGCCTGTTCGGTGGCGGAGGGGGTTGGGCTGTCGTCGCTCATGGCGAGACACCTTACACCACCACCGCACTCACCGGCGTGGCCACCGCCACCAGCCATATGCTGGCCGACCTCGGTGGGGGTCAGGCCCACCAGGCCCTGGAACCACGTGACCTCGAAGCGCTTCGCAAAACATGGTCTGGAGGTCCACGTCGAAGAGGCGCCGCAGGTCTGCGCTCACGGACGCGCCTGGCTTCGTGCTTTCCCGCGTTCGACTCGACGCCACCGGCCCGCAGTTGAGCACTTCTTCCGACAAGCCGATCCGGGCGTCCTACGCTGGCGGCTCCTGTCTTCACGACTTGCAGGAGAACCGCCATGCCGTCTCCCAATGCCGGGGCCATGCCCGAACTGACGACCTTGCCGGATGCGTGGGCTGCCGCGCGCAGGGGTGATGCCATGGCCCTGCGATGGCTGCACCTCTGTGGCGTGCCGTTGGACCGGCCGGATGCCGGTGGACTCACGCCCGCGCACTACGCCGCCGGCAATGGTCATCTGGCGGCCGTTCACGAGCTTTGCCAGCTGGGTGCGCGGCTCGACGTGGCGGACACCACCGGCACGACGCCCGCTCACGATGCGGCCAGTGGTGGTCATGTCGAAGTCATCGCCGCGTTGCACGCGGCCGGCGTCCGGATGGACGTGCGCAACCACGGCGGGCTCACACCCGCGGACCTCGCCGACCTGTACGGGCACGTGGCCATCCTCGACTGGACGAGAGGCCCCGCCTCATGAGCTGAAGGGGTCCGCCATGGCGAACCACACGCCCAGCGCCACCGAAATGATGAACGCGCCGTCGAGCAGGCCCGCCAGCAGGAAGACCTTGGGTTGCATGGCTTCCATCATCTCGGGTTGCCGGGCCGACGCCTCCAGGTACCTGCTGGCCATGATGCCGATGCCGATGCAGGAACCGAGTGCGCCCAGGCCGATCATGTGACCGACCGCGAGGGGGAGGCTGCTGAGCTCTGACATGGTGGGCTCCTTTCGCTGAGTTGACTCCACTGTGCCGGTGCGGCGCGCAGAAATCCATGACCTCACAGGTGATGGCGTGTATGGCGTTCAAGTGACGGCGCTTCGTGGTGCATGGGTCTTGTTTCATGCCTTGGACAGGCGTTTGGTGACAATTTCCAATCACCTCGCCAGCCATGCCCTATCTTGCTGACTCATTTGCTCGAGCCATGCCACCAGCCGAAAATTACATTCCTCCCCCGTCCGGAGCCGTCGATGCCAATTCCGGTCGGCGTGCCACCATTGCAGGTGTCGCGCGCAACTTGCTCACTTCGTGGGGAGGCGTAGTGGCACTTGCAGGCCTGGTGCTGACCGTCATCGGTCTGTGGCCAATCGGGGTGATCCTGATGGGTGCGGGCGTTGTAAAGAGCGCGCGGGACGGGGTTCGCCACACGCCAGTGCCTGCCGGGAGCGAGTTCAGCCCCGGCTCTCACCGGCCGTCTGACGCAGCTCCGCAGCTTGGCGAACATCTGCAGCTTGGCGCAGCTCCGCAGCTTGGTGCAGATCCGCAGCTTGTTGCAGCTTCGCAAGTTGACGCAGCTCCCTCACTGCACTATGCAGATGTGCGGCAAGGCCCCCCCCACTGCGAACGGGTGCCCAGGGTCCGGAATCCGTCAGTTCCATCGGCAGGGCGTTGATCGCCAACGACATGGAAGACCCGCTTCTGATCAAGCGCACAGCGCGGCTGGTACAACCCTTGGCGCTTCTGCCAGCTCCGTTGGCCGAGTCGCATTCCGCCGAGCTCGGCACCTTGGCCCCCGAGACGACCGGGCGCGAAGCGCCAAGCGCCCCTCAATCGCCTTCGAGCCCCTCGCCTGCGCGTGGCGGCCTGCACTACGCCGAACTTCTCCGCGATGTCAGCCGCAAGCGGGGCGAGCCCTGAAGGTTGCAGCTGTACCGTGCTGAAGGACTGGCGGCTCCTCGGCAGCGCTCTGGCTCGCACGCGGTGGCCCTTGCTGGCGATGGCCGCCCTGTTGGGTGCGCTGTGCGGTGATGCCCTGGCCAGGCAAGCGGCGGGCGAAGACCGGGGCATTGGCAAATGCGTGTCGGCCGCGAGTCTGCGGCATGGGGTCAATCCCGACCTGCTGCGGGCCATTCTTCAGGTCGAGTCCGGCTTGCAGGCCCATCCCGTACGCCGCAATGCGAATGGGAGCATCGACGTTGGCATCGCGCAAATCAACAGCATTCATTTCCCCGAGCTTCGCCGTCACGGCGTTGAGTGGCCGCATCTGCTGCAGCCCTGCGTTGGCATCCACGTGGCCGCCTGGCACCTGAAGAACCAGATCCTGCGCCACGGCAACACCTGGTTTGCGGTGGGGGCCTACCACAGCGTCACGCCTGCCCACAACCGCGCCTATCAAGACCGCGTCGTTCGCGCATTGAAGCGCATGGGCCGCCTTCCATCCTGAGTTCCGCTGCTTGAATGGACCGTTCGTGGCAAAAAACTGTTCACTCGTTCCTTTAATCTGACGAAGTGAAGCTTTGCCGTCATGATCCGCGTCGCACCCAACAAGAGCGTCGAGACACGGGAGGCAAACGGCATGTCAGATTCCAGCGAAACGGCCATCTACCGGCAGGTGATCGGCGATTTCTGCGCGCGCATGGACTTGAGCGACCAGGAGGCTGTGGCCCAGGGTGCATCCATTGCCATTGAAGGTGTGCAAATGGCCATCACCCTGAACCAGTTGGTTCCCAGGGCGCCTGCCGTTTCGATCTATGTTGATGTGGGCCTGCCGCCGCGCGGGGGCGAGGCATCGGTGCTCCGCATGTTGTTGCAGCAAAACTTCAACAACTCCAGCAGCCGCGGCCTGACCTATTGCATTTCTCCGGCCACCGGGCATGTGGTCGGCGCCATCCACGTTGGCCTGGGTGGTTTGGAAGGGCAGGGCCTGGAGGCCATGGTGAACATGCTGGTTGACGTGTCGCTCGAGTTTCGCGAGACCTATTTTCTGTGGGACAGGTCTGCCGCGCCACAGGTGCGTGCAGGTGGTGCCACCCCTGGCAGTCTGTGCTGAGGTGCGGGTTCATGTTTCCCCAAAGGAATGCCCTGCTCCCACCCCTTTCCAGGAGCGACACCGGGCACGTGTGCGCTCCGGCCGTGCCAGTATCTGCTGCCCTCGATGCGCGCATCGCGGACCCTGACTACAACCTCACTTTTGATCAGGTCCGAGGTGCCGTGCGCGCATACGTATCCGGCGTTGCGAGTCCCAAGGATATGGATTTGCTGTTTTCCCGCAACCCCTGGCACCAATCCATTGCGCATTGGGCCGCCGCCAACGATCGCTCTGATGTCCTGGTCGCGATCGCCGCGCCGCTGGCGACGCGAACACCGAGCCTCGGCCAGCGCGAGGCGCTGCGCAGATTGCTCATGCAGACCGACGAGGGCCCGATGAGAAAGTCCCCCGCTCACGTCGCCAGCGCTTGCGGCCGCCTGGGCATGCTGAGGCTGTATGCCCACCCCCGCCTGGGCATCTCTGCTGCTCTGGAGGCTCCGGATGCCACCGGCAACAACGTGGCGCACCAGTGGGTGTTGGGCGGGCGCAGCGTGCAGGACCTGCACGGCCTGGCTCGTCACATGCAATTGCCCCGTGGGCACTCTTTGCAGATGGCCTTGACCCGCAGGAACGGGCAGGGGCTGTTGCCAGCAGACATGAGTCGCGAGGCATCGCCCGTGCCGGAGGTCCGCCCTGCCGCTCAGGCCAGGAGCGGGGACAGATCGACTGGTCCCAGCCCATGACGCCAAATCCGGTCATTGCGGCGGTGCCTCGTCTGCGCTTGAGCGCTTCTCGCCAACGCCTGATGCTTGTATTTCCGTGTTTCGTGAGGAAGGTCAACCGACTTTGCTCATTTGCTTAAATTCGACCCGCCGCGCGAGCCGACTCCCGCGCGATCCAGCGCAGCATCCAACAGGAAGTTTTTCATGAAAGAAGTTCATTGCTTCGGTCCCGGCCCGGTCCGTTTTGAATGCAGTGCTCAGCGCCTCGCTGTCTTGTGTGTGGTCGCCGTGGCCTTGTTCGTCTTCAGCCATCCGGCGCTGGCACAGACCGCTGCTACCGCAGATCCCTTCGCCAAGACCGCACTGGCCACCGCGCTGGGCAGCCTGGTGGCCGCATTGAACGGCGCCATTGCGCGTTCTCTTGCGATCATTGCCGTCATCGGCATGGGCATTGCCGCGCTGACCGGGCGAGTGGAATGGAGCCGTGCCATTGTGGTGGTGCTGGGCGTCGGCCTGATCTTCTCGGCTGGGGTCATCATCAACGCGTTGTTCCCTGTGCCGACGACCTGAATGAAACACCTTGTCGCTTCCCTGATGATCGTTCTGCTCCTCCAGGCCTGCACCGCTGGCAGACTGGCAGCGCCCCCCACGCCTTGCGCCTCCACCGAGCGCGATTGTGGGCCAGCCCAGCCGCTCAACACCACGGCTGCACTGGCCTGAGCGCCTGGCAGACAGTTCACACGCCACATGGCCGACGCATCGCTGAAATGTGAGTCCGACCCCGTGTTCCTGGGGCTCACCCGACCGCCCATGTTTTTCGGGATCACCGACGCTTATGCCGTGTTCATGACCTTCGTCGTCATGCTGGTGTTTCTCGGCCTCGGGGGCATGAAGGGCATCGTGTACGGGCTGATGTGCGCACCCTCGCTGTATGTGTTTGGCTACGCCATGTGTGAACGCGACGCCCGGGTGTTCCAGCTCTGGACCACCAAGCTGTCCCAGTTCTCCCCGGGCAGGCGCCGCGCCGCGTACTGGGGTGGCACGTCCTTCGATCCGGGTGGCGCATCGCCATCGGCGAAGCCGTTGCGTGCCAGGCCGGTAGCGCCGCGCTGAGGGGCACTCCCATGTGGCGCCACCTCAGCAGCGGGGCGGACGAAGCTGTCCGCAAGGTCGATCACGAGGCCCAGGCCTCGCGCTGGTGCGTTCCCTACGTGTCGCACTTCGACGCGAACACGCTCAGGACGCAGGATGGCAGCCTGTTGCAGGTGCTGCACCTGGGTGGGCTTCCCTTTGACACGGCGGACGCCGATGAACTGGATCTGTTCAAGCGCATCCGCAACCAGCTCTGGAAAACGTTCAGCACCTCCAACCTGGCGGTTTACCACCACCTGGTGCGCCGCCGCCGTGTGACGTTGCCGGAAGGCCATTTCGATGCGAACGGAGGGTTTCCGGCCCAGTTGAACGACGCCTGGTGCGAGCGCCTGGGGCAGCGCAGGCTCTACGCCAATGACATTTACCTCACGCTGGTGCACAAGCCCGGCGAAGGCGTGGCCAAACGACTGGACCACCTGCTCAGGTCGCTGTCGGAGCGGCTGGACGACCAGGAGCGCGAGCAGTACGAGCGCAAGGCGTTGCAGGCGCTCAACGACGCCATGCGTGCCCTGCTCGAAGTGTTCAAGGCCTACCAGCCCCGGTTGCTGGGCGTGCAGCCCAGTGAGAACGGCGTGCCGTGCAGCGAGCTCATGCAGCTCTATGGCTTTTTCATCAACCTGCAGGATCGGCGCTACGCGGTGCCCGAGCGCCCGGTCTGCGAAATCCTGCCGGTGGCGCGTGCCATCTTCCGCAATGAAATCGTGGAGCTGAGGCACGCGGCGCGCACGTTGTATGCAGGCGTGGCATCGGTCAAGGAATACCCTTCCCGGACCGCAGCCACCATGTACGACCGGCTGTTGACGCTGCCGTTCGAGTTCTGCGCCACCCAGTCGTTCCGCTTTGAAGAACGCTCGCGCAGCGAAGCCGCCATCAAGCAGCAGCAAAACCGGTTGCTGAACGCGGGCGACGTCGGCCAGTCGCAGATTCGAGCACTGGACATGGCCATGGAGGAAACCAAGGGTGAAGCCGGCTTTGGCCTGCACCACCACACTCTCATGGTCTGGGACGAGGATGCCGCTGCCGTGGCGGGCAGGCTCGCCACCGTGGATGCCGAGCTGGCGGAAAACGGCATCACCAGCGTGCGCGAAGACGTCAACCTGGAGGCGGCCTTCTACGCGCAACTGCCGGGCAACTTCCGCTTCATCGCCCGGGGCGCGCGCATCTCCACCAAGAACTTTGCCTCGTTTGCCAGCTGCCACAACTACCTGGGTGGCCGGTCCCGCTCCATCTGGGGGCCCGCCATCACCGTGCTGCCCACCGCCTCCGGCACGGCGTACCACTTCAACCTGCACGTGGCAGACCGGGGCAACACCCTGGTGCTGGGCCCCACCGGCCAGGGCAAGACGCTCACCACCTCGTTCCTGTTTGCGCAGAGCCTCAAGCTCGGTGGGCGCCGCGTCTTTCTCGACAAGGACCGCGGCATGGAAATTTTCGTGCGCGCCATTGGCGGGAGCTACTTCCGCATCGAAAGCCAGCGGCGCACCGGCTGGAACCCCTTGCAGCTGCCCGACACGCCGACAGCGCGCGGCTTTCTGGTGGACTGGTTCGAATCGCTGCTCACCGATGAAGGCGGTGCGCCGGTGGACGCCGAAGACCGTCAGCGCATCCGCCAGATTGTCTCCAGCGTGTTCGACCTGGCGCCCGAGCTGCGTCAGCTCTGCCACGTTGCGCCCATGTTTGGCAACGCGGAGCAGGACAAGCTGGCCAAGCGCCTGCTCGACTGGTATGTGCACCCGCGCTATGGCCGTGGGCAGCATGCCTGGGTGTTCGACAACCCGCACAACGCGCTGGACATGAGCAACCCGGTGGTGGGCTTTGACATGACCTATGTGCTCGACGCCCGGCAGATTCGGCCAGCGGTGCTCACCTGGCTCTTTTACATCGTCGAGAGCCTGCTCGATGGCCAGCCCATGGCCATCTTTGCCGACGAAGGCTGGCGCCTGCTCGACGACGAGATCGTGGCCCGGCGCATCGAAAATTTCGAGTTTGTCATTCGCAAGAACAACGGCCTGCTGGTGTTTGCCACGCAAACGCCCGAGACGGTGATGCAGTCGCACATTTCGGCCGCGCTCAAGCAGCAGTCCGAGACTTTCATCCTTTTTCCGAACCCCAAGGCTGAGGAGGATGTGTACCGCGGCTATCTGGGCTTGAACGAAACGCAGTTCGACATGATCCGCAACGACCTGCCAATGCGCCCGGGACGTGGCTGGTTTCTGGTGAAGAACAGCCTGGGGGTGAGTGTGTGTCAGCTCGACATGCAGGGCATGGACGGCCACATCGCGGTGCTCTCGGGCAACAAGAACACCGTGGCGCTCATGGACCGCCTGATGGCGCAGCACGGCGAAGACCCGGCCGCCTGGCTTCCGCATTTCATGGCGGGGCATCGCAGTGCGGACAGCGCAGAGGTGGTGGGGAGGTTGGTTTGATTTTCTATGTGCTGGAGGGCGTTGACCTGGCGTTGGTGACCAAAGTGATCAAGCCCGGCTATGGCGCGCTCAGTTCATTTGTTGCTGCGCCCTTGAGATCGGGCATGGTCCTTCTGGTAGCGGTTCACGGGTTCAACCTGATGAAAGGGCACACCCAGGGGCTGTCCGCTGTCGACGTCGGTTGGCTGATCCTCAAGATGGGTCTGGTGTCCGAACTGCTGATCAATTGGGGTTTCTTCAACACCTGGGTTTACGGAACGATCTGGAGCACCTATACCGGGCTTGCGGATGTGCTTGCCAAGCCACTGATCGCCGCCGGATTGAGCAGCCCGCTCGGTCTCGGTTCAAGTGCGCTCGACAGCGCTTTCATGGCGCAAATGAAGTCTGCCTTTTTGCAGATGGTGAGCGTACCCACCGACTCCGTGTCGATCGCATTTATTGATATCCCCATTCCTTTGCTCGGAGAAGCACTCAAGATACCCACTGGGATTCCGTTCCCGAACCTCATCCAAAACATCGCCGGACTGATCAAGTTCGTCATGACGATCGTTCTCTTCGCCAGCGTTTTCATCGTCATGCTGCTGTCCCGCCTGGGTCTGACCAGTTGCCTGGCCGTCGCGCCTGTCTTCATCGCGTTGGCCCTTTTTCAACACACCCGTTCCTATACCGATGCCTGGTTCCGTGGCATGTTGGGCTTTGCGCTGACGCCAGCGCTGCTGATGTTGGTGCTGATGGTGGCCAATGCGAGCATCGCCGTGTTCAACGCGGGGCCGCCTGCGGGTTGGGCACCGATTCCCGCCGCGGTGGGCGTGATCGGCCCGGCTATCGCCTACCTGATTCTCTACTACGCGCTCGCCAAGTCCGTCGCCAGCATTCCGCAGTTCGCCTCGGGCATGGTGGGCTCCTTGCTGACGCACATTGGTGATGGCGCTGCGCACCAACTCATCGGTGGCATCCACAAGGGCCTTGACGTTGGCATTGGAGCCGCCAAGGGAGCTGCGGGGGGCTTCGTCAAGGGGGGGCCGGCCGGGGCGAAGGTGGGCGCTGCTCAGGGCGCTGCGGCCGCCATGGGATCCGCTACCCGTTAACCCCACGAGACCACATGCCGCCAGTCCCCATGAACCCGATGACGCATCCCGAGACCGAACGTTCGCCCGCCGAGGCGCACTACTACGCGGCCGCTTCCACCTGGGACGCCGAACTGATCCGCAATGTCCGCGTGGCCCGCAATCGGGCCTACGTGTTTGCCGCTCTGAGCTGGGTGGTGACCTTCGCCGCCACCATCGCCATGGCCTTGGTGTTCTCGCGCGAGAAGGTGGAGGTGGTGACCATCGCCTACAACGACGCGACGCAGACCGTGCGCCATGTTCGCTACAACGTGGACGATGCGCAGCGCCTGACCGGCATGGAAGCGGTGCGCAAGTTTCACATCAACCAGTGGATGATGGCCGCCGAAACCTGGAGCCATGCGGACGTGCAGAGCCGCGTCAAGACCTTGCGCCTCTTCGCTTCTCCCACCGTCGAAACCCGGTTGTCGTCGCTGTTTGGCGGCACGGCACAGGATCGGGCGCTGGGGCAGCGCCTGGAGCGGTTGCCCAAGATCCACTCGATCTCGCTGCTCAAGGACGGCGTGGCCCATGTGCAGTTCCAGACCGAGGAGTTCGTCGACGGGAAATCGACCGGCCTGTACGAATGGGCTGCGATCGTCGAATTCCGGTTCACCCACCGACCGAGCGTCGGCAGCGACCTCGTCAACCCGTTCGGCTTCCAGGTGACGGGCTACCGACGCGACGCCGCCACCGTGCGCAATCCATGAAAGACCCCATGAAAGCCATGCCTCTCCTCATGGCCGCCTGCATCGCGCTGAGCGCTCAGGCGGCAGACGCGTCCTCACGCAAGCGCTCATCCAAGACCCCAGTGTCGAAAGTGGCTGCCCCCGATGGCGAGGCCAGGCCCGCCCGGGCCGACGAACGCATTCGCGTGGTGGCCTACGACCCGGAAGCGGTGATCCGCTTGCAAGGGGCCTATGGCTACACGCTGGCGGTGGAGTTCGGCGTCGATGAACAGATCGTCAACGTGTCCCTCGGCGACAGCGTGGCGTGGCAGGCCGTTGCGCGAGAGAACGTGCTGTACCTCAAGCCGCACGAGGACAAGGCCGAAACCAATCTGCTGGTGCAAACCACGCGACGCTCCTACACCTTCACACTTCAGGCATTCCAGCCGCTGGGCGCCGGTGACGGCCGCCTCACCTACCGGGTTCGCTTTCGCTATCCGCAGGACGAGACCCGTCAGCTGGAGGCGCGCAGCACCGTGGGCATGCCCACGGCGCTGGCGGCAGGGCTGTCTTCACAGTCGCGCAGCAAGCTGCCATCGCAATGGAACTTCAAGTATTCGTTCAAAGGCTCACGTGTGGCAGCGCCGGTGCAGGTGCTGGACGATGGCGAGTTCACCTACATCCGCTTCGCTCGACACGAGAACACACCCGCCGTGTTCGAGGTGGACACGCAGAAAAATGAAACGCTGGTGAACTTTCGCCGCGAAGGCGAATGGCTGGTGGTCGAGAAAGTGACGCGCCAGCTCGTGTTTCGCAGCGCGGGCAATGCCGAGGTCGCCTGCGTGTTCAATGATGCGTTCCCGAAACGGCCCGACACCGGCCTGCGGGAGCGTTGATCCCATCCAGGCATTGCCTTCGCCACAGACCTGCCTTCTGATCTCGCGCCATGCAAAACGAACAAGCTTCTTCGCCTGAGCCGCCGGCCTCCCTTGCACCCAGGGAGCCCATGGGTCGTTTCCACCGCAAGGTCCCGACCCGATGGAATCGGCTCGTCTGGCCGCTGTCGCTCGGCCTGGCGAGCTTGCTGGTCTACGGCGCCTGGAGCGGCGATGTGGACACCAGGAATGTGGGGCTGGAAGAGCCTGAGCCGGAGCTGCTCAAGCCCTCGCCCCGCGTGATGCCTCCCCCGCCCGAGCCGCTGTTCGTGCCCACGCCGGTGGCCGCCGCCGTGCCGCCCCTGCCCCCGTCCGCCCCGTTGCCACCCGTCGATTCCACCGCGGCGAGAGACGCCGCCGAGTTTGCCCTGCTTCGGCGCAGGGCGCCGTTGCTGGTGCCTGTATCGGGCACCGCCAAAGTGGACGCTGCCAAGCCCCAGGAGGAGGGCGCGGGCGTGGTTCAGGCGATGGCCCCCAAGCCCGCGCCAGCGATGCATGCCGACGCTCGTTTCGTGTTCACTGCGCTGGAGCCGGACGACCCCTCCCTGGATCAGAAGATCCTGCAGGGCAAGACGATCTCGGCGGTGCTGGAAACCTCGATCCATACCGCGCTGCCCGGCCAGGTGCGCGCGATGGTGGACGAAGATGTCTATGGAGAATCGGGGCGCCGGGTGTTGATACCCAAGATGTCCCGACTCGTGGGTGAATACGAGACCGCGCGGATTTCCGCCGGGCAGTCGCGTGTGATGGTGATATGGCAGCGCGCCATCCTGCCCGACGGAACGAGCGTGCGCCTGGCGAGCCCGGGGACGGACGGCCTGGGCCGTACTGGCGTCACCGGGGAGGTCGACAACCACTACCTCGAACGCTTTGGTGCGGCCTTCCTCGTGTCCATGATGGGTGTTGCCGTCGAAGAGGCCGCGGTCTCCAGCCGGGTAAGCCAAAGTGCGGGCGGACTGATCATCGTGGATCGGACCCGCAGCGAGGCGGTGAATGGCCTGCAGTCCACGGTGGAGAGCATCCTGAAGTCGCAGGCCAACATACCGCCCACGATCCAGGTCGTGCAGGGCAGCCGCATGCGCGTGTTCGTGGCGCGCGATCTGGACCTCTCGTCGTTGACCTCCAAGCCCCGCTGAGGCACCGAGTCATGAGCACCGTTGCACTTCGTTCGTACCTCACGCCTCTGCGCCCGCTGCTTGAAAGCGCGGGCGTCGAGGAGATCATCGTCAACCGGCCAGGGGAGGTCTATGCCGAGTCAGAGGGAAGCTGGGTGCCGCATGAAATTCCCGAGTTCGACCAACGCCGGCTCAACCAGCTGGCGGAACTGATTGCCACCTATTCCCACCAGACCGTAGGCCCTCGGCAACCGCTGCTGTCGGCCCAGTTGCCCGAAGGGCAGCGGGTGCAGGTGGTCATGCCCCCGGGTTGCCTGCCCGAGATGTTCGGACTGGCGATCCGCATGCCTTCGCGCAAACGCTTTTCACTCGAAGACCTGGATCGAGACGGTGCCTTGCGGCCGTGCGAGACGGTCGGTGGTGGCGCCGAAGACGATGCCGAACTCACCGCCATGCTCGAAGGTGGCGACATGGTGGGCTTTCTGCGGGCGGCGGTGCGTCTGCGCAAGAACATCATCATCTCGGGCGGCACCTCCACGGGCAAGACCACGGCGCTGCGTGCGCTCACCGACGAGATGGGCCGAGACGAGCGCCTGGTGACCATCGAAGACGTGCCCGAGATCGCGCTGTCCCAGCACAACCGCCTTTCGCTGATCGCCAGCAAAGGGGGGCAGGGCGTGGCCAAAGTCGGCGTGACGGATCTGCTGGAGGCCTGCATGCGCCTGCGGCCCGATCGCATCCTGCTTGGTGAGATCCGGGGTTCCGAAGCGGCGGATTTCCTGGAGCTCATCAACTCGGGGCACCCGGGGTCCATTTCCACCATCCACGCTGACAGCCCGCGCCTGTGTTTCGAGCGGCTTTGCTTCATGGTGAAACGCCGTGAAGGTTTCCAGGCCATGAGCAACCAGGCGCTCCTGCCATACATCCAGTCGGTCATCGACGTGGTGGTGCAATTCAAGCGCTTCGACAATGGCGCCCGCCGGATCTCGCAAGTCTGGTTCGGCCCGCGTGACCGCCTGGATCTGCAAGGCCTCAAGGGCGCCTAGGGACACGCCTTGCGCTTGCTGCTGTTGAGTCTGGTGGGTGTGCTGGGCGCGCCCCTCGCGAGCGCACTCGTGTGGCTGCTGTGGGTGGTCCAGGCCTTCGACTTGAAGCCTCCGATGGCGCACGACCTCCTGGCTGCCGCCTCGCTGGCCTTCCGCGCGCCGAACCTGCTGACCATCACCTACGCCAGCCTGGCCTTGGGCGGGGGTTTTGTGGGGGTGGTGGTGTGGCTGGCCTGGATGCTGGGCAATCCGCACAGCAAGCCGGTGCGCCATGTGCGGGGCGCCACCTTCACGACGGTGGCGGTGCTCCGCCGCATGACCAGCGAGCAGACAGTCCGCAACCGGCTGATCCGGGTGCGGACGGCCTTCCAGTTTGCGCAGATCAAGCCTCGCCCGTCTCAGATCTGGCAAGACTTCTGGCGCACCGTGCCCCAGGCCACCGTGGGCGGGGTGCCGATCCCGGTGTCGGTGGAGCCCTTGCACATGCTGGTGGCGGGCACGACCGGTGCCGGCAAGTCCCAGGCGATCAAGGAGATCCTGTCGGGCGCGGTCCGGCGCGGCGATCGACTGCTGGTGGTGGACCCCAACGGCGACTACTACTCGATCTTTGCGCAGCCAGGCGACCTGTTGCTCAACCCCTTCGATCGCCGCACACCCGGCTGGTCGATCTTCAACGAAATCCGGTCCGCCTACGACTGCGAGCGGTTTGCCCGCAGCGTGGTGCCCGACGGCACGGGTGACATGCGCGAGTGGAACGGCTACGCGCAGTTCCTCATCAAGGAAGTCATGCTCAAGCTCTGGACTCAGGGCTGCCGCGAGACCAGCGTGCTCATCAAGTTCGTCTGCGAACTGCCCATCGAGACGCTGGCGGAATACATGGCCGACACGCCTGCGGCCTCGATGTTTGCCGAGGGTGCGGAGAAAACCATGGGTTCCACGCGCTTCATCGCCACCAAATACCTGGGGCCACACAAGCACATGCCGCCGGGCAACTTCTCGCTGCGCGACTGGCTCGAAGGTGCTCCGGGCAACCTCTACATCACCTGGCGCGAGGACATGGCCGATGCGTTGCGTTCGCTCATCTCCACCTGGTTCGATGTGGTCATCACCGCCACGCTGTCGGCCCCGGTCAATGGTCCGCCGCGCCCGACCTGGTTCGTGTGCGACGAGCTGGCCTCGCTGGAAAAGCTCAGCAGCCTCGAGGCGGGACTGACCAAGGGGCGCAAGCACGGTGCGCGTTTCCTCTGTGGCATCCAGTCCACCGCGCAGCTCGACGACCTGTACGGCAAAGAAAAGTCGGTCACGCTGCGCAGCTGTTTTCGAAACCTGCTGTTTCTCAACATCCCGCACACCGACCCCGCCACGGCGGAGGAGCTGAGCAAAGGCGTCGGCGAATCGGAGTTTGTGCGCAAGGAAACGCAGCGCTCGGTGGGCTATTCCATGAAGAACAGTTCACGCACCATCTCGCGCCGCAACGTGACCGAAAAGGTCCTGCTGCCCAGCCAGATCCAGGACCTGCCCAACCTCAAGGCCTATGTCTCGTTTGCGGGCGACTACCCCTTGTGCAAGGTGTCGCTCGCCGCACGCCTGTTTCCGAAGGTGGGCGTGCCGTTCGAGCCACGCGAAGAGAAGCGACCTGGCTAGAGCCAGTATTCCCAGAGCCGGGCAAAGCCTTCCAGGAAGCGGTTGTCGATCGAGCGCCGTTTCCACTGGGCCAGCGTGATCTCGCTGGAACCGGCCAGGTCCCTGTCGAACATGGCCTGCACCTGCGCACCGAAATCCGCCCCCAGCACCACCGCATTGAGCTCGTGGTTGTGCAGGAAGCTGCGCCAGTCGAGGTTGGTGGAACCCACGGTGGCCCAGACGCCGTCGATCAGACCGGTCTTGGAGTGCAGGATCACGCCCTGGCGCTCGAAGATGCGCACGCCGGCGCGCAGCAGGCGTTCGTAGTAGCCGCGCCCGGCGTGAAACACCAGCCAGGAGTCGGTCTTGCTCGGCAGGATCAGCCGCACATCGACCCCGCGGGCAGCGGCGTCTTCGAGGGCGGTCAGCAACTGCGGGTCTGGAGCGAAGTACGCGTTGGTCAGGTACACGCTGGTTTCGGCGCTGCCGATGGCCGAGAGCAGCGTGGCATAAATCTGGCTGTACGGTTCTTCGGGTGAACTCCCGATGGCGCGCACCACATCGTTGCCCGCCTTCACCGGTGACGGGTAGTAGTTGCGTTCAACCATCGGCTCGCCCTTCTGCTGGGCCCAGGTCGCCATGAAGAGTTTCTGAAAATCGGCCACGACAGGGCCCTGGATCTGCACATCGGTGTCGCGCCAGGCCGCCTCGCCATGCGCCGCCAGGCGCGAGAACGAGCCCGATGAACCGCTGGTGTACACCCCGCTGATGTTGATGCCGCCCAAAAACGCCGTGCGACCATCCACGATCAGCAACTTGCGGTGGTCGCGCTCGTTGAGCTCCCAGTCTTTGCGTGCGCGCGCCGGGTTGACCGGGTTGAACTCCAGCACCCGGATGCCGGCGTCGGTCAGTTGCTTGAAAAACGCCAGCGGGGTGTTGATCGTGCCCACGCTGTCGCGGATCACATGCACCTGCACGCCAGCGCGCTGCCGTTCGATCAGCGCCTGCGCAAAGCGCTGGCCGACCTCGTCGTCATCCAGGATGTAGGTCTCCATGTGGATGTGGTCCTTCGCCGCCGCGATGGCCGCCAGCATGGCCCGGTAGGTGGCTGGGCCGTCTTCCAGCAGCAACACCCGGTTGCCGGTGGTCAGCGGGCTGCCGACGATAGCCTCCTCCAGCGCGAGGTGGCGCGCGAAGATGCCGGTGTCCTGGCCGCTGCCGCGCAGCCGGTCCAGAACGGCCTTGCTCTGGGCGGCCGTCAGTGGACCCCGTGCGCCCTCCAGTTGCACCTTCTGGCCCGAGCGCGCCTGCGCCAGGTCGGGCACGATGATCGGCAGGCTCTTGCAGGCCGACAGGGCCAGCACGCAAGTCAGCAGCATCCACCATCGGCAAGGCAGGGTCATTCGGCGTCTCCTGGAATCGCGCGAGGATACCTGTGTGGGTCGCCCCGGGGCAGGATGCCAGCCATTGCCCCGTCGACCTGCTGGCCTTTCAAGGGTTTGAAACCTTGAACCATTCGACGGATTCGTGTTGACGATTCAACCTAATTGCTCCATAGTCCCGGTTCTTACAGGAGACTCGAATGATCGACAGAAGAACGCTGATGAAGGCCGCCGCCGCCGCCAGTGTGGCCGTGCCCGCCTTGCCTGCCCTGGCCCAGAGCGTGACCACCTTGCGGTTCCACACCTTCGTGCCCCCCACGTCCAACGTCTGGAGCCGCGTGATCGTGCCGTGGATGGCCAAGATCGAGAAGGAATCGAATGGCCGCATCAAGTTCGAGGGCTTCACCTCCATGCAGATGGGGGGCGCTCCCGCCCAGCTTTACGACCAGGCGCGCGACGGCGTGGTCGATATCGTGTGGTCGCTGGCCGGCTACACGCCCGGCCGCTTCCCGCGCTCCGAAGTGATCGAGCTGCCGTTCTTTACCTACGACGGCGAAGGTTCTTCCAAGGCGGCCTGGGAATACCTCACCACCTACGCGCCCGATGAGTTCAAGGACGTCAAGGTGCTGGCCTTCCACACCCACGGCCTGAACATCCTGCACAACAAGCGCCGTCCGGTCACCAAGGCCGCCGACCTGCGTGGGCTGAAGATGCGCGGCCCCACGCGCGTGTCCACGCTGATCCTGAGCGCCGTCGGCGCCACGGCGGTGGGCATGCCCCTGCCCCAGATTCCGGATGCGTTGTCCAAGGGAGTGATCGACGGCGCCATCCTGCCCTGGGACACGGTGCCTGCCGGCAAGCTCGACGAGTTGACCAATTTCCACACCGAGTTCGCCAAGGGGATGCCCGGCTTCAACAACAGCGCGCAGTTCATGGTGATGAACCGCGCCCGCTACGAAGCGCTGCCGCCCGATCTCAAACAGGTCATCGACCGCAATGCCGGCCTGGAGACCTCGGGCATGTTCGGCCGCCTCATCGCCGACTACGACCCGGTCGTGCGCAAGGCCGTGGTCGACCGTGGCAACACCGTGACCGTGATGGGCACGGCCGAGACCGAAGAGTTCATCAAGCTCTGCGCGCCCATCGTCGACCAGTGGGTGGAAGACATGAACCGCAAGGGCTTTGACGGCAAGAAGCTGCTGGCCGGTGGACGGGAGCTGATCCAGAAGTACCGCCCCAGGAACTGAGCTCGCTCAAGGCGACAGGCCGGCCGTGCGCAGGAAGGTGTCGTTCTCGGCGGCGGTGCCGATGGTCATGCGCAGGCAGCCTTCGAGTCCGTGCAGGCGGTCCTGCCGCCGCACCAGCACGCCTTGCGCGAGCAGCGCGGCGTGGGCCTGTGCCGCGTCGGGCGTGCGCACCAGCAGAAAATTCGCATGCGACGGCATCACCTGCCAGGTCGGGTGCGTTTGCAGCACCTGGAACACGCGCTCACGCTCGCGCAGGGTGTGGGCAACGCGTTCGCGCAGGTAGCCTGGTCGTTCCAGCGCGACCAGCGCGCAGACCGTCTGCAGAACCGACACGCCGAACGGCGGCACCAGTTTGCGCAACTGGCGTGCCACCTCGTCCCCCGCCAGTGCGTAGCCCAGCCGGAGGCCCGCCAGCCCCCAGGCTTTGGAGAAGGTGCGCAGCAGCACCACGTGGGGATGGCGTCTTGCAAGCTCGCGCGCATCGTGTGCCGTGAAGTGGTGGTAGGCCTCGTCGATCACGAGCAGCCAGCCGTCCTGGCAGGCGCGCGCCAGCCGTTCCAGGTCGTCCAGTCCGCACAGCGAACCGGTGGGCGCGTGCGGTCTGGCCACAAACACCACGCCACGCGCGGGTGCCTCGTCCAGCGCGGCGATCAGGGCGTCGACGTCGGTGCCCAGGTTCGTGTGCAGCGGCACCTCGGTGAGCGCAGCGCCTAGCAAGCGGGCGTCCAGCCCGTACAGCGCGAAGTTGGGCTTGACCGTGAGCACGCGCGCACCCATGCCCGCGAGCTGGACCAGCAGCGCGATCAGCACGTTGCTGCCGGTGGTGACCACGGTGCCTGAGGCCGCCCAGCCGTCGTGGCGCGCCACGGCATCGCACAAGGCCTCGGCGTGCAGGTCGGTGTAGCGGTGCCAGGGCAGTTCGCGCAGGCGCTCCAGCGCAATGGCCTTGAGCTCGGCGGGAAAATCGGCAAAGGACTCGTTCTGATCGAGCTTGACGGGGGCCTCGATGGCCGAGAAAGGGTAGTCGGGGCTGGCCTGGACAGCGGGGCGAATGGGCAGGGACATGCTCCGCATTGTCCGGGGAAATCAGGGCACAGCAGATCGCCTAGCCGCTGCGGGGCTCGGTCAGCGTGAGCAGGATGTCCGCGTACCAGGCGCAGTTCAGGCCCAGCGATTCGTCGAGCACCAGATCGCGGTTGCCCATGTCCATGCGAGAGGAGTGCACGCCCAGCAGCTTCCAGGGCAGGGCTGCCGTCGCCTCGCCCGGGCTGGCGTCGCGCATCACCACCGCCGCGCCGCTGGTGCCCCGGTGGGTGCGCGCGTCGGTGAGAAAGTAGCCTTGCCCCTGGAAGCGGATGCCGTAGGGCGAGGCGATCACCGCATGGCGCAGCACAGGCAGGTGGTGCAGCGCATCGTGAAACCCCAGCGGAAATCCCACCACCAGCAGCGATTCACCGGGGCGCACTTCGTCAAACGCGGTCTGCAGGTGGGCCGGTGTGAAGGCTCGGATCACGGCATCGTCGGGCAGCGCGCTGCGATCGAGTTCCAGCACGGCCACGTCGATCTCGCTGCCGCTGTCGCGGCCCTGGCGCCAGGCGGCCACGCCCTCGTCGTACAGCAGCACGGAAAAGCCGGTGGATCGCGTGAGGTTGGAGGCGTTGATGTGCAGCTCGATCTCCAGCCGGTCGGGCAGGTGGCGGGTGTCCTCGTCAATCACCACGTGGCGGCTCGTCACAAGGTACAGGCGCTCATCGCGCTCGAAGAAAAAGCCGCTGGCGTTGGTCAGGGGCTGGGTGCCGAGGAAGGTGGACACGCGCGGCGCCGCCAGGAACAAGGGGTCCACGGGCGCGGTGTCTGGCGCTTCACGGGGTTCGGTGGCGGCGGGCGCGGCGGCGGGCGGGGTGGTGGCGGGGCGGTTCATGGTGCAGTGTCTCATCGTTCAGGTGGTTGCGGGCGCGGCCTGTCGGAACCGTCGCGTTGCAGATGCCCCACCTGCCGTGCGCTGTCGAAATCTCCAGGGGCATCGAAGGGGGCAGGAACTGACAACGCTCTCGACGGTGGCATTCACGCTCCATCTCGCAGCAGCAGGGCGGGGTTCAGTCGCATCTGGGCGAGCAGGTAGCGTGCGCCCAGCCCCAGGCTCACCGAGCTCACGCCCAGTGCGGTGAGTGCGCCGGTCCAGTAGAGGCCGGCGGGATCCAGGTCCAGTCGCCATCGCAAAAGCGCCGCGGCCAGTGCGCTGCCCACCACCATCGCGAAGGCGGCGGTGATCACGGCCAGCAGCAGGTATTCCCAGTACAGCACACGCCGCAGGCTGGAGAGGCGCGCGCCCACCGCGTGCATCACCGTGGCTTCGAACACCTGCCGCGCGCGGCTGCTGGCCACCACACTGGCCAGCACCAGCAGGCTGGCCGCCAGGCACACACCAGCCACCAGCGCCAGGCCGGTGCTGGCGCGGGCCATGAGCGCACGCGTCTCCACCAGCAGTGACTCGGTGCGCACGCTGGCGATGTTGGGTGCTGCGCGGGCGAGTTCGTCCTGCGCGCGCTGCGCGCCGGCGGGGTCCAGGTGTGCGGCTCCCACATGGCGCGTGATGAAGGGGTCGAGCACACCATCGCTGAAGATGGCCTCCAGCCACAGGCGCGCCTGCAGTCGGCGCTGGCTGTAGATCGCCACCAGCTCGGCCTCCACCGGCGCGCCCATGATGTCGAAGCGCAGCCGGTCACCCACCTTCAGGCCAAGCTGGTCGGCCTCGCGGTCTTCCATCGCCACCTGCGGTGCGCCCTCGTGGCCGGGCGTCCACCAGGCGCCTTCGCGCAGCACCACATCGTCGATGTTGCCGGCCGCGTTGCTCAGCTTCTGTTCGTCCCGCGCCTCGCGCACGCGCTCGCCGTCGCCGCTCTCGCGCAGCGCCTGGCCATTCACAGCGGCCACGCGGCCCAACACCAGTGGCGCGGTGGTGAGCTGGCGCAGGCCAGGCTGGGCCTGCAGGGTGGTGCGCAGCAAGGGGATCTGCTCGGTCTGCACGTCGTAGAACACCAGGGCAGGTGCGTTCTCGGGCACGGTCTCGTTCACGGTGCGCAACACCGCTGCCACCACGAGCGCACAAGCGACCAGCAGCGTGAGTGCCGCTCCGAGCGAGAGCAGGGCCGCGCGCAGCGGGGAGTCCGTGCGCTGCAGGCCGGCCAGTGCCAGCCGCAGTTCCACCGGCATGTGCCATGACGGCCTGGCGAGGGCCGCGCGCGCCAGGCGCCGCAGCAGGCGCGTGAGCCCATCGAGCACCAGCAGCAGCGCGGCCGTTGCCAGGACGAAAGCCGCGCCAAAGCGCGTGTCGGGCACGCTGGTCACCACCAGCACGGCCACCAGTGCGGCCGCTGCGCCCGTGAGCAGCCAGACGCGGCGAGGTGCGCGCAGCCGCGTCCCGTCGATGCCGCGAAACAGCGCTGCTGGCGAGACTGAAAGCGCACGTCCGAGCGCTGGCAGCGCAAACGCCAGCGCCGTGAGCACACCAAAGCCCAGCGCCATCAACGAAGGCGCCCACAGCGCGCGCAGCACCGGGGCCAGGGGCAGGCGCTGCGCGGCGGCCCAGGTGCCAGCCATGGCCAGTGCGTTGCCGATCAGCACGCCGGCCAGGCTGGACAGCAACGCCAGCATGAGGATCTGCAGCAGCACCAGGGCAGCCAGGCGGCCGTCGCGCAGGCCCAGGGCGCGCAGCGTGGCCAGCGTGCCGAGCTTGCCCTGCAGGTAGGCCTGCACGCTGTTGAACACCCCCAGCCCGCCAATGAAGAGAGCCGAGAAGCCGATCAGCAGCAGACCCGAGCCCATCTGGCCCAGCACCTCGGCCAAGCGCTGGCTGCGTTCCTCGAAGGTCTGTACCTCGGCGTCGATGTCGGGGAAGGCGGCGACGAAGGCGTCGCGCCACGAGGCCAGCGGTTCGCCCGTGCGCACGCGGTAGTGGTATTCCACACGGCTGAGCGGCTGCACCAGCCCGCTGGCTTGCAGCGCGCCATCGGCCACCAGCACCGGCGCGCCGCTCCAGTCGGCGCGCAGGCTGCGATCGGGCTGGCGCAGCACCACGGCGCGCACCATGAGGCTGAGGTCTCCCACCTCCACGCGGTCGCCCACCACCAGGCCCAGGCGCTGCGCCAGGGCGCGGTCGATCGCCGCGCCCCAGAAGCCTTCGCGCTGGCCCAGTGCCATGTCCAGGGAGCTGGCGGGTGCGAGCTCCACCGTGCCGTAGAGAGGGTAGCGTGCGTCCGCGCTCTGCAGTTCGATCAACTGGGATCGGCCGTCGCTCGTGCGCAGCATGGTGCGCAATTCGACCAGGCGTGAGACCTCACCGCGCGTGGTCATCCAGGCCAGCACGTCGTCGCGCAGCGGCGCGGTGTGCTCCACCGCCAGGTCGCCGCCGAAAAGCTGCCGTGCGTCGGAGCGCAAGGCATCGGCCACCTGGCGGTAGAGACCACCGCCAGCGGCCACCAGCGCCACGCCCAGCACCAGGCAGGCGCAGAAGATCCACAGGTGGCGGCCACTTGCGCGCAGGTCGCGCCAGGCCAGGCTAAGCAGGAAGCGCATGGGGCGGGGTGGTGGCTTCGTGCAACTGGCCGTCGTGCAGACGCAGCACGCGGTCGCAACGGGCCGCGAAGTCGGGATCGTGCGTGATCAGCACCAGTGTGGCGCCGGTCTCGCGGTTCAGATCGAACAGCAGCGAGCGGATGGCCTCGCCGGTGTGATCGTCCAGATTGCCCGTGGGCTCGTCGGCCAGCAGCAGGCGCGGGCGGTGCACCAGGGCGCGCGCGATCGCCACCCGCTGCTGTTCACCACCCGATAGTTGGCCCGGATGGTGCTGAAGGCGGTCGCCCAGGCCTACACGGTGCAGCAATTCGCCGGCGCGCTCGAACGCATCGCGCCGGCCCGCCATCTGCAGCGGCAGGGCCACGTTGTCCAGAGCGCTCAAGCTGGGCAGCAGGTGAAACGACTGGAACACGATGCCCATCTGGTCGCGCCGCAGGTCGGCCAGGGCGTCGGCGTCCAGGCCCGCGAGCTCGGTGCCGGCCATGCAGATGCGGCCTGCCGTGGGCCGTTCCAGGCCGCTGAGCAACAGCAGGAGTGAGGTCTTGCCCGAACCCGAAGGCCCGGTGATGGCGATGCGCTCCCCGCAGGCGATGGAGAGGTCCACCGAGCGAAGCACCTCGATGCGCCGGGGACCCAGCGGGTAGTGAAGGGACAGGCCGGAGACTTCAATCATGCGGTGTGAGGGGCGCTGGCGGCGGGAAAGTTCAGTGGTCGGCGCGGGAGTGGCTCGGTGCGCTGCTCAAGATTGCGGAGGCCGGACCGATGAAGATCTGTGATGGTGACAGAATGTTTCAATGAATCAGGGAGTGTTTGGCATGACGGGATGGTCAGAGCGGTTCCGGGCAGTGTGGGTTGCAGCCTGCCTGTCGATCGGGCTGTCGGGCTGTGGCGAACCGCCCCGGCCACCGCTCACCGTGGGCATCAACACCTGGGTGGGCTACGACCCTCTGGTGCTGGCGCGCGACCGGGGCATGACCGACCGCCAGATCGTGAAGGTGGTGGAACTCATCTCCAGCGCCGAGGCGCTGCGGCACCTGCGCAATGGCCTGCTGGACGCAGCCGCCCTGACGCTGGACGAGACCCTGCGGCTGGCCGACAGCGGTTTTGACGTGCGCATCATTGCCCTGCTCGACACCTCCGACGGCGCTGACGTGGTGCTTGCGGCGCCAGACGTCCGGGCGCTGGCGGACCTTCGAGGCCGGTCCATTGCCGTGGAAGAGGCCAGCGTGGGCACGTTGGTGCTCGAACGCCTGTTGAAAAAGGCCGGCCTCACGAGCGCGGACGTGTCGGTGGTGAAGATGGAGTCCACGCAGCACCTGACGGCCTTGCAGAGTGGCCGGGTGAGTGTTGCGGTGAGCTATGCGCCGATCGAGGGCGCCATTCGCCGAGCCGGCTACCGGCGCATTTTCGACAGCCGCCAGATGCCGGGCGAGATCCTGGACGTGCTGGTGGTGCGCGGCGAAGTGCTGCGCGAACGCCCGGCGGCGGTGGATGCGCTGCTCGCTGCCTGGAACGGTGGCCTGAACGTGCTGCGGCTCGACGCGGTGGGCGCGGCCGCCTCGCTGGGCCCCGGCGCGGACCTCTCGACACGGGACTACCTGGACGTGCTCAAGGGCCTTCGCTTTTTCTCGCCCGATGAGTCGCTGCACCTGCTGGCCGGTTCCGAACCCGGGCTGGTGGGCCTGGGCCAACCGGTCGCCGAGACACTCATGAGCCTGGGCCTGCTGAGCAAGTTTCCCAACTGGGCGGCCCTGATCGACAGCGCGCCGGCCGAACGCGCGCCGCAGGCGGGACTCCTGCCATGAGTCGGTGGCCCGGCCTGGTGTCGATTCCGGGGCGCTGGCTCGCGCCGCTGTTGCTCGCGGTCTTCGCGCTCACCGCCATCACCGCTGGCTTCGCCCTGCAATGGCGCGACGTCGATCGGCGCGTCACCGAGCTGGAAACCCGGCGCCTGCTGGAACGCCTGGGTGTGGAGCAGAGCCGCCTGAGCGCGCAGTCGGGCCTGGCCAATGCCTTGCTGGTGCGCCGCCTCGTGGGCGGCCTGGGCGTCTACAGCGGCATGCTCAATGCCTACCTGGTGGACGACACCGGCCTGGTGGTGGCTTCGCTGGCACGCGCCGACATCGGGCGTGGCCTCGGCGAGGTGCTCGATCGCCATCCCGAGCTTGCAGGACTGAGCGAGCGCAATGCCCTGCTGCTGGAGGGCCGCTCGGTGAAGGTGATCCGGCCCCCCGGCGCGCCATACCTGTTCGGGCACGCTTCCATCGACACCGGCGGCCACCTCCTGACCGTGGCCGACCTCAGCCTGCCACTGGCGCAGCGGCACGCGGGCCTGCGCGAGCAGGTGATGCGCGAGGCGCTGCTGCTGACCTTGCTGGTGGGCTTGCTGGCGGTGCTGGCTCACCTGATCTGGTTTCGCCGCGCGGAGCGCCTGGCGCGCACGCTGGCCACCATGGGCGAAGGGCAACTGCAGGTTCGAGCCGGCTTGCAAGGCTTCGATGAGCTGGCGCTGATCGGTGCCCAGGCCGATCGCATGGCCGAACGCCTGCAGGCCGGGCAGGCCCAGTTGCGGCACATCAACGCGCTGGTGGACCGCTCGCCCGTGGTGGTGATCGAGTGGCGCAACGAAACCGGTCGGCCCATGAGCTACATCAGCCGCTCGGTCGCGCAGTGGGGCTACCAACCCGACCAGCTTCTCCTCATGGATCTCCGCTACCACGACCTGGTTCATCCCGACGACATTGAACGCATCACCGCCGAAAGCGCCGCCTTCCACGAGCGGGGTTTCGACGAATACCGTCAGGAATACCGGCTGCGCCGAGCCGATGGGCAATGGGCCTGGGTGGACGATCGCACCTCGCTCACGCGCGACGCCGAAGGCAAGGTCAGCAGCATCAGCGGGGTGCTGCTTGACATCACCGCGCTCAAGCAGGCGCAGACCAGGCTGGAACACCACAATGCCGAACTGGAACTGCGTGTGGCCGAACGCACTGCGCAGCTCAGCGCCGCCAACGAAGAGCTCGAAGCCTTTTCCTACACGGTCTCGCACGACCTCAAGGCACCGCTGAGGGGCATCGACGGGTACAGCCAGTTGCTGGAAGAAGAGTACGCCGAACGCCTCGACGACGAAGGCCGGCAGTTCATTGGCCGCATCCGCCGAGGCGTGCATCAGATGGGCGCGCTCATCTCCGATCTGCTGGACTACTCGCGCATGGAACGTCGCACCATGGAGTCCCAGCAGGTGGACCTGATGCCGTTGATCGAACTCGTCATCGAAGGTCACGGGGCCGATATCCGCACCGCCGGCACGCAGTTGCATCTGAAGGTGGAGCCCATGGTGCTGCAACTCGATCGCGAAGGCCTCGCCCTGGTGCTGCGCAATCTGGTCGGCAACGCCGTGAAGTTCAGCAAGGGGCGTTCGCCACCGGTGGTGGAAATTGGCTCCCGCAGCGAAGCAGGGCGCCGCATTCTCTGGGTGCGCGACAACGGCGTGGGCTTCGACATGAAATACCACGACCGCATCTTCGGCATCTTTCAGCGCCTGCAGCGAGCCGAAGACTACGCCGGCACGGGCGTGGGCCTGGCGCTTGTGGCCAAGGCGGTGCAGCGAATGGGCGGCCGCGTGCGGGCCGAAAGCCAGCCGGGCGAAGGCGCCACCTTCTTTCTGGAGTTCCCCGAGTGAAACCCTTGCCGCCGATCCTGCTGGTCGAGGACAACCCCATGGACCTCGACCTCACCCTGCGCGCCTTTCGCAAACGCCAGCTTGCCAACCGGATCGAGGTGGCACGCGACGGCGAAGAGGCGTTGGCCTGGGTCCCGCGCTGGGAGGCGGGCGAGCCCTGGCCGGCGGTGATCCTGCTCGACATCAACCTGCCCCGCCTGACCGGGCTGGAGGTGTTGCACCAGCTCAAGCGCCATCCACATTTGTGCCGAATCCCCGTGGTGGTTCTCACTTCCTCGAGAGAAGACAGTGACCTCAAGACCGCCTACGATCTGGGGGTCAATGCCTACATTGAGAAACCGGTGAGCTTCAACAAATTCCTGGAAGTGGCGGAGCACATCGAGCAGAACTGGTGTGTGCTCAATGAACGGGCATATTGATACCAAAGGACTCAATTTTTCCACCCCGGAGCTTCCATGCTGAAAATCCTCATTCCCGTTGACGGCTCCGAGCCCTCCTTGCTGGCGGTGCGCCATGCGCTGCGCCTGGTGGGCGCGGGTTTGAAGGCGCGCTTCGTCGTGGCCAACGTGCAGGAGTCGGCCAACCTCTATGAACTCGTGGTGGCGCACGATCCCCAGGTGTTGCAGCAAGTCAGCGAGGCCGCGGCCCGCGATCTGGTGCGCCCCGCCGTGGCCCTGCTCAGCGCGGCCGGCCTGCAAGTGGAGACCGCCCTGGCCAGTGGCGATCCTTCCCACATGCTGGCGGAGATCCTGGAAAGCCATGGCTGCGATGCCGTCATCATGAGCGCGCGCGGTGGCGGCCTGCGCGCGGCGGTGCTGGGCTCGGTGTCACAGGAAATGGTGCAGCGTTCGGCGGTGCCCGTCACCCTCGTCAAGGTGCCCGACGAGGCGCCAACCGACGGCTGATCTGGCCGTGGGCAAGCTTTTTGTCGCCCTCGATGCCGGGGGTGATATGCGATTCATTGGTGAGGTGGAGCGAGGCGCCGAGTGTGGTTGCGTGTGCGTCGAGTGCGGTGGTCCGCTGGTGGCCCGCCAGGGCATGGCCAACGACTGGCACTTCGCGCACGAGGCCGCGCAGGAGCGACCCGAGTGCGACACCGCCGCGCAGCGCCTGCTGCGGCGCTTCGTCGTCCAGCATGTGCAGGGCCGACTGGGTGCCGCCGGCTTCAACCTGCCCATGGTCCGACAGGATGTGACGCTGACGCGCTCGCTGGTGCACCTGCGCGAGGAAGTGCAGTGGAATGCCCAGATCCTGGGCGATCTGCAATGGGCTCTGGAGGAAGGAGAAGGCGCGCCGGTGGCCTTTGCGCGGCTGGATACCGGTGTTGATCTGCAGGTGTTCGTGCGCCCGGCGGATGCGGTGCCATCCTCCGAGCCGACCGACACCGATGTGGCGCGCCTCGCCTTCGTCTATCGGCCGATGCCGGCCTCGGCCCTGCGAGACCGCCGGCTGGCCGAACAGCACCTGGAATCGGCAGGCGAGCTGGTGTGGGAGCACCACCCCGACACACACGGTTACGTGCGCGCCGCGAGGGAGCGCCTGGATGAGCGCGGCTACCGGATCTACAGCAACTGGTTGTCGATGGTGGATGCGAAGCGCCAGGCCCTGGCCGATGCGGCCGCCCCTGCCGCCCCTCTCTTCTACGGGCCGAGTTCGCCCGACAGCCCAGACGCCGCTGCCCGCCATGCCTGCGCGCCGGGGCATGCACCGAACGTCAATTTCACCTTTTACCGCCTGAGCGACCAGGAGGCCTGGCTGCTCTACCTGCTGGAACGTGTAGGCCCCAGCGACTGGCGCACTGCGCAGCAGAAGTTTTATGCCCTCGCTCCTTACCCGGGGCCTTTCGAAGGCTGGACGCAGGCCGTGCCCACGGCGGTGGGCACGGTGGACGAGCCGATGGGCATCGTGCGACTTGCCGGCTTTCTGGACGCCGTGACCTACCTCTCGCGCCGTGCCCGCGTCACCCGCAGTCACCGCAATCCGGCGGCGTTTGAAGGACTTTGAGTCGCGGCTGGTGTGGGAAAACAGGATCTGACGCGTGTGGGGAGTCCGAGTGGTTCTTTCAGCGGAACACGCTCACCGCTTCCACCAGGCGCTGCGTCTGCTGCTGCAGGCTTTGCGAGGCGGCAGCGCCTTGCTCGACCAGGGCCGAGTTCTGCTGGGTCACCTGATCCAGATGGCCCACCGCCTGGCTCACCTGCTGGATGCCGCCGCTCTGTTCGATGGTGGCCGCGCTGATCTCGCTGATGAGGTCGGACACCCGGCTGACCTGCTGCACGATCTCTTCCATGGTCTTGCCTGCATCGTCCACCAGGCGAGTGCCCGACTCGACCGTGTCCACGCTCGCGCCAATCAGCTGCTTGATTTCCTTGGCCGCCTCGGCGCTGCGCTGCGCCAGGCTGCGCACCTCGCCCGCCACCACCGCGAAGCCCCGTCCCTGCTCGCCGGCCCGCGCGGCTTCCACGGCGGCGTTGAGCGCGAGGATGTTGGTCTGGAACGCGATGCCGTCGATCACGCCAATGATGTCGCCGATGCGGCGCGAACTCTCGGTGATGCGGCCCATGGTGTCCACCACTTGCGCCACTGCCTGGCCGCCGCGCGAAGCGGCTTCGCGGGCCGAGCCCGAGAGCTGGTTGGCCTGGCGCGAGGTGTCGGCATTCTGTCGCACGGTGGCCGTCATCTGCTCCATCGAGGCAGCGGTTTCCTCCAGGCTGGACGCGGCCTGCTCGGTGCGCTGGCTCAGGTCGTTGTTGCCCTGCGCGATCTCGCTCACGGCGGTCTGCACCGTCAACACCTGTTCGCTCACATCGTCGATCAGCCAGCGGAACATCAGCCCCAGCTGACTGATGGTGCGCAGCGTCATGCCGATTTCATCGACCCGTTCCATGTGCGCCACGGTCTGGCTGTCGCCGCTGGCCACACGCAGCGCGGTGTGGCGCAGCTGTTCCAGCGGGCCGGCGATCTGGGCCTCCAGAAACCAGGCCGCCAGGCCCACAGCCACCGCCGAGAGCCCGGCAAATGAAGCCCACTGCACGCCTTGCAGGCCGAGCATCCAGGCGCCGCCGACCAGCAAGGCCAGCAGGCCCGCCAGCGGCAGGCGGATGCGTTGGCGCACGCGCATGGTCTTGAACATGGAGCCCAGACCCCACAACCCCTTGCGCATGAGCAGGCCCTTGTGCAGCCGCAGATGGGTGGCGCGCCCCTCACGCAGGTCGGCGTAAAGCTTCTCGGCGCCCGCAATCTCGTCGGGCGAGGCCTTGGTGCGCACCGACATGTAGCCTTGGTGCTGGCCGTTGCGGATCACCGGCGTGGCATTGGCACGAACCCAGTAGTGGTCGCCGTTCTTGCGCCGGTTCTTCACCAGCGCCGTCCAGGGCTCGCCACCCTTGAGCGTGGCCCACATGTCGGCAAAGGCCTCCTTGGGCATGTCGGGGTGGCGCACCAGGTTGTGCGGTTGGCCCTGAATTTCCTCCAGCGCATAGCCGCTCACGGCAACGAAGGCGGCGTTGGCGTAAGTGACATGGCTCTGCGTGTCCGTGGTGGACATCAGCGTGGCGTTGTCGGGGAAATCGTATTCGCGCTGGGTGACGGGGGTGTTGACGCGCATGGGAACCTCGGTTTCGTGGGTGTTGAGTCACCTGATGTCTTCGGCCTGCATGCCCGCGACTTGTGCGGGGAAACGGCGACGCTTGACCAGAAACAAGAAGACTTGAAACAGGCCTCAAGTTTTCGGAAAAGCGGTCGAAACGCAGGGGAGAACACCGGGCCTGTTTGTGCCCGTCGCCTGTTTGAGAGGGAATGCCATGATCAACCTGCCCAGCTCCAGTGCCGTCTCCTGGCCGACGCCGCCGTCGGCTGCCGTCGCGCCCGTCTCGCCGGTGCCTGCCGTGCCGGCGCTCCAGTCGGGTGGTGAGAGCCAGACCGGGCCTCGCTCTGGCCACAACGGCCGAGGGCATGCGTTCCCTTCCCCCGGGCAGCGGCCATCGCATGGCCAGACCACCGTGGCGGGCGATACCCCGGCGGCGGCCAGGCCGACCGCCGGCGACCACCAGACCCAGGCGGTGCAGCGCAAGGCCGAGCTCGAGGCGCACGCCGCTCGCGAACGGGAGAAGCAGGCCATGGAGCACCTCAAAGAAGTGCTCACCAATGTGTGGCAGGCAAGTGCCGCCGTGGTGGACCGGGCGCTGGGCCGAGACCCCTCGGCGCCTGGCACGCAAAGCGACACCGCCCCCGACCTGTCGCAGGTGGCGGCTTCCCTGATCTCCCGCCGCGTTGTCGCTTCACCCTCTGCGGCGTCCGCACGTTCAGGTGCCGCGCCCCACAACGCCAACCACGGCTACGACGCGCAGGGCAATCGCCGCGCGGAGACAAAGGAGACAGGCAGCCTCCTCAGCCACCGAGTCTGAGTGCCATTGCGGCCGCGCCGGCCTCAGATGCGGTGCCGCACACCCGAAGGCGTCGCCGCAAGACGCGCCAGCAAGGCCGGGGCGATCTGTGTGAGGGGCAGCACTTCATGCGCTGCTCCATGCTGAATGGCCATGCGCGGCATGCCGAACACCACGCACGTGGCTTCGTCCTGCACGTAGTTGTAGCTGCCGGCATCCTTCATCTCGCGCATCGCGGCGGCGCCGTCGGCGCCCATGCCGGTGAGCATGATGCCCAGCGCGTTGGGGCCGATCACCCGCGCGGCAGACCTGAACAGCACTTCCACCGAAGGGCGGTGGCGGTTCACGGGTTCGGTGTCTTCCACCACGGCCACGTAGTTGGATCCGTTGCGGTCGATGCGCAGGTGGCGACCGCCTGGCGCGATGTACGCGTGGCCCGGCAGGATGCGGTCACCATCGCGTGCCTCCTGCACGCGGATGCGGCACAGCGTGTCGAGCCGGTGCGCAAAGCTGGTGGTAAAGCCCGGCGGCATGTGCTGGGTGATGACGATGGCGGGCGAATCGGCCGGCAGCGGCACCAGCACCTCGCGAATGGCCTCGGTACCGCCGGTGGAGGCGCCGATGCAGATGATCTTTTCGGTCGAGACGCGCGGCAGCATAGCGCGTGGGGCCTGCGGCGTGCTGCTGGCTGCGACGGTTGCACCAGCGGCAGGTGCAGACGGCAGGCGCTTCACATGCGCGCCGGCCGCCACGCGGATCTTGTCCACGATGTCACCGGCCAGCTCCTGCAGCCCGCTGCTCACGCCGATGCGCGGTTTGGCCACGAAGTCCACGGCACCCATCTCCAGTGCGCGCAGGGTGATCTCGGCGCCCTGCTCGGTGAGGGTGGAGACCATCACCACCGGCATGGGGCGCAGGCGCATCAGGCGAGAGAGAAACTCCAGCCCGTCCATGCGCGGCATCTCCACGTCGAGCGTGATGACGTCGGGGTTGAGTTCGCGGATCATCTCGCGCGCCACCAGCGGGTCGCTGGCTGCGCCGATGCACGCCATGTCGCTCTGGCGATTGATGATCTCGGTGAGCAGGCTGCGCACCAGCGCCGAGTCGTCCACCACCACCACTTTGATCTTGGCCATCTTGTTGTCTCCCTGCACTCAGAACAGATCCACCGATCCACCAGACGTTGTCCTGGCCACCACGGCCGCGCTGCCCTTGCGTTCCTGGGTCTCCAGGGTTTCGGGGTGCGAGTGCGCGAGCCGCTTGACCATGGCCTTGCCGCTGGCCGGGAAATAGCACACCTTGCGCGGATGGATGTCGAGCACGTCCTTGGAAATCACCGCGATGCGCTCGGTCTGCAAGTAGTCCAGCACAAAGGCGGTGTTGCGCTCACCCACGTTCATGGTCGTGAACGAATGCATCACCTGCCCGCCACCAAACACTTTGGCCTGCATGCTCTCGCGTCGGGCGCCGAGTTTCATCATTTCGTTGATCAGCAGTTCCATGGCGTAGGAGCCGTAACGGCCACTGGTGTCGCCGCCGCCTTCGGGCAGCATGAAGTGGTTCATGCCACCCACACGCACGCGCGGGTCCCAGATGCAGGCCGCGATGCACGAACCCAGCACCGTCATCACCATCAGGTCGTCGGCGGTTACAAAGTATTCACCTGGCAGCACCTTCACCGCATCGTGGTGGAAGTGGTGGTCCTGGTAGAAAAAACTGGCCTCACCCGGTTTGCGCGGGCGGGCTTTCAACATTTCCAGAGACGAAGGCGCCGAGATCATGCCGGGCCTCCGCCATGGCAGTGGTGCGAGTTGCCGCGTTCCAGAACCACCGCGGAACCGCCCCTCGACAGGCTCAGGACGGGCCGCTGGTGTTGTCCCGAAGAGGGGAAGGCGCGCAACGACGCTGGGGGGTGTTCAAAGCCGCTCATAAACCGTCTTTCCCCTGAGCGCAAACAGGTTGCGCGCATCGCTGAAATTTTCGGCGTGTCCCACGAACAGCATGCCGCCGGGTTTCATCACGCGGTGGATGCGCTCCAGCACCTGGCGCTGGGTGGTGGCGTCGAAATAGATCATCACGTTGCGGCAGAACACCACGTCGAAGGGTTCGCGAAACGGCAGGTCCTGGATCAGGTTGACGGTCTGGAAACTCATGTGCTTCTGCAGCTCTGGCTTCACCCGCATCAGGCCAGCGTTGCTGCCCTTGCCGCGCATGAAGAAGCGCTGCAGGCGCTCCGGGCTCAGTCCCTTGACGCCATCGACCTTGTAGACACCGCGCTGAGCCGTGGCGAGCACCTGGGTGTCGATGTCGCTGTTGACGATCTGGAACGAGCCATTGGCGCCCAGCGCCTCGGTGGCCGTCATGGCGATGGAATATGGCTCTTCACCGGTGGAAGCTGCCGAGCACCAGAAGCGCCAGGGCTGCGAGCGCGCCGCGCCGAGCAAATCGGCGAGGATGCCGAAGTGGTGCTGCTCCCGGAAGAACGCCGTGAGGTTGGTGGTGAGCGCGTTGATGAACTCCTGCCATTCACCCCCGTCGTGCTGTTCCAGCCAGTCCAGGTAGGTCCTGAAGCTGTCGTGGCCGGTTTCGCGCAGGCGGCGCGAGACGCGGCTGTACACCATCGCGTGCTTGCCGTCGTGCAGGCTGATGCCGGCCTTCTTGTAGATCAGCGCCTTGATGCGGGCGAAGTCCGCATCGGACCAGATGAACTCGCGGCCCTCGGCCAGCGGGCCGTCCTGCGTTGCGGGTACCCGAGGTGGCACGACCGGTGCGCGGCGGGGAGGTGTGGTCTGGAGCAACATGGTGGGCTTGCGGCGTGTTGGGGAATTCCGGGCCGCTGGCTGTGGCGGAGGGTCAGTGCCGGGAGCGGCGTACGAGGCCGGAGGTGTCCAGGATCAGAGCGACCTTGCCGTCGCCCAGGATCGTGGCGCCCGAAATGTTGGGCACCTTGCGGTAGTTCGATTCCAGGTTCTTGATCACCACCTGTTGCTGGCCCAGCAGCTCGTCCACCATGAGTGCCACGCGCGAGCCATCGGCCTCCACCACCACCATGATGGGGCTGGCACCGTTGTGCTCGAAGCGCGGCACATTGAACACGCGTTCGAGCTCGATCACCGGCATGTATTCCTCGCGCACCTTCACCACCTGCGCGCCTTGCGCCAGGGTGTTGATGTCGCTGGGCTTGACCAGGAAGGACTCGACCACGTTGGACAGCGGCAGGATGTACACCTCGTCGCTCACGCGCACCGACATGCCGTCCATGATGGCCAGCGTGAGCGGCAGGCGCACCGAAACGCGCATGCCGAAGCCCTCGGCCGAGTCGATTTCCACCGTACCGTTGAGCGCGGTGATGTTCTTCTTCACCACGTCCATGCCCACGCCGCGACCAGAGACGTCGGTGACCTCGTCGGCGGTGGAGAAACCGGGCGCAAAGATCAGGTTCCAGACCTCGGTGTCGGTCATGGAGTCGGGCGCTTCGATGCCCTTCTCGCGCGCCTTCTTCAGCAGCTTTTCGCGCGAGAGGCCCTTGCCGTCGTCGCGCACCTCGATCAGGATCGAGCCGCCTTCGTGCGTGGCCGAGAGCGTGATGGTGCCGTGTTCGGTCTTGCCCCTGGCGCGGCGCTCGTCGGGCATCTCGATGCCGTGGTCGCAGCTGTTGCGAATCAGGTGGGTCAGCGGGTCGGTGATCTTCTCCACCAGGCCCTTGTCGAGTTCGGTGGACTCACCTTGTGTGACCAGCTCGACCTTCTTGCCCAGTTTGCTGGCCAGGTCGCGCAGCATGCGCGGGAAGCGATTGAACACCACCGACATCGGAATCATGCGGATCGACATCACCGCTTCCTGCAGGTCGCGGGTGTTGCGGTCCAGGTCGGCCAGGCCCGCCAGCAGAGGCTGGTTGGCGTTGTCGTCGAGCTCGCGGCTCTTCTGCGCCAGCATGGCTTGCGTGATCACCAGCTCGCCCACCAGGTTGATCAGCTGATCCACCTTGCTCACCGAGACGCGCAGCGTGCTCGATTCGAGACCGGTACCGGCGTTGCCGCGCCCTTCTGCCTTCGGCGCGGCACGGGCCGCGCTGGCGATCTCGGAGGCGGCCGCACGGGCGGGCACGCCGGGCGCGCCTTCGAAAAATCCGTAGTCGCGTCCCTCGGTGGTCGGGTTCGGGTGGCCTGTGCCCACCAGGTGGTCTTCGTCGATCGCGGCAACCACCGGAGCGGCCTCTTCGACGATGCGGATGTCGTCCTTGCCCACATGGAAGGTGAACAGGTCCATCAGGTCGGCGTCGCTGGCCGAGGTGCGCGCGCGCCAGGCGCGGTGGGTCGTCAGATCGCAGGGCAGGGCTTCGACGCTGCCCAGGCCCGGGATGTCCCGGAAGAGTTCGGCGATGCCGTCGGCCTGCGCGGGGTTGTCCAGCGGGCCGATGTGGATCTCCAGCTCGCGCTCTGCCTTGGCGGCGGGGCGCACCGGAGCGGGCGCCGCAGCGACCGGGGCGGCAATCGCTGCCACAGGAGCGGGTGCGGGCATGGGTTGCGTGGCATCGCCATGGGCGAGCACGCTGATGCGGTGCACCAGGTCGCCGGTGGCTGGTGGCGTTGCTCCCCGGCCCTGGTGGCCGGCCAGCAGGCCGCGCAGTGCGTCGGAAGACTCCAGCAGCACGTCCACCATGGCGCTGGTGGGTTGCAGTTCGTGGCGGCGCAGCTTGTCCAGCAGCGATTCCATCTGGTGCGTGAGTTCGGCCACATCGGCAAAGCCGAAGGTGGCGGCACCGCCCTTGATCGAGTGGGCACAGCGAAAGATCGCGTTGAGTTCTTCGTCGTCGGCCTTTTCGACGTCCAGCGCGAGCAGCATCTGCTCCATCTGGTCCAGGTTCTCACCCGCTTCTTCAAAAAAGATCTGGTAGAACTGGCTCAGGTCGATGTCGTCACCGACGTGGTGACCTTCGTTCATCATTTCACCCATGGTGAACTCCTGAGGTGGCGAGGTGGGGCGAGGTCATTTCGAGAGACACCGAGGAACCGGCGTAGCCCTGCCTCTGGTGTCGCCCTCTGGAGGGGGAAGCGCGATGCGCTGCGGGGATGGGATTCATCGGATGACTTTCTGGATCACTTCGATCAGGCGGCCCGGATCGAACGGCTTGACCAGCCAGCCCGTGGCGCCAGCGCTGCGGCCGGCCTGCTTCATCTGATCGCTCGATTCGGTGGTCAGGATCAGGATGGGGATGGTCTTGAACCTGGCCTGCTCGCGCAGCTTGCGCGTGAGGCCCAGGCCGTCGAGGTTGGGCATGTTCTGGTCGGTCAGCACCAGGTCGATGCTGTGGGTTTGTGCCTTCTCGAAGGCGTCCTGGCCGTCCACGGCTTCCACGACGTGAAAGCCGGCCCCTGTGAGGGTGAAAGACACCATTTTTCGCATGGAAGCCGAGTCATCTACGGCAAGAATCGATCGCATGGTGTACTCCGTGTTGGGTCAGGTATCGACCGCATGGGGGTCGACTTGAATCGCTGGGTCATTTTTGGGGCTGTGTGTTCAGAACAATTCGACGGAACCGGCGTCCATCTCGCTCTGAGTGACCGGGCTGGGCCGCTCGGGCATGGGGTCAAGCTCCATGGGTTGTTCGTCCTCCTCGGGCTCCATGGCCTCTTCGGCGAGGCGCCAGGCACAGCTTTGCAGCACCTTGCCGGTGTGCACGATGAGCTGGGTGGCCATGTCGTGAAACTGAAGCTCGGTCACAGCCTGGTGCAGTGCCTGGCGAACCGGCGCCAGTTCTCCCGCGTGCTCTCCCTCATACTGGCCGAGCGTGCGGTTGGCCGAGCCAAAGCGATCCAGCAGGTTGGCCGTGGCGTGGTCAAGCAGTCCTTCGAGGCGCTGCAGGTCGGTCATGGCCATGAGCAGCGCGTCCTGCAGGCCCGCGACCAGGTGCACCGGCAGCGAGACTGTCGGGGGTGGATGCGACATCGTCGGTTGGGTCATGGGATGCGTCGTGGGCTGATTAGGGGGGTGGGTATTACAATTTTCGAGATCTGTGCCTCGGTGTATCGACAGATAACGGCCCGAATTCAGCACCAATTTCCCGTGTCAAGGTCCCCCTGGGGACACGCGCGGCGTGCAGTCCCCACCCATCCAGACCATGAGCGCCCTGCCTGAGACGACGGAAAAACGCCCGGTCCGCATCCTCCACCTGGAAGATTCCCGGGTGGACCACGCCCTGGTGAAATTCGCCCTGCAACGCAGCCAGCTCGTCTGCGACGTGGTGCTGGTCGACACCGTGGACGACTTCCGGCGCGAGCTGCTTTCGGGGCACTACGACATCGTCCTGGCCGACTACCACCTGCCCGGCTTCACGGGCATGGACGCCTGGGAAGTGGTGCGCGAACTCCAGCTCGACGTGCCCTTTGTCATCCTTTCCGGCGCCATCGGCGAGGCCGCTGCGGTGGATGCCATGCACCGGGGGGTGAGCGACTATTTGCTGAAAGACAGCATGCACCGGCTTTCGCATGTGATCCAGCGCGCCATCGAGGTGCGTGAGACCCGGCAGGCCAAGGCGCTGGCCGATGTCGAGCTGGCTGAGTCGCGCCAGCGCCTGGCCGAGCTGGCCGAGCATTTGCAGACCGGCATCGAACAGGAGCGCGCCGACATTGCGCGCGAGATTCACGACGACATCGGCGGCGCGCTCGCCGCCGTGAAGCTGGACCTGGCCTGGGTCGGGCGTCGCGCCAGCGACGAGGAGATGCGGCGCCACGTGGGCTCTGCGCTGGAGATGCTGCAGCATGCGCTGGGCGCGAGCCAGCGCATCATGATGAACCTGCGCCCGCCCATCCTGGACCAGGGCCTGGTGGCGGCGGTGCAGTGGCTGGCCTCGGGCTTCGAGCGACGCACCGGCCTGCGCGTGACCGTGCGCCGCTCCTCCGACCAGCTGGATGTGCCGCGAGAAGTACAACTGGTGGCTTACCGCACTGCACAGGAAGCGCTCACCAACATCACCAAACACGCGCAGGCCAGCTCGGTCGATATCGACCTGAGCGACCGCGAAGGCGTGCTGACGCTGGAAGTGACCGACAACGGCCGAGGCCTGGACGCACAGGCGTTGCGCAAGGCCAACTCATTCGGTTTGCTGGGTTTGCGCGAGCGAGCCGCCAAGGTGGAGGGCTGGCTGGACGTGAGCTCTTCGCCCAAGGGCACTTCGGTGATCCTGTCGGTGCCGCTGCAGCCTTCCACGAACCCGGACAACGCGGCGAACGCCGATGAGGAGCCCCATGATCAAGGTGATTTTGTGTGACGACCATGCGGTGGTGCGGCGCGGCATCCGGGACACGATTTCCGAGGCCACCGACATCCAGGTGGTCGGCGAAGCCGGCAGCTACCCTGAATTGCGCGAACTCATGCGCAAGGTGGAATGCGATGTCCTGATGCTCGACCTCAACATGCCCGGGCGCGGCGGGCTGGAGGTTCTGGCGGCGCTCAAGGAAGAGGGCTCAGCCGTCAAGACCCTGGTGGTTTCCATGTACCCGGAAGACCAGTACGCCATTCGGTGCCTGCGTGCGGGTGCGCGCGGTTACGTGAACAAGGCTGGTGAACCCGCCGAACTGGTGGGCGCCATCCGCACCGTGCAGCAGGGCCGAAAATACGTCACGCCCGAGGTGGCGCAGATGCTGGTGGACACCCTGAGCTCCCCCGAGACCGAGGAACTGCACGCGGCCTTGTCCGAACGTGAGTTGCAGACCTTGCAGAAGATCGCATCGGGCAAGAAGCTCTCCGACATCGCGGAGGAGCTCATGCTCAGCCCCAAGACCGTGAGCGTGTACCGCGCACGCGTGCTGGAAAAGCTGCACCTGGCGAACAACGCCGAACTCACTGTCTACGCGATCCGAAACGGAATTGTCTAGGTGGAAACCGCGCCACGCTTCGTTGCACTCCTAGGCCAGACACCCGGTCTGGCCGTCGTCGCGCGCCTCGATTGGCGCTGTTTCCACCCCATTCGCACTGGGAAAATAGTGTGAACAGGCCCTAGCTGGCGTGAGCCCGCGCTGAATGTCCACCTCGATCTGGAGCCCGCTCCGACAGCCCGCCTTTCGCGGCCTGTGGTTCTGTGGCGCGGTGTTCTTCATCGGCAGCGGCATGCAGTCGATGGCAGCGGCCTGGCTGATGATCGAGCTCACCGGCTCGTCATTCCTGGCCGCGCTGGTGCAGACGGCGGTGTTCATGCCCATGTTCCTGCTGGCGCTGCCGGCTGGTGTGCTGGCCGACACCACCGACCGCAGGCGCCTGATCTCGGGCGCGCTGCTGGCCCAGGTGGCCGCCTGTTCCTTGCTCGCGCTGCTGGTGCTCAGCGGGCATGGGGGACCAGCGTCGGTGCTGTTCCTGGTGTTCGTTTGCGGCTGTTGCACGGCGGTGCTCACACCGGCCTGGAATTCCTCGGTCATCGACCCGGTCCCGCGCGCCGAATGGCCGCTGGCCATCACCGCCATCAGCATTGCCTACAACGCGGCACGCGCCATCGGCCCCACGCTGGCGGGCCTGTTGTTTGCCTGGGCCGGCGCGGGCTGGGTGTTCCTCATCACGGTGTTCACCACGCTCGTCATGTGGGAGTCCATTCGTCGCTGGCCGCCACGCGCACACCCGCCGTCCAACCTGCCGCCTGAGCGGCTGTGGGGCGGCACGCTCAGCGGCCTGCGCTTCGCCTGGCATTCGCGCATCATCCTCGCGCAGCTCGTGCGCGTGATGGCTTACAGCGCGGCGGGTTCAGCGCTGTGGGCGCTGCTGCCTGTGATTGCGCAGCGCCAGCTCGGCGCAGGCGCTGAGGGCTTCGGCCTGCTCATGGGTTGCCTGGGTACCGGGGCTGTCATCTCGGGCCTGATGATCGGCCGCATGCGTGCGCGTTTCAGCCTGGACCGCATCGTCGCCGTGGCCTGCGTGGTGTTCGCCGTCGTCATGCTCGTCGCCGCGCTGGTGCGCATTCCGGCGCTGGTGTACCTGGCCATGGCGGTTGGCGGCGGCGCATGGATGTCGGCCATGTCCACCCTCAACGCCGCCACCCAGGGCAGCGCTCCGCCCTGGGTGCGCTCGCGCGCCGTGGCCATGCACATCGTTGCCGCGCTTGGCGCCTTTGCCATGGGTTCCGCTTTCTGGGGCGCGGTGTCCGACATCGCCGGCCTCACCAGCGCGCTGGTGGCCGCCAGCGTGTTCATGGCCGCCGGCCTGCTGCTGGTGCGGCCATTCCCCCTGCGCGTGGGCGGCGACCAGGACGTGACCCAGGGCACGCCCTGGGACGAACTTTTCGTGGAGGCGGAGCCCGCGCCCGAGGCCGGCCCCGTGGCCGTGGAAGTGGGTTACCGCATTCGCCCCAATGAAGACCGCGCCTTCCTCGATGCCATCAGCCGGATGAAAGCCCCGCGACGGCGCGATGGCGCCACCTTCTGGCGCGTCTATCGCGACCTGGGCGAACCCTCACGCTACGTCGAACGCTTCATCGTCGAATCCTGGGCTGACTACCTGCACCAGCGCGCCCGCGCCACCGTGGCAGATCGCGCGATAGAGACCGAGGTAAGGGCGTATCTGGCCGAGGGCGAGAGCGCAAAGATGTCGCACTACATCGCGGAGCGGTGATCGCGCCCCCTCCTGGTCAGGACTTCGCTGGCTGCGCCGGCGGTGTCGTCACCACCTGACCGTCCTTCACCGGCAGCGTGGCGCCAGGCTTGAAGCTCGTGCGCACCGTGCCATCCTTGCCTTCGAGGCGGTAGGTCACGTCGTAGCCCTTGAGCTTTTGCGACTTCTCGTTCACGGTGCGGCAGCGCTGTTCCACCGACGTGACCACATCTTTCTGCTGCATGTTCTTTTGCACCTGGTTACCGGCATAACCGCCTGCAACAGCGCCTGCGACCGTGGCCACGGTGTTGCCGCTGCCTTTGCCAATGGTGCTGCCCAGCAGGCCGCCCGCGATGCCGCCGATGGCGGTGCCCGCCAGCCGGTTCTGGTCCTTCACCGGTGCCTGGCGCTGAACCTGCACGTTTTCACAGTGTTCACGTGGGGTCACCACGGTTTCCATGACCTCCTTCACCGCGACCACTTCGGCCTCTTTGGGCTGCATCAGCGTCCTGTAGCCGGTGACGCCGCTGGCGCCCAGCACCACCATGGCCAGACCGCCCACGGCGATCCCCTTGATCATTGACTTGTCCATCTGCCGACTCCTGGTTGGATTGCGAAACCCAATTTAGTCTCGAATCCATGCGCTGCTGTGACAAACCGTGTCGCAGGCGTGAAGCCTGGAAACGGGAGGCAACCGGCATGAAGAAAAAAGGCCTCGGAACGGAAGTTCCGAGGCCTTGTGGTCCTGGTGTGCGGGCCTGCAGGCAGGCCCGCCAGGCATCAGTAGCGGCCGCCGCCGCCGTAGCCGCCGCCGCCGCCGGAGCGGTCACCACCGCCGTAGCCGCCGGAGCGCGGAGGACGCGCTTCCATCGGGCGCGCTTCGTTCACCGTGACGCTGCGGCCGCCGAGCGACTGGCCGTTCATGCCGCTGATGGCGGCCTGCGCTTCTGCATCGCTGCCCATCTCGACGAAACCAAAACCCTTGGAGCGGCCGGTGTCGCGTTCCATCATGACCTTGGCGCTCGTCACCGAGCCGTATTCGCTGAACGACTGCTGGAGGTCTTCGTCGCGAACGGTGTACGGCAGGTTGCCGACGTAAAGTTTGTTGCCCATGGGGGACTCCTCAAAAACATAGAAACAAAAGCGATGGGGGTCCCGTAAGCACAACAAACCCGAAAGTGCGCCGTGGCGCGCGAAACTGACCGATCACCCAAACTGTGCCGTCGCATCGCGACGAGCACCCGTGTATTGTGCTCCTTTGGCCGGCCCCCCTCCTGAATGGCGATATTTCGACCGAAAACTCCCTGCAAAATGCCGCAAGACAACGACTGGAGACAACGCATGTTCGAAACCGCGACCGCAGGCAGCCTGCCCAAACCAGCCTGGCTGGCCGAGACCGAAAAACTCTGGCCTCAGTGGAAAGCCGCCGGCCCCGACCTGCTGCAGGCCAAGGCCGACGCCACGCTCTTGTGGATCAAGGCGCAGGAAGACGCGGGGCTCGATGTGATCGGTGACGGCGAGCAGGCGCGCCAGCATTTCGTGCACGGCTTCCTCGAACAGGTGGATGGCATCGACTTCGCCAACAAGGTGAAGATGGGCATCCGCAACAACCGCTACGACGCGATGGTGCCGCAGGTGGTGGCGCCACTGCGCCTGAAAGGCCGCGTCCATGCCTTCGAGGCGCAGCTGTCGCGAGCGCACACGCAGAGAAAGCTCAAGTTCACGCTGCCTGGCCCCATGACCATCGTCGACACCGTGGCCGACCGTTTTTACGGTGACAAGGTGAAGATGGCCTTTGCGTTTGCCGAACTGCTGAACCAGGAAGCCCTGGCCCTGCAGGCCGATGGCGTGGACATCATCCAGTTCGATGAACCGGCCTTCAATGTCTACATGAAGGAGGCTGCCGAGTGGGGCGTGGCCGCGCTCGAGCGCGCTGCTCAGGGACTGACCTGCACCACGGCCGTCCACATCTGCTACGGCTATGGCATTCAGGCCAATGTGGACTGGAAGCAGACGCTGGGCGAAGAATGGCGCCAGTACGAGCAGGTGTTTCCCGCGCTCGCCAGAAGCAGCATCCGGCAGGTGAGCCTGGAGTGTTTTCATTCGCATGTGCCCCCCGACCTGATGAAGCTGCTGGACGGCAAGGACGTGATGGTGGGCGTGATCGACGTCGCCAGCGAAGTGGTGGAAACGCCGGAGCAGGTGGCCGACACGATCGGCCTGGCCCTGAAGTACGTGCCCAGGGATCGGCTGATCGCCTGCACCAACTGTGGCCTGGCACCCATGAGCCGCGAGGTGGCGGTGGCCAAGCTGGAAGCCTTGGCCAAAGGGGCGGCCTTGGCCAGACAACGTTACGGAGCATGACCATGCACGGTTTGCCAACGGCCGCACCGGCCGAGGTGGGGCTGTGCCCCGAACGCACCCAGCGCATCGTGCAGGTGCTGCAACGCGATGTGGACCGCGGTCGCCTGCCCGGCGCATCGGTGCTCATCGCGCGGCGCGGCCGCGTGGTGCTCGACACCGCCGTGGGCCGGCTCGACCCGGCGCGTGATGTGCCCATGGGCAACGACGCCATCTTCCGCATCTATTCCATGACCAAGCCCATCGTCTCGGTGGCGGCCTTGATGCTTGTGGAGCAGGGTCGGCTGCTGCTGAGCGACGCGGTGGGTCAGTACGTGCCCGGCTTCATGCGGCAGCAGGTGGCCGTGCCCGGATCGCAGGGCATCGCGCTGGTGCCCGCCGCGCGGCCCAGCACCGTGCAGGACCTGCTGCGCCACACGGCGGGGCTCACCTACGAATTCACCGGCAACGAGCACGTGAACCAGCTCTATTCGCAGGCCGGACTCGGCGACAGGCAACAGACCAACGCCGAATTGTGCGAACGCCTGGCTGCGCTGCCGCTGGCCCACCAACCCGGCACCACCTGGGCCTACAGCCGCGCCACCGACGTGCTGGGTCGCGTCATTGAAGTGGTCACGGGCCAGACCCTCGGCGCGTACTTGCGCGACCACATCCTGCAACCGCTGGGCATGAACGAAACCGCTTTCTTCGTGCCCGAAGAACAACACCAGCGCATTGCCGAAGCGTTCGAACACGACCCCGACGGCGGCACGCAGATGCCCATGCACGATCCGCGGGAAGTGCCCGCGCTGGAGATGGGCGGCGGCGGACTCATGTCCACGCAGCACGACTACGCGCGCTTCCTGCAATGCCTCATCCATGGCGGGGAGCTCGATGGCCAGCGCCTGTTGTCACCGCACACCCTGGCCTACATGACGGCCGACCACCTGGGCAGCGCCATCGCCCACACCGACAACCCCCTGCTGCCCCCCGGCCACGGCTTCGGCCTGGGCTTTGCCGTGCGCACCGAAGCCGGCGTGGCGCCCGTGCCCGGTTCGCCGGGTACCTACCACTGGAGCGGCATCGGCGGCACGCACTTCTTCGTCGACCCGGCAGAGGAGCTGTTCGCCATCTTCATGGCGCAGGCACCGAACCAGCGGGTGTTCTACCGGCAGTTGATGCGTGGGCTGGTGTATGGGGCGGTGGTGCAACCGAACTCCACCCTGGGTGGGTGATGTCGTAGGCCGGGGCCAGTACCCTCTGGCCAGTTCCGCGCTGCCGGCACGAGAAGCTCCTGGTGCGGGCGTCGTTGTTGACCGCCAGGACGTGGACGGGATTTCCCTGCCAGTGGCTTTCCATCTCCCATGCCCGCGCAGGACGACCACGGCCATCGACACCGTGCCTGCAGCCCGCTCATGGGGGGGCAGGTCTCAGCCTTTCCCCGGCAGCGCCTTCAGGTAGAGATGCAATGCCCGCAGATCGGTGTCGCTCATCTCGCGCAGCGATTCGAACGGCATCACCTTCACCGCAGAGCCATCGGCTCGCTTGCCGCTGCGGAACAGGGCGATCAGGGATTCGGCGTCGGGGTAGCGGCCCATCACGCTGCCTTCGCCGGGCGCGAGTCTGGAAGCCGCTGGCCAGTCGGGCGGGCCGCCGGGGATCTTGCCGCCGGTGTAGTCTTCCCGGTGGCAGCCGATGCACATGTTGGCCACGTATTGCCCGTGTGCCGCGGTCACGCCTTCGGGCACAGGTGGTTGCGGTGGCAGGCTGTGGTCGATGCGGGCGGCGGCATCCTTGATGGCGCCAAAGCCGTACAAGGCCTTCACGGGCAGGGGCAGTTTCAACACCGTGCCTTGTCCGCTGGCGGGCGGCAACGAGCGCACGTAGGCCACGAGCGAGGCCAGGTCGTCGTCGGTGAAGCGGTTGTAGTCCTCACTGGGCATGATCATCAGCGGGCGGCCCTGGGGGCTCACGCCGTGGCGAATGGCGCGCACCCAGTCCACCGGCTGGTAGCCGGCCACCACGCCGCCGGGGCCGGTGGTGATGTTGGGGCCGGCAATCACCAGGCCGCCGTCTTCGGCAAAAGTGCGGCCGGTGCCATTGCTGCCGTGGCATTCCATGCAGGCGCGTGAAGCAAACAGGTATTTGCCACGTTCCAGCGAGGCAGTGTCGTCGCGATACGCCACCGGCCTGGCCGGTACGTCCACGAAGCGCTGCATCTTGCGCTCGGCGAGCAACACGCCCAGGCCGAGTGCCATGGTCGCCAGCAGCACGAGCGCGCCCAGTCCCGCGAGCAGTGCCCGCATCCACGATCTCTTCTTCATGGTTCCGCCTCCTGTGGTGCCACCCACCGGCGGCATTTCACGCGAGTGGGCAGGGCGGTGTCAAGCGGCGCTGTCGCGCACGGGCGGCTGCCAGCGGAAGAACATGGGGTAGACCTCCTTCACCACCGGGCCGTTGAAGTCCCAGCCCACGCATTGCCCCAGGTGGGCGGGCGGTCGGCCGTCTGCGGAGGGCGCGAACACGCCGGTGCGCGTCTGGAAGGCAGCGGTGGCCAGGTTGAACAGCAGTTCGCGCAGGTGCGTGCAGCCCTGGATGCCGCCCAGGTGGCGCTGGATGGTGTGGCGCCACCCTTTGCCCAACACCTCGCCCACCATGCCTTGCATGGGCGGCATGGCCTGCGGGCAGGGTTCGTGAGGAAAGGCGTCCATGGCCACGGCGATGTCGCGGATCACCATGCTGTCGTCGAAAGTCACGCGCAGCCGCATGTGGTGCACCGGCTCGCCCGGCGCCAGTTGCCCCCCGCCCTTGATGTCGATGGCGTGCGGCTTGCTGTCGTGCAGCTCGCCTTCAATGTCCCAGAGGCCATCGTCGCGGCGGAATCCGCGGTATTCCACGCGGCGGGTGTGCATGGGAGTGCGGGCTTGGGGCGGGGGCAGCGGCAAGGCGAGATCTCCATCGGGTCAGGGGGAAAGAGGGATTTTCGGTGATGTGGCGTGGATCGGGTGGCACACTGCACATTCCCTCATAGCCCGACCCGCCATGACACACCATCACCCCGATGCCACCCCGGCCTGGAAGCACGACGGCGTGCGCGTGATTCCTGGTAACCAGCTCGACGGCAACGTGCCTTCCACACCGGGCATGGACCGCAAGGCCGCGATCAACTTTGCGCGTGTGGGTGCGCAGAAGCTCTGGGCGGGCACGGTCACGATCCACGCCAACGCCAAGACCGGCGCCCACCACCACGGGCCGCTGGAGAGCGTGATCTATGTGGTGCGGGGCCGCGCGCGCATGCGCTGGGGCGAGCATCTGGAATTCATCGCCGAGGCCGGCCCTGGCGATTTCATCTACGTGCCGCCCTTCGTGCCGCACCAGGAGATCAACGCCAGCCCGACCGAGGTGCTTGAATGCGTGCTCTGCCGCAGCGACGGCCAGGCGGTCGCGGTCAACCTGGACATCGAGCCGGTGGAGAAGCCCGAGCAGGTGCTGTGGGTGGACCCCACGCATCCCACCGGCGGCGTCTGAGCCGCGTGGGCACCGCCCCCGATCAGGCCCGCGCCGCCCGCCAGCGGATGGCCCATCCCGCCAGGCCTGAGCCGGTGGCCAGTGCGGTCACGCCCATCCAGCCGGCATGGGCGTACAGCGTGCTGCCCAGTGCGGCGCCCACGCCCATGCCGGTGAACATGGCCACGAAAAGCAGGGCATTGAGGCGGCTGCGCGCAGCGGGGTCGGCGGCGTAGATGATGGTCTGGTGCGAGACCAGGGCGCCCTGGAAGCCCAGGTCGAATCCGACGATGGCCACGGCGAGCCAGGCCAGTTGCCAGGCTTGCGGCAGCCAGGGGATGGGCGCCATGAGGGCAAAAGAGATCGCCGCCAGACCCGCAGCGAGCAGCGATGTGCGCTGCGCGCCCCGCCGATCGGCCAGGCGGCCGAACACCGGAGCAGCCAGTGCGCCCACGGCACCGGCCAAGCCAAATGCACCAGCCGCCGCGCTGCCCAGGTGAAAGGGCGCGCCATGCAGCCACAGCGCCAGGGTGGACCACACCGCGCTGAAGCCCACCGCCAGGGAGGCCTGCGCCAGCGCGGCCTGCCGCACCGAACCGTGCTGGCGCCACAGGCCGCGCAGAGAGCCCAGCAGGGCGCCATAGGCCAGCTGCGTGGTCGGCCGGAAGTGGGGCAGGAAGCGCCAGAGCGCCAGGCCCAGCGCCGCGCTGGCGATGGCTGCACTGAGGAACAAGGCGCGCCACCCCAGGTGTTCGGCGGTGAATCCACTCACCACGCGCGAGAGCAGGATGCCCAGCAACAGACCGGTCATGACCGTGCCCACCACCCCGCCGCGCCGGGCCTCGGGGGCCAGCGTGGCGGCGGCGGGCACGATGTCTTGCGCCAGCGTGGCGGCCACGCCCATCGCCAGGCTGGCCGCCAGCAGCGGCGCCACCGTGGGCGAGACCGCCGCCGCCAGCAACGCCAGCACAAGCAGCACCACCTTGACCAGGATCAGGGTGCGGCGGTCGTGCCGGTCGCCCAGAGGCGCCGTGAAAAGAATCCCGGCTGCATAGCCGAGTTGCGTGAGCGTGGGCACCAAGCCCACGGCCTGGTCGCTCGCGCCGATGTCGGCACCCAGCACGCCCAGCATGGGCTGGCTGTAGTAGAGCGATGCCACGCTGAGCCCGGCGCCCGTGGCCAGCAGCAGCGTGAGCCCGCCGGAGAGGCCGGTGCCGGTGAACGGGGCAGCCAAAGTATTCGGAGACGGAATGACAGACACGTGTAAACCCTAGGTTTTTGACTGGACGAGAGTCTGTCACAGCAAAAATCGGGCTGGTAGAGGGAGAGTTGGCACTTCAGATATACGATTGACGCATGAATACGACCGCCACTGGTGACCGACTGGACCTGTTGCAGACCTTTGTGCGCATCGTGGAGGCGGGCAGTCTTTCCGGTGCGGCGGCGCAGATGGGCACCACTCAGCCCACCGTGAGCCGGCGCTTGCAGGCGCTGGAACGCTCGCTCGGACTGCGCCTGCTGCAACGATCGACCCGCGGCATGCGGCTGACCGACGACGGCGAGCGCTGCTTCGAGCGCGCCAAGGCCTTGCTGGAGGGCTGGGAGTCGTTCGAATCCGAGCTGCGCGGCGTGGGCGAGGAGGTGCAGGGCAACCTGCGCGTGCTGGCGCCCCACGCCCTGGGGCAGGAGCACTTTGTGCGGCCGCTCACCGAATTCCTGCAGCGCAACCCCCGCGTCAATGTGGACTGGCTGCTGCGCGACGACGAGCGTGATCTGATTGGCGAGGGCATCGACTGCGCGCTGCGCGTGGGCGAGGTGCGCGACCCCTCGGTGGTGTCGATCAAGCTGATGGATGTGCCGCGCATCGTGGTGGCAGCGCCGGGCGTGTTGCGCGGCGCGCGGGTGCCCGAACACCCCGACGAACTCGCCGGCCTGCCCTGGATGGCGCTGCGGACCTACTACCGCACCGAAGTCGCGTTGTCGCACGCCGCCTCGGGCGAGACGCGACAGGTCGCCATCCGGCCCCGCCTGAGCACCGACAGCCTCTACGCCCTGCGCAATGCGGCGGTGATGGGTCTGGGGGTTTGCGTGGCGTCGGCCTGGATGCTCACGGACGACCTGGCGCAAGGCCGCCTCGTTCACCTGGCACCGCAATGGCAGGCGGCGGCGCTGCCGCTGCACCTCATCTATCCCTACGCGAGCTTTTACCCCGTGCGCCTGAGGCGTTTCGTGCAGGCCATGCGCGAAGCCGCGCCCACCGCACTCAGGACTCCACCGCCATTCCCAGGCGCGGCTCCCGGTTCGTTTTGAACACGGCGACCGCCTGCACCAGTTGCAGGGCCTGGGCTTTCAGGCTGTCGGCGGCGGCGGCGCTTTCCTCCACCAGGGCCGCGTTCTGCTGGGTGACTTTGTCCATCTGGCTCACGGCCTCGCCCACCTGGCCCACGCCCTGGCTCTGTTCGCTGGTGGCACTGCTGATTTCGGCCACCAGATCCGAGACGCGGCGGATCGCTTCCACCACGCCCTGCATGGTCACGCCGGCCTGATCGGCCAGCACCGAGCCATCGGCCACGCGTTGCACGCTGGCGTCGATCAGACCCTTGATCTCCTTGGCGGCCTGCGCGCTGCGCTGCGCGAGGTTGCGCACCTCGGCGGCCACCACCGCGAAACCGCGTCCCTGCTCGCCCGCCCGCGCCGCCTCCACCGCTGCGTTGAGCGCGAGGATGTTGGTCTGGAAGGCGATACCGTCGATGACGCCAATGATGTCGGCGATGCGACGCGAGCTGTCGTTGATGCCCTTCATGGTTTCCACCACCTGGCCCACCACATTGCCGCCCTGGGCCGCCACCGCTGAAGCATCGCGCGCCAGGGTGTTGGCCTTCTGTGCGTGTTCGGCAGTCTGGCGCACGGTGCTGCCCAGCTCCTCCATCGACGCGGCGGTCTCCTCCAGTGCCGAGGCTTGCTGTTCGGTGCGGGTCGAGAGATCGGTGTTGCCCTGGGCAATCTGGGCGCTGGCATCGGACACCAGGGCCGCGTTGTCCTGCACATGGCTCACCGTATCGCTGATGCGCTGCTGCATGGTGCGAAGGGCTTCGAGCAGTTGGCGGGTGTCGTCGTTGCCCACCACGGCGATGGGCATGGCCAGGTTGCCTTGAGCCAGGTGACCCGCCGCCGCCACCGCCTGGCCCATGGGAACGGCCAGGAGTTGCGCCACCCAGAGCGCACCGAGCACCAGCGTCACCGTGGCCAGCAGCACCGCCATGCCCAGCGTCCACAGCGACTGCGTCACGCTCGAGGCTGCCGCCTCGGAGATGGTCGCACCATCTTCTTCGATCATGCCGGAGAGCTTTTCCAGCTCGTCTTCGAGCCGGGCAAAAGTCTGGTTCAGCGCCGGCAACTGGGCCTCGGCCTGTGCCACGCCCAGGGCCGATCCGGCCACCACCGCCTGCGCGGCCTCGGTGTATTGCCTGACCACCGGCAGTGCGCTGTCCAGTGACTGACGCGCCTGGGCGTCGATACCCGAGTCGGCGATCTTTTTCAGCGCAGCGTCGAAGGTGGCCACGTGATCGTCGAGGTCGGCGCGTGCGGCGGCGATGGTGGCGGTGTCGCCTTTCATGGCCGCGAGCAGGGCACGCAGTGCATCGCCGCGCAGGGCGTCGTGCATCATGTCCGCGCTCAGCGTGGCTTGCAGCGCCTGGCTCGACAAGGCCGAAGCTTCCACCTTCACGGCCATGGAAGAGACTGCCAGCAGGCCAATGCCACCGGCCGCCGAGACCAGCGCAGCGCCCGCCAGGCCCAGGCAGAGAATTTGAGTTCGAAGTTTCACGGAGATTCCTGTCGGATATGGCCGCCAGGCGGATGCGCTGGCGATCGTTGTTCCCGTTTCGGCGCCTCCCGGCACTTGTGTAGCGCGGGCTGACCGGCGGTCGGCGCGCGAACCTCAGCCGCCGGTGAAGATCTCGGTGGCGAGCTTCATGAGCGCGACGACGGGTGCGTCAAGCATGGGCAGGGTGAACGCAATGCCGAGAAGACCCGCAGAGAGCGTGAGTGGAAAGCCGATGGCGAACGCGTTCATCTGCGGCGCGATGCGCGAGACGAACCCGAGCACGATGTTGATGAACAGCAGCATGCCGATCATGGGCAGGGCAATCCACAGGCCATAGCGGAACACCACCGCACCCAGCTCGTGCAGGCGCATGCGGTTGATGGATTCGAAGGCGCTGGCTCCCACGGGAAACATCTCGAAGCTGGAGATGACCGCACCCAGCAGCATGAGGTGACCGTTGAGCACCACGAACAGCAACATGGTGGTGTTGCCGAAGAAGCGGCCCACCGTGCTCGACTGCGAGTTGGTGGACGGATCAAAGAAGCCCGCGAAATTCAAGCCCATCTGCAGGCCGATGAGTTCACCCGCAAGTTCCACCGAGGCAAAAACGATGCGCACCGCCAGACCAATGGCAATGCCCACCACCACCTGCTGCATGACCACCGCAAACGCACCGGGATCGGTGAGTGCCACCATGGGCTGCTCAGGCATGCCGGCCTGCGCACAGACCGCGACGATGAAGGCCAGCGCCACGCGCGTGCGCATGGGGACCGAGCGCGCCGAGAAAATCGGCGCGCTGGAGAACACCGCGAGGATGCGCAGAAACGGCCAGAACACCGGAGAGACCAGCGCCATCACTTGCGCTTCGGTGAACGTCGGCATGTCAGGTACGTGGAGCGCAACGAATGAGGAGGCCCCTTCGAGAGATACCGCCGGGCCGGCTTTGCCGGACGGCTGGTATCGCCCCCTGGAGGGGGTCCCGCGAAGCGCGGCGGGGGTGTTCCATCTAGATCGCGTAATTTGGAATGGACAGGATCGTGTTGCGGATGAACTCGACCATGGTGGTCATCATCCACGGGCCGGCGATGGCGAACACCGCGATGGCGCCGATGAGCTTGGGTACGAAGGACAGCGTGGCTTCGTGAATCTGCGTGATGGCCTGGAACAGGCTCACCACCAGACCGATGCCGAGCACCGTGGCCAGCACCGGCGCGGCCACCATGAGCAGCAGAAAGAGGGCGTTCTGCCCCATCGTGAGGGCGGCTTGGGGATCCATGTGTCTTCCTCTAGGTGGCAAAGCTGGCCGCGAGCGAGCCAATCAACAGATTCCAGCCATCGGCCAGCACGAACAGCATGAGCTTGAACGGCAGCGCCACCAGCACGGGCGACAGCATCATCATGCCCAGCGACATCAGCACGCTGGCGACCACCATGTCGATCACCAGGAAGGGGATGAAGATCATGAAGCCGATCTGGAACGCGGTCTTGAGTTCGCTGGTGACGAAGGCGGGCACGAGCACGCGAAAGGGCGCAGTCTCGGCGGTCACTTCGTTCGGCAACTTGGCCAGTTTGGCGAAGAGTTCGAAGTCGGACTGGCGCGTCTGCTTGAGCATGAAGGCGCGCATGGGCGCCTGGCCACGCTCCAGGGCCTGCTCGAAGCTGATGGCATTTTTCGAGTACGGGTCGTAGGCGTCGGCGTAGACCTTGTCCAGCGTCGGGCCCATCACGAACAGCGTGAGGAACAGAGACAGGCCCACGATCACCTGGTTGGGCGGTGCGGACTGCGTGCCCAGCGCCTGGCGCAGCAGCGAGAGCACGATGACGATGCGGGTGAAGCCGGTCATGAGCAGCAGCACCGCCGGCAGGAAGGACAGCGCGGTGAAGAACAGCAGCGTCTGGATCGGCACCGAATAGGTGTTGCCACCCGCGCCCTGGCCGACCATGAGCGGCAGCGACGGGCCGGAGGGTGCAGCCTGAGCCCACGCTCCTGTGGCGACCAGCAGTGCCAGAACGACCGGTACGGCTTGCCCGAGACCCTTCCATCCAGTGGTGCCGCGGAACCGGCTTTGCCGGGCCGCAGGCGCCGCACCATCGAGGGGGTCGCGCGCAGCGCGGCGGGGGAGGGTCGTTTCAGGCATCGGGTTTCTTGGTGAGTTGGGCCAGGCGCGCGGCAAAGCCCGTGGCCGGCGGCATCTGGCCAGGTGTCACCACTTCAGGCTCCGCCGGCATCGGCATCTGGTGCAGCGCGCTCACGCCACCGGGCGCCACGCCCAGCACCAGGCACACGCGCTCGTCGCCCTGGCCCACCTGCACCGTCACCACCCGTTGCTGCGGCCCCAGCGAGAGGCTGGAGAGCACGCGCAGCGCCGGGCCGTTGCCCTGGCCCGCGACGCCGGGAATGCGGCCACGGGCCCATTTAAGGGCGAAGGCGATGCCCACCATGAGGGCGAGCAGAAGCAGCGCGGGAATCGCGTTTTGCAGCATGTCGGTCTCGGTGTGGGGATCAGGTGCGCGAAACCCGGCGCATGCGTTCCGACGGGGTGACGATGTCGGTCAGGCGGATGCCGAACTTGTCGTTCACCACCACCACCTCGCCCTGCGCGATCAGGTAACCGTTGATCAGCACGTCCATGGGTTCACCGGCCAGTGCGTCGAGTTCGACGATGGAGCCTTGCGCCAGCTGCAGGATGTATTTGATCGGCACGCGGGTGCGACCCAGTTCCACCGAAAGCTGCACCGGAATGTCCAGCACCATCTGGATGTCCTGCATCGGGTTGCTGGCGCCGCCCGGTGTCACCGGTACGGCACTGGCCTCGAATTCAGGGGCGCCATCGGCGTGGGGGGCGGCCGAGCCGGCCTGTTCTTCCAGGGCCTGGGCCCAGTCGTCGGTGACGGCGTCGTTCATGGTGTTGGTGGTCTCAGTTGACATACGAATCTCCCAGCCAGTTCGCGTCGATGCCGCGCAGGTTGCGTTCCACGCGCAGTGCGTATTTGCCCTTGTGAGTGCCGTACTGGCATTCGAAGACCGGCACGCCGTCCACATGGGCCTGGATCGTGGGCGTGCGGTCGAGCTCGATGAAGTCGCCGATCTGCATGGCCAGCAGTTGCTCCACCGTGGCCTCGGTCTGCGCCAGTTCGGCCACCATGTTCACTTCGGCGGCCTGGATTTCGTGGCTGAGCAGCTTGACCCAGCGGCGATCCACCTCGATGGCGTCGCCCTGCACGCTGGAATACAGCACGTCCCGGATCGGCTCCAGCGTGGCGTAGGGAATGCAGATGTGAAGTGAGCCCGAGATGTCACCGATTTCCAGCGTGAAGCTGGTGGAGACCACGATCTCGCTGGGGGTGGCGATGGTGGCGAACTGCGGCTGCATCTCCGAGCGCTGGTAGGCCAGCTCGATGGGGTACACGCCGCGCCAGGCCTTCTTGTATTCCTCGGCCACCACCTCCACCAGGCGGTTGATCACGCGCTGCTCGGTGGGAGAGAAGTCGCGGCCCTCGATGCGGGTGTGGAACTTGCCGTTGCCGCCGTAGAGGCTGTCGATCACGCCGAACAGCAACGTGGGTTCGCACACGACCAGGCCGTTGCCACGCAGCGGGCGAATGGCCATGATGTTGAAGTTGGTCGGCACCACCAGCTCGCGCAGGAAGGCGCTGTATTTCTGCACCTGCACCGCACCCACCGAGATTTCCGGACTGCGGCGGATGAAGTTGAACAGTCCCAGGCGCAGGTTGCGCGAAAAGCGCTCGTTGACGATCTCCATGGTGGGCATGCGCCCACGCACGATGCGCTCCTGACTGGAGAGGTTGTAGTTGCGCACCCCATCGGTGGGCACTTCTTCCTTGGCCAGCTTCTGGCTCTCGCCCGTGACGCCTTCGAGCAGGGCGTCGATCTCTTCCTGGGACAGAAACGATTCGGACATGGTGTGTCGTCCTGTTCACTGAACGATGAAGCTGGAGAACAGCACGGCCTGCACCGGGTTCGGAGCGGCCTTGCTGCTCTTCTTGTTGTCGGCGTAGCCCATTTCCCTGGAGACGGCGGCAATGATGTCGGCCGAGAGCTTTTCCTTGCCCTGCACCTGCAGCATCTCTTCGGCGGTGCGCTGCGAGATCAGCACCAGGATCTGGCTGCGGATGCTCGGCAGGTAGGTCTTGACGGCGGTTTCGGTGGCCGCGTCCTGAAGCTGCAAGGTGAGGCCGAGCTGGACGAAACGGTTGCCACCGGCATCGGCCAGGTTGACCACCATGTTCTCCAGCGGCAGGAAGGTGGGCGGCGTGCGCTTGTGGTTTTCTTCCGCCACGGCTTCTTCGTCGCCATGCTCGTCGGCGGTGTTCTTCTTGAGGATGAACAGCGCTCCACCCGCACCCGCGAGAGCCAGCACCAGCACGCCGGCAACGATGAACAGCAGTTTCTTGCTCTTCTTCTTCGGGGCTTCAGGAGCGGCGGCGGTGGCAGTGGCGGCGGCAGCGGCGGACATGGTCTTCCTTCGGGGAAACACGCGGAATGCGTGTGGGGTTGAAGGAATTATTGGGGGCGCTCCCCTGGGCCATTCGTCGGAAAAAGACCCGAAAAGGTGGTCTTTAACCGGGCTGGCGGGGGCTTCGACAGGCTCAGCCCGAACGGAATTGGCTCAGCCCGAACGGTGCTGGTTCAGGCTGAGCTCACGATCCCCGTTCGGGCTGAGCTCACGATTCCCGTTCGGGCTGAGCCTGTCGAAGCCCTTCCAGCGACTCAACCCTGACTCAGACAAACAGGTCCAGCGGACGGCTGCCGTCGGTGCGGGGGCTGGGTGGGGCCGGTTGAGGGCCCGGTGCTTCCGCCCGGCCCGCCATCTCACCCCGACTGACCGTGGGCGTGTGCGGCGCAGCGCCACCGTGCTGCTGTCCCTGCGCGCCCACCGACACGTTGCCCAGGTGGATGCCGCTGCGCTGCAGCAGCTCGGCCAGCGCCTCGCTGGCGCCTTCGCGCAGGCTGGCACGGGCTTCGGCGTTGTCGCTCTGGAAGGCCACCTGAACCTCCTGGCCCTTCATGGAGAGCTGGATGTCGATCGCGTCCGCGCTGGTATCTCCGACCCGCAGGCTGGCGTGGCGAAGGTGTTGCGTGCCCCAGTGGCTCACGGTGGGACCTTCGGCTTCTGGCTCGGCGCGGGTGCCGTCGAGGGCTTGTCCGGGCTGGTCGCCGGGCAGGGCGTCGCCGGCTGAACCGCCCGTGCTGTCACCGGCTGCGTTGCCGTCCACGCTGCCGAGGCTGTTCACGCCGGGCAGGTTGTCCGGGGAGGCTGCGCGGGTGCCGCCGCCGGCCGGCAGCGCCAGCTCGACGCCGGGCTCGCGCGGCGCGGAGGCCAGGAGGGTGGTGAAGCGTTCATCCAGCGCCACGGTGCTGCGCACGTGGTTCGCCGCCGGGTTGTGCGGGTGTTGCCATGCCTGGCTGGCGTACTGCTGCTGCAGCGCATCGGTGCCGGAGACGGCGCCGCGTTGCCACACCATGGCCGGTGTGCCGCCCGGCGCGGCAGCCTCGGCACGGCTGGCGAAGGTGGGTCGCGCCGCCGGGGTGGCGAACGCCGGGCGCGCCGGTGCACTGGCTGGCAGGGCTTGGGGGGGCAGTTCGGCGGCGGGCGGGGGCTCGTGCGCCACCGGCGTCATGCCGGTGATGTCGATCCCCTCCGCCTGGACCGCGCCCTGGGCCGACAGGGCGGGTGCGGCGGCGTGTGGCGAGGCCAGGACGTCGGGGGTGGACACCGCGCCAGGGGCACCAGGGCTCGTGCTTGCGGAGGCCGCGGGTGCGCCGGTTGCACCGACCGGAGCCGCCCAGGCCAGCAGGGCAGCCAGCGGGTTGGGGTCTTCCGTGGTCTGCGTGAGCGCGTCGCTCGCAGCGGGTTCACTCGGCGGGGACGCCATGTCGGGCACCAGGTGGGTGTCGCTCACCAGGCTGAGCAGGCTGGAAAACAGGTCCGGCTCCGCCGGCTTGTCGCTGGCGGCCTTGCCCTGATGCGGCGGCTGCGCAGGCCGCTGAGGTTCAGCGGGTCTGGAAACGGTGTGTGCAGCGCTCATCGGGGGTGTCCTCCGTGGCGGGCCTGGGCCAGCGCCAGGCTCTGGCGCAGATGGATCGCCAGCGCCATTTCATCGGTTTGCTTCTGGTCCTGGCGCTGCGCCCGGTGCGTGATGGCCTGTTGCTTGCGGTCGGTGAACTTGCGCAGCCCGGCCAGATCGCGTTCGGCGGCATGCACCTGCTCCTGGCCACGTTCGATCATGGCCTGGCGTTCACTCAGCACACCGCGCTGGAATTCCATGGCGTGGTCGATCTTCTGCATGAACTGGCGGTGGTGCATGAGCAGGGCGGTGTCCACGCCGACGCTGCTGCGCGCCTGCCAGCGCGCTTGCGATTCCTGCGCGTAGGCGCTGAGCTGGTCCATCTGGTCCTGTGCAATCTGCAACTCGCGCTGCATGCGGCCCAGGTTGCCCAGGGCTTCGTCGCGCCGCTTCTCGGCCAGTTCCACCACCTTGTTCAGCGTCTGGATCGTCGTCATGTCAAGCTTTCATCGTCCGATAGGTGGAACGTGCTGCGAGAGGCAGCGCCCATCCAGAAACTCCACGGAACCGGCTTTGCCGGGCCGCAGGTGTTGCCCCCTTGAGGGGGTGGTGAGAAGCGCCGCGAGGGTGTTCAGTTGTCATAGGGGTTGTGGTGTGGTCGGGCTTGCCGCTGCTGCGTCGGCTTGTCTTCCTGCAGGGCCGCCTGCAGTTGCTGCAGGCTGTTTGGCAAGGTGGCGGCTTCGTGCATGTCCTGCATCAGGAAGCGCTGCAACGCGGGGTAGAGCACGATCGCGCGGTCGGTCTCGGGGTCGCTGCCCGGCACGTAGGCGCCGAGCTGAATCAGGTCGCGGCTCTTCTGGTAGCGCGAGTAAAGGCCCCGGAAGCGGCGCGCCAGTTCCAGGTGCACCGCTCCGGCCACGTTGTGCATCACACGCGAGGCCGAAGCCTCGACGTCGATGGCCGGAAAGTGCCCGGACTCGGCCAGCGCGCGCGAAAGCACGATGTGGCCGTCCAGGATGGCGCGCGCGGCGTCCGCGATCGGGTCCTGCTGATCGTCGCCTTCGGACAGCACGGTGTAGAAGGCGGTGATCGAGCCCACGCCGTTGGGGCCGTTGCCACTGCGCTCCACCAGCTGCGGCAGCTTGGCGAAGCATGAAGGCGGGTAGCCCTTGGTGGCCGGGGGCTCGCCGATGGCCAGCGCAATCTCGCGCTGCGCCATGGCGTAGCGGGTCAGCGAATCCATGAGCAGCAGCACATCCAGCCCGTCGTCGCGGAAACGTTCGGCGATCGCGGTGGCGTAGGCCGCGCCCTGCATGCGAACCAGTGGCGGCGCGTCGGCTGGCGCAGCCACCACCACCGAGCGCTGGCGACCGTCGGCGCCCAGAATGTCCTCGATGAATTCCTTCACCTCGCGGCCACGCTCGCCGATCAGGCCGACCACAATCACGTCGGCCTTGGTGTAGCGGGCCATCATGCCCAGCAGCACGCTCTTGCCCACGCCCGAGCCGGCGAACAGCCCGATGCGCTGGCCGCGGCCCACGGTGAGCAAGGCGTTGATGGCGCGCACGCCGGTGTCCAGTGGTTCGCGAACCGGAGCGCGGTCCATGGCGTTGAGCGGCGCGCGGTCCATCGGCTCAATGTCCACGTTGAGGATCGGACCCTGGTGGTCCAGCGGGTTGCCGTGCGAATCGACCACGCGGCCGAGCAGGCCCCGGCCCAGTGGAAGGCGCAGGGTGCCCCTGTCGTCGGGCGAGGGCGGCTTGTTGGCGTGGCCCACGCGCGGCACGGTGCGGTACGGCGCGAGCGGTGTCACGCTGGCGCCGCTGGCCAGGCCGTGCGTGTCGCCGGCGGGCATGAGGAAGGCGCGGTCGTTGGAGAAACCCACCACCTCGGCCAGCACCGGTTCCTTGCGGCCGTTGCTGATGAGGCACTGCGAGCCGACGGGCACTTTCAGCCCCACGGCCTCCAGCACCAGGCCAGCCAGGCGGGTGAGCGTGCCACGCACTTCCAGCGGAGTGTCCACCTTGGCGTTGGCGCGCACGTCTTCCATGAAATGGCCCCAGCGGCTCTCGGCGCCGAACACACTGTCAGACATCGGCGTTCTCCGGGTTCCAGCTGGCATTCAAGCCAAGATTTCCCACGGCGCGGGCCCAGCGTTTCTCGATGGTGGCGTCGACCGCCATGGTGGCCGATTCGATCACGCAGCCACCCGGGCTCACGCTGGCATCGGCCACGAATTCAGGCACGGGGCCAGACAGGGTTTCCTGCAGCGCACCGCGCATGAGCGTGAGGTCGCCCGGGTTCATGCGCACGGTGGCGGGCAGGCCATCGTCCACCAGTTGAGAGAGTGCCTCGGCAATCACCGGCTTGAGGTGGTTGGGGTCGCCCTGGAGTTCGCGGCGCACCACCTGGCGCGCCAGGTCGCAGGCGATCTCCAGAATCTGGCGCGAGATCTGTTCTTCGCTCTTCTTGAGATGGTCGCGTGTGTTGCGCAGCAACTGCGCCATGCGCACGGCGGTTTCCTCGGCGGTCTTGCGCAACGTGGCTTCCAGCGCGTCGCGCACCTCCTGCGCACCCGCATCGTGGCCACGCGCAAAACCCTCGGCGTGCGCCTGCTGGCGGGCCTGCTGCAACACCTCGGTGGTCACACCTTCCTGATCGGAGCCCGCGCTGGTGTCTTCACTGCCATCGACGGCCGAGAAATGCCAGGCGGCGACGCCGTCGATCTCCTCGCGCGGAATGAAGCGTGAATGCGGGTTGGGCTTAGTGGCCATGCGCTACCCCCGCTTCCAGAGACACCAAGGGTCCGGCTCCGCCGGCCCAAGGTGTCGTCTCCCTTGAGGGGGAAGGCGCCGAAGGCGACGCAGGGGGTGCTTCCTCATACAAATGCCTCATCTTCGCCTCCGCCGCTGATGACAATTTGACCTTCGTCGGACAAACGGCGAACCACTTTCAGGATTTCCTTCTGTTGTGCTTCCACTTCCGAGAGTCGCACCGGCCCACGCGATTCGAGGTCTTCGCGCAGCGCCTCGGCGGCGCGGGTGGACATGTTGCCCAGCACCAGTTCGCGCAGCTCGGTGGTGGCCCCCTTGAGCGCAATGACCAGCGAGTCGGACGCCACTTCCTTGAGCACCATCTGGACCGACTTGCCTTCGAGCTTGAGCAGGTCCTCGAAGGTGAACATCTTGTCCATGATCTTCTGCGCCAGGTCGGGATCGAACTCGCGGATCGAGTCGATCACCGAGTTCTCGATCTGGGTCCCCATCATGTTGATGATCTCGGCGGCGGTCTTCACCCCGCCCATGGAGGTCTTGCGGATCTTGTCGCCACCGGCCAGCACCTTGTAGAGCACCTCGTTGAGGTCTTTCAGGGCGGTGGGCTGGATGCCTTCCAGCGTGGCGATGCGCAGCATCACTTCGTTGCGCGTGCGCTCGGTGAAGTTCTTCAGCACGCCGGCGGTCTGGTCGGATTCGAGGTGCACCAGGATGGCGGCCACGATCTGCGGGTGTTCGTTGCGCAGCAGTTCGGCAATCGACAGCGGGTCCATCCACTTCAGGCTCTCGATGCCCGAGACGTCGCCGCCTTGCAGGATGCGGTCGATCAGCAGCGAGGCCTTGTCGTCGCCCAGCGCCCGCTTGAGCACGGCGCGCACGTAGTTGTCGGTGTCGGAGACCAGCAGGCTCTGCGAAGAGGCTTCGCTGGCGAACTTCTGCATCACCTGGTCGACCCGGTCGTGCGAGACCGCGCGGGTCTTGGCGATGGTCTCGCCCAGCTTCTGCACTTCCTTGGGCGAGAGGTGCTTGAACACCTCGGCCGCTTCCTCTTCGCCCAGCGACATGAGAAAAATCGCTGCGTCCTGGATGCCTGTGTCTTCCATGCTCGTGTTCCGGTGGTGTGCGTTGAACGGTCAGGCCGGCGCTTCGCCGTTCACCCAGCCTTTCACGATGTTGGCCACTGCGGCGGGGTTCTCGAGAGCGAGGCGCCTGGCATCGGCCAGCCGCAAAGTCTCGGGCGTGGGTTCGTTGCTGGCACCCGGCATCGGCAGGCCCGGGCGCTCTGGCGCTTCGTTGAGCACGGCGTTGAGTGGCTGCGATGGAGCGTTGGCGCGGCCGTCGGCGGGCGTCTTGATCAGCTTGAGGCTGGGGCGAACGAGCCCCATGAGCACCAGCAGGCCCATGCCCACCATGCCCAGCGGCCAGGCCAGGCTGCGCAGCAGGTCCTGGTTGTCCGACTGTTGCCACCACGCCGGCTCGCTCACCTCGGTGCTGACGCGTTCCACGTTGAAGGCCGCGTTCACCACGTTCACCGAGTCGCCACGGTCTTTGTTGAAGCCGATGGTCTCGCGCACCAGCGCGGTCATCTGCTCCAGCTGTTCGGCAGGGATTGGCGCGCTGGTTTCCTTGCCCGCCTTGTCTGTGCTGGTGCGGTGGTTGATCACCACGGCCGCGCTCAGGCGTTTGATCTGGCCGCTGGCTTCGCGCACCACCTTCACCGTCTTGTCCACTTCGTAGTTCACCACCGATTCGCGGCGCAGCGAGCCGGGCTTGTCGGTGCCCTGGCCGGTCACGCCGGTGGGGGCGGCTGCGCCGTTGATGGGGGCGGTGCCGGTGGCCGGTGGCTGGTTGCTCACCGCGCCGGGTACGCCCGAAGGCCGGGCGCTGGCGGCCGTGCCATCTTCCACGGTCTGCTGGCTGCGCACCGCGCTCGGTTCGTTGCCCTGGTTGGGCTTGTGCAGTTCGCTGGTGGATTCCACCAGCGAGAAGTCCACCTCGGCGCTCACCTGCGCCTTGACGTTGTTGCGGCCCACCAGCGGTTCGAGCATCTCGGTGATGCGGCGCGTGTAGAGCTGTTCGAGCTGCTGCACGTATTGCAGCTTCTGGGTGTCGGCGCCCTGGGCCTGGGCATCGGGTGGGGACGAGAGCAGGTTGCCGGCGTCGTCCACCACGCTCACCGCCTTGGGGTTCATCTCCGGCACGCTGGCGGCCACCAGGTGCACGATGCCGGCCACCTGGGCGCGGTCCAGCGTGCGGCCAGGGTGCAGGGTGAGCAGCACCGAAGCACTGGGCTTCTGCTGCTCGCGGAAAAACCCGTTCTGGTTCGGCAGCGCCAGGTGGATGCGCGCACTCTGCACCGAGGAGAGCGACTGGATGGAACGGGTGAGTTCGCCTTCCAGGCCGCGCTGGAAGGTCAGGCGTTCCTGGAACTGCGTCATGCCGAAACGGTTGGATTCCATCAGCTCGAAACCGGTGACCGAGCCCTTGGGCAGGCCCTGCGAGGCCAGGCGAAGGCGGGTGTCGTGAACCTTGTCGGCCGGCACCATGATGGCCTGGCCGCCCTCGGCATGCTTGTAGGGCACGTTCATCTGCGAGAGCTGCGCCACCACCGCACCGCCGTCCTTGTCACCCAGGTTGGCGTAGAGCACGCGCCACTCGGGCTGGCGGCCCATGAAAAAGAAAGCCAGGGCCAGTGCCAGCAGGGCCATGGCGCCCAGGCCCAGCTTGAGCTTCTGCGAAGCATCCATGCGGGCGAATCCCTCGCCGAAGGCGCTGCGGTTGTTCGCGGGCTGGATGTCCAGTTCGGCAACTGCGGTGGTGCTCATGGGGGTCGGTGCTCGGGTGAAATGGGGTCGACTCCAGGGCGGGATACACCCTGTTGCAGTCGATTATTCGGTCCCGGTGCCTCGGGCATAGCCGTGAAAAGGCGGTGCTTTGTGCCCTTTTTCCCGACCCGTGCAGGCGGCACGGCGCCTAGCATCAAGGCGTTGTTTCAATGTCGAAGGAGTCCGCCATGGACATGCGCATTTCCTCTGTGGGCAGCCAGGCCCTGACCGGCATCGGCCCGTCCGCCCTCAAGCGACCCGGCGCCGCCGGTGGCGTGGAAACGGGCTTTGCCGACAACTTCAAGGCCGCCCTCAAAGGCGTCAGCGCGGCGCAGGAAGACGCCTCCCGCCTTCAGACCCAGGTTCAGCTGGGCAACCCCAAGGTCAGCCTGGAAGAAACCATGCTGGCCATGCAGAAGGCCCAGGTCGGATTCCAGGCCACGCTGCACGTGCGCAACCGGATGGTCCAGGCCTACAGCGACATCATGAACATGAGTGTTTGAGGCTCCCCCCGCGCCGGCCTGCGGCCGTCACCCCCCAGGGGGCGATGCCTGCGGCCCGGCGAAGCCGGTTCCGCGGCATCCTCGACCAGTCACTTCGCTCCGGCCATGCCATTGACTTTCAGTGCATCGGGGCCGGGCTGCTTTTGTCAAAGATCTGAGCGAGGTCGTTCAGCCAGGGCTCGGCCAGGCAGCGGATCTCGGCGTCGGTGCGCAGGATGCGCTGCATGATCTTCACCTTCTCCTTGCGCTCGTCGGGTGCCAGGTCGGCACTGCGCGATTTGTGGCGCAGTTGCGCGATCAGCACGGCGCAGGCGCCTTCCAGGCGCACCACCTGATCCCAGTTCTCGGTCTGGGCGGCTTCGAGCATCTGGCGGCTCGTGTTCTCGATCGCCTTGTAGTAGTCGAGCAATCCGTGTTCCATGGTCAGGCTCCCCGCGCGGGCACCGCGCCTCGAATGTGTTGCCAGGACTGAGCGATCGGTTCGATCAGGTCCACCACCTCGGCGATGGCCGCGCCGTCGTTGCGCAGGTTGGCGTGGGTCAGGCGCTGGATGCCGTAGTCGTAGAGGCGGTGCAGGTTGCCCGCCAGTTCACCGCCTTCGCGCAGGTTCAGTCCGGCCTTGAGCCCCTCTTCCAGGATGCGCACGGCTTTCACCAGCGACGCACCCTTGATGTCGATCTCGCCGCGCTCCAAGGCACCCCGTGCCTGATTGAGCGACTGCACCAGGGCGTCGAACAACAGGCCCACCAGCTGGTGCGCGTCGGCACCCTGCACGCCGGTCTCGGCGGCAACCCGTTTGTAGGCAGATGAAGCGCGTGTGCTGACAGAGGTGAACATGGCGTCGGTTCCTTGTGCTTGATACCTTTCAGTATCGGCAAGCGACCGCATGACTGTAGGCTCCGGGCGATGAAATGGAGGCGAAAAGTTCATGTTTCAGTACCCTTCGAAATGCGGCAACGCTGTCCGGAGACGGCGAGGGTCCGGCTCTGCCGGCCCAAGCCGTCGTCCCCCCTACCAGCGCCGCAGGCGCGCCAGAGAGGGGGGAAGCCGCGAAGCGGCGCAGGGGGGCGTTCCGAGTCAGGCCGTGCTCTTGTTCCAGAGCGCGATCTGCTGGGTGACGAAGGCGTTGAGACCGCTGAGTTTGCCGACGTTGGCGTCCATGGCGTTGTACTGGGCCAGCAGGCGCACCTCGGCGCGCGCAGCGCGGTCGTTGACTTTGTCCTGCTCCTTGCCGTTGCGGGTGATCGCGTTCTGGATCGCTTCGGAGCGCGTGGTCACCAGGCCGTCGGAGTCGATCAGGCCCTGCGCGAAGGTCCGGATCTTGAGGCCGAAGCCCTGCGCCGTCGGGTTCTCGTTGGCCACCGTGAACAGCTGCTTGAGCCCTTCGTAGTTGCTGCCGAGCACGGCGTCGAACTTCTCGGCCTTGATGCTCAGCTCGCCGCCGCTCTTGGCTTCGATGCCAACATCGAGCAGGCGTTCGAAGGGGCTGCTGGCGGTCACCGAACGCATCATGCTGCGCAGCGCGTTCTGCAGGCCCACGGCGGTGGCGTCGCCCTGCAGGGCGCCCGCCGTCTTGGACGCGGGGTCGTACTTGGTCGCATCGGCCAGCGTCTTGGTCAAGGTGTTGTAGGCATCGACGAAGGCCTGGATGTTCTTGCGCGCACCCTCGGGGTCCACGCTGACGTCGATCTCCACCGGCGCGGTGGTGACCTGCGAGAGCTGCACCGTCAGGCCCGGCAGGGTGTCGGTCATCTTGTTGGTGGCCGAGACCACCGCCACACCATTGATGGTGGCCAGGGCATTCTGTGCCGCCTGGGTCAGGCCCATGCCGGTGGCCACGCCGGGGTCGTAGGCCAGGCGCGAAAGGCCGGCGCCACCGGATTCGGCAACCTCGATGCGAAAGCCATTGGCTTCGCCGGTGGTGGACGAACGCATCAGCAGGCGTTCGCCCGAGGCATCGCGCAGCACGGTGGCGCTCACGCCCGCACCGGCCTCGTTGATCTTGGCCGCGATGGCAGTGAGCGTGTCTTCGCCCGGATTGATGGTGATGTTCACCGGCGTGCCGGTGCCTGCCGTGAAGGCCCCACCCGACCAGGTGCCGAGCGAAATGGTCATGGTGCCTGCACCCATGGCGCTGTCGGTGGTCACGGCGGTCGATGCGGTCGACTGGGCCTTGGCCAGTTGTTGCACTTCCAGTGTGAGGGCGGTGGCTGCCGCACCGGCTGCGGCGGTCACGCTCACGGCCGAGGGGTTCGAGGAGGTGCTGGTCACGGCATTCCAGCCGGCCGAGGTGGAGAGCTTGGCCGCCGCATCGCCCAGGGCCGAGACCTGCGACTTGATGGTGCCGTAGAGGGACAGCCTGGTCTTGAACGAGGTGGCCTGCGTCTCCAGCTGCTTGAGCGGCGCTTTTTCAATCGCCACCAGCTGCGACACGATGCTCTGCACATCGAGGCCGCTGCCGATGCCGGGAGATGAGATGGTGGCCATGTTCGCTTCCTCAGGATGGACGCACCGCACGCGGTTGCATGCGGTCTGTGCATCCCGCAAAGCCCGAGGCGGCGAAAGCAGTTGACTGCTTCGCCGCCCGGGACGCCGCGCGCGAACGCGCAGCGCTTTTGCGGATCGGCAGGCCGATCAGCGCAGCAGGGCCAGCACGCCCTGGGGCAGCTGGTTGGCCTGGGCCACCATGGCGGTGCCGGCCTGTTGCAGGATCTGGCCGCGCGACAGGTTGGAGGTTTCCGTGGCGAAGTCGGCGTCCATGATGCGGCCGCGGGCTGCAGCCTGGTTTTCAGAAGCGATGCGCAGGTTGCTGATCACCGATTCGAAACGGTTCTGCACGGCACCCAGCGTGGCGCGGTTCGTGTTGACCGTGTCCAGGGCGGTGTCGATCAGGCCGATGGCGGCGGTGGCACCGGCGGTGGTGGCCACTGCACCGGCGATGGTCGGGGCGGTCGTGGCGGCCACAGCGATGGTGTCCGTTGAATCGGCGCCCACCTGGAAGGTGACGGCGGCGCCGAACACGGCGGTGCCGTTGAACTTGGTGGCCGTGCCCAGGCGGGTCACTTCGGCCACCAGCTGCTGGTATTCCGCGTCGAGGTTGGCCAGGTCACCGGTCTGGTTCACGCCGTTGGCGCCCTGCACAGCCAGTTCACGCATGCGCTGCAGTGCGTCGCCGATCTTGCCCAGCGCGCCGTCGGCGGTCTGCGCGAAGGAGATCGCGTCGTTGGAGTTGCGGATGGCCACGTTCATGCCACGCACCTGAGCGTCCATGCGGGTGGCGATGGACAGGCCTGCGGCGTCGTCCTTCGAGCTGTTCACGCGCAGGCCGGAAGACAGGCGCTGCATGGAGGTGGAAAGCGAACCGGCCGAGGTGGCCAGGTTGCGTTGGGCATTCAGGGACTGAACGTTGGTGTTGATGGTCGACATGACTAACTCCTAAAGGTGGATAAAAAGTAATCCGGCATTGCTGCCAATCTCAACGCCAGCCCGAAGGCTGGCCGCCATGACCGGAGCTGGGCGCATCTCATCGGCGGACCCCCCTGGGCCTGGTCACCGTCTCGCCACTTGCACTTGCCGGACGACGAACCTGTTTTAGAAGTTCGTTGGTTTCAATTTCGGTGACATGCAGGGATTCTTTAGCGCCGCTTGTTTTTCATTGCCCCGAACAGGCCATGGGGAGTCGCCCAGTTCGCCTCTTTCGGCCCCTGGTTCGTGCAGCGCGTCACGAATGGACGGGAACTGAGAACCAAAGATGTAGGCATTGCGCTGACAACGCCACAGCGCGCTCCTGACAGCGCTTACAGCGTTTCGCCGATTCAAGAAACTTTACCGATCGACACAATTACACACATCGGAAACGCAGACCGCAGGCAACCCGCCAGCAAGCAGATCCCACCGAAGGAGCCCCACATGGACAACGAACAACTCTTGGCCGAAATCCGCGAAGCCAACCTGACCTATCTCATGCTGGCGCAGAACCTGATCCGCAAGGACCGCGCTGAAGCCCTGTACCGCCTGGGCCTGACCGAAGAAGCCGCTGACTTGCTGGGCATGCTCTCCACGGCGCAACTGCTCAAGATTGCTTCGAGCAACATGCTGCTGTGCCGCTTCCGCGTGGACGACGACCTGGTGTGGAACCTGCTCACCAGCCACAACGTGAAGAAGGTGGACAACAGCACCACCACGCAACTGCACGCCAGCATCCTGATGGCTGGCAAGTTCGCCGAGTCCATGTCGGCTCACTGATACACCCCCCGCGTCGCCTTCGGCGCCACCCCCCTGAGAAGGGGGCGATACCTGAGGCCCGGCAGAGCCGGTTCCTCGGTATCTCTCGAAGGGACCTTGGCGCGCTGACATCTTCTCTCTCTCTTCTTTCTTCATCTCCAGGAGCCCACCATGGCCGCAGGCAAGAGCATCCTCAACGAATCGCGTGACATCGAGCGCGCGATTTCCCTGATCCAGCTCGGCGCCCGCCTGCAGGTGCTGGAGTACGAAACCAGCCTCTCCTACGAGCGCCTGCTGCGCCTGTACAAGGAAGTGGCCGGCAAGTCGCCCTCCAAGGGCCAGCTGCCCTTCTCGACCGACTGGTTTCTGACGTGGCAGCCCAACATTCACGCCTCGCTGTTCCTCAACATCCACGAATACCTTTCCAAGACGAGCGAGCTGGAGGAGATCGACACGGTCATCAAGGCCTTCCGTCTCTACAGCGAGCAGATGCAGGCCAGCGCCATCGAGCCGCTGCTCTCCGTCACCCGCGCCTGGCGCCTGGTGAAGTTCGTCGACAACGGCATGCTCACGCTGACCAAGTGCTCCTGCTGCGGCGGCCACTTCGTGACCGAGCCCTACGAGAACCGCCATTTCACCTGCGGCCTGTGCCAGCCACCGGCACGCGCTGGCAAGGGTTCGAACAGCGGTGGACTTCGGCTCCACTGAAAACGGCGCGCAGCCTCAAGACTTGAAATGGACCCCGATGAGGGTCCATTTCGCGTTTATGGGCCGGCTCAATCGCCCCTAGAGTTGGTCGATAGAAAAGGAAACCCTCCAAGTCACGCGCGCCCGATGGCGATGCGTCCTCTTCCAGGCTCAAGAACATGTTCGTCATCATTGGTTTCGTGGTCTCGATGCTGTGCATCTTCGGCGTGTTCATCATGCACGGGGGCAACATCGGCGTGGTGCTCAAGGCCTTGCCCTTCGAGATGACGACCATCCTGGGCGCAGCCCTGGGCGCTTTCCTGATCAACAACCAGATGAAAGTCGTCAAGGCCTCGTTCAAGGGCCTGGCGACCTGCTTCAAGGGCAGCCGCTACACCAAGGCGCGCTACATGGAACTGCTGGCGTTGCAGTTCGACATCCTGCAGAAGGCCCGCAAGGAAGGCCTGATGGCGATCGAGCAGGACGTGGAGAACCCGCACGAGTCGGCGCTGTTCAAGAAGTACCCCACCATCGCGGCCGACCACCACGTGGTCGAGTTCATCACCGATTACCTGCGCATGATGGTCTCGGGCAACCTCAACGCGCACGAGATCGAGTCGCTGATGGACGCCGAAATCGAGACCCATCACCAGGAGGCGCACGCGCCGGTGGCCGCCATCGGCCGCCTGGCCGGCGGCCTGCCGGCCTTCGGCATCGTGGCCGCCGTGCTGGGGGTGGTGAACACCATGGGGTCGGTGGGCCAGCCCCCCGCCGTGCTCGGCGCCATGATCGGCTCCGCGCTGGTGGGTACCTTCCTCGGCATCCTGCTCGCATACGGCGTGTTTGAACCGCTGGGCGGCCTGATGGACCAGAAGGTGGAAGAGGGTGCCAAGGAACTGCTGTGCGTGAAGACCACGCTGCTCTCCAGCATGCAGGGGTACGCACCACTGACCGCCATCGAGTTCGGTCGCAAGGTCCTGTTCGCCGACGTGCGACCGACCTTCAACGAGCTTGAGTCGCACGTCAAGAAAAAGTGACCATGCACCTCGCGCAGACACACCATTCCAGGGTGCCGCGGATCTGGCTTCGCCAGGCGGCAGGCACCGTCCCCCCTCAGGGGGGAACACGCCCAGCGCGGCAGGGGGGAGCTCGGTATGGCCGGTGATGGCAAGAAGCTTCAGCCGATCATCGTCAAGCGCATCAAGAAAGGTGGGCATGCGGCGCATGGCGGCGCGTGGAAGATCGCGTATGCCGACTTCGTGACCGCCATGATGGCGTTCTTCCTGCTCATGTGGCTGCTCGGCTCCACGGCCAAGGGTGAGTTGCAGGGCATCGCCAGCTACTTTGCCAACCCGGTGAAGGTCTCGCTCATGGGCGGGCCGGGAACCGGCAACAGCAGCAGCATCCTGCCGGGGGGCGGGCGTGACCTGAGCAAGGCCTTTGGCCAGATGGACAGCGGCGACTCCGAGCGCGCGGCCAAGATGATCGGTGCGCAGATGGCTCGGGCCGAACAGTCGCGCCAGGACGCCGCACGCATCGACGCGCTGGAGCGCAAGATCTCCACGCTGATCCAGAACAACCCCAAGCTCTCGGAATACGGTTCGCAGATCCAGCTGGAGAAGACCGCCGACGGGCTGCACATCCAGATCGTGGACCAGCAGAACCGCCCCATGTTCGACACGGGGTCGGCGCTGGTCAAACCTTACATGCGCGACATCCTGCGCGAGATCGGCACCGCGCTGGGTGACGTGGACAACCGCATCGCCCTGGCCGGACACACCGACGCCACGCCCTACGGCAGCGGCGAGCGCGGCTACAGCAACTGGGAACTCTCGGCCGACCGAGCCAACGCCTCGCGCCGCGAACTCGTGGCCGGCGGCCTGCCCGACGACAAGCTGCGTCGCGTGGAAGGGCTGGCCTCCAGCCGCCTGCTGCGTCCGGAAACCCCCACCGATCCGATCAACCGCCGCATCAGCATCGTGGTGATGACGCGCGAAGCCGAGGAGCGCATGCTGCAGGGCACATCGCCAGCCGCACCTGCCGTGGTGCCTGCGCCCGCATCCACCACGCCCGCGACCGCCGCGCTTCAGATTCCCGCTGAACTGACGAAAACTCCCTCACGGCCTGGTGTCTGAAGCGCCCGTCCAGATTTTCCCGTTTCTTCCCTCCCCGGAGGCATCCATGACCAGCCCGATGAAATTCCTGATCGTTGACGACTTCTCCACCATGCGCCGCATCGTGCGCAACCTGCTCAAGGAGATCGGCCACGCCGATGCCGACGAGGCTGAAGATGGCGTGGCCGCGCTGGCCAAGCTTCGCAACGGCGCATTCAATTTCGTCGTCTCCGACATCAACATGCCCAACATGAACGGCTTCGAACTGCTGGCCGAGATCAAGAAGGACGAGAAGCTCAAGCACCTGCCCGTGCTCATGGTCACGGCCGAAGCCCGCAAGGAAGACATCGTGATGGCTGCCCAGAACGGGGCCGCAGGGTACATCGTCAAACCCTTCACCAAGGCCACACTCGAGGACAAGCTCGCGAACATCTTCAAGAAGCTCGGCCTTTGAGGGAGCACCGCACCATGAATCCACGCGAAGAAGAAGCTGCCTCAGGCAGCCCCGCCATGTTCCAGCAACTGGGCTCCATCACCCGGCAGCTGCACGAAGCCCTGAAGGAACTGGGCTACACCGACAAACTCAAGGGCACCGTGGACCAGCTGCCCGATGCGCAGAGCCGTCTCTCGTACATCGCCCGCCTCACCGGCGAGGCCGCCGACAAAGTGCTCAACCACGTGGAGCTGGCCAAGATCGAACAGAGCCTGATCGCCGAACGCGGCCGCCAGCTGAGCTCCACGATCGCCCGCGTGCCGGGTCTGGCGCGCGCCATGCCGGAACTGGTCGAATGGTCTGATGAGATGGTGGCCACGAGCGAGAAGACCGATGCGCGCCTGACCGACATCATGATGGCGCAGGACTTCCACGACCTCACGGGCCAGGTGATTGCCCGTGTGGTGCAACTGGCCGGCACCATCGAAGAACAGCTGCTCAGCCTGCTGCTGCAGTCCGCGCCGTCTGGCCAGCCGGGCCAGGACCATGCCATCGAGCTGGCAGGACCGGTGGTCAACCCAGAAGGTCGCACCGATGTGGTGAGCGACCAGAAGCAGGTCGACGATCTGCTGGCGTCACTTGGATTCTGACCCCCGCGGCATGTCTGGACGCTGGCGCCACGCCGCTCTCCCTGAGCCTGTCGAAGGGCTGTGCGAGCCCACTCCTGGTTTCTGAAAAGCACGGTTTCGAAGCGTCTTATTCCCCTTTAGTTTTTCCCCCCAACTTCCAGAATCGGTTTCATCAATCGCATGAAACCGAGTCATGGAATCTTCCAGTCAGGACAAGAACCTACCCGCCACCGCGCAGCGCCTGAAAAAGGCCCGCGACGACGGCCAGGTGGCGCGTTCCAAGGACCTGTCCAACCTGGCCGTGCTTGGCGGCGGCGCCCTGGTGCTGCTGGCCTTTGCGCCCATGGGGTTCGAGCAGCTTCGCACCGGCCTGCGCAACCAGCTCACCTTTGACCACCGCGCCCTGCAGCAGCCCGAACTGGCGCTTCAACGCCTGGTGGACGGCTTCTCGCAGGGCCTCATGCTCTACCTGCCGCTGGGCTTGCTGGTGCTGGCCATCGCCCTGGCCGCCGTGGTGGCCTCAGGCAGCTGGACGCTCAGCACCAAGCCCATCACGCCCGATCTGAATCGCCTCAATCCCCTCGCCGGCATGGGTCGCCTGTTCTCGAAACAGCAACTGGTCGACACCGCCAAGCTCGCCGGCATCACCGCCGTGGTGGGCGTCGTTGCCTGGCAGTTCATCGCCTCGCACGTCGAGCTCTTCGGCACCCTGGTGATGCAGCCACTCGAATCCGCCCTGGGCCAGCTCGGCAGCTGGATGACCCTCGGTGTGAGCCTGCTGCTGCTGGTGGTGGTCTTTTTTGCCGTCATCGACGTTCCCGCGCAGAAGTTCCTGCACAACCAGCGCCTGCGCATGTCGCACGAGGAAGTGAAACGCGAACATCGGGAAGCCGAAGGCGACCCGCATGTGAAATCGCAACGGCGTGCGCGCCAGCGCGAAATGGCCCAACGCAACAGCGTGGGCGCTGTGCCCAGGGCAGACCTGGTGGTGATGAACCCCACCCACTACGCCGTGGCCATTCGCTACGACGACGCCAGCATGAACGCGCCACGCGTCATCGCCAAGGGCGCCGACCTGATCGCCCTGAAGATCCGCGACGTGGCGCGCGAGCACAAGGTGCCGGTGCTGCAGTCGCCCATGCTGGCGCGCGCCCTGTATGCCCACGCCGAGATCGACGACGAAATTCCCTCGGCCCTCTACACCGCCGTGGCCCAGGTGCTGGCCTACGTGTACCAGCTCAAGGCCGCCATGAAGGGCGTTGGCGCCATGCCCGGCGAGATGCCCACGCCGCAGGTGCCGCCCGAGCTCGATCCCCATTTCAAGAAATCCGCCCCGGAGGCCACTGAATGAACGTCCTGCAACCTGTGCAGCAATGGTTCCGGCGCAATGCGTCCTGGGCTGGCGGCCTGGCCGCGCCCATGCTGGTCATCACCATCCTCTCCATGATGGTGCTGCCGCTGCCGACCTGGCTGCTCGACACCTTCTTCACCCTCAACATCGCGCTCGCCCTCGTGGTGATGATGGTGGCGGCTTACATGCGTCGCCCGCTCGATTTCTCGGTGTTCCCCACCGTGCTTCTGCTCACCACGCTGCTGCGCCTCTCGCTCAACGTGGCCTCTACCCGCGTGGTGCTGCTCGAAGGCCACACCGGTCCGGGCGCGGCCGGCGCGGTGATCGAGGCCTTCGGCCACTTCCTGATTGGCGGCAACTTCGCGGTCGGCTTCATCGTCTTCGTGATCCTGGTGGTGATCAACTTCGTGGTGATCACCAAGGGTTCCGAGCGCATCGCCGAGGTGTCGGCGCGCTTCACCCTGGACGCCATGCCCGGCAAGCAGATGGCGATTGACGCCGATCTCAATGCCGGCCTGATCGACGAGAAGGAAGCCAAGCGCCGGCGCGCCGAAGTGGGCGAGGAAGCGGAGTTCTTCGGCTCCATGGACGGCGCCTCCAAGTTTGTGCGCGGCGACGCCATCGCCGGCATCCTGATCCTGATCATCAACATCATTGGCGGCTTTGCCATCGGCATGATGCAGCACGGCCTTTCCATGGGAGCCGCGGCCGACAGCTACATCCTGCTGGCGGTGGGCGACGCGCTGGTCGCGCAGATTCCTTCGCTGCTGATCTCGGTGGCCGCGGCCATGGTGGTTTCGCGCGTGGGCAAGGACGAGGACCTCGGCGTGCAGGTGATGGAGCAGATGTTCCTCTCCGCCAAGGTGCTGGGCATCGTGGCGGCCGTGCTGTTTGCGCTGGGCGTGGTGCCGGGCATGCCGCACCTGTTCTTCCTGCTGTTTGCCGCCGTGTTCGGCGCGCTCGCCTGGTGGCGACTCCAGGTCGAAAGCCGGCCCGCGCCCGAACCCGAGGCGGTCGCCCCCCAGGGCGACGGCGAGGCCACCTGGGACGACCTCCAGCCGGTGGACCTGCTCGGCCTGGAGCTGGGCTACCGCCTGATTGCCATGGTGGACAAGACCCGCCAGGGCGACCTGCTCACCCGAATCAAGGGTGTGCGCAAGAAGTTCGCCCAGGAGGTGGGATTTCTGCCGCCCGCCGTGCATGTGCGCGACAACCTGGAACTGCGTCCCAGTGGCTACCGCATCACGCTGCGCGGCGTGGTGGTGGGCGAGGGCGAGGTCTTCCCTGGCATGTTCCTGGCCATTGATCCGAGGGGCATCGGCACACCGCTGATAGGCACGCCCACCACCGATCCCGCCTTCGGCCTGCCTGCGCACTGGATCGACGAAAAGCAGCGCGAGAGCGCGCAAATGGCCGGTTTTACCGTGGTTGATTCCGAGACTGTGCTGGCCACGCATCTTTCACACTTGATGCAAGTCCAGGCCGCGCGCTTGCTGAGCCGGACGGAGACCCAGGACCTGGTTGAACACGTCACCCGCCTGGCCCCCAAACTGATCGAAGAAGTCGTGCCCAAGATGGTTCCGGTTACCACCTTCCAGAAAGTTCTGCAGCTGCTGCTGGAAGAGTCGGTGCATGTGCGCGACATCCGCACCATCATCGAAGCGCTGGCCGAGCACGCCACCGCCACCACCGACCCGGTGGAGCTGGCCCGCCGCGTGCGCATGGCACTCGCTCCGGCCATCGTTCAGCAGATCTATGGCCCGGTCAAGGAACTCGAAGTCATTGCCATCGAACCCGGCCTGGAACGCCTTCTCATGCAGGCCCTTTCCGGCGCGGCCAATGGTGCCCTGGACCCCGGTGTGGCCGAGATGCTGAGCAAGTCCGCCACCGACATCGCCAACCGCCAGGAAGAGAAAGGCGTGCCGGCCTGTCTGCTGGTCCCCGACGCCATCCGCAACGCCATGGCGCGCCTGCTGCGCCGCGCCGCGCCGCGCCTGCAAGTGCTGGCGCACAGCGAGATTCCTGAAACCCACCTCATCCGCATCGGCCCGATTCTGGGCGAGCTCGCGACTTGAAGCACAGAGAGGCACCTAGCATGAACATCCAGCGTTTCACCGCCCCCACCTCGCGCGAGGCCATGGCCAAGGCGCGCCTGTCCTTCGGCGACAGCGCCGTCATTCTCTCGACACGCTCCACCGGCGACGGTTTCGAGGTGATGGCCGCCGCAGAGGAAAGCCTGGCTTCGCTGGCCGACCGGGGTGGCAGCCCGGCACCCGCGCAGCGCAGCGCACCGGCGCCCCGCACCAGGGCAGCGGCCGCCACGCTCGCTGCCACGGACTCGGTCTCCAGCGACACCGAAGCCATGGCGATGAGCACGCTCTCTTTCCAGGACTACGTGCGCGAACGCATGCTGCGCAAGCGCCGCGCCGCTCTGCACGAGGGTGCTGCGCCCGCCGCGCCAGAATCTTTCGATCCCCCGCGCCGCACGGCGGTGGCCCAGTCCGCGCCGGTCCCTGTGCAGGCCGCCGAACCCATCAGCGTGCCGGTGCAACGCTTCAACGATCCCGAGGCGCTGTTGCCCCGTGCGCCGCAGGCCATTCGCACCCGAGCAAACCCCGAGCCCGCCTGGGAAGACTCGCAGCCGTCCACCCGCTTTGGCAACCACGACGACAGCCGCATGGCGGTGGAGCTCTCGGCCCTGAAAGACATGATCGAGGAGCGCTTCAACACGCTGGCCTGGCTCGGGTCGTCGCGGCAGAACCCGATTCAGTCCAACCTCATGCTCAAGCTGATCCGCGCCGGCTTTTCGCCAGCGATGTCGCGCGCCGTGCTCGAACGCGTGCCGGCGGATGCCGCCGCGCCCGAAGCGGTGCGCTGGCTCATGGACGTGATCACCCGCAACGTGAAGGTGGCTGCGAACGGCGCCGGCCTGTGCGACGAAGGCGGCGTGGTCTCGCTGATCGGTGCCACCGGCGTCGGCAAGACCACCACCGCTGCCAAGCTGGCCGCCCAGTGCGTCAAGCAGTTCGGCGCCGGCAGCGTGGGACTGATCACGCTCGACACCTACCGCGTGTCGGGCTACGAACAGCTGCGCGCCTTTGGCCGCATGCTCGGCGTCGTCGCGCACCAGGCGCAGGACCGCGCTGCGCTCAAGGACCTGCTCAACCTGCTTTCGGGCAAGCGCATGGTGATCATCGACACCGCTGGCCTGGGCCAGCGCGACCAGCGCGTGCAGGACATGCTGGATCTGCTGGACATGCCTTCGGTGAAGAAAACGCTGGTGCTCAACGCTGGTTCGCAAGGCGACACCCTCGACGAGGTGCTGACCACTTTCAAAGCCAGCAAGCTGCATGGCGTGGTGCTCTCCAAGGTGGACGAGGCTGTCAAGCTTGGTCCGGCGCTGGACGCACTGATGCGCCACGGTGTGACGCTGCGCGGCGTGGCCAACGGCCAGCGCGTGCCCGAAGACTGGCAGAACGCCGATGCGGCTGCGCTCGTGCGCCAGTCCATGGTCGCCCAGGGCAAGTCGGCCTACGACCCTCAGCCCACCGACATGGGTTTCTACTTCTCGCCGGCATCGGCCAGCGGCATCACGCTGGGGGCTTCGCATGTTTGAACCCGGCTTCGACCAGGCCGCTGGCCTGCGCGCCGAGGTGCCCACGGGCAGTGCCGCTCTGGTGCCTGTGGCCAGCCCGGCCCAGCCCGCGCGCGCCTACGAATGGCTCTGCACGCTCGCCGGCACGCTCGCCGCGCAAGGCCGCGCGGTCGTCGTTGTGGACGCCACGGCGCCTGAGTCCACCCGAGGCGAAACGCGCGATGGCACCCACCTGGGTCTGTTGCGCGCGCTGCAAGATCCTTCCATTGCGAATCTGGAACGGCCCGCCGATGGTGTCGACTGGCTGGTGATGCCCGGCGCCCATGGCCTGCGCACCTTGTGCGAGACCGCGCAGGCCGCTGGTTCGCAGGTGGCCATCTCGCGCCTGCTCGCACCATTTGCTTCGGGGGTCCTGGTGCTGCTGTTTGCGCCGGCGTTCGATCTCGCGGGGCTGCTGCCCGGCCTGGGTGCGCGCGCCCTGGTGCCTGTGATTGAACAGCCGCAAGCGAGCATCGACGCCTACGGCGCCGTCAAGCTGTTGCACACCGCAGGTCTCGCACCGGTGCTCGCGCCGCTGGCCAGCGGCGCGCCGGCTTCGTTGCAGCTGGTGGTGAACACCGTGGCCGACACCGCGCAGCGTCACCTGGGCCTGGCCCTGGAGACCTGGCCGGTGGCGAGCTGGGCCCGGCGCGTTCAGGCCGGCGCCATCGAGCGGCCTCGCAAGGCCAGTTCTCACAACGACGGATACCACGGCCTTGTGCCGGGTGGCTGGCAAGCGGGTCGAGCGAGTGCGACCCAACCTCTCTGGAGCTGAAGATGTACACCGCCAAAGGGACCCTCAACCGCGACGACCAGCTGAAGAAGTACAGCCCGCTGGTGCGCCGCCTGGCCCACCACATGATCGCCAAGCTGCCGCCCAGCGTGGAACTGGACGACCTGATCCAGGTCGGCATGATCGGCCTCACCGAAGCCATTGCGCGCTTCGAGCCCACGCAGGGCGTGCAGTTTGAAACCTTTGCCAGTCAGCGCATTCGCGGCGCCATGATCGACGAACTGCGCGAGGGCGACTGGATGTCGCGCGGCTCGCGCAAGAGCCAGAAAGACATCGAGCAGGCCGTCAACCGCCTTCAGCAGAAGTTGCACCGCGTGCCGCGCGAGAGCGAGATTGCCGAAGAGATGGGCATGAGCCTGGTCGACTACCAGCACCTGCTGGCCAAGGTGCGCGGCACCCAGCTCGTGTACCTGGAAGACATCAGTGGCAATGGCGACGATGACGATGGCTTTCTCGACCGCCACGTGGGTGATGAAGACGCCGATCCGTCGGCCAAGCTGCAGGACCACCGCATGCGCACCGCCCTGGTGGCCGCCATCAAGGTGTTGCCCGAGCGCGAGCAGCAGATCATGAGCATGTACTACGAGCACGACATGAACCTGAAGGAAATCGCCGCCGTGCTCGGCGTCACCGAGTCGCGCATCTGCCAGCTTCACAGCCAGTCGATCGCGCGGCTTCGGGCCAAGCTGCGCGAGCATTAGAAACACCCCCCTTCGCCGCTGCCGCGGCTTCCCCCCTCACTGGCGCGCCTGTCGGCGCTTGGAGGGAGAGCGACAGCTTGGGCCGGCGGAGCCGGACCCTCGCTGCCTCTGGGTGGGCGTGTGCATTTCGAGTCATGGGGGCGTTGCGCTGCGCAATAGGGGCCGTTAGAGTGGACTTCTTTTTTTGGCGAATGCCCGGAGGGACACCATGCTGGAACTGCGACCGGGTTGCGAATGCTGCAACCGCGACCTGCCGCCCGACTCCACCGAGGCGCTCATCTGCACCTTTGAATGCACCTTCTGCGCGAGCTGCGCACAAAGCAAGCTGGGCGGCGTGTGCCCCAACTGTGGCGGTGAACTGGTGCGCCGGCCCCGGCGGCCTGCGGGCAAACTCGGCAACAACCCGGCATCCACCACGCGTGTCTTCAAGCCCGAGGGCTGCGCCCAGGCGGCATCTGCGGCGACATCCCATGCGTGAACCGGATCGGAGTACCCTTCCCATGCCCGACATCGACGCCATCCAGAAAATCATCGAGCCCCTGTTTCCCGGCCTCATGGGTGTGCGGCTGCTCGAACTGGCGCCCGACCGCGTCGTGGCCGAGCTGGAGGTGCGGCCCGACCTGTGCACCGCCGGCGGCATCCTGCACGGCGGCGCCTACATGGCGTTTGCCGACACCTTGGGTGCGGTCGGCACGGTGGTCAATCTGGCACCGGGTCACCACACCACGACCACGGATTCGAGCACCAAGTTCATTGCAGGGGCCAAGGTGGGCACCTCGGTGAAGGGTGAGAGCGTTGCGCTGCACCGGGGCCGCACCACCATGGTGTGGGAGACCCGCATCACCAACGCGCAGGGCAAGCTGTGTGCGGTGGTGTCGCAGACGCAACTGGTCATGGAAACCCGAGGCTAGGCCGTGCTGTTTCGCACGCGTGCCGGCCAGGATGCTGCCAGATAATCCAGAGCGCTGACCACGCTGGCAGTGTCTTTTGAATGAAGGTTTCCATGCGCTTGCACCTGTTCGCCCTCGCACTCGTCTCCCTCCTCGTTGCCGCCTGCGGCACCCAGTTGAAGGTGGCGCCCGTCGACCCGCAAACCGGACTCATCAAGTCGGAGAAGGGCACCGTCATCGAGGCCACTGTGGTCACCTCACGCAAGTTTCCGCTCGCACAGCACAAGGGCATGGCCTTCGTATCGGGTGGCGGCACCTACGCCGTGGAACAGATGCGCGCGCTGGGCTACTTCGACCAGGTGGTGAGCTACGACGATCTGCAGAAGATCGTGATCGCCAACCGCCTGCAGGAGCAGGTGCCCAGCCTGAACGAGCCGATCGGCCTGAACAGGCTCTACCGCGCCTACAAGCCTTTCCTGTGGGTGCATTTCAAGCGTGTGCAGCGTGAAAGCAAGACCTACCTGCAGCTCTTGGCCATCAACCCCGACACACTGGATGAAGTGTTCGTGAGCGAGGTCCACATGGATTTCGTGTGGGCCGGCGTGACCGACCAGAACGCGCGCTATCCGCTGTTCAACGCGTTCAATCGCTGGGTCCAGCAGAACCGTTGAACATGACACGGCCGCTGCCCTTCGTCCGAGAAGCCGGCGCCGGTCCAGGGGTGGTGTGTCTGCATTCGAATGCCAGTTCGTCCAGCCAGTGGCGCGGCCTCATGGATCGCCTCTCGCCACGCTTCCGGGTGGTGGCGCCCGATTCTTACGGCTCGGGCAAAAGCCCGGACTGGTCCTCCGACCGCACCATCTCGTTGCGCGATGAGGTGGACTTTGTGGAGCCTGCGTTCGCGCGGGCGGGCTCTCCGCTGGTGCTGGTGGGGCATTCGTATGGCGCGGCCATTGCACTGATCGCCGCCCTGGCCAACCCGCAGCGTGTGCGCGCCCTCGTGCTGTACGAACCCACGCTGTTTTCGCTGCTGGAAGCCGAGCGACCCTCCCCCAACGAGGCCGATGGCATCCGCCATGCGGTGGCCGCTGCGGCCGCCGCGCTGGACGCCGGCGACGAGGACGCGGCCGCACGTCATTTCATCGACTACTGGATGGCCCCTGGCAGCTGGCAGAACACGCCCGAAGAACGCAAACCCGCCATGGCCGCATCGGTGAGGGCGGTGCGCCGCTGGGCCCACGCGCTGATCACCGAGCCCACACCGCTGGCGGCATTTCGCGGGTTGCAGGTGCCGGTGCTCTACATGGTGGGCGAGCGGTCCACCGTCTCGGCGCATGGCGTGGCGCGCCTGCTGGGTTCAGCGCTGCCTCAGGTGGAGATGCGCCGCTTCGACCGGCTCGGCCACATGGGGCCGATCACCCACGCGGAGTTGGTGAACGAAGCGATCGAGCGGTATCTGGATGGGCTGGCGTGATCGCCTTCACCCATGCCTTCAGTCAAAAAAAACGGCCCTCAATGGGCCGTTTTTTCATGGAAGAGGTACCGCTCAGGCACGCAGGAAACCCCGGCCTGCGCCACCCATGGCATTGGGCTTGACGATGCGGCCGTAGGTGGGCTGCTGCTGCAGGGCTTGCTGGGGCAGCAGGCTGCCTACGGCGCGTTCGCTCTGGGCGTTGGCGCGCAGCACGGCCGAGCGCAACTGGGCGAAGCGCTGGGCGGCGTTCTGCATGTCGTGCCGCAGGGTGCTGCCGGGCACGGCGAATTCGCTGGTCTTGGGCGCCTGCTGCAGCACCGACTGCATGGCCGCGCTGGCCTGCTCGACGCCAGCCGCATCGCCCTTGAGCAACGCGGTCTCCAGGGTGTCCAGGCTGGCTTGCAGCGTGGCGATCCAGGGGTGGGCGTTGTTCGCGGGCGAGTGGTTCATGGCGATGGCTCGGTTTGAAAAATCAGGCTCGTGCCCCTGACAGCATTTCGGCCGCATTGGCCAGCATCTTGTCCGCGATGGCCTCGGCGTTCACCTGGAACGTGCCGTTGGCAATCGACTGTTTCATGGCTTCGACCTTCTCCGCGTTGAACACTTCGCCGCCGCCGCCCGGGCCCATGGCCGAGACGGTGGAGGGCGAGAGCGTCACCGTGACGCCGGCCGCCTGGGGCTTGCCCGCAGGCGTGCCAGCAACGGCTTCGGAGCCGGCAACGGGCTTGTCGGCCGCCTTCTGGGGGCCGCCAGCCACGGAACCTATATAGGAATCGGGTGAAGAATCGACTTTCATTTCACGCTCCAGACCCTGGTTTCAGGGCAATGTCATGAAACTATCGACCGGGGTTGAGCGAACTTTAAACATATTTGCTGCACAGTCTTGCGCAATCCGTCACGCCCCGCAGCGGGTGGCGGACGTCCGGCTTACAGGGGGAGCTCGACGGTCTGGTCGGGCTGCACCAGGCCGTTGACGACCTTGCCGCCGGGCAGCCTCACCCGGGCGTTCTGCCCCACGAGGCCAGCGGTGAGCGCCTGGCCGGTGGCGCTGATGCGAAATCCCTCGCCGCCGCCCATCACCCGAACCTGGGCGCCCGCCTCGAAGGCCTTCATCGGCCGGACCATGTGTTCACGAAGCGCCTGGCCCGGGGTGAGGGCGAAGGCGGTTTCCATGCCCACCCAGCGTTCGGGCGTGCCCAGCACGCCGGCGCGGTGGGCTGCCCAGTCCACTTCGGCCAGTTCGGCGTCTTCTTGAGTGAGGGTGGCGCCGGCGCCCACGGCGCGCTTGAGCACCCAGGCCGGGCCGAAGGCCTTCACCGTGACCGGCAGGTACACGTTCCAGCGGCGCGCGCCTTCCACACAGCGCAGGCCGATGCGGCTGCGGCCCCACAGGCGCGAGCCCGGTGGCATGAAGGGCTCCACCTTGTCGCAGGGGGCCAGGCGCAGGCGGCTGTCCAGCGATCCCACGTCCACCTCGGTGCGCAAAGGGGCCGCCCCCCCGGTGGGCAGGGCAGCGGCCAGCGCGGGTTGAATCCAGTCGCGCGCTGCCTGCTCCAGGGCCTGGGCTTCGCTGGCGCGGGCGGGGCTGCCCAGACACACGAAAGCCAGCAGCAGGCCCATCCATCCCGCTCCTCGGGCGCCGGAGCGCGGGGTGCAAAAGGGGTCTGGCATGGGCTTCTCCTGGGGGCGTTCGGGCGGGGACAGGTGAGCACTTTAGGCGCGAGCAGGCCAGGGCAAAGGTGGGAAATGCCTTGCAAAGCGCCGCTTGTTCGGCCCATTGCCGACCCTCAAGATTTTCATAATTCCTTCACGCCCCGGTCCCGCAACCGGCCTCCCCAACCCGCGCAGAGGTGAACATGCTTGAACAGATGACCGCGAAGCTGGACTTCCACGCCAACGCCCTGTTGCTGCGTTCGCAGCGCCAGCAGGTGATTGCCAGCAACATCGCCAACGCGGACACACCGGGATACGTGGCGCGCGATTTCGACTTCGCGCAGGCGCTCAAGAACGCATCCGGCGCCCTGGGCGGTTCCGCCATGGCCGCCACCGACACGCGCCACATGCGCCTGGGCGGTGGGCAGGGCGGCCAACCCGAGCTGGCCTACACCCTGCAGACCCAGCCCAGCCAGGACGGCAACTCGGTCGACCTCGACCGCGAGCGCGCCAACTTCGTGGACAACAGCGTGCGCTACGAATCCACGCTGCGTTTCATCAACGGGCATGTGAAAACCATGCTCTCCGCGATCACGGGCCAGTGACCTGAAAGGAATTAGCCATGTCGATGTTCTCCATCTTCGGTGTCTCGGGCAGCGCGGTCAGCGCGCAGTCGCAGCGGCTCAACGTGGTGGCCAGCAACCTGGCCAACGCCGATGCCGTGGCCGGGCCCGATGGCCAGACCTACAAGGCGCGTCACATCCTGTTCCAGACCGAACCCATGGGCGGCCAGGGCAATGCCGGCGTGACCGTGAAGGACATCGTCGAGAGCCAGACCCCGGGCCGCCGCGAATACAACCCCAGCCACCCCAGCGCCGACGGCGAGGGCTACGTGACCCACTCCAACGTGAACCCGGTGGAGGAGATGGTCAACATGATCTCCGCCTCGCGTTCGTACCAGAACAACGTCGAGGTCATGAACACGGCCAAGTCGCTGTTGCTCAAGACCCTGCAGATGGGGCAGTAAACCATGTTCATCCAGCCGCTCGACCTCACCACGCTCGGTACCACGCCGGGCAGCACCACCGGCACGTCTGCCAAGAACAACATGGACCCGGCGGCGTCGCAGGACCGGTTCCTCAAGCTGCTGGTGGCGCAGCTCAACAACCAGGACCCCCTGAACCCGATGGACAACGCGCAGATGACGACCCAGATGGCGCAGATCAACACGGTCAGCGGCATTCAGGAACTCAACGCCACGCTCAAGGGCATGGCCACGCAGTTCTCCTCGCTCACGCAACTGCAAGGCACCTCGCTGATCGGCCGCGAAGCACTGCTGCCTGGGTCCACGCTCACCTACAAGGGCGACAACGCCAAGGCCGCTTTCTCACTCGACGCCCCGGCAACCGATGTGCGCGTGGACATCATGGGCACCAACGGCGAGGTGATCGACACCCTGCAGATGGGGGCCATGAATGCGGGCCTGCACGGCTTCGACTGGAACGCCGCCGGCATCGACCCGGCCACGGTCAAGGGATTCCAGGTGCGGGCGTTCAACGGCACCCAGTCGGTCAGCGCCCTGGCGCTGCAGCGGCTCTCGGTCGATTCGGTGAGCTTCTCTTCGGGCTCCATTCAGATGCTGCTGCAGGACGGCAGCTCGCGCACCTACGACCAGGTCCTCGCTTTCATGTGAGCCCTGACACCTTCCGTCTACCGCACCCCATTCCAACCCAAAGGACACCACCATGGCATTCCAGCAAGGTCTCTCCGGTCTGAACAGCGCCAGTCGCAACCTCGACGTGATCGGCCACAACATCGCCAACGCCAACACGGTCGGCATGAAGACCTCGCGCGCCGAGTTCGCCGAGCTCTACGCGAGCTCGGTCAATGCGGCCGGTGGGAGCAACAAGGGTATCGGCGTGACCGTGGCCACCGTGTCGCAGCTCTTCACGCAGGGCAACATCACCGTGACCGGCAACGACCTGGACCTGGCGATCAACGGCAATGGCTTCTTCGAGGTCACCCAGCCCAACGGCACGCTGGCCTACACCCGCGCCGGCATGTTCAAACTGGACCCCGATGGCAACATCATCAACCAGCAAGGCGGCCAGCTCATGGGCTACCCCACCGACGCCGCAGGCAACCGCCTGAGCTTCGACAGCCAGCCGCTCTCGCTGCCCACCGGCGCCCCGATACCCGCGCGCCAGACCAGCGGCATCGTGGCCGAGTTCAACCTGGATGCGCGCGCACCCATTGCGTCCAGCGTCACGCCGCCCACGCCCATCACCACCTACGGCACCTCCATCGTGGCCTACGACCCGCAAGGCATGGAAGTGCCCGTGGGCCTTGCCTTCACCAAGACGGCCAACAACAGCTGGGAGGTCTACACCAGCGTGAACGGCAGCGCGCCGGCACCCTTCGTACCGCCGGTGGTGCTGAACTTCAATGCCGACGGCTCGCTGAATCCGGCCTCCATCACACCCGCTCCCACCATCACGCTGGCCTCGCCCAACGACCCCGCCGTGACCTTCCCCGTCACCCTCGACCTCACCAATGCCAGCCAGTTCGGCACCAGCTTTGCCATTCACGATCTCGACCAGGACGGCTACTACCCGGGTGAATTCGTGAGCCTCACCATCGACGAAAGCGGCGTGGTCACTGGCAGCTATTCCAACGGCGAGACGCGTGCGGCCGGCCAGGTGGCGCTGGTCAACTTCCGCAACACCCAGGGCCTGTCGCCCTCCAGCGGCGGCAACTGGACCGCCACCTTCGCCTCTGGCGAACCGGTGCGCGGCGAGCCCGGTTCCGGCAACTTCGGCGGCATTCGTGCCGGCGCGCTGGAAGACTCCAACGTCGACCTCACCGGCGAGCTGGTCAACATGATGACCGCGCAGCGCGCCTACCAGGCCAACGCACAGACCATCAAGACGCAGGACCAGGTTCTCAGCACCTTGCTGAACATGCGTTGATGAACGCCTGACCTGAATCGAACCCAAGGAGCCCCGCATGGACCGTTTGATCTACACCGCGATGACCGGCGCCAACGCCGCGCAGCATCGTCAGCAGGTGTTGTCCAACAACCTGGCCAATGCGTCCACGCCGGGTTTTCGCGCCGAGCTCTCCACCTTTCGCGCCGTGCCCGTGCGAGGCGACGGCGCCACCACGCGCGTGTTTGCGCTGGAGTCCACGGCGGGCCACTCCAACCTGCCCGGCGCCGTGACCGAGACCGGCCGCAACCTGGACGTGGCCGCACAGGGCAATGCCTACTTTGCCGTGCAGGCCTTCGACGGCACCGAGGCCTACACCCGCGCCGGGGCGCTCGAAGTGAACACCGAAGGCACTCTGGTGAATCCGCAGGGCATGCCCATGCTCGGCGATGGCGGCCCCATCGTGATCCCCGAAGGTGCGCGCGTGGACATCGCCACCGACGGAACCGTGAGCACGCGGGTGGGTGAAGAGCCGCCGCAGACCGTGGGCCGCATCAAGATGGTGGTGCCCGATGCCGACAACCCGCTGCGCCGCAGCGAGGACGGCCTGTTCCGCGGGCTGCAAGGCGACCCGCTGCCCGCCAGCGACGTGGCCCGCCTGCAGGACGGCGCCATCGAGGGCTCCAACGTGAATCCCATGGAAGCCATGATCGGCATGATCGCCGTCGCGCGCCAGTTCGAGGTGCAGATGAAGATGCTGCAGAACGGCGAAACCAATGACAAGACCGCCAGCCAACTCCTCAGCATGAACGGCTAAGGATGAGAGAACACCCCCGCGTCGCTTCGCGCCACCCCCCCAGGGGAGCGATACCTGAGGCCCGGCAAAGCCGGTTCCTCGGTATCTCTGGTCCAGATCGCCTCCACTGAACAAGGAAGAACCATGATCAATTCCCTGATGATTTCCAAGACCGGCATGCAGGCGCAGCAGATGCAGCTGGACGTGATCTCCAACAACCTGGCGAACGTGTCCACCACGGGCTTCAAGCGCGCCACCGCCGTGTTCGAAGACCTCATGTACCAGAACCTGCGCCAGGTGGGTGCCAACTCGGCCGAGCAGGCCGAGCTGCCCACCGGGCTGCAGGTGGGCCTGGGTGTGCGCACCGTGGCCACCACGCGCAACTTCAGCCAGGGCAGCATGCAGCAGTCCGACAACCCGCTGGACCTGGCCATCAACGGCAACGGTTTCTTCCAGGTGGAAATGCCCGATGGCACCACCGCCTACACGCGCGATGGCGGCTTCAAGCCCGACGCGCAAGGCCGCATCGTCACCTCCAGCGGCTACCCGCTCACCGCCGGCATCACGGTGCCCGCCGAAGCCCAGAGCATCACCATCTCCAGCGATGGCGTCGTGACCATCAAGCTGCCGGGCAATGCGGCTCCGCAGCAGGTGGGCGTGATCGAACTGGCCAGTTTCATCAACCCGGCCGGTCTCGAACCCATGGGCCAGAACCTGTATGCCGAAAGCCTGGCCTCGGGCAACCCCATCAACGGGGCGCCTGGCTCGGCCGGCATGGGCACGCTGATGCAGGGCTTCGTGGAGACCTCCAACGTCAACGTGGTGCAGGAACTGGTGACCATGATCCAGACGCAGCGCGCCTACGAGATGAATTCCAAGGCGATCCAGACATCCGACCAGATGCTTCAGCGTCTCAGCCAACTCTGAGGATTCGCCATGCGCATTGCACTCACTCTGCTGCTTGCCCTGCTCGCCACCGGTTGCGAGACGCTGCAGCGCACGCCCCAGGTCGACCTGGTGCCGGCCGCCCCGGTGCGTTATGCGCAGGCGCCGGCGCTCGCCGCGCCCGCCACCACGGTCTCGCCCAGCGGTGGCCTGTTCCAGGCGGCCAGCTACCGGCCGGCGTTCGAAGACCCGCGCGCGCGCCTGCCGGGCGACACGCTCACCATCCAGATCACCGAGCGCATCAGCGCCAGCCAGAGTTCGTCGGCTTCCATCGACCGCAGCGGTGACGCTTCGGCCGGTGTGTCGGCCATTCCGTTTGTGAGCCCGGGCAGTTCGCTGCTGGGCAAGCTGGACCTGGGGGCCAACTCGTCGAACAAGTTCTCGGGTGACGGCAGCACGCAGAGCGCCAACACTTTCTCAGGCTCCATCACCACCACGGTGCAGGAAGTGCTGCCCAACGGCCACCTGCTGGTGGTGGGGGAAAAACAGATCGGCGTGAACCAGAACGTGGACGTGCTGCGCTTCTCCGGCACGGTCGATCCGAGACAGATCCGCCCCGGCAACGTGGTGGCTTCCACGCAGGTGGCGAACGCACGCATCGAGTCGCGCGGGCGCGGCGCGCAGGGCGAAGCGCTCTCAATTGGCTGGCTCGCACGGTTCTTTTTGACGGTTCTGCCGTTCTAGCTCCGAACCACAATGGACCACGGACTGTCCTCATAGGAACCTTGCGGTGAAATCCCTTTCATACCTCTTGCGCACGCTGACCCTGGCCCTGCTTCCCGTGGCGGTGGCGCTGCCAGCGGCCGCCCAGGCCATCCGCGTGAAGGAAATCGCGTCGGTGCAGGGAGTGCGCTCCAACCAGCTCACGGGCTACGGCCTCGTGGTGGGTCTCGACGGCACGGGTGACCAGACCACGCAGATGCCGTACACCGCGCAGAGCCTGAACAACTACCTCCAGCAACTCGGCCTGTCCCTGCCACCGGGCGCCAACATGCAGTTGAAGAACGTGGCGGCCGTCATGGTCACCGCGCAACTGCCTGCCTTCGCCCAGCCCGGCCAGATGATCGACGTCACCGTTTCCTCCATCGGCAACGCCAAGTCGCTGCGCGGCGGCACCCTCATCACCACACCGCTCAAGGGCGCCGACGGCGAGATCTACGCACTGGCCCAGGGCAACCTGCTGGTGGGAGGCGCGGGGGCTTCGGCCGGCGGCAGCAAGGTGCAGATCAATCACCTGAGCGCGGGGCGCGTGCCTGGCGGCGCGCAGGTCGAACGGGCGGTGGCCACGCCGTTCGCTTTGGGCGACACCATCGACCTGGGCCTGAGCTCCAACGATTTCCAGACCGCCAGCCGCGTCACGGACGCCATCAACAAGGCCATGGGTGCCGGCGTGGCCAGCGCGGTCGATGGCCGCGTGGTGCGCCTGCGTGCGCCGGCCGATCCTTCGGCCCGCGTGGGCTTTCTGGCGCGTGTGGAAGAGGTGCGGCTCGACGCCGCCGTGCCCATGGCGCGCGTGATCATCAATTCGCGCACCGGCTCCATCGTCATGAACCAGGCCGTCACGCTCAGCGCTTGCGCGGTCTCGCACGGCAATCTGTCGGTGAGCATCAGCTCCACGCCCGTCATCAGCCAGCCCAACCCGCTGTCGGTGGGCGGGCAGACCGTGGTGAGCGAAAAGGCCAACATCCAGATCAGCCAGGACAAGGGATCGCTCATCCAGATGGATGCCGCGCCGCAACTCTCGGACGTGGTGCGCGCGCTCAATTCGCTGGGCGCCACGCCGCAGGATCTGCTCGCCATCCTGCAAGCCATCAAGGCTTCGGGTGCCATGAACGCCGAGCTTGAGGTGATCTGATGTTGTACGGATCTCTTGTTCAGATGGGCCGCCGTTCGAGCGAGGGCTTCGACAGGCTCAGCCCGAACGGGAATCTGTGGCTCAGCCCGAACGGAGATGTGTGTCTCAGCCCGAACGGAGATGTGTGTCTCAGCTCGAACGGAAATCTTCTCGCTCGTTGGCTCCAGTCTCCGTTCCTCGGGAGATGCCTGCACACCCCGTTCGGCCTGAGCCTGTCGAAGGCTTTGCGCGGGATTCGCCAACCATGAACGCCAATGCCCTCAAGCCCACCGGCCTCGCCGCCGACCCGACCGCGCTGAACGCCCTGCGCTACGGCTCGGGCAAGGGCAACGACCGGGCCGCGCTCAAGGAAGCCGCCAAGCAATTCGAATCGCTGTTCATGCGCGAGCTCATCAAGAGCATGCGCGAGGCCACGCAGAAGTCAGGCCTGATGGACGGCGAGGGGAGTGACATGGGCACGGACCTGCTGGACCAGCAGTTCGCGGTGCAGCTCTCGGGGCTGCCCGGAGGATTGTCCGAAGCCATCGAACGCCAGCTGGCGCGCCAGATGAAGGGTGCCGACGCTGCCAGCCCGTTGCCGGAAACTGGCGAGGCCAGCACCGTCGGCCGTGCCAGCGCCGGCCCGCGTCAGGCTGGTTTTGTTGATCAGCACGGCGCTGCCGCCGCCGAAGTGGCGCGCGAGTCTGGTATCCCCGCGAGCTTCATGATTGGGCAGGCGGGCCACGAAACCGGCTGGGGCCGCAGCGAGATCCGGCATGCCGATGGAACGCCTTCGCACAACCTGTTCGGCATCAAGGCCACGGGCAACTGGAAGGGCAAGGTCGCCGAGATCACGACCACTGAATACGTCGACGGCGAGGCGCGCAAGGTCACGGCGAAGTTCCGCGCCTACGACTCGTATGCCGACTCTTTCCGAGACTACGCCCAGCTCATCAGCCAGAGCCCGCGCTACGGACAGGTGATGGAGCAACTCGGTTCGGTCCAGGGCTTTGCCAGCGGTCTGCAGAAGGCCGGTTATGCGACCGACCCTCAGTACGCCGCCAAATTGAGTCGCGCCATCAACACCACCCTGAACCTGCAGCGTGCTCAAGGATAAAGAGGCCACTCCCCCATGTCATCGCTGAACATCGCCACCCGTGCGCTCACCAACAACCTGGCGGCCTTGCAGGTGGTGGGCCACAACATCGCCAACGCCAACACGGTGGGCTATTCGCGGCAGAACGTCGAGTTGCAGGTCACCGGCTACCAGCGCATGGGCAACGGTTACTTCGGCAAGGGCATGGAGCTGTCCACGGTCGAGCGTTCGCACAACGAATTCCTGACCCGTGAGGCGCGCAACACCGGCGCTGTCGCCGCGTCCGATGCGCTGCGCCTGGCGCGCCTGGAGCAGCTCGAAGCCGCGTTCCCCACCGGCACCGCCGGTTTGGGTGCGGCCATGAACGACATGCTCAATGCGTGGAGCGATGTGTCCTCTTCGCCCGGCAACCTGACTGCGCGGGTGGTCACCATTGCACGCGCTGAAGAATTCGCCTCGCGCCTGCGCAACACGGCGGGCACGCTCGATGCCCTGGCCGCCAGCACGCAGCAGCAGGTGGGTGGTGCCGTCAACACCATCAACTCCATGGCCAGGGAACTGGCCCAGATCAACCAGCGACTCACCGAGGCGGGCAGTCAGACACACGCGCCCAACGACCTGCTCGACCAGCGCGACCAGTTGCTGCGCGACATGGGCAAGCAGGTGCAAATCAGCACGGTGGAGGCCAGCAACGGCAGCGTGAGCGTGTTCGTGGCGGGCAGCCAGCCCCTGGTGCTGGGCCAGACTGCGAACCAGCTCGCCGTGACGCGCGACCCCAACGACAGCCAGCGCGTGGGCCTGTCGTTTGTGCAGGGTGGCGTGGCCACCCCGCTGGACAGTACGACCCTGGGGGGCGGTGAGCTGTCGGGGCTCATGAAATTCCTCAACAACGACCTGGTCGATGTGCAGAACCTGTTGGGCCGCATGGCCCTGGCCACGGCCACCACCGTCAATGCGCAGCACGCGCTGGGCGTGGACCTGCAGGGCAATCCCGGCCAGAACTTCTTTGTGCCGCTCGCTGCAGCCCGGGGGACGGCAGCGTCCGCCAACCTGGGCACCGGTGCCGTGAGCGCCAGCGTGAGCGACCCGGCGGCGCTGATCGCATCGGACTACGAAGTTCGCTTCGAGGCGGGTGGTGTCAGCGTGATTCGCCTGTCGGATGGCAACGCCACGACGGTGCCGGCGCTGCCCACCGAAATCGACGGGCTCACATTCAACCTCGACGTGGCCGGCGCGGTGCCGGGCGACAGCTTCAAGGTGCGGCCGTTCGAAGCCGCCGCGCGCAACCTCCAGCTCGCCATCGGCTCGCCCGAGCGGCTGGCCGCTGCCAGCCCGGTGCTGGTGACGCCCGGAACCGGCAACAGCACGGGCCTGAGCGTGGAAGGCCTGTACGCCACATCCGCCTCGGCCAACCTCACCGACCCGGTGACCATCACCTTCCAGGCCGACGGCACGTTCACCGCCACGGGCCTGGGCCCGGGCAACCCCGCACCCGACAACCCAGGCCCGCCAGCGAGCTACAACTTCAAGCCCGGTGAGCCCATGGTCTTCAACGGCTGGAGCCTCACCTTGCGCGGCAGCCCCACGGCGGGCGACAGTTTCAGCGTGGGCGCGGCACCTCCCGGCTCGACCACGCAGAACTCGGGCAACGCGTCGGCCATGCTGGCGCTGCGCGATCGCGCCACCTTTGAAGGCGTGCCGCTGGCCGACGGTTATGTGAGCCTGTTCTCCGACGTGGGCACCCGCGTGCAGGGCGCGCAGTTTGCGGCCGAGTTCTCCGGCCAGGTGGCCACCACCGCCGAGACCGCGCGCGCCAACGTGTCCGGCGTCAACCTCGATGAAGAGGCGGCACGGCTGCTTCAGTACCAGCAGGCCTACCAGGCGGCGGCCAAATTCCTCCAGGTCGCTCAAAGCACCTTCGACAGCTTGCTGCAAACGATCGGTCGATAAGGAACATCACCATGCGAGTCTCCACCGCCAATGCCTACGACAACACCGTGGCGCTGCTCACGCGCCGCCAGGCCGAGCTGTCGAAACTGCAGGAAAACCTGGCCACCGGCAAACGCGTTCTCAGGCCCAGCGACGACCCCGTGGCCGCCACGCTCGCCGAGACGGCCGCCAACCGCCTCTCTCGCACCCAGGCCGACCTGCGCGCGCTCGACGCCGCCACCACCAGCCTGCAGCAGGCCGAGAGCGGCCTGGCCGAATCCAGCGAACTGATCATCAAGGTGCGCGACCTGCTGGTGACCGCTGGCAACGCCACCTTTACCAGCAGTGAACGCGAGGACGTGGCCAGACAGCTGGAAGGTCTGCGCGAACAGCTGATCGACGTGGCCAACCGGAAGGACAGCGCCGGGCGCACGCTCTATGGTGGCCTGGGCGGCGCCTCTACCCCGTTTGTGGACCTGTACGGTCCCAGCGGTGCGGGCGTGCAGTTCCAGGGCCAGCGCGGACAGGCCGCAGCCGGCGCCGCCTCCTTGCCTCAGGCCTTCGATGGCGAAGCCATCTGGATGCGCGTGCCCCAGGGCAACGGCAGTTTCACCATCGGCCTGAATGCGGCCAACACCGGCGGCATGAGCACCGACATGGGCCAGGTCGCCGACCCCGCCCTGCTCACGGGCGACGCCTACCGCATCGACATCGCCGACGTGGCCGGCGTCTTGCAGTACACGGTGACCAACACCACCACCGGCACACCGGTGGCGGGGCACACCGGCGTGCCCTATGTGGCCGGGGGCACCATCAGCTTCGACGGCATGTCGCTTCAAATGCGCGGCACGCCCGCTGCTGGCGACCGCATCGACGTGGCGCCGGTGAGTGGCAACACCGACATTTTCGAGGTCGTGCAGAACGCGGTGAATGCGCTGCGCAGCGGCACCGCCGGCAACAGCGCCGCGCTGTCCCAGGATCTCGCGCGCGCCATGACCGAGCTCGATGCGGGCCACGATCGCGTGTTGCTCGCGCGGGGACGCGCGGGCGAATGGCTCAACCGCTCGGACTCGCTCAATGGCCTCATGGAAGACCGCAGCGTGGACCTGAAGGCCGAGAAAGCGCGGCTCGAAGAGATGGACATGGTGCAGGGTCTTTCAGACTTCAAGACGCAGGAACTGGGTCTGGAGGCCGCCATCAAGTCGTACGCGCAGGTGCAGCGGTTGTCGCTGTTCTCGGTGATCGGTTGAGGGTTCCTTTTTCATGTTGAGTCACACCGTTCTGGACAGTGTTGCGCTGGGTTACGAGCCGGTGTGGAACCGCGGCCGCGAACTCGCGGCGGTGCGCCTGGGCGTGCGTGCGGTGCACCCCGAGTCGGTCGATGCCACGCACCTCATGCAGGCGCTGGGCGACGACTGGCCCGCCAGCGCGCCCGTGCTCATCCTCGCGGTGGAAAGCCCGAAGCTGCTGCAACAGGCCATGGCCTGCCCACCGGTCCACAACACCTGGCTGGAAGTGCCCGGCACCTGGTACGAAGACCCCGAAGCGCTGGCCCGCCTTGCAGCGGCTGCCCGACGCGGCCACAAATTGCTGCGCCGAACCGATCTGGACGCGGTGCGAGGGCAGGGCGTGGCCCCCGTGGACACGCGCAACCTGCTGCGCCTCGGTGCAGAATCCGCGCCCCCGTCGGGCCTGAATGGCCAGCTGGTGGAAGGCATCACCAGCGCCACGCTGGCGCGCCAGTGCCTGGACCAGGCCGGTGCCTGGGGCGTGCTCGGCTGGCCCGATAGCGACGTGCTGTACGCCCACCGCCACCAGCCCCTGAACTACGACGCCGATGTGATCCGCCAGGTGCTGCGCGCCACGGAAGACGAAGACGGTTCGCTCGAACACCTGGAACGCCTGGTGCGGCAAGACCCGGTGCTGGTCTACCGCATCCTGCTGCTCGTCAACTCGGCCGCCTACGGCCTGCGCCATGAAATCGCCTCATTGCGCCACGCGCTGATGATGCTGGGCTTTCGTGAGCTCGGCCGCTGGCTCGTGGAGCAACTGCCCGGCAGCGAACCCGACCGCGACCTCCACCCGGTGCGCTACGCCATGGTGATGCGCTCACGCCTGGCCCAGCACCTGCTGGCCACGGGTTCAGACGACAACCTGCGCGGCGAGGTCTACACCACCGCCCTGCTGGCCCAGCTCGACCGCCTGCTGCACCAGCCCCTGGGCGACCTGCTGCACCGCCTGCCGCTGGCCGGGCGCGTGTTCGACGCGCTGCTGCGCCACGACGGGCCCTACCACCCCTTGCTGGACGTGGCGCGCGCGCTCGGCGAGCCCGGGCAACTGCACCGCGTGCCCGCCATCTGCAACCGCCACGATGTGAGCCTGGAACACGCCAACCGCGCGCTCATTCGCATGTTGGCCACCAGCCGGGATCACGCGAGCAAGCGATCAGAGCGCTTGACGTAGCGGCTGACGTGCTGTGTCGACGTCTACAGGGCGGGGCCGCCCCGATCAGGGCGAGGAGCTGCTGCACCCCCGCCCGCCCCGGCTGCGGCACCTGCGCCCTGGGTGGCGAGAATGGCCCGGAAATCAAGTGGGGCTGGGGCCGCAACGGCAGCGGCGGCCTGCGCAGCCGAAGCCGCAGTCGCGGCCGCAATGAGCGCCTGCGGTGACCTGTCGGTTTGCCGACAGGCCTCCCCCACCGCTGTCACCAGCGCCAGGCGAGCGGGATCGCCTTGAACGAAACCCGGGGAATGCAGAAATGCCCGCGCCTCGTTTTCTAAGAAAACGCGCTTGGTCATGGGGTCGCTCGGGGGTGGACGGCCGTGGTCGCCCAACACCCCTGGCTGCATGCACCTTGCCGCTGCGGCGGCGGACAACACGCTGCCTGTGATGGGGCGCTTGGTGCGGGGATCGATGCCATCGGGGAGTTTGACCGGTCGGGTATCTCCGCGCGAGGTGTACGGCGTGGCCAGGATCTGGCATGTGAGATCGGCTGCCAGGTTTTTATGCGACTGCTCCGAACTGGCATCGAGCGCCGTGGTCACCCGGGTCATGAGCGCGGTCTCAATGTAGGAGGGGAAAGCGTTGGCCAATGCCTGGCGACCTGCAAACGCCGCCAGGTTGGCGGGGGTTAGTCCATCGCGGTCCGTCGCATCCAGGTTCGCGCCGGCATCACGCAGGGCGGTGATGGCTTCCGCATGGCCGTGAAAGGCTGCCATGTGAGAGGGGGTGTGTCCATCGATGTTGGCTGCATCCAGGTTCGCACGGGCTGCACCCAGGGCGGTGATGGCTCCCGCATGGCCGTGAAAGGCTGCGATGTGAGCGGGGGTGTGTCCATCGATGTCGGCTGCATCCTGGTTCGCGCGGGCTGCACCCAGGGCGGTGATGGCTCCCGCATGGCCGTGAAAGGCTGCGATGTGGGCGGGGGTGTGTCCATCGATGTCGGCTGCATCCAGTTTCGCACGGGCTGCACCCAGGGCGGTAATGGCTCCCGCACGGCCGTGAAAGGCTGCGAAGTGGGCGGGGGTCCATCCATTGTTATCTTGGGCATTCAGATCCTTCTCTGCCACTCTCAGTCGCTCGATGATTGCCTGGATACTCTGTTCATCCCCGCCATTTGCAATGGCGCTTATCAGTTCGTCCATGTCTGTGCCGTTTTGTGTCCAAAGAAGAGGGGTGGCGAAAGAACAACCCTTCACTGCCAGACCAAGAATCTAGCTGGCCTGCCTGTCGAGCGGTTGGGCATGGCCCCAGATGCCGTGCTGATCAAACGGATAGACGGTCAGGGGCATGGAATGGCTTGACGTCGGCCTGCAGCGATTCGGCGATGGCGTCAGACCTGCACCCTCCACCGGTCTGCAGGGGCAACGGGGCGAAGGCGGGCCACGAAATCGCCTCGCTGAGCCATGAGCCTTGATCACGCGAGCAAGCGTTCAGAGCGCTTGACGCAGCGGCTGAAGCGCTGTGTCGACGTCTACAGGCTGTGGCCGCCCCGACCAGGGCCAGGGCCAGGACCAGGACCAGGACCTGCTGCGGCACCTGCGCCCTGGGTGGCGAGAATGGCCCGGAAATCAAGAGGGGCTGGGGCCGCAACGGCAGCGGCGGCCTGCGCAGCCGAAGCCGCAGTCGCGGCCGCAATGAGCGCCTGCGGTGACCGGTCGGTTTGCCGACAGGCCTCCCCCACCGCTGCCACCAGCGCCAGGCGAGCGGGATCGCCTTGAACGAAACCCGGGGAATGCAGAAATGCCCGCGCCTCGTTTTCTAAGAAAACGCGCTTGGTCATGGGGTCGCTCGGGGGTGGACGGCCGTGGTCGCCCAACACCCCTGGCTGCATGCACCTTGCCGCTGCGGCGGCGGACAACACGCTGCCTGTGATGGGGCGCTTGGTGCGGGGATCGATGCCATCGGGGAGTTTGACCGGTCGGGTATCTCCGCGCGAGGTGTACGGCGTGGCCAGGATCTGGCATGTGAGATCGGCTGCCAGGTTTTTATGCGACTGCTCCGAACTGGCATCGAGCGCCGTGGTCACCCGGGTCATGAGCGCGGTCTCACTGAGACTGATCAAGGCGTCGGCCAAAGCCTCGTGACCTGCGGCCGCCGCCAGGTCGGCGGGGGTATGTTGCCCTAGATCCGGCGCATTCAGGTTCGCACCGGCAGCATGCAGGGCGGTGATGGCTTCCACATGTCCATGCTGGGCTGCGATGTGGGCGGGGGTCCTTTCAAATCGATCCCTCGCATTCAGGTCCGCGCCGGCAGCATGCAGGGCGGCGATGGCTCTCACATGGCCGCTGTCGGCTGCGAAGTGGGCGGGGGTTAGTCCATCGGGATCGGGCGCATTCAGGTTCGCGCCAGCAGTACGCAGGGCGGCAATGGCTCCGGCATGGCCGTAAATGACTGCGAAGTGGGCGGCCGTCCATCCATTGGGATTCGGCGCATTCAGGTTCGCGCCGGCAGTATGCAGGGCAGCAATGGCTTCCGCATGACCCTCCATGCTTGCCATGTGGGCGGGGGTCCATTCATTGCGATCCTTCACATCCAGGTTTGCGCCGGCGGCACGCAGGGCCGTGATGGCTCCCGCATGGCCACAGAGGGCTGCGATGTGGGCGGGGGCATCTCCATCGCGATCGAGCGCATCCAGGTTCGCGCCTTCCTCTTTCAATCGCTCGATGATGGCCCGAATACTCTGGTCATCCTTGCCATTCGCAATGGCGTGGATCAGTTCGTCCATGTTTGGGTCGTCTTTGTCAAAGGGAGATGGGTGATGAATGTGTAGCCACCCGCCGCCAAGCATTGAATCTAGCCAGGCCGCCTGGCAAGCGGTGAAGGATTGCCCCAGGTGCCTTGACGCTCGAACGGATGGGCTGGCAGGGGCCTTGAATGGCTTGACTTTGGCCCGCAGCGTGTCAGCGACAGCGTCAGACCAACCCGGGCAGAGTGCTCGGCGAGCTACCATCCGGCTCATGATTGCCACAGCGCTAACCACAACGCCCCACCACACCAGCGCCCTGGTGCTGTTCTCCGGAGGCCAGGACTCCACCACCTGCCTGGCCCATGCCCTCTCGCGGTTCACGCGAGTGGAAACCATCGGTTTCGACTACGGCCAGCGCCACCACGTGGAGATGCAGGCGCGGCACGTGGTGCTGCGCGAGTTGCGCCAGCGGTTTCCGGCCTGGTCGGAGCGACTGGGTGAAGACCATGTGCTGGATCTCGCCGTGCTGGGCAAGGTGAGCGAGACATCGCTCACGCGCGACATGGCCTTTCGCATGGAAGAGAGCGGCCTGCCCAACACGTTTGTGCCGGGGCGCAACCTGCTCTTCATGACGCTGGCGGCGGCGCTGGCCTACCGGCGTGGCATCCAGGTGATCGTCACCGGCGTGTGCGAGACCGATTTTTCAGGTTACCCGGACTGCCGCGATGACACCATGAAGGCGCTGCAGGTGGCGTTGTCGCTGGGCATGGACCACCGTTTCCTGATCGACACGCCGCTCATGTGGATCGACAAGGCCGCCACCTGGCGCCTGGCCCACGACCTGGGTGAAGCGGCCAGCCTGGTGGGCGGAGGCAACGCGCTGGTGGACCTGATCGTGGAGCACACGCACACCTGCTACCTGGGCGACCGCGAGCACCGCCATGTGTGGGGTTACGGCTGTGGTGGCTGCCCGGCATGCGAACTGCGCGCCCGGGGCTGGCACGGCTACGTGGCGGCCAGCCGGTAACGCGCACCCGCTTCGCCACCGGGCTCCAGCGTCCACCGCGACCGGTGGAATTGCGCCACCGCCGGGCGGTGTGCGATCGACACCAGCGCGCCGTTCGACGCTGCCACCAGGGCCTGCAGGCGCGCGTAGAGCGTGGCCTCGGCCGCTTCGTCCAGCGCACTGGTGGCTTCGTCCACGAACAGCCAGCGCGGCTTTTTCAGCAGGGCGCGGGCAATCGCGAGGCGTTGCTGTTCGCCGCCCGAAAGTTTCTGGCCCCAGGTGTCGTGTTCGTCCAGGCGCGAGGCGAGCTCGGGCAGCAGGGCCTCACGCAACGCCTGTTGCAGGTCGGCGTCGCTGTACTTCGTGGCAGGCTCAGGGTAGGCCAGCGCGTCGCGCAAAGAGCCGTGCGGGAAATAGGGCCGCTGCGGCAGGAACATGGCGCGTTCCGAGAAGTCTGCCGGCATGCGCAGGCGGCGCTCCGACCAGGGCCAGATCCCCGCCAGGCCACGAAACAGGGTCGACTTGCCGCTGCCCGATGGCCCCTTGACCAGCACGGTGTCGCCCGGCGCAATGCGCAGGCCGTGGGCCGAGAGCAGGGGCACGTTGCCCGGCAGTTCGAGTTGCAGGTCTTCCACGGACACTGCGTCTTCGGTGTTGGCGTTGGTCGCCGCATCGGTGGCCGGCACTGAAAGCGCCTGGAAACTTTCCTCGAAACTGGTGATGCGGTCGGTGGTGGCCCGCCAGGCGGCCAGGCTGCTGTAGTTGTCCACGAACCACGAGAGCGAGTCCTGCACGCGGCCGAAGGCCGACGAGATCTGGATCAGCTCGCCGAGCTGAATGGCGCCGCTGAAGAACCGTGGCGCGGCCACGATGAAGGGGAACACCACGGCGGCCTGGCCGAAGCCGTTGGTGAACCAGATCAGGCGCTTCTGTGCGTTGATGAGCTTCAGGTAATTGGCCAGCAGCGTGGTGAAGCGCTCGCCAAGATGCTGGCGTTCCACCGGCTCGCCCTTGTCCAGTGCAATGGATTCGCTGTACTCGCGCACCCGCACCAGGTGGTGGCGAAAATCCGCTTCAAAACGCTGCTGCTTGAAGTTCAGCGCGATCTGCGGGCGACCGATGTAGTGCGTGGCGATGCTGCCCAGCAGGCAGTAGAGCACCGCCATCCACACCATGAAGCCGGGGATGGTGTATTCGCTGCCGTTGAAGCTGAACGCAAAACTGCCCGAGAGTGTCCAGAGGATGCCGACAAAACTCACCAGCGTGACCACGGCGTTGAGCAGGCCCATGGACAGTGTCACCGAATAGCTGGTGAAGAGGTTCATGTCTTCGGCGATGCGCTGGTCCGGGTTGTCGGGCGGCGCGTCTTCGCCCTTGGCGAAGCGGGAAAGTTCGAGCTGGTAGAACGCCTTGTTCGACAGCCAGCGGTCGAGGTAGTGGCCGGTCATCCAGGCGCGCCACCGCATTTCCAGCAACTGCGTGAGGTAGAAGCGGTAGACCGCGATGATGATGAAACCGAAGGCCAGGTAGGTGAAGCGTCCGAGCTCGCGCCAGAACACCGCGGCGTCCTTGTTCTGCAGGGCGTCGTAGAACACCCGGTTCCACTCGTTGAGCAGCACCAGCATGTAGACCGCGCCCAGGTTGAGCAGCACGATGGCAGCCAGCAGGCCGCGCGCTTTCCATTTTTCTTCCGAATGGAAGTAGGGCGCGGCGAGCCGGTGTACCTTGCCGGCAAATTCTCGAAAGTTTCGGAATTTCTCGCTCAAGGTCATGGGGTCACCTGTTCAGGGGTTGGAAATGCCGCTGGCGACATGGCCCGCGGGGACATGCCGGGATGCCGACTCGATGTGGCCGGTCTGGTCGTCGAAGAAAAAATCGGGCTCGAACTCGCGCAGGAATTCGCCCTTGGGCAAGCCACCGAGGAACATGGCTTCGTCCACCTCGATGTTCCAGTTCATCAGCGTGCGGATGGCGCGTTCGTGTGCCGGCGCGCTGCGCGCCGTGACGAGCGCGGTGCGCACGCGCATGAGCGGCGTGCCTTCGCTCTGCAGCCGGTGCAAGGCTTCGAGCAGTGGCTTGAACGGGCCGCCGGCCAGCGGCAGGCTGGCGTTGGTGGCTTCGTGCGCCTGGAAGGCCGAGAGCCCCTGGGCCTGGTACACGCGCTCGGCTTCGTCGGAAAACAGCACGGCGTCGCCGTCGAAGGCGATGCGCACCTCGTGCGGATGCGCGTCGCCGGCATGAACGGACTGTGGGTACACCTGTGCAGCGGGCACCCCGGCGTCGAGCGCGGCGCGCACGTCGGCCAGGTGGGTGGAGAGGAACAGGTTGGCCCGCAGCGGGCGAAGGTAGCGCCAGGGCGGCTGGCCGCGCGTGAAGCTGCCGCGCTGGATGGGGAGGCCGTAGTGCTGCGCCGAACGGAACACGCGCATGCCCGAGACCGGGTCGTTGCGCGAGAGGATGACCACCTCCACGCGCTGCGCGTGCGCATCGTTGAAGGCCAGCAGCTTGTGCACCAGCGAGAACGCCACGCCGGGCGCGGCAGGCTGGTCCAGCCGGTCGAGCTGCAGCTTCATGTAGGCCCGGTCGTCGCCAGTTTCGAAGACCTGGTTTTCTTCTTCGAAATCGAACAGCGCACGCGAAGAAATGGCAACGACGAGTTTGCCTTCGAGGGTGACACCCATCTTCAGGTGACCAGTTGATTCAGTTGAATGATGGGCATGAGCACCGCAAGGACGATGAGCATCACCACCAGACCCATGCCCACGATCAGCAGAGGCTCCAGGATGGTGGCCATGTGCATGGCGCGGCGCTGCACTTCGGCGCCGAGTTGCGCCGCAGCCCGGTCGAGCATGGCGGGCAGCTGGCCGGTCTGTTCACCCAGGCGGGCGAACATGGACACCAGTGGCGGAAAGCGCTTCTTGCTGCTCAGTGCCGTGGCCAGCGGTGCGCCCTCGCGCACCAGCACCAGCGCGTCGAGTGCATCGGCGCGCATGGCCTGGTTGCCCAGTGTCTCTGCGGCCGTTTGCAGCGCACGCAGGATGGGCACGCCCGCCGCTGCGAGCATGGACAAGGTGGAGGCAAAGCGCGCTGCGTTGTAGCCGCGCGCCAGTCGGCCCACCAGCGGCAGGCGCAGCCAGGCCGCGTCCATGCTCAGCCGCAGGCCTTCGTTGCGTCGCGCCAGCCCCACACCCACGAAACCCAGCACCAGCGCGGCCAGCATGAACCACCCATAGCTGCGCACAAACGCGCTCAGGTCCAGCATGACGACCGTCAGGAAGGGCAGGGCGCGCTTGCTGCCGGCGAACACGTTGGCCACCTGTGGCACCACGTAGGAGACCAGGAACACCACGATGACGATCGCCACCAGCGTGACGATGGCCGGGTAGAGCGAGGCCGCCACTATTCTGTTCTTGAGCGCTTCACGCGCTTCCAGGTCGTCGGCCAGCCGCTCCAGCACGGCGCCCAGCATGCCGCTCTGCTCGCCAGCGGCGATCACGCCGGTGTAGATGGGTGAGAACTCGCGTGGATGCTGGGCGAGGGCGCGTGCAAAGGGCGAACCGCTGTTGACCTCGGATCGCAGGGAGGCCATGAGGTTGCGCTGCTTGTCTTCCTCGGCCTCTTCGGTGAGCGCCGTGAGTGCGCGTTCGAGAGGCAGGCCGGCGCTCACCAGGCCGGCGAGCTGGCGGGTCCACACCGCCAGTGCGGTGGCGCTGAACACCCGGCCGCCCCAGAGCGTGACGTTGAGTCCGCCAGACTTTTCACCGCTCGACGCACCAGAAGCTGGCTCCACCAGCAGCGGCACCAGGGCGCGTGCGCGCAACATGCTGCGCGCGGCGCGCGCGGTGTCGGCGTCGATCAGGCCTTTCTGGGTGGCGCCCTGTGCGTCGAGGGCTTCGAAGGTGTAGGCGGGCATCGCGTGCTTCAGTCACGAGTGACCGACATCACTTCCTCCGGTGAAGTGATACCCGCTTCGATCAAGCGCTGCCCGTCCGCGCGCATGGATCTCAGGCCAGCGGCCTCGGCGGCGACGAAGACCTTGCTCTCGGCGGCCCGGTTGTGGATCAGCGAGCGGATCTTGTCGTCGGCCACCATCAACTCGTAGATGCCGGTGCGACCCTTGTAGCCGCTCTGGTTGCAGTGCTCGCAACCCACTGGATGCCAATGACCCTTGTCGTCCTGACGGCGGCAGTGCATGCACAGGCGGCGCACCAGGCGCTGGGCCAGCACACCCAGCAGCGAGGAGCTGAGCAGGAAGGGCTCCACGCCCATGTCGGTCAGGCGCGTCACGGCGCTGGGCGCGTCGTTGGTGTGCAGCGTGGCCAGCACCAGATGGCCGGTGAGCGAGGCCTGGATGGCGATCTGCGCGGTCTCGAAGTCGCGGATCTCGCCGATCATGATCACGTCCGGGTCCTGCCGCAGGATGGCGCGCAGTGCCTTGGCGAAATCCAGGTCGATCTTGGCGTTGACCTGCGTCTGCCCGACGCCGGGCAGCTCGTACTCGATCGGGTCTTCGACCGTCATGATGTTCTGCGTGTTCGCGTCCAGCCGCTGCAGCGCCGCGTACAGCGTGGTGGTCTTGCCCGAGCCGGTGGGGCCGGTGACCAGAATGATGCCGTGCGGCTGGCCGATCAGCTGGCGGAAACGATCAAGCACATCGCCCTGCATGCCCACCGCTTCCAGGCTGAGCTTGCTCTCACTCTTGTCGAGCAGGCGCAGCACCGCGCGCTCGCCGTGCGCGCTGGGCAGGGTGGACACGCGCACATCGACCGCGCGCGTGCCGATGCGCAGGGAAATGCGGCCGTCCTGGGGCAGGCGCTTTTCGGAGATGTCGAGCTCGGCCATGATCTTCAGGCGAGAGATCAGCGCGGCGTGAAGCGCCCGGTTGGGCTGTACCACCTCGCGCAGCGTGCCGTCCACGCGGAAGCGCACGCTGGAATGGCGCTCGTAGGGTTCGATGTGGATGTCACTCGCGCCGTCGCGCGCGGCCTGCGTGAGCAAGGCGTTGAGCATTCGGATGATGGGTGCGTCGTCGGCCGTTTCCAGCAAGTCTTCAATGGCCGGCAAGTCCTGCATCATGCGGCTGAGGTCGGCGTCTCCCTGCACCTCGCTCACCACCGCGGCGGCACTGGACTCGCCCTGCGCGTAGGCCGCGCTGATGCGCTGCTTGAGCGTTTCGCCTTCTTCCCAGAGGATTTCGCGCACCTCGTGGCTGCGCAGGATCTCGGTGAGCGCCGAGAGGCGGCGCGTGCGGGCAGCGGTGTCGGCGGCGGGCGTGCTGCTGCCCAGCAAGGTCTGGCGGGTGCCGTCGTCTTCCAGCAGCCAGTGGTGCTCGCGGGCAAAGGCGTAAGGCAGCGGGTACTTCACGGCCGCCGCTTCACTTGGGGGTGTTGCCGTTCTGGGGCGGCGGAATCACCGGTGGCGTGGTGTTCGGATCGGCCAGCGAACGCACGGGGGGCGCGCTTCCGAGTGGCGGCACGGGGGAGGTGGGCGGCGCTTGCGGCGGCATCACCGGCGCTTCGTTCACGCCCAGCACGCCGCTGCGCACCGGTTGAGAGTCCTTTTGCACCGAGCGCATGAGTTCGTAGCGGTCCAGCGCCAGGTTGCTGGTCTCGCGGGCATCGCGCATCACCACGGGGCGCAGGAACACCATCAGGTTGGTCTTGCGGCGCGAGCGGGTTTCGCTGCGGAACAGGTTGCCCAGCAGCGGCACGTCGCCCAGGCCGGGCACCTTGTCCTGGTTGCCCGCGTATTCGTCCTGCAGCAGTCCGCCCAGCACCACGATGGCGCCATCGTCGACCAGCACGGTGGATTCGATGGTGCGCTTGTTGGTGATCAGTCCGGTGGCGGAGTTGATCGAGGACGCCTGCACACTGCTGACCTCCTGGTAGATGGTCATCTTGATGGTGCCGTTCTCGCTGATCTGCGGTTTCACCCGCAGGGTCAGGCCGACGTCTTTGCGCTCGATGGTCTGGAATGGATTGACCGAACCGTTGTTGGCGCCCGTGTTGGTGAACTGGCCGGTCACGAAAGGCACGTTCTGCCCGATCACGATCTTGGCCTCTTCGTTGTCCAGCGTGAGCAGGTTGGGGGTCGAGAGGATGTTGCCCTCGCCGTTCTGCTGCAGGAAACGGGCGAGGAAGCCCAGCACGTAAACGCCGTTGGTGCGCCGTGCAGCGCCCACGTTGAGACCCGGCGCCGGGGTGGCTTCACCGGTGGCAAGGTTGAGGATGTTGCGGCCGCCTTCGCCGAAGTTGGTGCCCAGCAGGCCAATCACACGGTCGCCCGAATTGCCAATGGCGCCCTGCCACTGAATGCCGAACTCGGCTGCGCGGTCGGCGTTCACCTCGGCTATCAGGCTCTCCACGTAGACCTGGGCGCGGCGCGAGTCGAGCTGGTCGATCACGGCGCGCAATTGACGGTATTGCGGCTCGGGCGCGGTGATGATGAGCGAGTTGGTGGCCGGGTCAGCCTGGATCTGGCCGCCGGTTGAAGGCTGCGCACTGGCCGAGACCGGCGTTGAGCCCGGCGATGCGCCGCCGGTCGCAGCGGTGGCGGTGCCCGTGAGGCGGATGGGGCTGCCGGCCGTGCCGGCGCTGGAGGCGCCGCTCGAGGAGGCGCCCGATTCCCCCGCCATGGCCGCACGCAGCGTGGCGGCCAGCGCGGTGGCGTCGGCGTTCTTGAGGTACACCACATGGATGTTGCCGCTGACGTTGTCCGACGACGGCTGGTCCAGCTTGGTCACGAGCGCGCGCACCAGGGCCGCGCGCGCCGGGTTGGCCGCACGAAGCACCAGGCTGTTGCTGCGTGGCTCGGCCACCAGCGTGGTCTTGTAGGAGGCGTCGTTCTGCGCGCCGCCGCCAGCCACGGCCGGGTCGATCAGCCGGCCCACCAGGGCGGCCATGTCCACCGCCACCGCATGCTGCAGGGGAATGACCTCGACGTCGGTCGCGCCAGCCACGTCCAGCGCGGCGATGATGCGGCCGATGCGTTGCAGGTTGTCCGCGTAGTCGGTGATGACGAGCGAGTTGTTGCCCGGATTGACGTTGATGGTGTTGTTGGGCCCGATCAGCGGGCGCAACACGGGCACCAGGTTGTTGGCCGACTCATGGTTCAGCCGGAAGATCTGCGTGACCACGGTGTTGGATGCGGGCAGGGCCGACACCCGGCCAGCGCTCACCACATTGCCCTGCAGCTTGGCGTCGGCCTCGGGCACGATCTTGTAGAGCCCGCCCGTGTCCACCAGCGAGAAGCCCTGCAAGCGCAGCACGGCCGCAAACTGGTTGAGCGCGGCGGTGGGCGTGACAGGTCGCTCCGTGGCGAGGTTGATGGTGCCCTTCACGCGGGGATCGACCACCACATTGCGCCCGGTGATGGCGGCCATGGTGCGCGCCACCGATTCGATCTCGGCTCCGACGAAGTTCAGTGTGACGGGCTCCCGCGTCTGGGCGTGGGCCGAAGGCAGGCTGCCATTGCCTGCGATGAGCAGCAGGGCCAGCGCCATGGCTGTCAGACCGCCGTGCGCCAGCGCAGCGGGCCGCTTCGGCCGGGCGGGGGCGACACGGGTGGGGTTCGGTTTCATGGGGCGATCGTATCTTGAGTTCGTGAGTAACAAAGCGTTCAAATGTCAACCGGTGTGTCTCAACCGATGGTCAGCAGGGATCGGGCGCCCTGGCGGCGGCCCACGATGTTGAGCAGGTTGGCCAGCGCGGCCTCGCTTTCGGGGGCGGCCTCGGCCACGCCCTGGAAGCGCAGGCGCCCACCTACCCACTGGCCCGAGCCCTGCAATTGCAGCGCGCCGCGCAGGGTGGCCAGGTCGAGTGTGGTGGTGTTGCCTTCTGCGTCGGCGCGCAGGGTCAGGCGGTAGCTGCCCAGCGGGCGCAGGGTGGACAGGCGGGAGACCAGGTCCACGGCCTCCACCGCCGCCTCGCCTTGCAGGCTGGCGCGGCCCTGGTCGAAGCGAAGGGTGAGGCCGGGCGTCTGCAGCACCAGCTGGCCTTCCATGCGCAAGGTGTTCCAAGGGGTGCCCAGGCCGGTGAGCAGTTCGGCCGGCCAGCGGCTGCTGTTGCCGGCGATGCGGAGCTCGGTGCCGCCCAGGTGGGGCAAAAGCGTCATGGCCATCGGTTGCGGGGTGCAGCAAGGCGCCGTGAGACGCAGCGACACAGCGGGTGAACCCGATGCCAGCGCGGGCCGCAGACGCCACTGAAGGCCCTGTGGCAGGGCGGTCTGGGTGCGGCTGCCTTCGCCGCCGGTGAACACCAGGTCGGCCTGGCCGTTCCAGACCGAACCGCGTGCATTCACGAGTTGCAGCTGGCCACTGGTGGCCGCACCAACCCGATCGGTCAGCCAGCGCGCGGGCGCGAAGAACACCAGCGCGGCCAGCAGGCCCACAAGGCCACCGGTCCAGGCCAGGCGGGAGGTCACAGGAGGGCCTCCGTGTTTCGCACAGCGGCGCAGGCACTCATGAACCCTGCCCCAGGCTGGGGCCCGAAAGCACCACGGTGCCGTTCCAGCCGGGATTGCCCGCTTCGCGAGAGAGCTGCGACTGCACCGGGATCAGCCGGGCATTGATGCGCACTTGCGAGAGCCATTGGGCCAGCGCATCCGGCTGGGTGTTGCGAAGCGTGACGGTGGCTCGGTCGCCCAGCACCGAAAGCTGGGCGGTCCCACCCAGGCCGTTGGTGGCCACTTCCAGCGTGCGAAGCACCTCGTCGCGGCTGGGGGGCAGGGCCGTGTTCTGGCCGCGAAGGGCTTCGGCGGCAGTGGCCATGCGCTGCATCTGGCTGAGCTGTGCGTCCAGTCGGGCATGGCGGGCGCCGGCCTGGAAAAGGGTATCCAGCGCTGGCGCCACCGCCAGCCACCACACCAGGCCCAGGCCGAGCACCCAGGCGGCGGCGATCACCGCGCGCCGCTCGCGCGGGGCCAGTCGGGCCAGCGTCGTCGAGGCGGTGGCGCTCAGGCGCCGAAAGGCATTGGGGTTGGGGGTCAAGGCCATGGCTCAGGGTTCCGGTGGTCGCAGGGCGATCTCGTTGCCGTCGAAACGCACGCGCCAGCCGCTGCGTTGCAGCGATTGCTGCAGCGCCCGCAACTGGTCTTCACTGGCGCGCCATCCCTTGAAGCGGCCTTCGCCCTGGGTGTACTCGATGTTCGACGGCACCAGGGCTTCGCCGCCGGAGGCCTGGTCGATGGCGGCCAGCAGCGCTTCGAGGTCCCCCGGCGTGAGCGCGCCGCTGGCTTGTTGCAGTCGGGCCAGTTCACGCTGCATCTGCACCGGAGCGTCCAGCACCAGCGTGACCTGCGGAAAACTGCCCTGCAGCGTTTGCTGTATGGCCTGTTGCTTGGCTGAGAGCAGGCTGCGCTCGTGCCAGGCGGCGGCGTTGAGGCCGAGCAACTGGGCGCCCACGAGTGCCGCCAGGCCCCAGCGGGCGGGGCGCCAGGCGGGCGCGCTGCGCCACTGCCGCAGCGTACGGCGCAGGCGCTGGCCGCGACGTGCTCCGGCGGAAAGGCTCAGGTCGAACTGCGCCAGATTCCAGTCGGACTGGGCGCAACGCAGCAGCCAGGCCGGGCGAGCGACGAGCTCGAAGCGTTGCTGCAGCGCACGTTCTGCCAGTTCGGCCACGCCAGGGTCGGCCAGCCAGACGTCGAAATCGCCCGGGTCACCGGGCAGGTCGGAGCCGGGGGGCATGAGCGCGGTCACCACCGCGCTGGCGGTGGCACCACCGGCCATGCCGGCAGCAGGTTCGCGCAGCGGCATGCAGCTCACGCCCAGCAGGCTGGCGCTGCCCAGCCATGCCTGATCGCCCTCGTGATGCGCCCAGTGGATCGTGGAGGGGACTTCCAGCGCGAAGCTGCGCGATGCGCCAGGCGCGGCGCCGACCGCCTCGTATTCAACCAGTGGCCACAGGGCTGGCACGATGCGCGAAACCGGGCGGCCCGCCGATTCCAATGTCTGCAGCCAGCCGCGCAGCCAGGTACGCTGGCAGGCCGCGACCCAGACCGTCTGGCCGGATCGACCACCGGGTTCCATGGCGAAGTGCAGGTCGGCCGTGTCGCTCAGCACCCGGTCTTCGAGCAGGCCGTCCAGCGCTGCTCGCAGGCGCGCCGCCGCCACCTTGGGCAGGGCCACGCGATGCCAGGACACCGCACGCGGAGGCAGCACCAGCACCACGTCGTCGTCGCGCGGGAGCAGCGATGCCGCGCCCTGGCCGTGGTCGGCCACCTGCTGACCATTGGCCGAGGTGGCCCAGTCGAACAGGGCTGCCGGCCCCGCCGGCGGGGCGGCTGAAAAATCCGAAGGGGTGACGATCAGCACGAAGGGGTGGGTATGGGAGGGTGGACAGCCATTCTAGATACGCCCGGTGTCAGCGCGCAGCAAATCCGGGGAGATGGCGCCACGGGGCGCTCGGAAGGCGCTTTGTGGCGCGGTCAGGGGCGCGAGAAGCGCTCGCGCCAGTAGATGCGCATGTCAAGGTTGTTTCTCACCACCAGCGAACGCTCCTCGATGAGCGTGTTGTCCAGCCGCAGGCGGCCGCGAACCTCGAAATGATCGCTGCGCACACCGTGGTATAGATCAGACAGTTGGCCCGTCATGGCCGGCAGGACGTTGCCCACGTCGGCCAGGCTCTTGAACGGCTTGCTCTCGCGTGCGCTCACCAGTTGGCGCGCCTGGGCCAGGTCCATGCCGGGCACGCTGGCAAAGATGGCCTGGGCACTGGCGGTGTTCAGGTTGAGCGTGGTGCGCACGGGCAGCACCGTGGCATGGGGCTCCAGCGCGGCCAGGCTGGTGCGGCTCACGCCCAGCCAGGCCAGTTGTGCAAACTTGCGAGGCAGCAGAGCGGTGCGCGAGGGCATGGGGTCGGTCAACGCCAGGTGGGTGGTGGTCTGCAGTTCTCGGGCGGCTGCATTGAGCTCGGCCTCAGGCAGGCCGAGTTGCTGGTAGAGCCGGCTGAAACTGCGCAGGTCGGTGGCGGAGATCTCGGTCTTGGCGGTGGCGCCGCTGCCGACCGTGCGCACCAGGTTCGTGAAGTTCATGCGCGATTGCAGGTCGATCACCTCGCCTGAGAGAAACGCCTGCAACGCGCTGTCATCGGCGTTGTTGCCTTTGTCAACCGCCAGAAAACTGGAAAGCCGCGCTTCTTCCAGCGGCATCGCCCAGGGCTCGCCGAAATGGTCGCCGTTGCCGCTGCTCTGATTGCTGCGCGCGTCTTCGCGAAGAATCAGGCGCGCCCAGTCCAGCGCCCCCGTGAGGATCCACCCCGCCTGCACCCTTTGCCGGTCGGCCTGCTCCACCTCGCTCGCGCGCCACTGCTGCCACAACGCCGCCGAAGCCAGCGTGGCCACCAACGTGACCGTGAGCATGGCCAGCAGGAGGGCCGCGCCGCTTTGCGAAGTACGGGAAGACCCCGCGCGCAGCGTCGGGCCAGCCGCCGGGCCGCCCCCAAGGCAGGCCCAGCCCCCTCGGGGGGCAGCGACCCGCGCAGCGGAGGAGCGTGGGGGCAAGGAGGCCGAAGCGCCGGGCCGCCCCAAGCGAGGCCAACCCCCTCGGGGGGCAGCGACCCGCGCAGCGGAGGAGCGTGGGGGCAAGAAGGCCGAAGCGCCGGGCCGCCCCAAGCGAGGCCAACCCCCTCGGGGGGCGGCGACCCGCGCAGCGGAGGAGCGTGGGGGCAAGGAGGCCGAAGCGCCGGGCCGCCCCAAGCGAGGCCAGCCCCCTTGGGGGGCAGCGACCCGCGCAGCGGAGGAGCGTGGGGGCAAGGAGGCCGAAGCGCCGGGCCGCCCCAAGCGAGGCCAGCCCCCTCGGGGGGCAGCGACCCGCGCAGCGGAGGAGCGTGGGGGCAAGGAGGCCGAAGCGCCGGGTCGCCCCAAGCGAGGCCAACCCCCTTGGGGGGCAGCGACCCGTGCAGCGGAGGAGCGTGGGGGCCACATGCTCATCCGTTCAGCCTCCCGGCTTCGAGCGTTGGCCGAACCCAATCGCGGACGATGGCGCCGCTCAAGCCTTGCCCGGGGCTCAGCACCAGTTCCAGTCGCACGCCGTTGGGGAGGTTGCCGATGCCCGGCAGTGCGCTGCCGGCGCCTTCGCTGCCCACCGACGAAAGCGGGTTGCCCCAGGTCTCGCCCCTGTGATAGAAAATTTGCCACTGGTCGATGCCGATCAGGGCGATCGCGCTTTCGGTGCTGGCGTTGCCGGTCTGTGAGGGCACCGACCCCCGGCCCCATTCACCGGCGCGCTGCCAGGCTCGCGCGAGTTCGTCGCGGCGCAACAGCGGCCCCGATTGCCAGCGCATCCACTGGCCTCCGCTGGCGCCGCCCTGCCGCGCCCACGCCACCACGCGGATGCCCCGGCTGTCCAGGCCGGTCTCACCGCTGTCGCGACGGGTCATGCGCAGCACCTGGCCGTTGAAATCCAGCGCGGCCACCTCACCGGTGTCGATCGCAGCATCGAGATCGGCGACCCATTGGCCGAGCGTCGCCTGCACACGCAGCAATGCGTCGGCGCGTTCCTGTGTGATGGTCTGCGTGCGCGACATGCCGTCGAGCGAACGCCAGCTCAGCAGCGCCAGCATCGACATGACCACGATGGCCACCAGCAGCTCGATGAGCGTGAATCCGCGGGCGCGCCCCAGTGGTCCACAAGCGACAGACGGCCGCAGCGCAGGGCCGCCCCAAGCAAGGCCAGCCCCCGTGGGGGGCAGCGACCCGCGCAGCGGAGGAGCGTGGGGGCAAGGAGGCCGCAGCGCAGGGCCGCCCCAAGCAAGGCCAGCCCCCGTGGGGGGCAGCGACCCGCGCAGCGGAGGAGCGTGGGGGCAACGAGAACGGGCCAGCCGCAGGGCCGCTCCCAAGGCAGGCCCAGCCCCCTCTGGGGGCAGCGACCCGCGCAGCGGTGGAGCGTGGGGGCAAGAAGGCCGAAGTGCCGGGCCGCCCCAAGCGAGGCCAGCCCCCTCGGGGGGCAGCGACCCGCGCAGCGGTGGAGCGTGGGGGTTCATGTTCAATACCGTCCGAGCACGGTGGACAGGGTGAGCAGGCGCACCGTGTCGGCGTCGACCACCGCCTCGACCACCGCGTCCACTCGGCGGAAGTTGGGGTTCGGCGTGGGCAGCACCGCCAGGCGCACGCGCATTTCGCGGCCGGCCTGAACGCAGGCGTACTCGCTGTCGCCCACACCGGGCAACTGGCGCTGCAACCGCAGGCGGGTGAGTTCGTTTTCGGCACAGAGCTGAGCGAGCCACTGATCGCTCTGGCGGGCCGAAGCGCGTGTGAGTGCGCCGGTGGCCTGCAAGCCGGCCGTGAGCGTGATGGCCACCACCGCCAGGGCCACCAGCACCTCGATGAGGGTGAAGCCCCGGGTGCGTTTCATGGCACGGCGGCCAGCACGGCGAAGGGCGCCAGGCCGTCGGTGGCCAGGGTCAGGCGGCGTTCGCCCTGCACCAGCTCAACCCGCTGCGCGGCGATCAGGGGCTCGGGGCCGAGCACCAACACCTGCGAGCCCGGCGGTTGCAGCACCATGGCCTGAGTGTCGGGATTCAGCCAGCCGCGCGCTCCGGCCAGAGAGCCGGGCAACGGCCGCCCGTCGCGCGCGGTGGGCAGGCCAACAAACTCGAAGCCCTGAGGCAGCAGGCGCCAGACCACCGGCAAACCGCTGGTGCGCGACTGGGCGCGCGCCGATTCCAGCAAGGCCGAAAGCCGCAAGCCTTCGCGCTCCAGCCGCGTGCCACCGTCGTCGCGCAGCGCAAAAGTTACCGCCGCTGTGGCGAGCGCCACCAGCGCCACCACCACCATCAGCTCCAGCAAGGTGAAACCTCGAGACCTGTGGAGCATCGGATGACCTCAGCGCCAAATACGAACAGAAGGGCCAGCCGCCGGGCCGCCCCCAAGGCAGGCCCAGCCCCCTCGGGGGGCAGCGACCCGCGCAGCGGCGGAGCGTGGGGGCAACGAGAACGGGCCAGCCGCCGGGCCGCCCCAAGGCAGGCCCAGCCCCCTCGGGGGGCAGCGACCCGCGCAGCGGCGGAGCGTGGGGGCAACGAGAACGGGCCAGCCGCCGGGCCGCCCCAAGGCAGGCCCAGCCCCCTCAGGGAGCAGCGACCCGCGCAGCGGCGGAGCGTGGGGGCCAGGGCCAGCCGCCGGGCCGCCCCCAAGGCAGGCCCAGCCCCCTCGGGGGGCAGCGACCCGCGCAGCGGCGGAGCGTGGGGGCAAGAAGGCCGCAGCGCAGGGCCGCCCCAAGCAAGGCCAGCCCCCGTGGGGGGCAGCGACCCGCGCAGCGGCGGAGCGTGGGGGCAAGAAGGCCGCAGCGCAGGGCCGCCCCAAGCAAGGCCAGCCCCCTCGGGGGGCAGCGACCCGCGCAGCGGCGGAGCGTGGGGGCACTCTCGTCATTGCCAGCTACCGATGTCGGCATCTTTGGCTTCGCCGCCAGCCTGACCGTCCGCGCCCAGTGAGAGCACGTCCACTTCGCCATGCAGCCCAGGGTTCAGGTACTGGTACGGCCTGCCCCAGGGATCGGCCGGGAGCTTGTCCAGGTAACGCCGCCAGTTGGGTGCGGCGGGTCCTGCGGTGGGCTTGTTCACCAGCGCATTGAGTCCTTGCTCGCCTGTGGGGTAGCGCTGGTTGTCCAGGCGATACAGCTTGAGCGCCTGCATGAGGTTGTTGACATCGGTCTTGGCGGCGGTCACGCGCGCATCGTCGGCACGGTCGAGCACGTTGGGCACGATCAGTGCGGCCAGCACGCCAATGATGACCAGCACCACCATGAGTTCGATCAGGGTGAAGCCACGCTGAAGGGCGCGCCAGGGTGTCGCCCTGGTGGGCGCGCGGGGCGATGCGGGGGGGGTGAGGTGGTTCAAAGGGATCTCCCGCCAACGCGGGCCGACAGGTGGCCGAGAGGCCGGCACCGCCGGTGGCGGATGGGCCGTGAAACGCTGGCGGTCGATCATAATGCGCGCATGAACAAGGCACCGTCGTTCGGCCATTCGGGCTTCCTCATGGAAAGCCCTGCAGCCCTGCAGCAAAGCGCCTCGCGCCGAGGGCCGGCGCTGGTGGCCGGCCTGCTGTGGCTGGCGGCGGGGCTGAGTGCCGGTTACTGGGTGTTGCAATTCATGGGTCGTTCCTCGGTGACGCCGGTGGTCACCGTGGCCACGGCGCCTGCAACTCCTGACCCCATGGCGGTTGCGCGCACCTTGGGCGCCTTGCCTGTGGCGGCGGCGGGCTCCGCACCCGTGGCTGCCGCACCGGCGCGCTACGTGCTGCTCGGCGTGGTGGCCACGGGAACCGATGGTGGCGCTGCGCTGATCGCCGTGGACAGCCAACCACCACGACCCTATCGCGTGGGCGCTTCGCTCGAAGGCGGATTGGTGCTGCAGGCCGTGACGCGCCGCACTGTCCGCCTGGGCCCTTCGCTGGATGCGCCGTCCAGCATGGAGCTGTCCTTGCCCGAGAAGGCAGCCACGCCTTCCTGAGGGCCCGCGTTCGCCCGAGCGCAGCGGCTACCTGCCCATGGCTTCCCGATCCGACAGGACACGCACCTTGGCCACGGCCTGGTTGCGGCCATCCGGCCCGACGTTGAAAAATCTCAGCGACGAGCTGCGACATCACCCCCCTTTCAATGAAATGGAGGAGGCTCACGTGATGGCTTTCGTGGAGGCTTCGCGCCAGGGTTTTTTTGCGCCAGGCGAAGCGGTGGTGCGGCCCGAGGACGGGCCGGCGCGCGAGCTGTTCTTCATCCGGAGGGGAGCCGTCACCGGCAAGCGCGGCCTGTCCGATCTGTCGGGCGGAGCCTTCCAGTACGAGGCCGGCGACCTGTTCCCGGTCAGCGCCGTGCTGGCCCAACGCGCCCCTACCACGCTCTACAGCGCCACCGAGGACACCTTCGTGCTCGCGGTGAGCGCAGACGACATGCAGGCACTGGCCGAGCGCAGCGCGGTCTTCGGCGACTTCCTCAACCGCCGCATCCTCAAGTTCCTCGACCTCTCGCGAAGCGCGCTGCAGGTGGCGTATTCGTCCCAGGCGCTGGCCGAGCAGTCGCTGGAGACACCCCTGGCCGAACTGTGCCGTTCCACGCCGGTGACCTGCCTGCCAGAGACGCCGTTGCGCGATGCACTGATGCGGATGCATGAGCTGCACATCGGGTCCATGCTGGTGGTGGACGCCGCGCAAGCCCCGCTGGGCATTCTCACGCGCTACGACATTCTGGGTCGCGTGACATTGGCGCAGCTGCCGCTGTCCACGCCGATGCACAAAGTGATGGTGCAGCCAGTGCTCTCCCTCACCCAGAAACACACCGCGCAGGACGCAGCGCTGCTGATGTCGCGCCACGGCATTCGGCACGTGCCAGTGACGCACGAGGGTCGCGTGGTGGGCATCGTTTCCGAGCGGGATCTGTTCGCGCTGCAGCGCCTGAGCCTCAAGCAGGTCAGTGGCAGCATCCGCCATGCGAGCGATCTCGTCACGCTGCAGGCCGTGGCGCACGACATCCGCCGCTTTGCACGCAGCCTGCTGGGGCAGGGTGTCCATGCCAAACAGCTCACCGCGCTGATCAGCCACCTCAACGATGTGCTCACCTCACGCCTGGTGGAGCTCACGGCCGAGCGGCATGGCCTCGATCTGCAAGCCTTCTGCTGGATCGCGCTTGGATCGGAAGGGCGCGGCGAGCAGACCATCGCCACCGACCAGGACAACGCGCTCATCGTGGCCGATGCCATCGACGGACCACCCACCGACAAGGGCCGCCTGCTGGCTTTTGCCCGCGAGGTCAATGAAGGTCTGGACGCCTGTGGTTTCCCGCTGTGCAAGGGCAACATCATGGCGAGCAATCCGGAATGCTGCCTGACACTGACCGAATGGCAGCAGCGGTTCACCCAGTGGATCGACCAGGGTTCACCCAAAGACCTGCTCAATGCGAGCATCTATTTCGACTTCCGGACGCTGGCTGGCAACACCCGGCTGACCGAGCGCCTGCGCGAGGCGGTGACACAGCGCGCCATGGCCAACCCGCGATTCCTGCGTCAGCTTGCGATCAATGGCCTGACGCAGAGTGCGCCGCTGAACTGGCTGGGCCAGATCGACACCACCACAGTGGACGGGCGCGACACACTGGACCTCAAGCTACAAGGCACGGCGATCTTTGTCGACGTGGCACGCCTTTATGCATTGGCGCAGGGGGTATCGGCTACCAGCACGCGCGAACGTTTCGAAGCTGTCGGCCCCGCGCTGGGCGCACCCGATCGTGAACACCAGGCCTGGGTGGGAGGCTTCGAGTTTCTGCAGATGCTGCGACTGCGCGCGCAACTCGACGGCACCATGGTCGGCGGCAATGCCAACCGCATCGCGGTGAGCGACCTCAATGACATCGACAGGCGCATCCTGAAGGAAACTCTGCGCGTGCTGCGCAGCCTCCAGCAGCGCGTGCGCCTGGACTACGAACGCTGAAACCAGATCAGCGTTCCAGCAGGCCTTGCGCAGCCAGCAGCAAAGGCCAGGCCATGAGTGCGCCGGTGCCCTGACTCACGCGCAAACCCATGTCCAGCAGGGGCTGCGCTTGCAGGTGAATGAGCATGAGCCGGTGGCCGGTGTCTGCGGTGCGGTGGGCGTACACCAGGTAGTCCGCCACGTCCGGACACAGTCCGCGAGCCACGAGTGCGGCCGCACCGGACACATAGCCGTCGACCAGCACCACGCGCCGCTCGCTGGCAGCCTGCAACATGGCGCCGACCATCATGGCGATTTCGAAACCGCCGAGGGCGGCCAGCGCGTCCAGCGGTCCCAGGGCCTTGCGATGGCGGGCCGCCGCTGCGGAAAGCTTCTCGATGCGTTGCAGGTGGGCGCTGTCGTCGAGACCCGGCATCTGGAAATCGTCGCGCACGCAGGCGTCGGCCAGCGGCACGCCGCACAGCCGCGAGAGCAGCAAAGAGGCGCTGACCAGGTTGGCCACGCCCACGTCGCCGATGGCGATCACATTGCCCGGCAGATGCCGGACCACGTCCATGCCCGCATGCAGCGCAGCCACCACCTGGGCCTGCGACATCGCCGGACCGAGCAGAAGGTTTCGCGTGCCGTAGCCGATCTTGCGCAACAGCAGGGGCGCCTTGGTGCGGGCGGCATCGGGCAGGGTGATGTGCGTGGCCACACCCGCATCCACCACCGTCAGGTCGAAGCCATACATCTCTGCCAGCGCATTGACTGGCGCCAGCCCCAGGAGCAGTTGCATCACGTGCTCGACCGACATACCCTGCTCCAGGGCGGACATGCCTTCGTCTGCGATGCCATGGTCGGCGGCGAACACGACCAACTGCGGTGAGTCGAAGGCCAGCAGATCGAAGGGCAGCGGGCTGCCGTTCTGGATGCGAGCCAGTTGCAGAACCAGTTCTTCCATGCGTCCCAGCGCGTGCTCAGGCAGCCCCTCCGGCGCGAGACGTTGCTTTACCGAATGGTCCAGCATCGTGTCGGAGGTCGGTGTGACGTGCGGCAGCTTGAGGTTGGCAGGCAACTCCGGCACGCGTCGGTTGATCGGGGCGAATACGGGGTCCATGGCCATGGTGCGTGCGTCGTTTCAGCTCTTGAGAAAAAGACGGTACACCGGATTCGCGGTTTCTTCCACGTAGGGGTAGCCCAGCGTATCCAGGAATTTGTCGAAGGCCTTGTGGTCCTTCGTGGGCACCTGAAGGCCCACCAGAATGCGGCCGTAGTCCGCACCCTGGTTGCGGTAGTGGAAAAGGCTGATGTTCCAGCCCGGGCGCATGAGGCTGAGAAACTTCAGCAGGGCGCCGGGTCGCTCGGGAAAGATGAAGCGCAACAGGCGCTCATCCTGCGCCAGCGGCGAATGCCCACCCACCATGTGCCGGATGTGCTCCTTGGCCAGCTCGTCGTGCGTGAGATCCAGGGTCTCGAACCCGTGCTTGATCAGGTTGGTGGCGATCCGTGTGGACTCGCCCTTGCCATGCGTGGTCAGGCCGACGAACACATGGGCCTGACTGCCGTCGTGAATGCGGTAGTTGAATTCGGTCACGTTGCGCGCGCCGCCAGGCAATTCACCAATGGCCTCGCAGAAGCGCCGGAAGCTGCCGCGTTCCTCAGGAATCGTCACGGCGAAAAGTGCCTCGCGTTCTTCGCCCACCTCTGCACGCTCGGCCACGAATCGCAGGCGATCGAAGTTCATGTTGGCGCCGCACAGGATGGCGGCGTAGGTCTCGCCGCGCGTCTTGTTTTTTGCCACGTACTGCTTGATCGCCGCCACCGCGAGGGCGCCCGACGGTTCGACGATGCTGCGCGTGTCCACGAACACGTCTTTGATGGCGGCGCAAACGGCGTCGGTGTCCACGGTGATGAACTCGTCGACCAGATCGCGAGCGATTCGGAAGGTCTCCTCACCCACCAGCTTGACGGCGGTGCCATCGGCGAACAGCCCCACGTCAGCCAGTGTCACGCGTGAGCCGCTCTGCACCGAGCGCATCATGGCGTCCGAGTCGTTCATCTGAACGCCGATGACCTTGATTTCAGGGCGCACCGCCTTGATGTAGTTGGCCACGCCCGAAATCAAGCCGCCGCCGCCAATGGCCACGAACACCGCGTCCAGATGGTCTGAGCCCAGGCTCTGCAACTGGCGCAGGATCTCCATCGCGATCGTGCCCTGGCCTGCGATGACGTCTGGGTCGTCGAATGGGTGAACGAAGGTCAGGCCCTGTTTTGCCTGTAACGCCACCGCGTGGGTATAGGCATCGGAATAGCTGTCTCCGTGCAGCACAACCTCGCCGCCGAAACCGCGCACCGCGTCGATCTTCACCTGAGGCGTGGTCGTCGGCATCACGATCACCGCTCTGGCGCCCAGCTTGCGCGCACCCAGCGCCACACCCTGTGCGTGGTTGCCCGCCGATGCGCAGATCACGCCCTTCTTCAATTGGTCGACGCTGAGGTGCGCCATCTTGTTGTAAGCACCGCGCAGCTTGAAGCTGAACACGGGTTGCTGGTCTTCGCGCTTGAGCAGCACCTTGTTGTGCAGCCTGCGGCTCAGATCACTGGCGGGCTCCAGCGCGGATTCCACCGCCACGTCGTAGACGCGTGCGGTGAGAATTTTCTTCAGGTAGTCGGCCGGACCCATGTGGGTGAGCGGCGAAACGCTGGTGGATGGGGGAGACTTTTTGACGCTGGCTGGCATGGTGTTCCTCGCCGCCGATCATAGCCAGAGGGTCTGCAGACCAAAAAAAGCCCGGACTGGCAGAACCGGTCCGGGCTTGAATCCACCCGTGGAGGGTAGAGGAGACAACCTTCAATACAATGCCGCCAGTATATCGTGCGCATGTTGCAACGCAACATCCCTTGTTGCTTTTCTATCATTTTTAGAGCACCCGGCCCAATACCGTTCATTTCTTCACGTCTGGAGCACCATGGAATGCACCGTCACCTGGACCGGCGCCGCCGGAACCCGATCCCACATGGGCTTTGTGGCCGAAACCGGCAGCGGCCACGTGATCGCCATGGATGGCGCGCCCGATGCCGACAAGCCGGCCAATGGCGGGGCCAACCTGGCTGCCCGGCCCATGGAAACGGTGTTGGCCGGCACGGGCGGCTGCACGGCCTACGACGTGGTGCTCATCCTCAAGCGCGGGCGCCACGACGTCCGCGCTTGCAGCGTCAAGCTCGTGACCGAACGCGCACCGGTCGACCCCAAGGTGTTCACCAGAATCCACATGCATTTCACCGTCAGCGGCAAGGGCATTGCACCGGCCGCCGTGGAGCGTGCCATCGCCATGAGCCACGAGAAGTACTGTTCGGCCAGCATCATGCTCGGCAAGACGGCCGAGATCACGACCAGCTTCGACCTGCTGGAAGCCTGAGGCTCAGACTTTGTGCGCCACGGTGGTCATCACCCTGGCCGCTGCGCGCATGAGGCCCCTGACCGGGGCCGGCAGATCAACGCCTCCCGCGTGCTGGGCATCGCGCGCATGCCGCGCTTCATCGTCCTTCATCTGCGCCACGATCGCACGCGAAGCCTGATCGCCTGGGGGCAAACGGTCCATGTGGCCCGCCAGGTGGGCTTCCACCTGGCGCTCGGTCTCCACCACGAAGCCCAGACTCACGCCCTGGCCCATTCGGCCCGCCAGGAGCCCGAGCCCGAAGGCACCTGCGTACCAGAGCGGGTTGAGCGCCGAGGGCTTCGCACCCAGTTCGTCAAGACGCGCCTGCGTCCAGGCAAGGTGATCGGTTTCCTCTCGTCCTGCCAGCTCCAGTTGCTGTGCCAGCGCTTCATTGGGTGGGCGCCCGCCGGCGGGCCAGCGAGCGGCCAGGGCTTGCGCCGTGTACAGCGCTTGTGCGCACACCTCGCCCACATGGTTCACGCGCATCAGGGCCCCGGAAAGGCGCCGCTCCTCTTCGCTCAGTTCAGGTGCAGGCGTCAGCTCCGGCAGGGTCGGACATTCCCGCGAGGCGCGGGGTTTGACGAACAAAGTTCTCAGCGCCGAATCGGCAGCGTTCAGCAAGGCATCCATCTTCAGTCCTGTGGCGCGAATGACAGAAAGGCACTGTAGCGCATGCCAGAAGAGGGGTTTTCATGACCGTGCGAGGCGCTGGTCTCTGTTCATTTGGCGCAGTTCGCGGGTGAAATGCGTCAATTCGGTGCAGCTAATACTTTGTTTGTAATTTGATTGCACCAAAACGGAAATCCGTTGTTGGCTGGCGACGAATTGTTCGCTTGTGCTTCGAAACTTTTGCAAGCGAAGAGCCCTTCTGGTGCAATGACCGCAGCTTCCTCAACGGAGGTTGGCTCGACGGCTCTAGACCATCGGCCTCTTTACTCAACCTTGGAGAAACCCTCAATGAAAAAGACCCTGATTGCACTGGCAGCCGTGGCCGCCACGGGCGCTGCTTTTGCCCAGTCCTCCGTCACGCTGTTCGGTATCGTTGACCTGAACATCCGCAACGTCCGTCAAGGCGGCGACAACCTCACCTCCATGCACCAGGACGGTATTGCATCCAGCCGCCTCGGTTTCCGTGGCGTGGAAGACCTCGGCGGCGGCATGAGCGCCGGCTTCTGGCTCGAAGGCGGCCTGAACCCCGACACCGGCACCGCTGGTGGCTTCAACTTCATGCGCCGCAGCACCGTGAGCCTGATGGGTGGCTTCGGTGAAGTGCGTCTGGGCCGTGACTACACCCCGACCTTCTGGAACCACACCGTGTACGACCCGTTCGGCACCAACGGCGTTGGCAGCTCGCTGAACACGTTCAACAACCTGGGCAGCGGCTCTGGCACCAACGTGCGCGCCGACAATGCGATCAGCTACTTCTCGCCCAACATGGGTGGTTTTGGCGTGCAAGTGCAGTACGCATTCAAGGAAAACACCGCCACCAACGCACCCAACGAGTACCTGGGTGCTCGCCTGACGTACGCTGCTGGTCCTCTGAGCGTGGCCCTGGCTACCGCTTCCGAAGGCGCGACGGCAGGTTCCGTGGATTCGTACAAGCGCACCAACTTCGGTGGTTCGTATGACTTCGGCGTGGCCAAGCTGCTGGGTCAGTACACCCAGGGCAAGTTTGGTGCCTCCAAGCTCAACCACTACCTGCTGGGCGTGACCGCTCCGGTGGGCCCGGGCAACCTGAAGGCTTCCTACACCCGCTCTGACTACAATGCCGCCGCTGGCGACAACGACGCCAGCCAGATCGCTGTGGGTTACGACTACAACCTGTCCAAGCGCACCGCGCTGTACGGCACGTTCTCGCGCATCTCCAACAAGAATGCTGGCACCTTCGGCCTGAGCCCGAATGCAGCTGCCGTGACGGCTGGTGGCAACTCCACCGGCATCGAATTCGGCGTTCGCCACGCCTTCTAAGCCCGACGCTGGCTGACGCCAGCTTCGAGCGAAAGATCAAAGCCCACCGCGCAAGCGGTGGGCTTTTTTCATGGGCCTTCGCGCTGAAAACTGGCCGCGAACTGGTATGGATTTTGCTGGGATAAAGCATCAAATCGCCTGTTGTTGCGCTGCAACGATTTGACGGCTTTTCATCAATTTGTAGGGGATTACCCTGCAATTGAGCGAGCGCAGTGCCTAAGATCGACCTTGTTCCAAGATACCCATACCCGTTTAACCATCCCAAGGAAATCACATGAAAAAATCGCTAGTTGCTTTGGCCGTTCTGGGCGCGTTTGCAGGCGCCGCCAGCGCCCAGTCTTCCGTCACGATCTACGGTATTGCCGACGTATGGGTCGGCAGCGTGGACAACGGCACGGGCTCCATGTCCAAGCTGGACTCGGGTGGCCTGCAATCCAGCCGTCTGGGCTTCAAGGGCACGGAAGACCTCGGCGGTGGCCTCTCCGCCATCTTTGGTCTGGAAGCTGGCCTGGGCATGGACACTGGCACCAGCACCGGCTTCAAGTTCGATCGCCAGTCGTACGTCGGCTTTGAAGGCGGCTTCGGTCAGATCATTGCCGGTAAGGTGTGGTCCGCCTACGACGACATCAGCGCCGCTTCGTTCAGCGGTTTCGACTCGGCTTTCAGCCCTGAGTACTTCGCCTTCGGCAGCACCGGCTACACCGCCAACCCGAACAACGGCTTCAAGTACACCTCGCCCGATTTCGGTGGCATCAGCGGTGCCGTGTCCTATGCGCTGGACGAGAACAACGCGGTGGACGAAAACACCACGGCTTTCCACCTGAAATACGCTGGCGGCCCGATCTACGCGGGCGTGGCTTACCAGGAAGAAACCGCTGGTGCGACCGAGTCGAAGTACACCCGCGTGGGCGCTTCCTATGACCTGGGCATGGCCAAGCTGCTGGGTTCCTTTGGCCAGTTGAAGCAGACCGGCGGTCTGAAGACCACCGACTACAGCTTCGGCGTGGACGTGCCGCTGGGCGGCGCCCTGACGCTGGGTGCTGGCTATGCCCGTGGCAAGGACAACGCAGCCAAGGGCGACGAAAAGCGCGATGCTTTCGGCATCGTGGCCACCTACAGCCTGTCCAAGCGCACCACCGCCTACGCTGGCTACACCACCGGCGACGGCAAGACCGCTGGCGTGAAGACCAAGGAGCTGGATCAGTACGCCGTGGGTATTCGCCACACTTTCTGATCGACGTTCTCCGGAACAGCGACCCGCAAAAAAAGCCACCCGGTCCGCCGGGTGGCTTTTTCTTTTTGCGAGGGCGTTACTTGGTGGCCTTGGCAGGCTTCTTTTCCGTCGCGCCGGCCGTGCTGGCGGGCTTGTAGGCTTCCCCGTTCACGGTGAGTCCCTCGGATGAAAGTTTGCTGGCGCGCTTCTCGCCGATGCCCGGGACGCGTTCAACCAGATCGGCCCAGCTCTTGAACGGGGATGCCTTGCGTGCTTCGAGCATCTTTCCGGAAGTACCGGGTCCGATGCCCTTGATGCTGTCCAGATCGGCTTCGGTGGCGGTGTTCACGTCCACGGCAGCCCAGCAGGCGACCGCAAGGAAGGCCAGCAGGGCGGCCAGGGTTTTCTTGATCATGCATTTCCTCCATTTTGGAATCAGGTTTTGAATCGCCTGTGGTGCAGGCGGGTGGCACTTGTCGCGCCATCCGGGCCGAAATGTAATGCTTTTGAATTCATTTGTCATTCCAGATTTTCCCGAAACCCGAACACTTCTGAACTTAGACTTGCGCACCGAGGCGATGAGGTGCGTTGGCCAAAGGACGTATGCATTTGAACAAGCTGAGCTGGGGAATCGTGCTGCTGGCCACTTTGGGGGCCGGTTGTGCCGGGCCGTCGCTTCAGGACGATGACCCCAGGACAGCCCCCGCCGTGGCGGCTGGGGCCGCTGCCCTCAAGCGGGTGGCCAACCGCCTCCTGCAGACGCCGGCGCCGGTGCCGGACTGGGAAACCTTTGTCTTTCCAGGCAAGCGCTTCGCGCCCTTTGAGCCAGTCGAGGTGCTGGATCGCCAGGCGCTGCGTGTCAAGGCGCAAAGTTCGGTGAGCATCCTGCGGCAGCGCTTCGAGCCCCACCTGAGCCGCGCAGGCCGTTTGAGTTTCTCTTGGCGCGTCGACGGCCTGCCCGAAAAGGCAGACCTGTCGCAGGCTTCCCTGGCCGACTCACCGGTGCGCGTGGTGCTGGCTTTCGAAGGGGATCGGCAGCGCTGGTCGCCCAAGGTGCATCGACTTTCAGAGATGAGCCGCCTGTTTACCGGAGAAGAGTTGCCCTATGCCACGCTGATCTACGTATGGAGCGTGAACGATGCACCCGGCAGCGTGGTGATGAACCCGCGCACCGACCGCATTCGAAAGCTGGTGCTGGACAGTGGCTCCGACCGGCTGGGGCAATGGCGCGATCATGTGCGGGACGTGCGTGCCGACTTTCTTCAGGCCTTTGGCGAGGAGCCCGGGCCACTGCGTGCCGTGGCGCTGATGACCGACACCGACAACACCCAGAGCCGTCTCACTGCCTGGTATGGGCCGTTGAGCCTGGAGCGCGCGGCCGACTGATTCGGTCGCTGCTGCGCTGTTCGCGCCCCGTGGCGATGCGCTCCGGTGCCGGCGCGGACGCCCAGGTGACCATTCCAGTGCGTTTGGCGTCGGCGGTTGGGGTTAGTCCCGTGCATGAGCGGGAACGTTTGTTGCATAGTGGCGAGATGTTCATTTTATTTAGGTGTCAACAAATGAAATTTCGACTCGCACTCCTTTGCGCCGCGATGGCGGTGGGCGTCGGTGGTGTCCATGCCAAGACCTTCAAATGGACCAGCGCCAGCGACATCCCCACCTGGGACATCCACTCCCAGAACAACGCTCTGGCCAACGGCGTTCACGCATCGGTGTACGAGTCGCTCGTCTACTACAACAGCCGCACCTTCAAGCCCGAGCCGATGCTGGCCAGCGGCTGGACTCAGGTGTCCCCCACGCAGTTGCGCGTCACGCTGCGCAATGGCGTCAAGTTCCACGATGGCTCGCCCTTCACCGCCGACGATGCGGTGTTCTCCATCGAACGCGCCATGAGCAAGACGTCGAACTTCACCGTGTACACCCAGGGCATCACCAAGGTGACGAAGGTGAACGCCAACACCATCGACATCATCACCGGCGGACCGAATCCGGTGCTCGTGAACCAGTTGACCGAACTGCGCATGATGAGCAAGGCGTGGGCCGAGAAGAACAACTCCACCGCACCCAAAGACATCAAGACGCAGGACGAGAACTTCGCGCACCGCAATGCCAACGGCACCGGACCTTTCATGCTCAAGGAATGGCAGCCCGACCAGAAGATTGTGCTGGCCAGGAACCCCAACTGGTGGGGCACCGCAGAGGGCAACGTGACCGAGATCGTCTACACCCCGGTGAAGGCCGTGGCCACCCGAATGGCCGCACTGTTGTCGGGTGAAGTGGACTTCGTGCTCGACCCCAGCCCGCAGGACCTGCCACGCATTCGCCAGGACGGCAATCTGAAGGTCATGGACGGCGTCGAGAACCGCACCATCTTCTTCGGCATGGACCAGTTCCGCGACGAACTCCCTGGCAGCAACGTCAAGGGCAAGAACCCGCTGAAAGACCAGCGTGTGCGCAAGGCGCTTTACCAGGCGATCGACATCAACGCGATCACCCGTGTCAGCCTGCGTGGCCTGGGGCAGGCCACCGGCGCGCTGGTGGCCCCGCAGGTGGCGGGCTGGAACGAAGCGGTGCATCAGCGGTATCCCTTCGATGTCGCCGCAGCGCAAAAGCTGCTGGCCGACGCTGGCTACAAGGATGGTTTCGAGGTCGACTTCGCCTGCCCGAACAACCGCTACATCAACGACGAGCAGATCTGCCAGGCCGTGACCGCCATGTGGGCACGCATCGGCGTGAAGGCCAAGCTGCGCACGCTGCCCCTGGCCACCTATTTCCCGATGATCCAGCGCTTTGAGGCCAGCATCTACATGCTGGGCTGGGGCGTGCCGACCTTCGATGCGCTCTACAGCCTGCAGTCGCTGGTGCGCACGCTGGGCACGGGTGGCGACGGCAACTACAACGTGGGCCGCTACAGCAACCCCAAGATGGACGCCATCATCGACCGCGCCAAGACGGAAACCGACCCGTTTGTGCGTCCTCGCCTGCTGACCGAAGCGCTGGCGCTGCAAAACGAGGACGTGGCGCACATCCCGCTGCACAACCAGATCATCCCCTGGGCGATGAAGAAGAACATTGACGTGGTGCACCGCGCCGACAACCGCCTGGATTGGCGTTTGATCAAGGTAAACTGATTCCAGCCAGTCAGACGAGGGTCGCTCACCGACAGGGGCGACCCTCTCTTCATTTTCAACAAGATGTTCGCATTCATACTCCGACGGCTCGCGCAAGCGGTCGTCGTCATGGTCAGCGTGGCGCTGATCGCATTCTTGTTGTTCCAGTACGTGGGCGATCCCGTGGTGTTCCTGCTCGGGCAGGACGCCACGGCAGACCAGATTCGTGAACTTCGTGCCGACCTCGGACTGGACCAACCCTTCTTCATTCAGTTCTGGCATTTCCTGGCCAACGCCGTACAGGGCGAGTTCGGCCTGTCGCTGCGACAAGGCGCCAAAGTCTCGCGCCTGATTGCCGAGCGTTTCCCGGCCACGCTGGAGCTTTCCATGGTGGCTGCCGTGCTCGCTCTCGTGGTGGGCATCCCGATGGGTGTGTACGCGGCTCTGCGCCGTGGCACCTTCATGACCCAGGTGTTCATGACCGTCTCGCTGCTGGGCGTCTCGCTGCCCACCTTCCTGATCGGCATCCTGCTCATTCTGGGCTTCGCGGTGAACCTCGGCTGGTTCCCGAGCTTTGGCCGGGGCGAGGTGACCCAGTTGGGTTGGTGGTCCACCGGCCTGCTCAGCGCCAAGGGCTGGCACCACATCACCCTGCCGGCGATCACACTGGCGATTTTCCAGCTCACGCTCATCATGCGCCTGGTGCGCGCAGAGATGCTGGAGGTGCTGCGCACCGACTACATCAAGTTCGCGCGAGCACGTGGTCTCACCAACCGCGCGGTGCACTTCGGCCATGCGCTGAAGAACACGCTGGTGCCAGTCATGACCATCACCGGGCTGCAACTCGGCGGCCTGATCGCGTTTGCCATCATCACCGAGACCGTCTTCCAGTGGCCGGGCATGGGCCTGCTGTTCATCCAGGCGGTGACGTTTGCCGACATCCCCGTGATGGCTGCCTACCTTTGTCTCATCGCGTTGATCTTCGTGGTGATCAACCTTGTGGTGGATCTTCTGTACTTCGCGGTCGACCCGCGTCTTCGCGCTGAAAAGGCAGGTGGACATTGAACGCCCGCAACGACATGCTTGCGCCTCGCATCAAGGCCCACGGTCGCGCGTTCGCGCACATCGCGGCATTTCATTCGGAGCTCACGTCGCTGCGGCGCGATCTGCATGCCCATCCCGAGATCGGCTTCGAGGAACACTACACCGCCAGGCGGGTGGTCGAATCGCTCAAGGTCTGCGGCGTGGATGAAATCCACACTGGCATCGGCAAAACAGGCGTGGTGGCGGTGATTCGCGGACGCAAGAACGACAGTGGCCGCATGATGGGCCTGCGCGCCGACATGGATGCTTTGCCCATGACCGAGCACAACGACTTCGCCTGGCGTTCCACCCGTCCCGGCATGATGCACGGCTGCGGGCACGACGGCCATACCGCCATGCTGGTGGGCGCAGCGCGCTACCTGGCCGAGACCCGCAATTTCGACGGCACCGCCGTGCTGATCTTCCAGCCGGGCGAAGAGGGCTTCGCGGGTGCCAAGGCCATGATCGAGGATGGCCTGTTTGATCGCTTTCCCGTGCAGTCGGTCTACGGCATGCACAACTGGCCTCAGATGAAGCCCGGCATCGTGGGCGTGAACCCTGGGCCGATGATGGCCTCGGCCGATCGCATCACGATCGAAATCACCGGCAAGGGGGGCCATGGCGCGCATCCCTACCAGACTGTGGACCCGGTGCTGGTGGCGGCCCACATCATCACCGCCGTGCAGAGCATCGTTTCGCGCAGCGTGCGCGCCATTGACAGCGCCGTCGTCAGCCTGTGTGCCATGCAGGCTGGCGACATGGGTGCCTTCAGCGTGATTCCAGGCAAAGCCACGCTGGTGGGCACCGTGCGCACCTTCAACCCCGAGGTGCAGAACCTGGTCGAGAAGCGCCTGCATGAGGTCTGCTCAGGCGTGGCGCTTGGTCTGGGGGCCGCGGCGCATGTCAACTACGAGCGCATCTACCCGGCCACGATCAACAGCCGCGACGAAGCCCGGTTTGCGGCCGAAGTGGCGCAAAGACTCCTGGGCCATGATCACGTGGACCGCAACATGGACCCGAGCATGGGCGCGGAGGACTTCTCCTTCATGCTTCAGGTCAAGCCCGGCGCTTACCTGCGCCTGGGGCAGGGCGCCGAGAACGGCGTGGGCGGGTGCTTTCTGCACAACAGCCGATACGACTTCAACGACGAAGTGCTCCCGCTGGGCGCCGCATTGCATGCAGGCCTGATTGAACACGGCATGCCGCTGGCCGATGCGGCGCTTGCACCACAAACCCATTCGATTTCCGCAACCCCAACCCCTACAAGGAGCGACGCATGAAACTCAAGAAAACACTGGCAGCCACCCTGGTGACCGCTGCCATGATCACCATGGGCGCCGCGTCTGCGCAGACGATTCGCATCGGCAACCAGGGTGACGCGTTGTCGATGGACCCGCACTCGCTCAATGAATCGCTGCAACTCAGCGTGACGGGCAACGTCTACGAACCCCTGGTCGCACGCGATGCCAACCTCAAACTCGCGCCCGGACTGGCGACCAGCTGGAAGCAGACGTCGCCCACGGTGTGGCGCTTCGAGCTGCGCAAGGGTGTGAAATTCCACGACGGTGCTCCCTTCACAGCCGCCGACGTGCTGTTCACCTTCGAGCGTGCGTCCGGCGAAGGCTCGGACATGAAGAGCTACACCAACGATGTGAAGGAAGTGCGCAAAGTCGGCGATTACGTGGTGGAGATCGAGACCAAGGCACCGTTCCCCATCCTGCCTGATGTCATCTCCCTGCTGTTCATCATGAACAAGAAATGGGCCGAGGACAACCAGGCCACGCGTCCCGTGGACCGCCGCAAGGGCATCGAGAACGCCGCATCGTTCCGAGCCAACGGCACCGGTCCTTTCCGTCTGCGCGAGCGTCAACCCAACATCAAGACCAGCTTCGTGCGCAATGGCAACTACTGGGGAAAGATCGAAGGCAACGTCCTCAACGTCGAGTACACGCCCATCGGCAACGACTCCACCCGAGTGGCGGCTCTGCTGTCGGGCCAGGTCGACGTGATTGAGCCCGTCCCGCTGCAGGACGTGGCCCGGATCAATGCGAGTGGCAAGACCAAGGTGATGCAGGGCCCCGAGCTGCGCACCATCTTCCTGGGCATGGACCAGAAACGCGACGAGTTGCTGTATTCGAACGTCAAGGGCAAGAACCCGTTCAAGGACAAGCGCGTGCGCCAGGCCTTCTACCAGGCGATCGACATCAACGGTATCCAGCGCACCGTGATGCGCGGCGCCTCCAAGCCCACCGCCCTCATGGTCGGCCCAGGCATCAATGGTTTTGACGACGCCATGAACACGCGCCTGCCATTTGATCCCGATGCGGCCAAGAAGCTGCTCGCCGATGCCGGCTATCCCAATGGTTTCGAGGTGGCAATGAACTGCCCGAACGACCGCTACGTGAATGATGGCGCCATCTGCCAGGCCGTGGCGGCCAGCCTCGCGCGCGTGGGCGTGAAGATCAACCTGCAGGCCGAGACCAAGGGCACCTATTTCCCCAAGATTCTGCGCCGCGACACCAGCTTCTACATGCTGGGCTGGACGCCCGGTACCTACGACTCGCACAACGCTCTGAATGCCCTGATGCGCTGCGTGGACGACAAGGGCAGCGGCCAGTTCAACCTGGGGTCCTATTGCAATCCCAAGGTGGACGAGCTGACGCTGAAGATCCAGTCTGAAACCGACAAGCCCAAGCGCGATGCGCTGATCAAGGAGGCGTTCAAGCTGCATTCGGATGACATTGGCCACCTGCCATTGCACCAGCAGGCGCTGGCCTGGGGTGTGGCCAGCAACGTCACGCTGGTTCAGCTGGCCGACAACTTCATGCCCTTCCGTTACATGTCGGTGAAGTAAGTCGTCAGCCGGCGCCATCGCCGCAGGATGCGGGAAGCCCCGCATCCTGGCGGCGGTGACGATTTCAACCAGGTTCCCCACGTGATCAGTCTTCTCAAACGAGGCCTCGACAGCGATGTCGGCCACAGCTTCCGTACCTCGCCGACGGCCATCGTGGCTTCGGTGATCGCGTTCATCTGCATTTTCTGTGCGGTCTTCGCCCCCTGGGTGGCACCGCACAACCCCTTTGACCTGGCCACGCTGGAACTGTCCAACGCGCGGCTGCCTCCGGCATGGAGCCCCGATGGCTCTTCCCGGTTCCTGCTCGGCACCGACGACCAGGGGCGCGACATCCTCTCGGCCCTCATGTACGGCGCGCGTATTTCGCTGGCCGTGGGGCTGGCGTCGGTGTTGCTTTCGGTGATCATCGGCGTGTCTTTCGGTCTGCTGGCTGGTTTTCTTGGCGGCTGGGTCGATGGCGTGCTCATGCGCCTGTGCGATGTGATGCTGTCCTTTCCCCCCATCCTGATCGCCTTGCTGATCGCTGGCGTGGGCCGTGCGTTGTTTCCCAATGCCCATGAGACCCTTGCGTTCGGCGTGCTGATCATCTCGATCACCCTCACCGGCTGGGTGCAGTACGCGCGCACCGTGCGCGGCTCCACGCTGGTGGAGCGCAACAAGGAGTACGTACAGGCCGCGCGCGTGACCGGCGTGGCGCCGCTGCGCATCATGCGAAGCCACGTGCTGCCCAACGTCATGGGGCCGGTGCTGGTGCTGGCCACCATCCAGGTGGCCACGGCCATCATCACCGAAGCCACGCTCTCCTTCCTGGGTGTAGGCGCCCCGCCCACCTCGCCCTCGCTGGGCACGCTCATCCGTGTGGGCAACGATTACCTGTTCTCCGGGGAGTGGTGGATCACCATCTTTCCAGGAGCCATGCTGGTGCTGATCGCGCTCAGTGTGAACCTGCTCGGCGACTGGCTGCGCGATGCCCTGAACCCGCGACTGCGATAACAACATGAGTCTGCTTCAAGTCAAGAACCTCGTTGTCGAGTTCCCCAACCGGCGCGGCACGCTGCGTGCGCTCGACGACATCTCCTTCGACATCGCCCCGGGTGAAATTCTCGGCGTGGTGGGCGAGTCCGGCGCCGGCAAATCGCTCACGGGCGCATCCATCATCGGCCTGCTCGAGCCACCGGGGCGCATTGCCTCGGGCCAGATCCTGCTGCAGGGCGAGCGCATCGACAACCTGCCCTACGAGGCCATGCGCAAGGTGCGTGGGCGCAAGATCGGTGCCATCTTCCAGGACCCGCTGACCTCGCTCAATCCGCTGTATTCCGTGGGTCGTCAGCTCATTGAGACCATCACCACGCACCTGCCGGTCTCTCAGGCCGAGGCGCGTCGGCGTGCCATTGACCTGCTCAAGGACACCGGCATTCCGGCGGCCGAGCAGCGCATCGACCACTTCCCGCACCAGTTCTCTGGCGGCATGCGTCAGCGCGTCGTCATCGCACTGGCGCTGGCGGCCGAACCACAGCTCATCGTGGCCGATGAACCCACCACTGCCCTGGACGTCTCCATTCAGGCGCAGATCATCACGCTGCTCAAGACCATCTGCAAACAGCGCGGGGCGGCGGTCATGCTCATCACGCACGACATGGGCGTGATCGCTGAAACCTGCGACCGCGTGGCCGTGATGTACGCCGGCCGCGTGGCGGAGATTGGCCCGGTTCACGAAGTCATCAACCATCCGGCGCATCCTTACACCACCGGCCTGATGGCCTGCATCCCCGACATGTCCGAGGACCGCGAGCGCCTGCACCAGATCGACGGTGCGATGCCCCGCCTCAACGCCATTCCAAGTGGCTGCGCCTACAACCCGCGCTGCGAGAGGGTGTTCGACCGCTGCCACGTGCAGCGCCCCGACCTGCTTCCAGCCGGTGCCACGCGCGCAGCCTGCTGGCTGCACGCGGGCGAAAAGGCGGTGTCGGCATGAGCGCCATCGAAAAGGCCGTACAGGCAGAAACCGAAAGAAAGCGGATGGCAGCCGCACACGCCACGGTCTCCGCAGCCACCCATGAAGCCGCGTCAGCCGCGCCGCTGGTGCGTGCCACCGATCTGGCCAAGACTTTTGACGTCTCTGCACCCTGGCTCAACCGCGTGATCGAGCGCCAGCCGCGCCTGCTGCTGCGTGCGGTCGATGGCGTGTCGTTCGACATTCCGCGCGGTCAGACACTGGCGCTGGTGGGCGAATCGGGCTGCGGCAAGAGCACCGTGGCCCGGTTGCTGGTGGGCCTGTACGAACCCACGCGCGGCGGCTTCGAGTTCGATGGCCAGGATGCACACGCCGCGTTCAAGACGCCCGAGGGCCGCAAGCTGCGGCGCCGCATCCAGATGATCTTCCAGGACCCCTACGCCAGCCTGAACCCTCGTTGGCGAGTGGAGGACATCATTGCCGAACCCCTGCGCGAGCACGAGATCGAAACCGAGCCCGCTGCGCTCAGGGAGCGGGTCGCCGATCTCTTGCGCTCGGTGGGTCTCTCGCCACTGGATGGCCCGAAGTATCCGCACCAGTTCTCTGGCGGGCAACGCCAGCGCATCTCGATTGCGCGAGCCCTTGCCACGCAGCCGGAATTCCTGGTGTGCGACGAGCCCACCTCGGCGCTCGATGTGAGCGTGCAAGCCCAGGTGCTCAACATCATGAAAGACCTGCAGCGTGAGCGCGGGCTTACTTACCTCTTCATCAGCCACAACCTCGCAGTGGTGCGCCACGTGAGCGACCAGGTGGGGGTCATGTACCTCGGCCGCCTGGTCGAACTCGCGCCCAAGCACATGCTGTTCGACAGTCCGCGGCACCCCTACACGCGCATGCTGCTCGACGCCATTCCGAAGATGCACGACACGGGCCGCGCCCGCACGCCGGTGTCGGGTGAAGTACCCAATCCTCTGAATCCGCCCAGCGGTTGCGCCTTCAATCCGCGCTGCCCGCACGCCAACGACCGCTGCCGCACCGAGCGGCCGAACCTGTTGACCCTGGGGGGCATCCGCATTGCGTGTCACGCGGTCGAAGAGGGACGGATATAGACGCCTGGCCTGTGTGCAGCGCGCACGGTCAAGCGTATCTCTTGCTCTTCAGGTTGTTCTTCATCTCCTTGAGCAGTGGCTGGAGTTTCGTTCCTCCGATGCGCAGCGCCAGGCAGGTAGCCACCACGTCGATCACCATCAGGTGCATCAGGCGCGATGTCATGGGGCTGTAGCGGTCGTAGCCTTCAGGATGGTCGGCCGAGAGGTGAATGTGCCCGCTCTGTGCCAGCGGTGAGCCACTGGTGGTGATCACGATCACCGTCGCGCCGTGCTTGCGAGCGATATCGGCCGCGTCCATCAGGTCGCGCGTGCGGCCCGAGTTGGAGATGATCACCACGCAGTCGCCGGGGCCGAGCAGCGAGGCGCTCATCACCTGCATGTGGCCATCGCTGTAGGCAATGGCATTGATGCCCAGGCGAAAGAACTTGTGCTGTGCGTCCTGCGCCACGATGCCGGAGTTGCCCGCGCCGTAAAACTCGATGCGCCCGCGGTTCCTGTAGGTGGCCACCAGCGCGTCCACCGCTTTCTCGATCGCGTGGCTCGACGCGTCGTTGCGGTATTTCAGGAAGGCCGCCACCGTGTTGTCGATCACCTTGACCAGCACGTCGCTGGTCTTGTCGTCCGCGTCCACGCTGCGGTGGATGAAAGGCACGCCTTCGCTCACTGTGCCGGCCAGCTTGAGCTTGAAATCCGAGAGACCGTCGTAGCCCATGCTGCGGCAAAAACGCACCACGGTGGGTTTGCTCACGTGGGCGCGCTCGGCGAGTTCGGTCACTGGCAGGCTGGCGAAGGTTCGTGGGTCAAGCAGCACCAGTTTGGCCACGCGTTGCTCGGCAGGCGCCAGGGAGGGCAGGGAGGCTTTGATCCGGTCGAGCATGTTGGGAACCAGGTGGCGAAGGAGAGTGAAATTTTATTACGGGGATTGGCCGATAATCCGCGCATGAACCAGCTCGATGCCCTCAAACAATTCACCACCGTGGTGGCCGACACCGGCGATTTCAAGCAGATGGCCGCCTACACGCCCCAGGACGCGACCACCAACCCTTCCCTGATCCTCAAGGCGGTTCAGAAGGCGGAGTACGCACACCTGCTCAAAGATGCCGTGACCCGGTTCGGCGGGCAGGGGCTCGATGAGGTGATGAACCGTCTGCTGGTGCGCTTCGGCTGCGAGATCCTGGGCCTGATTCCTGGCCGCGTCTCCACCGAAGTCGACGCCCGCCTGAGTTTCGACACCGAAGCCACAGTGACGCGGGCGCGCCGCATCATTGACCTCTACCAGGGCGAAGGCGTGCATGTGGATCGGGTGCTGATCAAGATCGCCTCCACCTGGGAGGGCATCCAGGCGGCCGCGCGGCTCGAGCGCGAAGGCATCCACACCAACCTCACGCTGCTGTTCTCGTTTGCCCAGGCCGTGGCCTGCGGCCAAGCCAAGGTTCAGCTCATCTCGCCCTTCGTGGGCCGCATCTACGACTGGTACAAGAAGAGCGCAGGCGCCCAATGGGACGAAGCCGCCATGGCCGGAGCCAACGATCCCGGCGTGCGGTCGGTGCGCAGCATCTACGAGTTCTACAAAAAGCACGGCATCGCCACCGAGGTGATGGGCGCGAGCTTCCGCAACGTCGGTCAGATCACCGCGCTGGCGGGATGCGACCTGCTCACCATCAGCCCCGACCTGCTGGCCCAGCTCGCTGGCAGCGAGGCACCGTTGAGCCGGGCGCTGGACGCAGAAGCCGCCAGAAAGCTGGACATTCCGTTCGTGACGCACGATGAAGCGAGTTTTCGCTTTGCGCTCAATGAAGACGCGATGGCCACCGAGAAGTTGTCCGAAGGCATCCGGGCCTTTGTGGCAGACACCTTCAAGCTCGAGGGCATGATGAAGTAGACATCGGCGCGCCTCGGACGAACGAAAAAAGCCCCGCAATTGCTTGCGGGGCTTTTTGCCTTGGGGAGGCTGGGGGCAATTACATGCCCATGCCGCCCATATCACCCATGCCGCCCATGCCGCCGCCCATGCCGCCAGCAGGAGCTTCGTCCTTCGGGGACTCGGCGACCATGCACTCGGTCGTCAGCATCAGCGAAGCGACGGAGGCCGCGTTCTGCAGCGCGGTGCGGGTCACCTTGGTCGGGTCCAGGATACCCATCTCGATCATGTCGCCATAGGTGTCGTTGGCGGCGTTGAAGCCGTAGTTGCCCTTGCCAGCCAGGATGGCGTTGACCACCACGCTGGGTTCGCCACCGGCGTTGGCCACGATTTCGCGCAGGGGCGCTTCCACGGCCTTGAGCACCAGTTTGATGCCGGCGTCCTGGTCGGCGTTGTCACCCTTGATGGTGCCAGCCGCCTGACGGGCGCGCAGCAGGGCCACGCCACCACCGGCCACGATGCCTTCTTCCACCGCAGCGCGGGTGGCGTGCAGGGCGTCTTCCACGCGGGCCTTCTTTTCCTTCATCTCGACTTCGGTGGCAGCGCCGACCTTGATCACGGCCACACCGCCGGCCAGCTTGGCCACGCGCTCTTGCAGCTTTTCGCGGTCGTAATCGCTGGTGGCTTCCTCGATCTGCACGCGCACTTGCTTCACTCGGGCTTCGATGTCACCTGCAGCGCCAGCGCCGTCGATGATGGTGGTGTTTTCCTTGCCCACTTCGATGCGCTTGGCCTGGCCCAGGTCGGCCAGGGTCACTTTTTCCAGCGTCATGCCGACTTCCTCGGCAATCACCTTGCCGCCGGTCAGGATGGCGATGTCTTCCAGCATGGCCTTGCGGCGGTCGCCGAAGCCCGGTGCCTTCACGGCCACAACCTTCAGGATGCCGCGAATGGTGTTGACCACCAGGGTCGCCAGGGCTTCGCCTTCGACGTCTTCGGCAATGATCAGCAGCGGACGGCCGGCCTTGGCCACTTGCTCCAGCGTGGGCAGCAGGTCGCGGATGTTGGAGACCTTCTTGTCGTACAGCAGCACGAAGGGGTTGTCCAGCAGGGCGGACTGCTTCTCGGGGTTGTTGATGAAGTAGGGCGAGAGGTAGCCACGGTCGAACTGCATGCCTTCGACGACGTCGAGCTCGTTCTGCAGCGACTTGCCGTCTTCCACGGTGATCACGCCTTCCTTGCCGACCTTGTCCATGGCGCTGGCGATGATGTCGCCGATGCTGGAGTCGCTGTTGGCGGAGATGGAGCCGACCTGGGCGATTTCCTTGCTCGTGGTGGTGGCCTTGGAGGCCTTCTTCAGCTCGGAGATCAGGGCTTCCACGGCCTTGTCGATACCGCGCTTGAGATCCATCGGGTTCATGCCGGCGGCCACGTATTTCATGCCTTCGCGCACGATGGCCTGGGCCAGCACGGTGGCGGTGGTGGTGCCGTCACCGGCGTTGTCGGAGGTCTTGGAAGCCACTTCCTTGACCATCTGGGCGCCCATGTTCTGGAGCTTGTCCTTGAGTTCGATTTCCTTGGCCACGGACACACCGTCCTTGGTCACGGTGGGGGCGCCGAACGAGCGCTCGAGAACCACGTTGCGACCCTTGGGGCCCAGGGTGACCTTGACCGCGTTGGCCAGGATGTTCACACCCTCGACCATGCGTGCGCGGGCTTCGCCGCCGAAAATGACGTCTTTTGCTGCCATGTTGATTTCTCCGGATTCAGTAAATGGGGTGGGGAGGAAAGCGAAGGATTACTTCACGACGACCGCGAACAGGTCGTCTTCCTTCATGACCAGCAGTTCGTTGCCATCGACCTTGACGGTCTGGCCGCTGTACTTGCCGAAAAGAACGCGGTCGCCGACCTTGACGTTCATGGCGGACAGTTCGCCTTTGTCGTTTTTCTTGCCGGGACCGACGGCCAGGATCTCGCCCTGGTCGGGCTTCTCGGCGGCTGCGTCGGGAATGACGATGCCGGAGGCGGTCTTGGTTTCGCTGTCAATGCGCTTGACGATCACGCGATCGGCGAGAGGACGAAGGTTCATTGCATCTCCTGGATATGGAACGGAAGGGGTTTGTTCAGAACGGCGTTGCCCCCTGAACAGGGTGGGCGGAAGCCGCCGCTCGACTTGAAGCCGGGTGTTAGCACTCAACCTCAGCGAGTGCTAATGATAAGGGCGCGGAAGCGGGTTTTCAAGGCGGGGCGGTATTTTTCTTCCGTTGTGGGGGCCGCGGCAAGCGTGCAGAGGGCGCGGGGCGAACGCGGTCGGGGAATGCGCGCAGCGCAGGGCCTAGAAATGAGCCAGGTAGCCGCCATCGACCACCAGCACCTGGCCAGTGACGTAGCTGGCCGCGGGCGAGGCCAGGAACACCGCTGCGCCCGCGATCTCCCCTGGCTGACCCCAGCGACCCAGTGAGCTCCGCTGGCGCAGCCACTCGGCGGTGTTGGCGTCATTGACCATGGCGGCGTTGGTGTCGGTGGCGAAATAGCCTGGGGCGATGGCGTTCACGTTGATGCCCTGCGGCCCCAGCTCGGCCGCCAGGGCACGGGTGAGGGCTTCGAGCGCCCCCTTGCCGGTGGTGTAGGCGGCGTCCCCCGCCCGCGCGATCGGCCCGGCAATGGAGGTGACGTTGATGATGCGGCCGTGGCCCTGGACGCGCATCGGTCGAGCCACTTCCCGGCTGAGGTGCCAGGCCGACACCAGATTGCTTTCCAGCAGGTTGCGCAACGCCTGAGCTGGCAAGTCGTCCAGGGCCTGGCGGCGCCGTTGGCCCACGTTGTTGATGAGGATGTCCAGCCGCCCGCTCGTTGCCAGCACCCGTGCGACGGCTGCGCTGGCAGCGGCCTCGTCGCACACATCGAAGGGAAGTGCGTGCGCCGCCCCTCCGGCTTTTTTGCCAAGTGCGTCGGCCCGCGCAACCGGGTCGTGCAGGCTTGCCGCATCGCGGCCGTTGAGCCACACCGTGGCGCCATGCTCGGCCAAGGCGGCGGCCATGGCCCAACCGAGGCCACGGCCTGCACCGGTGACCAGGGCAACCCGGCCCCGCAGGGAAAAAAGACCCGATGGGTGTGCGGTGGAGTTCACCGCGCGATTATCTTCCCCGTGCAGGGCCCGGCCGGTGTCTCAGACCGAGAGTTCGGCCATGGACGACTCTGGAAAGGCCATCTCCGGCTCCATGCCATCGAACGGCAGCGTGAAGTAGAAGGTGCAGCCTTCGCCAGGCGACGTTTCGGCCCAGATGCGCCCGCCGTGGCGTTCGATGATGCGCTGCGACAGCGCCAGCCCGGTGCCCGTGCCCTCGAAGTCCATCGAATGGTGCTGGCGCTGGAACATGACGAACAGGTTGTGGGCCTTCTCCAGGTCGAAGCCCACGCCGTTGTCGGTGACATAGAACGTACGCCCACCCACGGGGTTGACTCTCCAGCCCACTTCAATTCGGGCCGCATCGCGCGGGCGTGTGTACTTCACCGAGTTGCCCAGCAGGTTGCCCCAGGCCTGGGCCAGCAGCATGGCGTCGCCACGCACGACGGGGAGGTCGGTGTCGATCACCCACTCGATGCGGCGTTGCGGGTTCTCCTGCCTGAGGTGTGCGATCACGCCTTCTAGCAGCGGTGCCAGTGGCACCGGTTGCGACTCGATGGCCACGCGGCCCAGTCGCGCGTATTCCAGCAGGCCCTCGATCATCAGGCTCATGCGCCGGGAGGCCTTGGCGATCGAGTTCTGGTATTGCAGCGCCAGCGTGTCGGCCGAATCGCCCATCTGCTCTTGCAACAGGCTGACGAAGCTGGCGATGTGGCGCAACGGCGCGCGCAGATCGTGCGACACCATGTGCGAGAACACGTCCAGGTCCTTGTTGGCCGCCACCAGTTGCTGCGTGCGCTCGGCCACGCGTTTTTCGAGCTCGCGATTGAGGTCGTTCATCACGTCCTCCAGGCTCTTGGCCGCCGTCATGTCCCGTGTGATGCTGGAGAGACCCTGCAGTTCGCCGGTTTCGTTGCGAAGTGCCGTGAGCACGGTGTGCGCCCAGAAGCGCGAGCCGTCTTCGCGCAGGCGCCAGCCCCGCGTTTCCCATTGACCGTGGGCCTTGGCCAGGCGCAGCACCTGGCCGGCGTCGACCTCGTCCTCGCCGGCGTTGTCGGCGCTGAGCAGGTCCTCGTACGAGCGGCCGACCATCTGCGAATGACTGTGGCCGTGCAGGCGCTGGGCGCTTTCGCTCCATTCGGTGACGATGCCGTTCTCGTCGACGAAGTAGACGCAGTAGTCCTGAATGGCATCGACCATCAGGCGGTAGCGTTGTTCGCTCGCGAACAGTTTGGCCGAGCGTTCGCGCACGCGCTCTTCCAGGTCCTGGTTGGCGTGCAGCACGAATTCCTCGGTGCGGCGGCGCTCGGTGATGTCATGCAGCTCGATGAAGATGCCCTCGACCTGACCGTTCTGGAAATCGGGGATGTAGTGGACGTCGAAGTAGTTGCGCGAACCGTCGGCCGATACGCGCTCCGCCTCGAAGGTCTGTGTCTGGCCACTCAATGCTTGCGCAACGCGAGGAAGGATGTCGGGCAGGATGTCAGGGCGCACCACCTGGCTCAGGTGCGAGCCCACCATGTCCGCCGGCGTCTTGCCGTAGCGTTCTGCGTGGGCGTTGTTGGCGAAGCGGCAGATCAGGTCTTTGTCGTAGTAGGCCAGTCGGGCGGGAATTCGGTCGGTGATGCTGCGCAGCAGGCTTTCGTTGGCTGTGGGATGAGCCGGAGCAGATTCGCCAGTCGTCTCGGTGACCGTGCTGTTGCCCAGCAGGAAATTGCCCTCCGCATCGAACACTGGCGTGGACGCCAGGCGGGCCTTGAACAGGCTGCCATCCTTGCGCACCAGTTCGATCTCCACCGGGTCGGCCTGGCCGCTCAGGCGCAGCGTCTCCACATGGGCCGAGGCCTGTTCGCGCCAGCGGGGGGCCACCAGTTCGCGCAGGCTTTTGGGCACGCTGGTGTCCCGACGGTCGTGGCCCAGCCATCCCAGCAAGGTCTGGTTCAGGTGAGTGCAGTTTTGCTCCACATCGAAGGACAGCAGGCCGCAAGGCGCCTGATCGCACAGTGAGCGTGCGCAAAGCAGGGCGGTTTCGAGTTCTTGCGTGCGTTCCCTCAGCATCCGTTCGCAATCCGGCGCAGAGGCGTCCATCCCGTCAGGGCAGATAGAGGTGTCCATGTTCAAAGGCTCCAGATCGTTGCAGGGCAGGCCGAAAAAAAATGGCTTGTACTCCCATATCGGAACCAGGGTGGAAAAATTCAAATTGTTACGACTGACGGTGAAGGCGGCGCACTGGCGCCGCCAAAGAAAAAGCCCCGAGGCTTGCGCCACGGGGCTTTGCAATCAGGAACTGTGTTTGCTTACAGGCCGGCTGCTTTGCGCAGGGCGGCGGCCCGGTCGGTGCGCTCCCAGGTGAATTCCGGCTCTTCCCGGCCGAAATGGCCGTAGGCGGCAGTCTTGGAATAGATCGGGCGCAGCAGATCCAGCATCTGGATGATGCCCTTGGGGCGCAGGTCGAAATGCTCATTGACCAGGGCGGCGATCTGGTCGTCGGGGATCGCGCCGGTGCCTTCGGTGTAGACCGTCACGTTCATGGGCCGGGCGACGCCGATGGCGTAGGCCACCTGAATCTGGCACTGGCGTGCCAGGCCGGCGGACACGATGTTCTTGGCCACGTAGCGCGCGGCGTAGGCGGCCGAACGGTCAACCTTGGAAGGGTCTTTACCGCTGAAGGCACCACCGCCGTGCGGGCATGCGCCACCGTAGGTGTCCACGATGATCTTGCGGCCGGTCAGGCCGCAGTCGCCCTGCGGGCCACCGATCACGAAGCGCCCCGTCGGGTTGATGAGGTACTTGGTGTCCTTGAGCCACTCTTTGGGCAGCACCGGCTTGATGATCTCTTCAATGATGGCTTCGTTGAACGACGCCTTCATCTTGGTGGAGGTCTCGCTCTGGTCGGGGCTGTGCTGGGTGGAGAGCACCACAGTGTCGATGCTGTGCGGCTTGCCGTCCACGTAGCGCATGGTCACCTGGCTCTTGGCATCGGGGCGCAGGAAGGGCAGGCGCCCGTCCTTGCGCAACTGGGCCTGGCGCTCGACCAGGCGGTGCGCGTAGTAGATCGGCGCGGGCATCAGTTCGGGCGTCTCGTCGCAGGCGTAGCCGAACATCAGGCCCTGGTCGCCGGCGCCGGTGTTCAGGTGGTCGTCGGACGCGTGGTCCACGCCCTGGGCGATGTCGTTGCTCTGCTTGTCGTAGGCCACCAGCACCGCGCAGCCCTTGTAGTCGATGCCGTACTCGGTGTTGTCGTAGCCAATGCGCTTCAAGGTATCGCGTGCGACCTGGATGTAGTCGACGTGTGCGTTGGTGGTGATTTCACCCGCCAGCACCACCAGGCCGGTGTTGCACAGCGTTTCAGCGGCCACGCGGCTGCGCGGGTCCTGGGTGAAGATGGCATCCAGAATGGCGTCGGAGATCTGATCGGCCACCTTGTCGGGGTGGCCTTCGGAGACGGATTCGGATGTGAAGAGGAAGTCGTTCGCCATGTATAAACTCCAGAGTGGTTGATCGGCGTTGCCGGTCTGTCAGAGTTCGGCGAACGCTTTAGCGGAATTTATGAATCGCCCCGCAATTAGTTCAATAACTCGGCGATGCGCGCATTCTAGATCATGGCCGTGCTGATCCGCTTCCTGTTCCGATTCGCCAGTTGGCTGCCGTTGCCGGTGCTGCACGCCTGGGGCTGGGTGCTCGGCTGGCTGAGTTTCGGGCTGTCCAGCCGCTACCGCCGCCGGCTCTTTGCGCACGCCCGCCAGGCGGGCTTTTCCCGGGGCGTGGCGCGGGCTTCGGTGGGGGAGTCGGGCAAGCTCGTGGCCGAGCTGCCGCGCCTGTGGCTGGGACGTCCCGTGCGGGTGAACTGGGAGGGCGTCGAGCACATCGAGGCCGCTCTCAAAAATGGAAGGGGGGTGCTTTTTCTCACGCCCCACCTCGGCTGCTTCGAGGTCGCGGCCCAGGCCTATGCGCAACGGTTTGGCGAGCGCCAACCCACCACCGTGCTGTTTCGACCTGCCCGCCAGCCCTGGCTGCGCAACATCATGTCTGGCGCACGGGAGCGGCCGGGCCTTTTTACCGCGCCCACCACGCTCGCAGGGGTCAGGCAACTCATCAAGGCGCTCAAGTCGGGCCAGGCGGTGGGGCTCTTGCCCGACCAGGTGCCGCCGGGCGGGCAGGGCGTATGGGCGCCCTTCTTCGGGCGCGATGCCTACACCATGACCCTGTCGGCGCGGCTGGTGCATGCGGCGCGCGCGCAGGTTTTGCTGATCTGGAGCGAGCGCCTGAGTTGGGGAAGGGGCTACCTCATCCACGTGCGCACTTTCGAGCACGCGGATGTCGGAGCGCTGTCTGAAGATGCCCGGCAGGCCGCGACTCAGATCAACCAGGCGATGGAAATGCTGGTGCGAGAATGCCCGGAGCAATACCTGTGGTCCTACGACCGCTACAAGCAGCCGGCTGCGGCGCAGCGTTGAAACCGCTCCTTCCTCCCATTTCGAAATGCCACCACCCGAACCGAAAGTAACCCCCGACCAGCCCGAGGCGTCGTTCAGCGAGCGCTGGGGCAATCGCCTGGGGGTGGGTTTCATGCGCCTGCTGGCCCGTTTGCCCCTGAGCTGGGTTCGGGGGCTGGGCTGGCTCATGGGTCAGGTGCTGCACGCGGTTGCTTCCCGCCGCAGGCGCATCGCGCGCACCAACTGGGCGCTGTGTTTTCCGCAGGACAGCACCATCGAACGCCATCAGGCTGTGCGGCGCCACTTCGTGCTTTTTGCGCAGGCCTGGCTCGACCGCAGCTGGCTCTGGGAGGGCCATGAGGCCACGGTGCGTGCGCGCCTGAAGGTCGTTGGCGCCACGCACGAGCTGCATGGCGACCAGCCGGTGCTCATGCTGGCGCCCCATTTCGTGGGCATGGACGCAGGCGGGACGGCGCTGGCCCTGCTGGAGCCTCGCCCGTATGCGTGCATCTACCTGTCGCAGATCAACGAGGATGTGGATCAGTGGATCCGCACCGGGCGCCTGCGCTTCGGTACGGTGCGGCTGATCGAGAAGCAGCAGGGGCTGCGGACCGTGGTGCAGTCGCTGCGCTCGGGGGAGGCGCTGTACCTGCTGCCTGACATGGACCTCGGGCCGGAGGAGTCGATCTTCGTTCCGTTCTTCGGCGTGCCCACGGCCACGGTGCCTACCTTGCCTCGCCTGGCCCGGCTCGGTGGCGCCAAGGTGGTGCCGGTGGTGACCCGGTTGACTCGGCGCGGCTACGAGGTCGAGGTGATGCCGGCCTGGCCAGGCTACCCCGGACCCGATGCCGCGGAAGACACCGCGCAGATGAACCGCCGCCTGGAAGGCATGATTGCGCGGATGCCCGAGCAGTACTACTGGGTGCACAAGCGATTCAAGACCCGTCCGCCTGGAGAGCCCTCGCTTTACGGCGGAGACTGAGCAAGGAAGTCGCCCAGCAGGGCGGCCACTGGCTGAGGTTGCTCGTGCACGAGCCAGTGAGTGGCCTCGGGCAGGGTTTCGATGCGCAGGTCGTGCACGAAGTCCCCCAGGCCGTCGAGCAGCGCCACGGGCAGGGCGATGTCACCCAGTCCCCAGATCACCAGTGTCGGGACCTTCACCACGACCTTGTCATGCGGAATCTGTACCGCAGCGGCGCCCGCGTCTTGTGCGGTGGGTGGACGCAAGGGCGAGGCGGCGTAGTAGGCGCAACCACCCTGCAGGCCCCGGCGCCAGACGGCTCGGTAGCGGTCGCGGGTGGCGGCGTCCAGCCACGCTGCGGGCCCGCTGTCGGCGGCCATCTGCGTGAAGAAGGGCCACAGGCGGGCAAAGTCGTTTTCGGCCAGCAGTTCTGCTGCGTCGGGGCGAGCCAGGAAATTCATGTACGCGCTGCTGGCCTGCTGGGCCGGTGAGCGGGTCAGTTCGCGCGCAAAGGTGGCGGGGTGCGGTGCATTGAGGATGGCCAACCGGCGCAGAAGCCCTGGATGTTGTGCGGCCAGAGCCCACGCCAACGCACCACCCCAGTCGTGAGCCACCAGGCAGGCCAGTTGTCCGGGGCTGGGGCTGTCCTGCGTGATGGCGTCGATCAACGCGCGAAGATCCTGCAGCAACGGTTTGACTCGGTAGGCGGCCACCTCGGCGGGCGCACTGGATCGTTCGAAGCCACGCAAATTGGGCGCCACACAACGGTAGCCCCCCTGTGCGGTTTGGGCGAAATGGTCGAGCAGACCATCCCATACAAACGCGGCTTCCGGAAAGCCGTGAAGGAAAAGCAGGATGGGGCGGCCGGGCTCACCCGAAGCGCGGCAACTCAGCGTGATGCCGTGGGGCAGAGGCAGGTCGAAGGTCTGGATCATGCGGGCACTCTGGTGGGCCCGCAGGGCTCAGTCCAGCGCGGGCGGCTCGTCTTGGGGAACAGGGGTGGCGGCGGGCGCGCCAGCCTCGTGGGTCCAGCGCCAGAGCATCTGCGCCACCTCGTCCAGCCCTTTTTTCTTCAGGGCCGAGAAGAGTCTGGCTTCGCCGCCGCCAGACTGCAGTCGCGCAATCGACAGCGCCTTCTGGGCCTCGGCGTGGTTGAGCTTGTCAGCCTTGGTGAGCAGCACCAGGAACTTCAGTCCTTCTTCCACTCGAGGCCGGATCACCTCAAGCAGGATCTCGTCGAGCTCGGTGAGGCCCAGGCGCGGGTCGATGAGCAGCACCACGCCCCTCAGGTTTTCCCGCGTGAGCAGGTAGTTGCCCATCACGCGCTGCCACCGCAGCTTGGCTTCGCGCGGGACGGCGGCATAGCCGTAGCCGGGCAGGTCCGCCAGAACCGCGTCGGTGATGCCCTGTTTGCCAAGCGAGAACAGGTTGATGCTCTGCGTGCGCCCGGGCGTTTTGGAGGCGAATGCCAGGCGTTTTTGCTGCGTCAGGGTGTTGATGCAGGTGGACTTGCCAGCGTTGGACCGGCCCACGAAGGCCACTTCCGGTACCGTGAGCGGTGGCAGGTGTTCGAGCTGTGGGGCTGTGGTGAGGAAGCGGGCGGTGTGCAGCCAGCCGTGGGCAATCTTGGGGTCGGGGCAGATTCCAGCTTTTGGGGGGCGGAGCTTGGGGTCCTGGGCGTGCTCGGTGGATGGAGCGGTCGGTTGGGCTGGAGTGGGGTGTTGGGTCATTTGGGGGTTTTCCCGGTGGGACATTGTAAAATTGATTGGCTTTGTCCAGACAACCCGCGAATTTCCTCAACCAGAACCCGTCGCCGCCGACGCCCGCCCCGTCATGAAATTGCCTGTCTCCCTTCTATGTGCCGCTGCCGCCGCAGCCCTGTCATTCAGCGCCCAGGCGCAGCCGGTCAAGCCCGACCTGGCCAAGGGAGCCGCTTCTTTCGGTCAAGTCTGCGTGGCCTGCCATGCGGCAGACGGCAACTCCACCACGCCGGCCAACCCCAAGCTGGCGCAGCAGCATCCCGAATACCTCGTCAAGCAACTGCAGGAGTACAAGTCGGGCAAGCGCGACAACGCCATCATGAAAGGCTTCGCATCCGCACTGTCTGACGCCGACATGCGCAACATCGCCTACTGGCTGGCCGATCAAAAGGCCAAGGGCGGCGCTGCCACCGACAAGGACCTGGTGAAGCTGGGCGAGCGCATCTACCGTGGCGGCATTGCCGACCGCCAGATTGCCGCCTGCGCAGGTTGCCACAGCCCCAACGGCGCTGGCATTCCGTCGCAGTACCCCCGCCTCTCGGGTCAGCACGCCGAGTACACCAAGACCCAGCTGGAGCACTTCCGCAGTGGTGCTCGCAAGAACAACGCCCAGATGACCGGCGTGGCCGCCAAGATGAACGACCGCGAAATTCAGGCGGTGTCGGACTACATCGCCGGCCTGCGCTGACACCCTGGCAGCACCAGCTTGCCCCCGGAACGTGCTGGAGATATAAGGCGGCATTGATATTTAACGGCACAATGCGCCAGATGCCTCCGGCGTTGAACCGTCAGCCAGAAATCACATCACATCAAGGCGGTTCCGGGTTCACCGGAACCGCCTTTTTTCTGTCCCGCTCGTCCCACGCTTCATGACCGTCACCACCCAAGGCCTGCAAATCCGTTCCGGCTCACGTTTTGTGAGCGAGGTGGTGGAGTTGCTTTCGTCCATGCGGTTCGCCATTTCGCTGCTCACGGTGATCTGCATCGCCTCGGTGATCGGCACAGTGGTCAAGCAGCACGAGCCCTTCATCAACTACGTGAACCAGTTCGGCCCCTTCTGGGCCGACGTGTTTTCCAGTGCTCAGCTGTTCGCGGTCTACAGCGCCTGGTGGTTTCTGCTGATCCTGGCGTTTCTGGTGGTCAGCACCAGCCTGTGCATCGCTCGCAACACGCCCAAGATCTTTGCCGACTACAGGGCTTACAAGGAAAACATCCGCGAGCAGAGTCTCAAGGCGTTCCCGCACCGGGCCGAAGGTTCGCTGGCGGAAACACCAGAAGCGGCCGCCAACCGCATCGGTCAGACCCTGCTGGGGTCGGGCTGGAAGGTCAAGCTGCAGTCGCGCCCGGCGCCGGAAGGCACCGGCTGGATGGTGGCTGCCAAGGCGGGCACCGCCAACAAGATCGGGTACCTGGCCGCGCACAGCGCGATCGTGCTGGTGTGCATTGGCGGCCTGCTCGACGGCGACCTGGTGGTGCGTGCGCAGATGTGGTTCAACGGCAAGACGCCGTTCACCGGTGGTGGCCTCATTGCCGATGTGCCCGCGCAGCACCGGTTGGCCAGCAACAACCCCACGTTCCGGGGCAATCTGCTCGTGACCGAGGGCACCACCGCAGGTACTGCCATCCTGGCTCAGCCCACGGGCGTTCTGTTGCAGGACTTGCCGTTCACGGTCGAACTCAAGAAGTTCATCGTGGAGTACTACGAGACGGGCATGCCCAAACTGTTTGCCAGCGAGATCGTGATCCAGGACAACGAGACCGGCGAGAAAAAGGAGGCGCGTGTCGAGGTGAACCACCCGGCGAGCCACCGTGGTATCAATATCTACCAGTCCAGCTTCGACGACGGAGGCTCGCGCGTGAAACTGCAGGCCGTTCCGCTGAACCGACCGACCCGGGCTTTCGAGATCGAAGGCACCATCGGCAGTTCCACTGCATTGAGCAATGGCGCCGATCAGCTCACGCTGGAGTACACCGGTTTGCGTGTGATCAACGTCGAGAATTTCGCTGGATCGGGTGGCGGCGCGGGCACCGACGTGCGCAAGGTCGATCTGCGCAGTTCGATCGAAAGCCGCCTGGGTTCGGGCCACAAGACGGTGACCGAGAAGACACTGCGCAACGTGGGACCGAGCATCACGTACAAGCTGCGCGACGCGGCAGGTCAGGCGGTGGAATACCACAACTACATGCTGCCGATGGACATCGACGGTTCACGCATGTACCTGCTGGGTCTGCGCGAAACCCCGTCCGAACCGTTCCGCTACCTCCGGATCCCGGTCGACGAAAAAGACGCCATGGATGGCTTTGTCCGGTTGCGGGCCGCGCTGGACGATGGGCAGATGCGACAGGAAGCGGTGCGCCGCTACGCGGTTTCGGCCGTGGAGGGTGGCAGGCCAGAGCTTGCCGAGGCGCTGGCCGCTTCGGCTAGAAGGGCGATAGATCTGTTTGCTGGTGTGGAAACGGTGCAGGCGCCTGCCGTTGCGATGCCAGCCAACAGTGTGGCACCCAAGGACGTCCGAGGTGGTTTGCAGGCGGTCTCGGCCTTTCTGGAAGCCAACGTGCCTGCGGCCGAACGCGAACGCGCGAGCGAAGTGCTGGTGCGCATCCTCAATGGCACGCTGTTCGAATTGATGCAAGTCAGCCGCGAGCGTGCGGGTCTCGCCCCGCTGGAACGCAGCGAGGCCACGCAGCAGTTCATGGCGCAGGCGGTGATCAGCCTGAGCGACACCTTCTTCTATCCAGCGCCCATGACTTTTCAGCTCAAGGATTTCACCCACGTGCAGGCCAGCGTGTTCCAGGTCGCGCGCGCGCCTGGGCAGAACATCGTCTACCTGGGTTGCCTGTTGCTCATCCTCGGAGTTTTTGCCATGCTCTATGTCCGCGAGCGTCGCCTCTGGGTGTGGCTCTCGCCCGCTGGTGAGCAGGGCTCAAAAGCCTCCATGGCCCTTTCGTTGAACCGCAAGACGATGGAAGCCGACCGCGAATTCGACCTGCTGAAGACCCAATTGCTCAAGGTGCATCCATGAATACCGCCACCGCCTCACAGACGATCGAACTCAAGAAGGGCCAGGGCACCAACGGCCTGCAGCCAGGCTACTTCGCCCGGCGCAATGTCTGGGACTGGCTGTTCGCTGCGCTGGTGGTGCTGGGTGCCACCTGGGCCTTCGCACGCTACAACGCCGCCATGGATGGATACGAGAAAGCCATACTGGTGGGCGCGGTGCCGGCCATGGTCTGGCTGGGCTGGTTCTGGCGGCCGCTGCGCGCTCTGGCGGTGGTGGTGGCGGCGCTCTCGCTGCTGGCGATCTGGCTCTATATGACGCCCGCAGGCACTGCCGACCTGGCGCGCGCGGACCAGGTGTTCCTGCTCAAGTACTTCATTTCCAGCCAGTCGGCCATTCTGTGGATGAGCGTGCTGTTTTTCATGAGCACCGCGTTCTACTGGGTCGGCATGGTGCAGCGCGCAGGGGGCGCTTTCGAGCTGCTCGGCTCGCGCCTGGCCTGGGTGGCCGTGACGCTGGCGCTGGTGGGCACCATGGTGCGCTGGTTCGAGAGCCATCAGATCGGACCGGACATCGGGCACATCCCGGTCAGCAACCTCTATGAAGTGTTCGTGCTGTTCTGCTGGATGACCACCGCCTTCTACCTGTATTACGAAGACCAGTACCAGACCCGCAGCATGGGCGCCTTTGCGATGCTGGTGGTCAGCGCCGCCGTGGGCTTTCTGCTCTGGTACACCGTGGTGCGCGAGGCGCATCAGATACAGCCGCTGGTACCGGCCCTGCAAAGCTGGTGGATGAAGTTGCACGTGCCGGCCAATTTCATCGGTTATGGCACCTTTGCCATTGCGGCCATGCTGGCCTTTGCCTACCTGATCAAGCAGAGCGCGAGCGAGAGCCGCTGGTACAAGCTCGCTCCCCTGTGGCTGCTGGGCGTGGTGCTGTGCTTCGAACCCATTGTGTTTCGTCAGACGGCGGCGCAGAACGGCGGTAGCTACTGGTTTGTCTACTTTGGCGTTTCTGCGCTGATCGTGGGCACCATCATCTTCGGGCGCCGCCGCATTGCGGACCGGCTGCCCAGCTTCGAGGTGCTCGACGACGTGATGTACAAGGCGATCGCCGTGGGCTTCGCGTTCTTCACCATCGCCACCGTGCTGGGCGCTCTCTGGGCCGCCGAAGCCTGGGGAGGCTACTGGAGCTGGGATCCGAAGGAAACCTGGGCCCTGATCGTGTGGCTGAACTACGCGGCCTGGCTGCACATGCGTCTCATGAAAGGCCTGCGCGGTACCGTGGCGGCGTGGTGGGCGCTGGTGGGCCTGGCCATCACCACGTTTGCCTTCATCGGCGTGAACATGTTCCTCTCGGGCCTGCACAGCTACGGCGAGCTCTGAACCGGTTCTGCCGGAACTTTGTAAGAATCGCGGCTGTCCGACGACGGACGAAGACTCGGCGCGGCATCCTCCGCGCCCGGATTCACCCAGCAAGGACCGTCCCATGATCATCCGCACCGGCCACAACGGTTTCCAGCATCCGCTGCCCAGCGAGATCACGCCCCAGGCAGCCTACCTCAATCGAAGGCAGTGGCTGGAACGCAGCGCGCTGAGCGCCGCAGCCCTCGGGATTGCAGGTGGCTGGGCCAGCCGCGATGCCTGGGCTCAGGCGGGCACGCCCAGGCCAGGCAAGCTGGCAGCCATGCCCGGCCGTGCATCCGCCGTGAGCGGCGCGCGCACCATGGAAAAGCTCACGTCCTATGAGGATGCGAGCGGCTACAACAACTACTACGAATTCGGCACCGACAAGGCCGACCCGGCGTCCGCCGCCAAGACGCTCAAGCCGCGTCCCTGGACGGTGGCGGTGGACGGCCTGGTGAACAAGCCGGGCAATTTCGATCTGGACGCCTTGCTCAAGCTCAGCCCGATGGAGGAGCGTATCTACCGGCTGCGTTGTGTGGAAGGCTGGTCGATGGTGATTCCCTGGGTGGGCTATTCGCTGTCTGAACTCATCAAGCAGGTGCAACCCCAGGGGGGCGCGAAGTACGTGGAGTTCCACACCCTGGCCGACCCCAAGCAGATGCCGGGCCTGCGCTCGAATGTGCTGCAGTGGCCCTATGTGGAAGGCCTGCGCATGGACGAAGCCATGCACCCGTTGACCTTGCTCGCCTTCGGCATGTACGGCGAGGTGCTGCCCAACCAGAACGGCGCACCGCTGCGCCTCGTGGTTCCCTGGAAGTACGGCTTCAAGAGCGGCAAGTCGCTGGTGAAGATTCGCTTCACCGACAAGGAGCCGCGCACCGCCTGGAATGTGGCGGCGCCCCAGGAGTACGGCTTTTATTCCAACGTCAACCCGCAGGTGGACCACCCGCGCTGGAGCCAGGCGACCGAGCGCCGCATTGGCGAGGAGGGCGGCCTGTTCGCCAAGCGCCGCCAGACGCTGATGTTCAATGGCTACGAGCCTCAGGTGGGCCAGCTCTACGCCGGCATGGACCTGCGCAAGCTGTATTGACGGGATGCGGCCCGCTGGCTCCCGCGTCAACCGGTGTATTGGGCACTGGGCCGCCAAGCCGCTGGTGTTCGTTGCGGCCATGCTGCCTTTCGCCTGGCTGGTGTGGGCGGCCTTTGCCAACCAGCTCGGTGCCAATCCCGCTGAGGCGCTGATCCGGTCCCTGGGCGACTGGACGCTTCGATTCCTGGTGATCGTGCTGGCGATCTCGCCCTTGCGCGTGATCGGCGGCTGGCCCGCGCTGGCCCGCTGGCGTCGCATGCTGGGCCTCTACGTGTTCTTCTACGCCTGCATGCACCTGCTCGCCTACGCCTGGTTCGACATGGAGTTCGATGTGGCCGGCATCCTGGCTGACATCGTCAAGCGGCCGTTCATCCTGGTGGGGTTCCTGGCCTGGCTGATGTTGGTGGCCCTGGCGGCCACGTCCTTCAACCGCGCCATCCGCACGCTGGGCGCCCAGGTCTGGCAGCGGCTGCACCGCCTGGTGTATGCGGTGGCTGGTCTCGCTGTTCTGCACTTCTTCTGGATGCGCAGCGGCAAAAACGACTTTGCCGAGGTGGCGGTGTATGCCGCGATCCTTGCGGCTTTGCTGGGGTGGCGCCTGTGGCGCCGGTTCAGGCCGGCGGCAGCGGGCGCTCCAGGCGGAGCTGGTCGGCAGCCGTCTCACGGGAACGGATGAGCGTGGCCTGGTCACCGCTCACCAGCACTTCGGCGGCCCGGCCGCGCGTGTTGTAGTTGCTGGCCATGCTCATGCAATAGGCGCCAGCCGAGAGCACAGCCAGAAAATCGCCGGCGCGCACCGAGAGCGCCCGGTCGCGCCCGATCCAGTCGCCGCTCTCGCACACCGGGCCGACCACGTCCCAGGTGGTGCTCGGCGCACCGTCGCGCGGTGCCAGCGGCACGATGCGGTGAAACGCTTCGTACAGCGCCGGCCGTGGCAGGTCGTTCATGGCCGCATCAACAATCAGGAAATTCTTGTGCTCCCCGGGCTTGAGGTAAAGCACCTCGGTGAGGCACGCTCCCGCGTTGCCCACCAGTGAACGTCCCGGCTCGATGTAGATGGCGCGTTCGCCAAAGCCCCGCGCGTCAAGACGTTGCAGCAATTGACCCCAGAGCGCGTCGGCTGCCGGTGGCGCATCACCCTGGTAGTCGATGCCCAACCCACCGCCGAAGTCGATGTGCTCGATGGCGATGCCTTCGGCCTCGATGCCTTGCACCAGGTCCAGGATTCGGTCCATGGCGTCCAGGTAGGGGCCCGACTGCGTGATCTGCGAGCCAATGTGACAGTCGATTCCCACGACACGCAGGCCGGCGCAATCCGCCGCATGGCGGTAGGTGGCGATCACGTCTTCGTGCGCGATGCCGAACTTGTTGCCTTTGAGGCCAGTGGAAATGTAGGGGTGCGTTTTCGCGTCCACGTTGGGGTTCACACGCACGCTCACCGGCGCGCGCAGACCCATGTCGCGCGCCACTTCATCAAGCACGTCGAGCTCAGCGCGACTCTCTACATTGAAGCAGCCGATGCCCAGGCGCAGTGCCTGCCGCATTTCCGCCCGCGTCTTGCCCACGCCGGAGAAGATCACGCGGGCAGGATCGGCACCTGCGGCCATGGCGCGTTCGAGTTCGCCGCCCGAGACGATGTCCAGCCCGCAGCCTGCCCGCACCAGGGTCTGCAGGATCGCCAGGGACGAATTGGCTTTCATGGCGTAGCAGATCAGATGCCTGCGTCCTGCGAGCCCTCGCTGGTATGCGGCGAGCGCAGTCAGCATGGCCGCCTGGCTGTAGACGAACAGAGGCGTGCCATGCTCGCGCGCCAGCCGCTCGAGGGAAACACCCTCGACCATCAACTGGTGGTTCTGGTACGCGAAGCAAGTAGGCAGTGCCGAGGTCGGCAGGCCGGAGGTGGTGGTCATGCGGGCAGCGTGTTGGCGTCAGCGAGGCGCCGCTGGAGCGGGCGTGCTGGCAGGTTTGTCTTTTCCAGAGTTGTCGGGTGCCGGGAGATAGAGCGGACCCTTCTGGCCGCAGGCCGACATGCCCATCGTGGCGACCAGACACAACGCCGCCATGGCCATGCGGCGCGAGGGGGCCGCACCACGGCCTAGAATGCTTTTCAACTCAGACATCCAGGCATTGTAATGACCGACACCGAGTACCAGGACCAGGCCGAAGCGCTGCTTCGGTCCATTGAATTGGCCTGCGACCGCATCAACGACGCGACCGATGCCGACCTCGACAACCAGCGGGTGGGCGGCATGATCACCGTGACTTTTTCCAATCACAGCCAGATCATCATCAACCTGCAAAAACCGCTTCACGAGGTATGGATGGCGGCCCGTGCCGGTGGATTCCACTTCAAGCACGACGGTGAAAACTGGATGGACACCAAGCAACAGGGGGAGTTCTTCGAACTGCTCAGCCGCTTCGCTTCCGAACAGGCAGGCTTGCCGCTGCGCTTCAGTTCCTGAACAGATCGAGGATGCTGCGCCGGTCCGCATTCTCCACGGGGGGCTTGATGGGCTCGTTGGTGTTGGGGTCGTACTCCATGGGCGGTGCTGGTGCGCCAGGCCACGGGTCTTGCAGGCCCAGCCCATGCACCCCCCGTCCGGGCCCAAACTCCTCGTAGTACCACTCGCCACCCACGTTGATGACACCGGACGGCGGCGTGTAGGTGGCCACATCCACGCCCTTCAGCGCCTCGGACATGAAGGAAATCCAGATGGGCAGACTCAACCCGCCGCCCGTTTCGCGGCTGCCCAGGTTGCGCGGAGTGTCATAGCCCACCCAGGCCGCCGCCACGAGCGAAGGCTGGTAGCCGACAAACCACGCATCCACCGCGTCGTTGGTGGTGCCCGTCTTGCCAAAAAGATCGGTCCGCTTGAGCGTGGCCTGTGCCCGCGCTGCCGTGCCCGAACGCGTGATTTCCTGCAGCAGGCTGTTCATGACAAAAGCGTTGCGAGCGTCGATCACGCGCTGTTCGTCTGCCAACGGGGTGGGCTGGGCGGCGTACAACACCTTGCCCTTGTGGTCGCTTACCCGCGTGATGAGGTTGGGGGCGATGCGGTAGCCGCCGTTGGCAAACACCGAATAGCCCAGCGCCATCTGCATGGGTGTGACCGATCCTGCGCCCAGCGCCATCGTCAGATACGGGGGGTGTTTGTCCGCGTCGAAGCCGAAGCGCGTCACCCATTCCTGTGCGCTCTGCGTGCCCACCAGTTGCAGCACGCGGATGGACACCATGTTCTTGGACTTGGCAAGCGCTCGTCGCACCGACATCGGTCCTTCGAACTGGCCGTCGTAGTTCTTGGGCTCCCAGGGCTTGCCGCCGGTTTCCCCGGCTGAATAGAAGAGTGGCGCGTCGTTGACCACCGTCATGGGGGTCAGGCCTTTTTCCAGCGCGGCGGAGTAGATGAAAGGCTTGAAACTGGAGCCAGGTTGTCGCCAGGCCTGCGTGACATGGTTGAACTTGCTCTTCTGGAAGTCGAAGCCGCCGATCAGCGCCACGATGTTGCCGCTGCGCGGGTCCAACGCCACAAACGCCGATTCCACCTCGGGCAACTGCGTGATGCGCCAGGCCTTGGGGCTGGTCTGTACCACGCGGATCACTGCACCCGGCCGGATCTTGATGTTGGGGCCGGCCTTCTCCGAAAGACCGGATTGCGCGGGCTTCAAGCCTTCGCCGGTGATCTCGAAGGGTTCGCCGTCTTGGCGCACGGCCAGCACTCGGCGCGGATTGGCCTCCAGCACCACGGCCGACAGCAGATCGTCGTTGTCTGGGCGGTCGGTCAATGCCTCGTCGATGGCGTCATCGCGTGCCGACTTGTCCGCGGGCAGGTCAATGAACAGCTCCGGCCCCCGGTAAAACTGGCGCCGCTCGTAATCCAGTACGCCCTGGCGGACCGCCCGGTAGGCGGCCAGCTGGTGTTTGGTGTTGAGGGTGGTCATCACCACCAGCCCACGCGTGTAAGCCTCGTCGCCGTATTGGGCAACCATGGACTGGCGCACCATCTCGGCCACGAACTCGGTGTGCGGGCGATCCGGATTGACCGTCGGCCGCAGCTTGAGCTGCTCTGCCTTCGCCGTCTCCGCCTCGGCGGTGGTGATGAACCCGTTTTCCACCATGCGGTCGATGATGTGAAGTTGACGAGCGCGGGCGCGCTTCGGATTGCGAACCGGGTTGTAGGCCGAAGGCGCCTGAGGCAGGCCGGCGAGCATGGCGGCTTCCGCGATCGTGACGTCCTGGAGCGATTTGCCGAAGTAGATCTGTGCTGCAGACGAAAAGCCGTAGGCCCGTTGTCCCAGGAAGATCTGGTTCATGTAGATCTCCAGAATCTGCTCCTTGGTGAGCATGTGCTCCAGCTTGAAGGTCAGCAGCACTTCGTAGATCTTTCGCGTGTAGCTTTTCTCCGCCGACAGGTACACGTTGCGCGCGACCTGCATGGTGATGGTGGAGGCGCCCTGGCTCTTGGCCTGGCGCAAGTTGGCCAGTGCGGCGCGGACCATCCCTCGGTAGTCGACCCCGCTGTGCTCGAAGAAGCGAGCGTCCTCAATGGCGAGCACGGCATTCTTCATGACGGCAGGGATCTGGTCGAAGGTGAGCAGGTTGCGCCGCTCTTCGCCAAATTCGCCGATCAGCTCACCATCGGCAGAGAGAATCCGCAGCGGCAGTTTGGGGCGGTAGTCGGCGAGACTGGCCACCTCGGGCAGGTTGGGGTAGGCCACGGCAAGCGCGATGCCAACCGCCATCAGCAATCCTGCAACACCAGCCACCGCCAGTCCGGCCAGACCCACCACCAAGCGACCAGCCCAGATGAGTGCGGTGCGTCCGGTCGATACTGACCTATCGGAAGAGCGAGGCGAAGAAGTGTCGTTTTTGGGCATGCGGTCGATCAGAGCGGTATTGCCGATTATAAAAATCGGGACGCCCTCCAATCGAGCGCCTGTCCGGCTTATTGTGAGTTGTTGTGAATTGGCGGGATAAGTGGCCCATGACGCAATTCACGAAGGGTGCCGAATGCGTATGCTTTTGACAACGTTTCACTTTGTCGCAAAGGCAAAAAATCTTTGCTGGACAAAGGGCTTACTGCTAGCATTCAAGTGAATTCTTAAGTCTGGCGCCGCCCGTCGTCACCATTAATGGGGGTCACCTTGATCTCATTGGGATCGTTATTCAACCGTGAACCGGCGCCCTTGCTGGGCATCGATGTCAGTTCGTCCAGCGTGAAGTTGGTGGAACTCGGCCGCAACCGGGCGGGCGACCTTGTGCTGGAGCGATGCGCCATGGAGCCGCTGGAACGCGGCTGGATTTCCGATGGCAACATCGAGAAATTCGACGAAGTGGCTGAGGCAGTGCGCCGTGTGGTGCGCAAGAGCGGCAGCAAGACCAAGCACGTGGCGTTGGCGCTGCCCGCATCGGCTGTCATCACCAAAAAAATCATCCTGCCTGGCGGGCTTTCCGACAAGGAACTTGAAGCCCAGGTGGAGTCCGAAGCCAACCAATACATCCCCTTCTCGCTGGATGAAGTCAGTCTGGACTTCTGCGTGATCGGACCCAGCGCCAACTCGGTCGGTGATGTGGAGGTCCTGATCGCCGCCTCGCGCAAGGAAAAAGTGTCGGACCGGCAAGGTCTGGCCGAAGCTGCCGGGCTCAAGCCGGTGGTGATGGACGTGGAGTCTTATGCCTCGCGCATGGCGGCGGGCCGCGTGATCGAAACGTTGCCCAACCAGGGTGTGGACTCTCTGGTGGCCCTGTTCGAAGTGGGCGCGCTCACCACCAGCATGCAAGTCATGCGCAACGACGACGTGCTCTATGAGCGCGATCAGGCCTTCGGTGGTGCGCAACTCACCCAGCTCATCGTGCGCCAGTATGGCTTTTCATCTGACGAGGCGGAGGCCAAGAAACGTTCCGGCGATCTGCCCGACGACTACCGCTCCGCAGTGCTCGACCCCTTCATCGAAAGCATGGCGCAGGAAATCGGCCGCGCGTTGCAATTTTTCTTCACCAGCACACCCTACAACAAGGTGGACCATATCCTGCTCGCCGGTGGCAGTGCTGCACTGCCCGGCTTGACGGAAGCGGTCACTCACCAGACTTCCTTCGCCTGCATGGTGATCAATCCGTTTGACGCCATGGAAATGGCCGCGTCCGTGCAGGCGCGCAAGATTTCCCGGGAAGCGCCGTCCTACCTGACCTCGACCGGCCTGGCCCTGCGGAGGTTTTACCAATGATCCTCATCAATCTGTTGCCGCACCGCGAAGCGGCACGCAAGCGCCAGAAGGACCAGTTCTTTACCCAGCTGGGTCTCTCCGCCCTTTTGGGTGGCGTCATCTGTGGAGCGATCTTCACTTGGTACCAGGGGCAGATAGCCTCGCAGCAAGGGCGCAACGAATTTTTGCAGGCCGAGATCAAAAAGCTCGAAGCAGAGATCAAGGACATCGCCAGCCTGCAGCGCGAGATTGCCTCCCTTCGCGCACGGCAGACGGCGGTGGAGAACCTCCAGGGTGACCGGAATCTGCCGGTGCACCTGCTCGACGAACTGGTTGCTCAATTGCCGGACGGCATCTATCTCAACAGCATGCGCCAGGAAAACCAGAACGTGCTGTTGGTGGGCGTGGCCCAGTCGCAGGAGCGTGTCTCGGAGTTGTTGCGCAACCTCTCGAACAGCAGCACCTGGCTGGTGCGCCCCGATCTGGTTGAAATTGTCGCGGCCAATGTGGCCGGACCCAATCGCGAGGTGCGCCGGGTGTCGAATTTCTCCATCCGCGTCTCGCTCAAGCGCCCCTCTGCCGCCGCGCCTGCAGCGCCGGGTGCCGCCCCCGCGGCGCCTGCTGCAGCCGGCAAAGTCTGATCCGGGGACCCACGCACCATGGCCAAATCGCCCAGCATCAACGTGGATTTCAAGGGAATCCAGGACAAGCTCAAGGCCCAGTTCAGCGGTCTTGATCCGAACGACCCGTCACAGTGGCCCGCACTGCCGCGCAACCTGCTGTTCGTCGCGGTGTGCGCAGCTGTGATCGCCGGCCTCTGGTTCGCGTGGCTGAAGACTTCCGACGAAGAACTCATTGCGGAGAAGGCCCGCGAAGTCACGCTGCGAGAGGACTACCGCAAGAAACTCGTTCAGGCGGTGAACCTTGACGCGCTCAAAAAGCAGCTTGAACAGGTGCAGCAATACGTGACGCAACTGGAAAAGCAGTTGCCCAGCAAGGCCGAGATGGATGCGCTGCTCTCCGACATCAACCAGGCGGGCCTCGGCCGTAGCCTTCAGTTTGAATTGTTCCGGCCGGGACAGGTGAGCGTGAAGGAGTATTACGCCGAGTTGCCCATCGCGGTGCGCGTGACCGGCTCGTACCACGACATCGGGCTGTTCGCTGCTGACATAGCCAACCTCTCGCGCATCGTGACACTGAACAACCTGACCCTCACGCCGGTCAAGGATCGAGATGGCGTGCTGACCATGGATTGCACGGCCAAGACGTTCCGTTACCTGGATCAGGAAGAAGTCGCGCTGCAGCAAAAAGCAGCCCAGGGAGCCAAGAAGTGATGCAGACCCGATGGTTGAAGCCGGGCACGTTCCTGGCGCTGGCAATGAGCCTGACGGCGTGCACGTCGTCCAGCCAGGACGAGCTGCAGGCGTGGATGCAGACCGAGCGCAATTCGATCAAGCCTTCAGTTCAGCCGATTCCCGAGCCCACCAAATTCGTGCCGCAAGCCTACGAAGGTGAACGCCTGACGCCTCCGTTTAGCAGCGAGAAGCTGGCCAGCGTGTTGCGCGGCAGCCAGTCGGTTCCCGTGGCCAATGCCGCGTTGATCGAGCCTGAGCTCGCTCGCCGCAAGCAACCGCTCGAAGCCTATCCGCTGGACATCATGACGATGGTGGGCAGCTTGAACCGGGACGGACAACTGGTCGCTCTCGTGAAAGTGGACCGGCTGCTGTACCAGGTTCGTCCCGGCAATTACCTGGGGCAGAACTACGGGCGCGTGACCAAGATCAGCGAGACCGAAGTGGTGTTGCGCGAGATCGTGCAGGATTCATCAGGCGAATGGACCGAGCGCCCAGCGGCGCTGCAGCTACAAGAGGATGTCACTAAATGAACAAGCCAAACAAGGCGACCGGATTCTCAGCCGTGGAGCGGGGGGTGCTCAGGGGTGCGGTATTCGCGTGCATGACACTGTCGAGTTTCTGGGCACACGCCCAGAACGCCATTCAATCCATCACGGGCGGGGTTCAAGGTGGCGTCGAGGTGGTTCGCATCACCACCACCGAGCCCCTGGCGGCGGTACCTACGGGCTTCACCATTCAGGCGCCGGCGCGCATTGCCCTGGACTTCCCGGGCGTGGCCAATTCGGTCGGGCGCAACGCCATTGAAGTCAACGAAGGCAACATCCGTTCGGTCAATGTGGTGCAGGCAGGCGACCGGACCCGTGTGGTCGTCAACCTCAAGCAGTCGGCTTCTTACCAGACACGTGTCGATGGCAAGACCTTGCTCGTGGTGCTGGACCGCGCGCAGCCGGTGACAGCAGCCACCGCACCAACAGCGGCATTTGCGGAGAACCGCAACCGCGACGTCACCGCCTTGCGCGACATTGATTTCCGCCGTGGTGTGGGCAACGCTGGCCGGGTGGTGGTGGATCTGGCAAACAACCAGGTGGGCGTCGACATTCGCCAGCAGGGCCAGAACCTGGTGGTGGAGTTCCTCAAGACCTCACTGCCCGAGGGCCTGCGCCGTCGCCTGGACGTGAGCGACTTTGGCACGCCTGTGCAGAGCGTGACGACCACGCAGACCGGTGACCGGGTGCGCATGGTGGTGTCCCCCACCGGCAACTGGGAGCATTCGGCGTATCAGAGCGACAACCAGTTCGTGCTGGAAGTGCGCGAGCAGAAGATCGACTCTTCCAAGCTCACGCAGGGCCCTGGGTACAGCGGCGAGAAGCTCTCGCTGAACTTCCAGAACATCGAAGTTCGCACGCTGCTGCAGGTCATCGCCGATTTCACCAACTTCAACGTGGTCACCTCCGATTCCGTCACGGGTGCGGTCACCCTGCGCCTGAAGGATGTGCCCTGGGACCAGGCGCTGGACATCATTCTGCAGGCCAAGGGACTGGGCATGCGCAAGTCGGGCAACGTGCTGTGGATCGCACCCAAGGATGAGATTGCCGCGCGTGAGAAACAGGAACTGGAGTCCAAGGCATCCATTGAAAGCCTGGAGACGCTGCGCACGCAGGGCTTCCAGATGAACTATGCCAAGGCCGCCGATATCGCCACGCAACTCGTCTCGACGGGTTCGGGTTCCGCAGGTGGCAGCGCTTCCAATGCGCGCATCCTGTCCGATCGGGGCAGCGTGATTTCAGAACCGCGCACCAACCAGCTTTTCGTGACCGACATCCCCTCGCGCCTGCAGCAGGTGCAGGAGTTGATCGCCAAGCTGGACATTCCCATCCGCCAGGTGATGATCGAAGCGCGCATCGTTGAAGCCGACGACAGTTTTGGCAAATCGCTCGGTGTGCGCCTGGGTGGCGGCGTGCGAGGCTTCAACGTGGGCTCGGTCAATGGCAATCAGGTTCAAGGCAACTTCGGTTCCACCTACGGCGCTGTCTCGACCGGTCCGACCCTGACGTCACAGCCTTTCGTCAGCCTGCCGGCCAACCCCGGCAATGCGTTGGCGGCGTCCTATGCCTTGTCATTGTTCAGCCCGAACGCCTCGCGTTTCCTGAGCCTGGAGATCTCTGCACTGGAATCCGATGGCAAGGGGCGCATTGTTTCCAGCCCGCGTGTGGTGACGGCTGATCAGGTCAAGGCGCTGATCGAGCAGGGTACCGAATTTCCCTACCAGACCGCCACCTCCAGCGGTGCCACCGCAATTGCTTTCCGCAAGGCCAACCTGAAGCTCGAGGTCACGCCGCAGATCACCCCCGAGGGCAACATCATTCTGGACCTGGACATCAACAAGGACAGCCGTGGCGAGTCAACGCCCGATGGCATCGCCATCAACACCAAGCACGTGCAGACGCAGGTGCTGGTGGAGAACGGCGGCACGGTCGTGATTGGTGGCATCTTTGAACAGACCGAACGCGACCAGGTGAACAAAGTGCCGCTGCTGGGTGACCTGCCTGCCGTGGGCAACCTGTTCAAGTCGCGCGAGCGAATCGCGAACAAATCCGAGTTGCTGATCTTCATCACGCCACGCGTACTGGGGCGCTCGGCCATCAATTGAGCGTCGTTCCATCGTGTTTCCTGGTGGGCCTCCCGGGTTCGGGCAAGTCCACCATCGGGCGGCAACTCGCCCGTCGCCTTTCGCTCCCTTTCTTCGACTCTGATCACGTGATCGAAGAGCGCCTGGGTTGTTCGATCCGGGAGTATTTCGAGCGAGAAGGGGAGGCGCGTTTTCGGGACCTGGAGGAGTCCGTCCTTGACGAACTGACTCAGGGTCCCGTGTCGGTCGTGTCCACGGGCGGTGGCTCGGTGCTGCGCCCTGCCAATCGTGCGCATTTGCATGAGCGCGGTACCGTGGTCTATCTGCGCTCCATTCCCGAGGAAGTGTTTCGCCGCCTGCGGCACGACCGAAACCGGCCATTGCTGCAAGTGGAAGATCCCCTGCAACGCCTGCGTGATCTGTTCGAGGCGCGTGATCCGCTTTACCGCCAGACCGCGCATTTCGTGATCGAGACCGGGCGCCCTTCTGTGGCCACGCTGGTCAACATGATCGTGATGCAGCTAGAACTGTCCGGCATGACGCCACCCGAGCGGGCCGGGAACTCAGACCCTGCCGGACGCTGACACCGTCCCGGGCCGTGCCGTGCCGTGCGCACGGCATAAACTTGGGGCCATGACTTCTCAGACTCCGGACTCCAGCCTCGGGCAGGTTCATATCGACCTGGGTGATCGCAGTTACAGCATTGCCATCGGCCCTGGGCTGCTGGATGCCCCTGCCACCTACGCGCACCTGCCTGTGGCCACCAGTGCCCTGATCGTGACCAACGATACCGTGGCCCCGCTCTACGCCGATCGACTGACGCGCGCACTGGAGTCCCACTACCCGCGGATTCATCTGGTGAGCCTGCCCGACGGCGAGTCTCACAAAACCTGGGAGACGCTCAACCTCATCTTTGATGCCCTTCTGACGCATGGTTGCGACCGCAAGACGGTGATGTTTGCGCTGGGCGGCGGTGTGGTGGGCGACATGACCGGCTTTGCGGCCGCCAGCTACATGCGCGGCGTGCCGTTCGTGCAGGTGCCCACCACCTTGCTGGCGCAGGTGGACTCCTCGGTGGGTGGCAAGACCGCCATCAACCATCCGCTGGGTAAGAACATGATCGGTGCGTTCTACCAGCCGCAGCGTGTGGTGTGCGATCTTGACACCCTCAAGACGCTGCCCCCACGCGAGCTCAGCGCGGGGTTGGCCGAGGTCATCAAGTACGGCCCCATTGCCGACATGGCGTTCTACGACTGGATCGAATCCCGGATGGACGCGCTGGTGGCCCGCGATCCAGAAGCGCTCGGGCATGCAGTGCGTCGCAGTTGCGAGATCAAGGCCTGGGTGGTGGGGCAGGACGAACGCGAAGGTGGGCTGCGCGCCATCCTCAACTTTGGCCACACGTTTGGACATGCCATCGAGGCCGGCATGGGCTATGGGCAGTGGCTGCACGGTGAGGCGGTCGGATGCGGCATGGTGATGGCGGCCCGTCTGTCTGCCGCGCTGGGACTGGTGGACCAGGCATTCGTCGAACGGCTGACCGCCCTGGTGCGACGGGCGGGCTTGCCCACGGAGGCGCCCGTGCTGGACGCGAAAGACAATGTGGGCCGCTACCTGGCCCTGATGCGCGTGGACAAGAAGGCTGAGGCGGGGGAGATCAAATTTGTGGTGATCGACCGACCGGGCCACGCCCGGGTGCAATCGGCCCCAGATGACCTGGTCGCCCGGGTGATCAACACGAGCGTTCGGCTTCCATGACCGGAACGGGCGTCGATCCAGCCTGGGGCCTGGCGCCCTGCGCCAGCGACCCGGCTCGCAGCCGCGGTCGGCGTTTTCCGGAGCCCGAAGCACCGACCCGCACCGCGTACCAGCGCGATCGCGATCGGGTGATCCACTCCACCGCATTTCGCCGCCTGGTCTACAAGACCCAGGTGTTCCTCAACCACGAGGGCGACCTGTTCCGCACCCGCCTCACGCATTCGCTCGAAGTGGCGCAGCTCGGACGCAGCATCGCGCGCTCGCTGCATCTCAACGAGGACTTGGTCGAGGCCATCGCGCTGGCACACGATCTGGGCCACACGCCATTTGGCCATGCGGGTCAGGACGCACTCAATGCCTGTCTGCGCCAACGGTCCACGCAGGAGGCCTCGGACGCAGGTGACGGCTGGGGTTTCGAGCACAACTTGCAGAGCTTGCGCGTGGTGGACGAACTGGAGGAGCGGTATCCGGCGTTCGATGGTCTCAATCTCTGCTTTGAAACACGTGAGGGCGTCCTCAAGCATTGTTCGCGGGCCAACGCCTTGCGCCTGGAGCAGCAGGAACCCGGCGGTGTGGCCTGGCGCTTCCTGCACGGCGGCTCGCCCTCGCTGGAAGCGCAGTTGTGCAACCTGGCCGACGAGATTGCCTACAACGCGCACGACATCGACGATGGCGTGCGCTCAGGACTGCTCTCGATGGAGCAACTGGCCGAAGTCGAGTTGTTCGAGCACTACCGTCAGAGAGCGCTGGCGAACCATCCACTGCTTGGCGGACGTCGGCTGCTGTTTGAGGCAATCCGCCTGATGCTCAGCGATCAGGTGTACGACGTGATCGACACCACGCGTGAGCGCATGGTCGCCACGGGCGTGAACGACGTCGAAGCCGTGCGTGCTGGTCCCACACTCGTGGCCTTTTCAGACGGCATGCGTGAGCGGACCCAGCAACTCAAGACCTTCCTGCTGCGCAACCTCTATCGCCATCCGCAGGTCATGGAGACCACCGACCGCGCGCGCCAGGTGGTGACCGACCTGTTCGAGCGCTACATGGAGACGCCTTCCGAGATGCCCGAGGCACACGGCCAGCGCCAGCACCAGGCGCGCGCCGTGGCCGACTACATCGCTGGCATGACCGACCGCTTTGCCATCCGGGAACACGAGCGGCTGCTTGGCGCCGTGTTGTTCCCGTGAACGCTCGCCCCAGCGACCCGCGGCGTCTGGCCGCGCTGGTGGTGCTGGTTGGTGTGAGCTGCGCCTTGCACGTTGGCAAGTTGCCGGTGGCCATTCCCGTGCTCCGCGAGGCCTTGGGCATGAGCCTGGTGCAAGCCGGATTCCTGCTCTCGCTGGTGCAACTCGCCGGCATGACGCTGGGCCTGCTGGTGGGGCTCATGGCCGACCGGCTGGGCCCTCGGCGGGTCATGGTCGCCGGCCTGGTGCTGCTGGCCATGGGCAGTGCGCTGGGGGCGCTCTCTCCCGACGTCCAGACCCTGCTGGCCACGCGCGTGCTGGAAGGCATGGGCTTTCTGCTCGCGGTGCTGCCCGCGCCGGGCCTGCTGCGCCAGCACGTGGAACAAGGGCCGACACTTTCGCGCGCATTGGGTTGGTGGGGTGCCTATATGCCGCTGGGCACAGCCCTGGCGCTGCTCCTTGGTGTGCCACTGCTGGGCGCGGTGGGCTGGCGCGGCGCATGGTGGTGTCTGGCGCTTTTGTCACTGGCTGCAGCCAGTGCACTGACCGCCTGGGTGCCGCGCGATGTGCGAACCATGCAGGTGCCCGCTGCCAACGCGCTGGGGCCCAGGCTCGCCCGCACCCTTCGTGCGCCGGGCCCCTGGCTCATGGCGCTGGCCTTCTTCCTCTATTCGGGGCAATGGCTTGCCGTCGTGGGCTTCCTGCCCACCATCTACCAGCAGGCAGGTTATGCGGGCGGCGTGGTGGGAGTCCTCACCGCGCTGGCCGCTGGCATCAACATGGCGGGCAATATCGGTGCGGGTAGGTGGCTGGCCCGGGGCGCCCGTCCCGGCACCGTGCTCACGCTCGCCTACCTGTCCATGGGACTGGGTGCCCTGGTGGCGTTCGGCGCGCAGGGCCACCCCGCTTGGCAGTACTTGGCTGTGCTGGTGTTTTCTGGTGTGGGCGGACTCATTCCGGGCACCTTGTTTGGCCTGTCCGTGAGCCTGGCACCCGACCGTGACACCGTGTCCACCACCGTGGGATGGATGCAGCAATTCTCAGCCCTCGGGCAGTTCCTCGGTCCACCGGTGGTGGCCTGGGTGGCCACCCAGGTCGGGGGCTGGCAATGGACCTGGGTCGTCACCGGCGCCTCGTCCGTTCTCGGCATGCTGCTCGCCAATCGCCTCCAGGCCGTCTGGAACCGACGTGCTTGATGTGTAATTGGGGTCAGAATCCAATTTAACCCTGCTTTGTCATGGCCCGACTGCCCCGCCTCACCGTACCCGGCTATCCACATCATGTGATCCAGCGCGGCAACAATCGCCAGCCCATCGTCGCCGACGACGCCGATCGCGAAGCGTTGCTGGATTCGCTCAGCGACAACGCCCGCAAGCATCATGTCGCCATCAACGCCTACGTTTTGATGGACAACCATTTTCATCTGCTGCTCACGCCCGAGAGCGCAGAAGGTGTGCCGCTGATGATGCAGGCTGTGGGGCGAAACTATGTTCGCTACTTCAATGACCGGCACCACCGCACTGGCACGTTGTGGGAAGGGCGCTACAAATCCACCCTGATCCAGACCGAGCGCTATTTGTTGGCCTGCATGGCTTACCTCGACCTCAACCCGATTCGCGCGGGCATGGTCGTTGAGCCGAAGCAGTACCTGTGGTCCAGTCACCGTCATTTCACCGGGCAGGCACAGGACAAGCGCGTCACGCCGCATCCCATGTACTGGGCGCTGGGCAACACGCCGTTTGCGCGTGAGGCCGCCTACACCGAAATGGTGCGCGCCGGGCTGGATGCGCCCTCACAACGAGCCATCACCGACGCCACTTTGCACGGGTGGGCGCTGGGAGACGCGGATTTCATGGCCGAGTTGCAAAAGAGGACCCCCCGACGGATTGCGCCTGCGCCGAGAGGGCGGCCTGCATCCAGCCCAGGCTCGGCCGGTTGAACACGCGAGCAAGCAGTGGCAGCATTCCTTGGTTGACCAATCTGTCCCCATTTAAATCTGGCGCTTCAAACGGCGCGTGAAATTAGAATCTGACCCCATTTAATATGCTTGGCATTGTTGTTGCAATGCAATATGCTTTCCAGTCGTTTTTCGCACCCATGCCCACGAACCGAAAAGGAAGCGCCATGAACACGGCAGCCGAGCAGCAGCATCTCCAGCAACATGGCCTGTACGACCCGGCCAACGAGCACGACGCGTGCGGTGTGGGCTTCGTGGCTCACATCAAGGGCGAAAAAAGCCATGCGATCGTGAAGCAGGGTCTGAAGATCCTGGAGAACCTCGATCACCGGGGTGCGGTGGGTGCGGACAAGCTCATGGGCGACGGCGCTGGCTTGTTGATTCAGTTGCCCGACGCCCTGTACCGGGCGGAGATGGCGGCCCAGGGTGTTTCGCTGCCGCCGGCAGGCGAGTACGGCGTGGGCATGATTTTCATGCCCAAGGAACACGCCAGCCGCCTGGCGTGCGAGCAGGAGATGGAGCGTGCGGTGGCGGCCGAGGGTCAGGTGCTGCTGGGCTGGCGCGACGTGCCGGTGAACAAGGACATGCCCATGTCGCCCACCGTGCGCGAGAAGGAGCCTGTGATCCGCCAGGTTTTCATCGGCCGCGGGAACGACGTCATCGTGCAGGACGCGCTGGAACGCAAGCTCTATGTGATTCGCAAGACCGCGAGCGCCGCCATCCAGCGCCTGCAACTGACCCACAGCAAGGAATACTACGTGGTCAGCATGAGCAGCCGCACGGTGGTCTACAAGGGACTGCTGCTGGCCGACCAAGTTGGCACCTACTTCCTCGATCTGGACGATGAGCGCTGTGTCTCGGCACTTGGGCTGGTGCACCAGCGATTTTCCACCAACACTTTCCCCGAGTGGCCGCTGGCCCATCCTTACCGGTATGTGGCGCACAACGGCGAGATCAACACCGTCAAGGGCAACTACAACTGGATGAAGGCGCGCGAGGGCGTGATGTCGTCGCCGGTGCTGGGTGCCGATCTGCAAAAGCTCTACCCGATCAGCTTTGCCAGTCAATCCGATACCGCCACTTTCGACAACTGCCTCGAACTGCTCACCATGGCGGGTTACCCGCTGGCGCAGGCCGTGATGATGATGATCCCCGAGCCCTGGGAGCAGCACACCACCATGGACGAGCGCCGCAAGGCCTTTTACGAGTACCACGCCGCCATGATGGAGCCCTGGGATGGACCCGCGTCCATCGTGTTCACCGACGGCCGCCAGATCGGCGCTACGCTGGACCGCAATGGCCTGCGTCCCTCGCGCTACTGCATCACCGACGACGATTTCGTGATCATGGGTTCGGAGTCTGGCGTACTGCCCGTGCCCGAGAACAAGATTGTGCGCAAGTGGCGCCTGCAGCCCGGCAAGATGTTCCTGATTGACCTGGAGCAGGGCCGCATGATTGACGACGAGGAGCTCAAAGCCAACCTCGCCAACGGCAAGCCTTACAAGCAGTGGATCGACAACCTGCGCATCCGCCTGGACGATGTGGACACACCCGTGGCAGGCGAGTCGGCCCAGGAGCAGCGCATCAGCGCCACCGAGCCACAGGCGTTGGGCATCGAAAGCGTCAGCCCTGAGTTGCTCGACCGCCAGCAGGCCTTCGGCTATACGCAGGAAGACATCAAATTCCTGATGAGTCCGATGGCCGCCAACGGCGAAGAGGGCATCGGCTCCATGGGCAACGACAGTCCGCTGGCGGTGCTCTCCGACAAGAACAAGCCGCTCTACAACTACTTCAAGCAGTTGTTCGCACAGGTGACGAACCCGCCGATCGACCCGATTCGCGAAGCGATCGTGATGTCGCTGGTGTCGTTCATCGGTCCCAAGCCCAACCTGCTGGACATCAACCAGGTCAACCCGCCGATGCGGCTTGAGGTCAGCCAGCCGGTGCTCGACGTGGCGGACATGGCCAAGTTGCGCGACATCGAAGCCGTCACGCAGGGCAAGTTCCGCAGCCACACGCTGGACATCACCTACCCGGTCGCCTGGGGCCGCCAGGGTGTGGAAGCCAAGCTCGCCTCGTTGTGCGCGGCCGCCGTGGATGCGATCAAGGGCCACAAGAACATCCTGATCATCAGCGACCGCAACGTGAGCGCCACGCGCATTGCCATCCCTGCATTGCTGGCGCTCTCCGCCATTCACCAGCACCTGGTGCGCGAGGGCCTTCGCACCACCGCCGGACTGGTCGTGGAGACCGGCACCGCACGCGAGGTGCACCACTTCGCCGTGCTCGCGGGCTATGGCGCCGAAGCCGTGCATCCCTACCTGGCCATGGAGACGCTGGCGGCCATCCACAAGGACCTTCCGGGTGACCTGAACGCCGACAAGGCGATCTATCAATACGTCAAGGCGATCGGCAAGGGCCTGTCCAAGATCATGTCCAAGATGGGCGTGTCGACCTACATGTCCTATTGCGGTGCGCAGTTGTTCGAGGCCATCGGTCTCAACAGCGACGTGGTGAACAAGTACTTCAGTGGAACCGCCAGCCGCGTGGGCGGCATCGGTGTGTTCGAGATCGCCGAAGAGGCCATCCGCATGCACAAGGCGGCCTTTGGCGACGACCCGGTGCTTGCCACCATGCTCGATGCGGGAGGTGAATACGCCTGGCGCACGCGCGGGGAAGAACACATGTGGACGCCCGACGCCATTGCCAAGCTGCAGCACAGCACACGGGCCAACAACTGGAACACCTACAAGGAATACGCCCAGCTCATCAACGACCAGAGCCGCCGCCACATGACGCTGCGCGGCCTGTTCGAGTTCAAGATCGATCCAGCCGCGGCCGTCTCCATTGACGAGGTCGAGCCCGCCAGCGAGATCGTCAAGCGTTTCGCCACGGGCGCCATGTCGCTCGGCTCCATCTCCACCGAGGCGCACGCCACGCTGGCCGTGGCCATGAACCGCATCGGCGGCAAGAGCAACACCGGCGAAGGCGGCGAAGACGCGCTTCGCTACCGCAACGAGCTCAAGGGCATCCCGATCAAACAGGGCCAGACCATGTCCGATCTGCTGGGCAAGGACACCTTCGAGGTGGACTACGAACTGCAGGCCGGCGACTCCATGCGCTCGAAGATCAAGCAGGTCGCGTCCGGGCGCTTCGGCGTCACGGCCGAGTATCTCAACAGCGCCGACCAGATTCAGATCAAGATGGCGCAGGGCGCCAAGCCGGGCGAGGGTGGCCAGCTTCCTGGCGGCAAGGTGAGCGACTACATCGGCAAACTGCGCCACAGCGTGCCGGGCGTGGGCCTCATTTCACCGCCGCCGCACCACGACATCTACTCCATCGAAGACCTGGCCCAGCTCATCCACGATCTGAAGAACGTGGCGCCGCACTCCAGCATCAGCGTCAAGCTGGTGTCCGAGATCGGCGTGGGCACCATCGCCGCCGGTGTGGCCAAGTGCAAAGCCGACCATGTGGTGATCGCTGGCCACGATGGAGGTACCGGAGCCTCGCCCTGGTCCTCGATCAAGCACGCCGGCAGTCCGTGGGAAATCGGACTGGCCGAGACGCAGCAGACGCTGGTGCTCAACCGCCTGCGCAGCCGCATCCGTGTGCAGGCCGACGGCCAGATGAAGACCGGCCGCGACGTCGCCATCGGCGCGCTGCTCGGCGCCGACGAGTTCGGCTTCGCCACCGCACCGCTGGTGGTCGAGGGCTGCATCATGATGCGCAAGTGCCACCTCAACACCTGCCCGGTGGGCGTGGCCACGCAGGACCCGGTGCTGCGCAAGAAATTCAGCGGCAAGCCCGAGCACGTGGTCAACTATTTCTTCTTCGTCGCTGAAGAGGTGCGCCAGATCATGGCTCAGCTGGGCATCCGCAAGTTCGACGACCTCATCGGCCGTGCCGACCTGCTGGACATGAAACAGGGCATCGAGCACTGGAAGGCCAAGGGTCTGGATTTCAGCCGCTTGCTGGCGCTGCCCAGCGTGCCTGCCGACGTGCCGCGCCTGCACACGCAGAACCAGGAGCACGGCCTGCACAAGGCGCTGGATGTGGTGCTGATCGAAAAATCGCGCGCGGCCATTGACAAGGGCGAGCGGGTGCAGTTCATCGAGGTGGCGCGTAACGTCAACCGTTCAGTGGGTGCGATGCTCTCGGGCGCGGTGACCCAGGTGCATCCGGAAGGTCTGCCGGACGACTCCATCCGCATCCAGCTCGAAGGCACGGGAGGCCAGTCGTTCGGCGCCTTCCTCACGCGCGGCATCACGCTCTACCTCATTGGCGATGCCAACGACTACACCGGCAAGGGGCTCTCTGGTGGCCGAGTGGTGGTGCGTCCCAGCATCGACTTCCGCGGCGAAGCGGCGCGCAACATCATCGTGGGCAACACCGTGATGTACGGCGCCACGACAGGCGAAGCCTTCTTCAGTGGCGTGGCTGGCGAGCGCTTTGCCGTGCGTCTCTCGGGCGCCACCGCCGTGGTGGAGGGCACGGGAGACCACGGGTGTGAGTACATGACGGGTGGCACAGTCGTGGTGCTGGGCAAGACGGGACGCAACTTTGCCGCGGGCATGAGCGGCGGCGTGGCCTATGTGTTCGATGAGGACGGCGACTTCGCCCGCCGCTGCAACACCGCCATGGTCAGCCTGGAGAGGGTGCTGCCTGCGGCAGAGCAGGAAGCCGGCATGGACCGCGCCATCTGGCACCGCGACCAGAGCGACGAAGCGCAGCTGAAGAAGTTGCTGGAAGAGCACAACCGCTGGACCGGCAGCAAACGTGCGCGCGAACTGCTCGACACCTGGGCGCAGTCACGCGGGCGCTTCGTGAAGGTGTTCCCCAACGAATACAAGCGCGCGCTGGGTGAAATCAACGCCCGCAAGACCGCTGCCGTGGCCACCACCAAGGCCCAGGGCTCGGCGAAGAAGGCCCTGGCCTCTGCCAAATAAGCTCGCCGCATCGAGCGCAAACGAAAGACACGCATCATGGGAAAAGTCACTGGCTTCATGGAATTCGAGCGTCTGGAAGAGGGCTACAAGCCTGTGCCGGAGCGCCTGAAACACTACAAGGAATTCGTCGTCGGCCTGGACGAGGCTCAGTCCAAGGTGCAGGCGGCGCGCTGCATGGATTGCGGAACACCGTTCTGCAACAGCGGCTGTCCGGTCAACAACATCATTCCTGATTTCAACGACCTGGTGTTCCAGGGCGACTGGAAGAACGCCATCACCGTGCTTCACAGCACCAACAACTTCCCCGAATTCACCGGGCGCATCTGCCCTGCGCCTTGCGAAGCGGCGTGCACGCTCAACGTGAACGACGACGCAGTGGGCATCAAGTCGATTGAGCACGCCATCATCGACCGCGCCTGGGCCGAAGGCTGGGTGCAGCCCCAGCCTCCGCGCCACAAGACTGGCAAGAGAGTGGCCGTGGTGGGTTCTGGCCCGGCCGGCATGGCTGCGGCCCAGCAACTCGCGCGCGCCGGTCACGATGTGACGCTGTTCGAGAAGAACGACCGTGTTGGCGGTCTGCTGCGCTACGGCATTCCCGACTTCAAGATGGAGAAAAGCCACATCGACCGGCGCGTGGCGCAGATGGAGGCTGAGGGCGTGGTGTTTCGCACCGGGGTGATGGTGGGCAGCCTGCCCAAGGGCAGCAAGGTGACGAACTGGGCCAAGGAAACCATCACGCCCGAACAGCTGCAGAAGGATTTCGACGCCGTGCTCCTGACCGGTGGCGCGGAGCAAAGCCGCGACCTGCCTGTGCCTGGCCGCGATCTGGACGGCATCCATTTCGCCATGGAATTCCTGCCGCAGCAGAACAAGGTCAATGCAGGCGACAAGCTCAAGGGCCAGTTGCGCGCAGACGGCAAACACGTCATCGTGATCGGCGGCGGTGACACCGGCAGCGACTGCGTGGGCACCAGCAACCGCCACGGCGCCGCCAGCGTGACGCAGTTCGAAGTGATGCCCCAGCCGCCGGAAGAGGAGAACAAGCCCCTGGTGTGGCCCTACTGGCCGCTCAAGCTGCGCACCAGCTCCAGCCATGAAGAAGGCTGTGTGCGCGAATTCGCCATCTCCACCAAGGCGTTCCTGGGTGAAAAGGGCAAGGTCACGGGTTTGCAGACCGTGCATGTGGAAATGAAGGACGGCAAGCTGGTGGAGATCGCGGGCACTGAGAAGACCTACCCTGCCGACCTGGTGCTGCTCGCGATGGGCTTTGTGAACCCGGTGGCCAGCATCCTCGATGGCTTCGGTGTCGACAAGGACGCGCGTGGCAACGCCAAGGCCAGCACGGATTTCACTGGCGGCTATGCCACCAATGTCCCCAGGGTGTTTGCGGCTGGCGACATGCGACGCGGGCAGAGCCTGGTGGTGTGGGCCATCCGCGAGGGCCGGCAGGCGGCCCGCTCCGTCGACGAATACCTGATGGGGTTCTCTGACCTGCCTCGCTGATCTGAATCCCGTATCATCCAAAAACCGGGCCTTGAACTGCCCGGTTTTTGTTTGATGCCCACCGACTCCACCACCCCTCTGGTCGAACTGCGCCACCTGACATTTGGTTACGGCAAGCGCGCCATTCTCGACGACATCTCGCTGACTGTGCCGCGTGGCAAGGTCACGGCGCTCATGGGCGCGTCGGGCGGCGGCAAGACCACAGTGCTCAAGCTCATCGGCGGGCAGATCCGCGCACAGAAGGGCGAAACGCTGTTCGACGGTCAGGACGTGACCGTCATGAACCCCAAGGCCTTGTACGCGGCGCGGCGCCGTATGGGCATGCTGTTCCAGTTCGGTGCCTTGTTCACCGACATGAGCGTGTTCGACAACGTGGCCTTTCCCTTGCTTGAACATACGAAGTTGCCGCCGTCTCTGGTGCGCGACATCGTGCTCATGAAACTCAATGCTGTCGGCTTGCGCGGCGCACGCGACCTCATGCCCAGCGAACTCTCGGGCGGCATGGCGCGTCGGGTGGCCCTGGCGCGAGCCATCGTGCTCGATCCCGAGCTGGTCATGTACGACGAGCCCTTTGCCGGCCTGGACCCGATTTCCCTGGGCACCGCAGCCCGGCTCATTCGCCAGCTCAACGATGCCATGGGGCTGACCAGCATCGTGGTGTCGCACGATCTCGACGAAACCTTCCACATCGCGGATCAGGTCATCGTGCTGGCCAACGGAAAAATTGCTGCCCAGGGAACGCCTGAAGAGGTGCGCCACAGCGAAGATCCGCTGGTGAAACAGTTCGTCAACGCCCTGCCAGACGGGCCGGTCCGCTTCCACCATCCGGGGCCGGAACTGGCCGAGGACTTCGGCATCTCCGGCCAAGGGAGGCGTCGATGAAGGCCTTGCACCCCGCACGCGTCGGATTTGCCGTGCGCCGCCAGCTCGCAGCCATAGGCCATGGCACCCGGCTTTTCTTCCGCCTCATCTGGCTGCTGGGCGCCGCGCTGCGCCGCCCGGGGCTGGTGCGAGACCAGATTCATTTCCTGGGCAACCATTCCCTCGCGATCATTGCGGTCTCGGGCCTGTTCGTGGGGTTCGTGCTCAGTTTGCAGGGTTACTACATCCTTCAGCGCTACGGTTCTGCCGAAGCGCTGGGCATGATGGTGGCGCTGAGCCTGCTGCGCGAACTGGGGCCCGTGGTCACGGCGCTGCTGTTTGCCGGGCGTGCGGGCACTTCGCTCACTGCCGAGATCGGCCTCATGAAGGCGGGTGAGCAGCTCAGCGCCATGGAGATGATGGCTGTAGACCCGGTGCGCCGCGTGCTGGCGCCGCGATTCTGGGCCGGCGTGTTCACCATGCCGCTGCTGGCTGCGGTGTTCAGCGCAGTGGGCATCTTGGGCGGCTGGATCGTCGGCGTGCTGCTTATTGGCCTGGACAGTGGTGCCTTCTGGAGCCAGATGCAAGGCGGCGTCGATGTGTGGGCCGACGTGGGCAACGGTGTGATCAAGAGCGTCGTCTTTGGTTTTGCCGTCACCTTTGTCGCGTTGCTCCAGGGCTTCGAAGCACATCCCACGCCCGAGGGCGTGTCGCGCGCCACCACCCGCACGGTGGTGGTGGCATCGTTGAGCGTGCTCGCGCTGGACTTTGTCCTCACAGCCATGATGTTCAGCATCTGAGACGCATCCCATTTCGCCGGAGAAACACCATGCAAACTTCCAAGAACGACGTCTGGGTGGGCCTGTTTGTGCTCATCGGCGCGGCGGCCATCCTGTTTCTGGCGCTCCAGTCGGCCAACCTGCTGAGCCTCAACTTCGAGAAGACCTACAAAGTGGTGGGCCGTTTCGACAACGCTGGGGGCGTCAAGGCGAAGGCGGCGGTGCGCAGTGCCGGCGTGGTGGTCGGACGCGTGGAATCCATTACGTTTGATGACAAAACCTTTCAGGCCAATATCACGCTGGCGCTGGAATCCCGCTACGCTTTTCCCAAGGACAGTTCGCTCAAGATCTTGACCAGCGGCCTGCTCGGTGAGCAATACATCGGCATTGAGCCCGGTGGTGATGAGCGCAACATCGCCGACGGCGACGTGATCACCCAGACCCAGTCGGCGGTGATCCTGGAGAACCTGATCAGCCAGTTCCTGTTCAGTCGCGCCGCCGACGGTGACAAGGATGCCGGGAAAGAGCCCGCGAAAGAATAAATGCGGCAGGGGAAAAGCATGTCAAACCATCATTCAGGCCGCCACCGGGCCTTTCACACCGGTGCGCTGGTGTTGTCGATGTCGATGCTCGGCGCCTGCGCCACAGGCCCCGATGCCAACCCGCGCGACCCGTTCGAACCCTTCAACCGCGGGGTGTCCAGGTTCAACGACGCGGTGGACGATGCGGTCCTCAAGCCCGTGGCCACGGTTTATCAGGAGGTCACACCTGGCCTGGTGCAGACCGGAGTGGGCAATTTCTTCAGCAACCTCGGCGATCTCTGGTCGTCGGTGAATGCCGCCATGCAGCTGCGTCCCCGTGAGGCCACGGAAAACCTGGTGCGCTTCAACTTGAACACGATCTTTGGCCTCGGTGGGCTGCTCGATATCGCCAGCGAAGCCGGCATTCCGCGCACCCGCATCGACTTTGGCCAGACCATGGGCCGCTGGGGCATGCCCTCGGGGCCGTATCTGGTGCTGCCCGTGCTCGGACCGTCTTCCGCGCGGGACACGGTGGGGCTGGTGGTGGACAGCCAGGCCGACCTCATGACCGACATCTCACCGGTGTCGGCGCGAAATTCACTGTATGCACTGCGCATCGTTCACACCCGTGCCAGCCTGCTGCGTGCGGGTGCTGTGCTGGAAGGCGCCGCACTCGACAAGTACAGCTTCACGCGCGACCTGTACCTGAACCGGCGTCAGAGCCAGATCGACGACATGATCGACAAAGGCATCGGCCAGGGCGACGGGGAGTCGCAGGAAGATACGAAAAGCAACGATTGAGGGGGAACCCCTTCACATTTCAGACCATCTGATGACGTACGCTGCCCTGTCTGCAGCAAGGCCTAGGGCCTCGAAAGGAAAACACATGATGAAACGCCGATCCTGGCTCGCAGCCCTGACGATGTCTGTGGCTGTGATGTCAGCACCCGCCCTGGCAAACGAAGAGGCGCCCGATGCCATGGTCAAGCGCGTCTCTGCCGACGTGCTGGCCGCCATCAAGGCCGACCCCGCCATTCAGGCCGGCGACGTCAATCGCATCATGGCTTTGGTCGAGACCAAGATCATGCCCAATGTGAACTTCGCACGCATGACTTCCTCGGCCGTGGGGCGCTACTGGCGCCAGGCCACGCCTGAGCAGCAAAAGCAGCTGCAGGAGGAGTTCAAAACCCTGCTGGTGCGCACCTACTCGGGCGCCCTGGGCGAGGTCAAGGACCAGAAGTTGACATTCCGTCCCATGCGTTCCAGGCCAGAAGACACCGAGGTGGTGGTGCGCTCCGAGGTGCGCGGCAAGGGCGATCCCATTCAGCTCGACTACCGGCTGGAGAAGACCCCGACGGGCTGGAAGATCTACGACCTGAACGTGCTCGGCGTTTGGCTGGTGGAAACCTATCGCACCCAGTTCGCGCAGGAGATTGGCGCCAAGGGCATCGACGGCCTGATCGCCTCGCTGGCCCAGCGCAACAAGAGCAACACCGCCAAGGCCAGCTGAGCGGACATGTCAGAACACGCCATGGCCTTGCCCGAGCGCCTCACCCTGGAGGAGGCGGTGCTGACGCTTCAAGGCCTGGACGGCCGGCTGGCGCATCAACCCGACTCCACGGTGGTGCTTGACGCAGCACCGCTGCGGGAGTTCGATTCCTCGGCCCTGGCGGTGCTCCTGGAGCTGCGCCGGCGCCTTCAGGCCCAGGGTAGAACTCTGCGGGTCGAAGGCTGGCCGCGCCGCCTGCAGGATCTGGCTGGGCTGTACGGCGTGCGGGAACTGCTCGCCGGCGCCTGAAGCGCAGCGCCCCGGCGCCAGCGGGGATAGCGGGCGCCGCATAAAATACCCGGCTCACCATGCCGCGGCCAGATGTCCTGCCCGTCGCCGGTGGCCCATGGGTTTCACCCGCGCATGCCAGCCGTCTCCTTCCAGAACGTTTCCAAGACTTACCCGACCTCGCGTGGTGACCTCCACGCGCTGCAATCTGTGTCCTTCGACATCGAGCCGGGCGAGTTTTTCGGTCTTCTCGGCCCCAACGGGGCGGGCAAGACCACCCTCATCAGTGTGCTGGCGGGTCTGGCGCGCGCCACTTCAGGCCGTGTGCTCGTGCATGGCAGCGACGTGCAGAGCGACTACGCCGCCGCACGCCGCCAGCTTGGCGTCGTGCCTCAGGAACTGGTGTTCGACCCGTTCTTCAATGTGCGCGAGGCCTTGCGTATCCAGTCCGGTTACTTCGGCATCCGGCACAACGACGCCTGGATCGACGAATTGCTCGAAGGCCTGGGCCTGGCGGACAAGGCCACTGCCAACATGCGTCAGCTCTCTGGCGGCATGAAGCGTCGGGTGCTGATCGCACAGGCACTGGTGCACAAGCCGCCGGTGATCGTGCTGGACGAACCCACCGCGGGTGTGGACGTGGAACTGCGCCAGACGCTGTGGCAGTTCGTGTCCGACCTCAACAAGCGCCTGGGCTGCACCGTGCTGCTGACCACACACTACCTGGAAGAAGCCGAAGCCCTGTGTGGTCGCATCGCGATGCTCAAGCAGGGCAGGGTGGTGGCGCTGGAATCGACCTCCGCGCTGCTGGCGCGTGCGGCCTCCAACGTGCTGCGCTTCAAGACCGACGCGGCCCTGCCGAGCGACCTGGCGTTGCAGGCCCGCATCACGGGTCGCGTGGTGCAGTTGCCGGCCAACGATGCGCTGGCCGTCGAACGCATCCTGGCGCGGCTGCGAGAGGTGGGTGTGGCGGCGGAAGACATCGAGATCCGCAAGGCCGACCTGGAGGACGTGTTCCTCGATCTGACCGGGGCGCAGGCCCGACCCGAACCGCGCGTGGAGGTGCCCGCATGAGCGGCTGGCAAACGCTGTTTTACAAGGAAGTGCTGCGCTTCTGGAAGGTCGGCTTCCAGACCGTGGCCGCACCCGTGATCACCGCCATTCTTTACCTCATGATCTTCGGCCATGTGCTGGAAGACCGGGTGCAGGTGTACGACTCCGTGAGCTACACCGCCTTCCTGCTGCCGGGCCTGGTGATGATGAGCGTGCTGCAGAACGCCTTCGCCAACAGTTCGTCCTCGCTCATTCAAAGCAAGATCATGGGCAATCTGGTGTTCCTGCTGCTCACGCCGCTCTCGCACCGGGCCTGGTTCGTGGCCTATGTGGGCTCGTCCATCGTCCGCGGCCTCGCGGTGGGGCTGGGCGTGATGGTCGTCACCTGGTGGTTCGCACAGCCTTCTCTGGTGGCGCCGCTGTGGATCCTTGCCTTCGGATTCATGGGAGCGGCGCTGTTGGGCGCGCTGGGCCTGATCGCCGGATTGTGGGCCGAGAAATTCGATCAGATGGCGGCATTCCAGAACTTCATCATCGTGCCCATGACCTTTCTCTCGGGCGTGTTCTACTCGATCCATTCCCTGCCCGAGTTCTGGCAGAGCGTGAGCCACCTCAACCCGTTCTTCTACATGATCGACGGTTTCCGCTATGGCTTCTTCGGTGTGAGCGATGTGTCGCCCTGGATCAGCCTTGCGCTGGTGGGAGGCGCCTTGCTGGTGGTCAGCGCCATCGCGCTGCACCTGTTGAAGACCGGCTACAAAATCCGACACTAGGACATGACCGCTGAAGAACTGCAATCGCTCATCGCCGCTGGCCTGCCCTGCGAGCACATCGAAGTCACCGGCGACGGCCGCCACTGGGCTGCCGTGATCGTCTCGCCCGCCTTTGAAGGTCGGCGCCTGATCCAGCGCCACCAGGCCGTCTACGGCACGCTGGGCGGGCGCATCCAGACCGACGAGGTGCACGCGCTCTCGATGAAAACCTACACACCTGCCGAATGGGCAGCCCAACCCTGACACCACCGTCACCATGGACAAACTGCGAATCATTGGCGGCCGGACCCTGCGGGGCGAGGTGAACATCTCCGGCGCGAAGAACGCCGCGCTGCCCGAGCTGTGCGCAGCATTGCTGACCGCCGATCCGGTGACGCTGAACAACGTGCCGCGCCTGCGCGACGTGGCCACGATGCGCCAGTTGCTCGACAACATGGGCGTGCAGACGCAGACCCATGGCGATCGCGGAGGCATCACGCTGCAGGCGGCCGAACCCATCACGGCCGAGGCGCCCTATGAGCTGGTCAAGACCATGCGCGCGTCTGTGCTGGTGCTCGGCCCCCTGCTGGCGCGTTTCGGCCATGCTCGCGTCTCCCTGCCCGGCGGCTGCGCCATCGGCTCGCGACCGGTGGACCAGCACATCAAGGGCATGCAGGCCATGGGCGCCGAGATCGTGGTCGAGCACGGCTACATGGTCGCCCGCCTGCCTGCGGGCCGAGAGCGCCTGCACGGTGCGCGCATCGCCACCGACATGGTGACCGTCACCGGCACCGAGAACTTCCTCATGGCCGCCGCACTGGCCGAAGGTGAGACCTTGCTGGAAAACGCCGCCCAGGAGCCCGAGATCGGCGATCTGGCCGAGATGTTGATCGCCATGGGTGCGAAGATCGAAGGCCACGGCACCAGCCGCATTCACGTTCAGGGCGTGGAGCGTCTGCATGGTTGCACCCACCAGGTGGTGGCCGACCGCATCGAGACCGGCACCTTTCTCTGTGCCGTGGCGGCGGCCGGTGGGGATGTGGTGCTGCGCCATGGCCGAGCGGATCACCTCGATTCGGTGATCGACAAGCTGCACGAAGCGGGCGCCGAGATTGAGGCTGGCAAGGATGTGGGGGGTGACTTCATCCGTGTGCGCGCCACCGGGCGCCTGAAGGCCCAGAGCTTTCGCACCACCGAGTACCCGGGTTTTCCGACCGACATGCAGGCCCAGTTCATGGTGCTCAATTGCATTGCGGATGGTGCGAGCAAGGTGACCGAGACGATCTTCGAGAACCGCTTCATGCACGTCAACGAGCTGGTCCGCCTGGGTGCGCGCATCCAGACCGACGGCAAAGTCGCGGTCATCGAAGGCACGCCACGCCTCTCCGGTGCGACCGTGATGGCCACCGACCTGCGCGCCTCGGCCAGCCTGGTGATCGCCGGCCTGGTCGCCGAGGGCGAGACCGTTGTCGACCGCATCTACCACCTGGACCGCGGTTACGACCAGATGGAAGAAAAACTGCGCGGAATCGGCGCAGACATCGAGCGCATCAAATGATCACTCTCGCCCTCTCCAAAGGTCGCATCTTCGACGAGACCCTGCCGCTGCTGCTGGCCGCGGGCATCGAGGTGCTGGAGGACCCCGAGAAGTCGCGCAAGCTGATCCTGGGCACCAGCCACCCAGGTGTGCGCGTGGTTCTGGTGCGGGCCAGCGACGTGCCCACCTACGTGGAGTACGGAGGCGCCGACCTGGGCGTGACGGGCAAAGACACGCTGATCGAACACGGGGGGCAAGGGCTTTATCAACCACTGGACCTGAACATCTCCCGCTGCCGCGTCAGCGTGGCTGTGCGCGCCGATTTCGACTACGCCTCCGCCGTGCGCCAGGGCTCTCGGCTGAAAGTGGCCACCAAATACACCTCGATTGCGAGGGAGTTCTTTGCTGGCAAAGGCGTGCATGTGGACCTGATCAAGCTCTACGGCAGCATGGAGCTTGCGCCCCTTACGGGCCTGGCCGACGCCATCGTCGACCTGGTCTCCACGGGCAACACGCTCAAGGCCAATCACCTGGTCGAGGTGGAGCGCATCATGGACATCAGCGCGCGCTTGGTGGTCAATCAGGCCTCGCTCAAGCTCAAGCAGGCGACCATCCGCCCCATCATCGAGGCCTTTGCCGGCGCCATCGTGCCAGGAGGCGGGAAGCCATGAGCCTGAAGGCCGAGCCGTTGCGTCTTTCCACCGCCGACGCCAACTTCGAAACCCGCTTCCAGGCCCGCTTGCATTGGTCCTCGGAAACCGACGGCGCCATCGAACAACGCGTGGCAGACATCCTGGCCGACGTGCAAAAGCGAGGCGATGCCGCCGTGCTCGAATACACGGCTCGCTTTGACGGCCTGGTCGCTGGTGCCATGGCCGAACTCGAACTCACCCAGGCCGATTTCAAGGCGGCCTTCGACGGCCTGCCCACGGCTCAGCGGGAGGCGCTACAAGCCGCCACGTGCCGCGTGCGCAGCTACCATGAAGCACAGAAGAAGGCCGGCGGCGAGAGTTGGAGCTACCGCGACGAAGACGGCACGCTGCTGGGACAGAAGGTCACGCCGCTGGATCGCGTGGGCATCTACGTGCCTGGTGGCAAGGCAGCCTATCCGTCGAGCCTGATCATGAACGCCGTGCCTGCGCACGTGGCTGGCGTGCAGGACATCATCATGGTGGTGCCCACGCCCGTGCGCGGCAGTGTGGCCACCGGTGGCAGCGGTGCCGCCACCGCCGCGCGCGGCGAGCGCAATGAACTGGTGCTCGCGGCCGCCTTCGTGGCGGGCGTCACGCGTGCCTTCACCATTGGTGGCGCACAGGCGGTAGCTGCCCTGGCCTACGGCACGGCCACCGTGCCCAAGGTCGACAAGATCACCGGCCCGGGCAACGCCTACGTGGCCAGCGCCAAGAAGCGCGTGTTCGGCACCGTGGGCATCGACATGATCGCGGGTCCGAGCGAGATTCTGGTGCTCGCCGATGGCAGCACCCCCGCCGAGTGGGTGGCCATGGACCTGTTCAGCCAGGCCGAACACGACGAACTGGCGCAGAGCATCCTCCTCTGCCCGGACGCCGCCTACATCGACGCAGTGCAAAGCGAAATCGCACGACTGTTGCCCTCCATGCCGCGCGCAGCCATCATTGCCCAGAGCTTGAATGGCCGTGGCGCCCTGATCCACACGCGCAGCATGGAAGAGGCCTGCGCCATCAGCAACCGCATCGCTCCCGAACACCTGGAGGTTTCCAGCAGCGAGCCGCACCGATGGGAACCCCTGCTCAGGCACGCGGGTGCGATCTTCCTTGGGGCTTACACCAGTGAAAGCCTGGGCGACTATTGCGCTGGCCCCAACCACGTGCTGCCCACCAGTGGCACCGCACGCTTTTCCTCGCCTCTGGGCGTGTACGACTTCCAGAAGCGCAGCAGCCTCATCGAAGTGAGCCAGGTCGGCGCGCAGGGGTTGGGCAGGATCGCTGCAGAAATGGCATACGGCGAGGGTTTGCAGGCCCACGCCCGGGCCGCAGAACTGCGGCTGGACAGCGTGCCGCCCATGCGGGAGCTGCGCCCATGAGCGCCACGCCGGGCCACCTCCAAACCAGCCCGCACCGCAGCACGAAGGGCGAAGGTACTCCAGCGAGCGCCAACCCGCTGGGCGTGATCAGGCAGGATGTGCAATCCATGCACGCCTATGCCATCCAGAACTCGGCTGGCATGGTCAAGCTCGACGCGATGGAAAACCCGTTCGGCCTGCCGCCGGCGCTGCAAGCCGAGCTCGGTGCGCGCCTCGGCGCGGTGGCCATCCACCGCTATCCAGGTACGCGCATCGACGATCTGAAACAGGCGCTGGCTGCGTACGTGGGTCTGCCCGAGGGCCACGCGCTGATGCTGGGCAACGGCTCGGACGAACTCATCTCGCTGCTGGCCATGGGTTGCGACCTGCCGGGTGCGACCATCCTGGCGCCGCTGCCCGGCTTTGTCATGTACGCCATGAGCGCTCAACTCCAGGGCCTGAAGTTCGTTGGCGTGCCGCTCAGCACCGACTTCGAGCTCGACGAATCCGCCATGCTGGCTGCGATGCGTGAGCACCGGCCCGCCATCACCTACATCGCCTACCCGAACAACCCGACGGCCAACCTCTGGAACGCGGATACCATCCGCCGCCTGATCGCCGAGGCGGCGGGTTTCGGTGGCCTGGTGGTGATGGACGAGGCCTACCAACCGTTTTCAAGCCGGAGCTGGCTCGACGAGATGCGTGCCCACCCTGCCAGCAATGCCCATGTGTTGCTCATGCGGACCCTCTCCAAGTTCGGGCTGGCGGGTGCGCGCATCGGCTACATGCTGGGGCCGAAGGCGTTGGTGCACGAGATCGACAAGCTGCGCCCGCCCTATAACGTGAGCGTGCTCAACGCGGAGTGCGCTTTGTTCGCGCTCGAGCATGCCGAAGTGTTTGCCGAACAGGCAGCACAGATCCGGGAGCAGCGCATACAGCTGATCGAATCACTGGCTCGACTGCCAGGCGCCACGCCCTTTCCCAGCGAGGCCAACATGGTGCTGGTGCGTGTGCCCGACGCGCAACGCTGCTTCGACGGCCTCAAGGCACAGGGCATTCTGGTGAAGAATGTTTCTAAAATGCATCCACTGCTGGCCCAGTGCCTGCGGCTGACGGTGGGCACGCCGTCGGAAAACGCCCAGCTGATCCGCGCCCTCCAGACCACCCTATGACTCAGACGCCTCCCGCCTCCCCCGTATCCGACCGCGTCGCGCACGTGCAGCGCAACACCACGGAAACGCAGATTGGTGTGCGCGTCAATCTCGACGGCACGGGTCAGGCCAGCCTGTCCACAGGCATCGGTTTTTTCGACCACATGCTCGACCAGATTGCGCGTCATGGGCTGATCGACCTCGACATCCAGGCCAAGGGCGACCTGCACATCGACGGCCACCACACGGTGGAAGACGTGGGCATCACGCTCGGTCAGGCTTTTGCACAGGCGGTAGGCGACAAAAAGGGCATCCGGCGCTACGGCCACGCCTACGTCCCGCTGGACGAAGCGCTGTCGCGTGTGGTCGTTGACTTTTCCGGTCGCCCCGGCCTGCACATGCGCGTGCCTTTCAAGAGCGGCATGGTCGGCGGCTTCGACACACAGCTCGCCTTCGAGTTTTTTCAGGGTTTCGTCAACCACGCCGGCGTGACGCTTCACATCGACAACCTGCATGGTGAGAACGCCCACCATCAGGCTGAAACCGTGTTCAAGGCCTTCGCCCGCGCTCTGCGCATGGCATTGGAGCGCGACCCGCGCATGGGCGACGTGATTCCCTCGACCAAAGGCTCGCTCTGAGTCCTTCCCCTCGATGAAACGCAAGACGGTCGCCGTGGTCGACTACGGCAGCGGGAACCTGCGCTCGGTGTCGCAGGCAGTGCAGCACGTAGCTCGAGCGGGCGACGTGGACGTGCGGGTCACCGCCAGCGCGCAGGAGGTCTTGAACGCAGACCGCGTGGTGTTGCCCGGGCAGGGCCACATGGGCGACTGCATGCGGGAGCTGGCCGCATCAGGTCTGCTGGACTCGGTGCTGCACGCGGCCGCGAACAAGCCCCTGTTCGGCGTCTGCGTGGGCATGCAGATGCTGCTCGATCGCAGCGAGGAAGGCCCTACCGACGGGCTGGGCCTGATTCCGGGCCAGGTGCTGCGTTTCCGGCTGGAAGGCCGCCTGCAGGACGATGGCAGCCGCTTCAAGGTGCCCCAGATGGGGTGGAACCCGGTGTTCCACGAACTCGGGCGCCCCGTTCACGCTCTCTGGAAGGGCATAGGGGAAGGCGCCTATTTTTATTTTGTGCACAGCTTTTATGCTCGGCCGGCCATTGCCGCCCACGTTGTCGGCGAAGCCGACTATGGTGGCCGCTTTGCAGCCGCCATTGCCCGCGATAACATTTTTGCCACCCAGTTCCACCCCGAGAAGAGCGCCGATCAGGGTCTGGCGCTCTACCGCAACTTCCTGTCCTGGAATCCCTGAGTCCTTCTGCCTTCACTGACATCACATCATCATGCTGCTGATTCCTGCCATTGATCTGAAAGACGGCCAGTGCGTTCGCCTCAAACAGGGCGACATGGACCAATCCACGGTATTCGGGGAAGACCCGGCGGCCATGGCTCGCAACTGGGTCAGCAAGGGCGCTCGCCGGGTGCACCTGGTGGACCTCAATGGGGCCTTCGCCGGCAAGCCCAAGAACGAGCAGGCAATCCGGGCCATCCTGAAGGAAGTGGGCGCGGAGGTGGATGTGCAGCTCGGCGGCGGCATTCGCGACCTCGACACGATCGAACGGTACCTCGATGCCGGCCTGCGCTACGTGATCATCGGCACGGCGGCGGTGAAAAATCCGGGCTTCCTGCAGGACGCCTGCACGGCTTTCGGGGGACACATCATCGTCGGCCTTGATGCCAAGGACGGCAAGGTGGCCACCGATGGCTGGAGCAAGCTGACCGGCCACGAGGTGGTGGACCTGGGCAAGAAGTTCGAGGACTACGGTGTCGAAGGCATCATCTACACCGACATCGGCCGCGATGGCATGCTCTCGGGCATCAACATCGACGCCACCGTCAAGCTGGCGCAGGCGCTTTCCATCCCGGTGATCGCCTCCGGAGGGTTGTCCAACCTGGACGACATCAGGGCATTGTGTGCGGTGGAAGACGAGGGCGTGGAGGGCGTGATCTGCGGCCGCTCGATCTACAGCGGCGATCTCGACTTCGAAGCCGCTCAGCAACTCGCCGACGAGCTCAACGGATGACATGAAACGTCCTCACGCTCATCACTTCGTGTATTCGCTGCCCCCCAAGAGGGAGCGGCCTTGCTTGGGGCGGCCCTGCGCTGCGGCCTGACATGCTCGCCAAACGCATCATTCCCTGTCTGGACGTCACCGGCGGGCGGGTCGTCAAGGGCGTCAACTTCGTGGAACTGCGCGATGCCGGCGACCCGGTGGAAATCGCGGCCCGCTACAACCAGCAGGGCGCTGACGAACTCACGTTCCTGGACATCACCGCCACCTCCGACGGACGGGATTTGATCCTGCACATCATCGAGGCGGTAGCCTCGCAGGTGTTCATCCCCCTCACCGTGGGCGGTGGTGTGCGCACGGTGGAAGACGTGCGCCGCCTACTTAACGCAGGCGCAGACAAGACCAGTTTCAATTCCGCCGCCATCGCCAACCCTCAGGTGATCTGCGACGCGTCCGCCAAGTACGGATCGCAGTGCATCGTGGTGGCGATCGACGCCAAGCGCCGCCATGGCGATGAAGTTCAGGCGCGCGGGGAGGGCTGGGACGTCTACAGCCACGGCGGGCGCAAGAACACCGGCCTGGACGCCGTGGCCTGGGCGCGCCAGATGGCCGAGCATGGGGCGGGCGAAATCCTGCTCACCAGCATGGATCGCGACGGCACCAAGTCCGGCTTCGACCTGCTGCTCACGCGCGCAGTGGCCAACGCGGTGGATGTACCGGTCATCGCCTCTGGCGGTGTTGGCCATCTGGACCACCTGGCCGATGGCGTTCAGCAAGGCGGTGCCGACGCCGTGCTGGCGGCCAGCATCTTTCACTACGGTGAGTTCACCGTGGCCCAGGCCAAGGCGCGCATGGCCGAGCGTGGCATTCCGGTGCGGCTCTAAGCCGCGCGACTCACAGCCGTTCGTTGCGCGGCAGGGCCTGCCTTTCGAGTCGGTCTTCCAGTTCTCCGATGCTGGCGCCCAGGCCGTTGCCAGTCTGCTCGATGACCTGCGTCAGCGCCGCCTGCACTTGGTCCATCTTCACGTTCAACTTGTCGGCCAGTTCCCGTTCGCGCGCGGCGGCGGCCTGCAACTCAGTTTGCAGGTATTGGCGCAATTCGGTGAAGCGTGAAGCTTCGGCCTTGTCGGCGAGGTTGCGCTGGTCGGCCGCTTCCCGGGTGATGCGGCGCACCTCCATCATGTGCAGGGTCTGTGAATAGACCAGAGCGGCCAGAAAAACCACCAGAACCAGCGCCAGCATGCCCAGCAGAACGAGCCCCAGGGGAGCCTGCACTTGCGTAACGCCGAAACTGAGTGGCGTGGGCTGCAGGATCTGCTCGAAGTTCAGGGCAACGAAGCCCGCGATGAGCAGAATGAAGACGACAAGGAGCAGGGTGCGCAGTTTCATGGGGTTCCTTGGACAGTCCGTTGAGGGTGGGTGAAAGTCATCCTAACGGCATTCCGCCAGGCACAGGTGTTCAGACGCATGCGCATGGTAGATTCCCGGCATGAACTGGCTCGATGATGTGAAGTGGGATGCGCAAGGCTTGGTGCCCGTGATCGCGCAGGAGGTCGCCTCGGGAGACGTTTTGATGTTCGCGTGGATGAATCGCGAGGCCCTCCAGAAGACCGCCGAGTTGGGGCGCGCGGTGTACTTCAGTCGTACGCGCCAACGGCTCTGGTGCAAGGGCGAAGAGTCGGGCCACGTGCAGACCGTGCACGACATCCGCATGGACTGCGACAACGACGTGGTGCTGCTCAAGGTGACGCAACTCGGTCACGAGCCCGGTATCGCTTGTCACACCGGCCGCCACAGCTGCTTCTTCCAGAAACTGGAGAATGACCGCTGGAACGCCGTCGAACCGGTGCTCAAGGATCCCGAATCCATCTACAAGTAGGCCCACCATGTCCACCACCGACGACCTCGCGCGACTGGCCGCCGTGATCGAAAGCCGCAAACCTGCCAATGGCGGCGATCCCGACAAAAGCTATGTCGCGCGTCTGTTGCACAAGGGCCCCGACACCTTCCTGAAAAAGATCGGCGAAGAGGCGACCGAGACCGTGATGGCCGCCAAGGACCTCGACCACGGCGGTGATCCGCAGAAGCTGGTGAACGAGACCGCCGACCTCTGGTTCCATTGCATGATTGCGCTCGCGCACTACAAACTCGGGCCCGCCGACGTGGTGGCCGAGCTGGTGCGCCGCGAAGGCCTGAGCGGTCTTGAAGAGAAGGCCATGCGCAAGGTTCTGCAGCGTGAAGCGGCCTCGGGGCCGCCGTCTGCCTGAAAGGAGCAACCTCGTGAGCGACATCATCGACGCTGACGGCATCGACAGCGAAAAGGCTCAGTCCCTCAAGACCGTAGGCTGGATCAGCTATTTCCTGCACCTGCTCGTGGCGTTGGCCGCGGTATTGCCTGGGGCTCAGGCCAGCCCGGTGGTGCTCATCGTGGCGCTGATCGTCGATCTCGTGAAGAAGGGCGAAGCCGAAGGCACCTGGCAAGCCAGCCATTTCGCGTGGCGAATCCGAACCGTGATCTGGGCTGCCGTGCTCTATCTTGTCACCGCGCCGCTGTGGCTGGTGTTCTTCGTGCCGGGCTGGATCGCCTGGTGTCTCATCTCCATCTGGTTCCTCTACCGCATCGTCAAAGGCATGGTTCGCATGAACGCGAGCCGGCCCATGCCCTCCTGAAACATGAGCGACCACGACCCCAACTGCATTTTCTGCAAGATCGTTGCCGGCCAGATTCCCTCCCGCAAGGTGTATGAGGACGACGATGTTTTCGTTTTCCACGACATCCACCCCTGGGCACCGGTGCACTTTCTCATGGTTCCGAAGCGGCACATCGCGTCCATGGCCCAGATCGGCCGGGAGCATGAGGCTCTGATGGGCCGTATCATGACGCTCGCCCCGCGACTGGCTCTTCAGGAAGGCTGCAATCCATACCCCGAAGGCGGATTTCGCATGGTGTGCAATACGGGCATCGAGGGCGGCCAGGAGGTCCATCACCTGCATTGGCATGTGATGGGGGGACCTCGGCCCTGGCTGCGCGGCTGAATACCCCCTCCCTGCGCGCATCGGCACCGCGGATCACAGGGCCTGAACTCCTGCCCGGGCTTAGAATCCCACTCACAGCGCGCGTCGCTACCTTTTTCAAGTCTGGAGATATCCATGGGTACGTTTTCCATCTGGCACTGGCTGATCGTGCTGCTGATCGTCGTGATGGTGTTCGGCACCAAGAAGCTCAAGAACATCGGCTCCGACCTGGGTGGCGCCGTCAAGGGATTCAAGGACGGCATCAAGGAAGGCGGCCAGAACCCCGCCGATACGTCCGCTACGCCTGCTTCGCAGGTCACCCAGGAGTCCCGTGCCGACAAGAACGCCATCGACGTTGAAGCCAAGCAGAAAAGCTGATGCTTCGGCACGGTGTGAGGGGAATCCTCACGGTGTCCCATGATTGATCTGGGCATTTCCAAACTGGCGCTCATCGGGGCGGTGGCGTTGATCGTCATCGGGCCCGAGAAGCTCCCGCGCGTCGCTCGTACGGTGGGCGCCTTGCTGGGCAAGGCGCAGCGCTATGTGTCAGACGTCAAGGCAGAGGTCAGCCGCTCCATGGAGCTCGAAGAGCTCAAGAAGATGAAGGACTCCGTGACCGAGGCCGCCCGCGACGTGGAATCGTCGGTGCAGAGCGGCGCCAATGATTTCGAAAAATCCTGGTCTGACGCCACGGCCGGACTGGATGGCGCGTCCACTGCCTACGACGCCAATGCCTCGCTGGGTTCGCTCGAACCACCGGTCTACAAGCATCCCAGGAAGAACTGGCGCCTCAAGCAGGGGGCCATGCCGCAGTGGTACAAGGCCCGCGCTGGTGTGCGCACCCGCACCCAGTCCGGTGCGGCCCGCGTGGCCCGATTCAGGCCGCGCTCCAATTCCGCCCCCCGCTGATGGCCGACCCCAAAGATTCCACCGACGAGCTCGCCGGTTCCGAGCAGCCTTTTGTCCAGCACCTGATGGAGCTGCGGGATCGCCTGCTCTACGGCATCGTGGGTCTGGCCATCTGCATGGCCTTGCTGGCGTTCTGGCCTGGTCCCAGCGGGCTCATCGACCTGATCGCCGTACCGATCCGCGCGCACATGCCGCCGGACGCCAAATTGATTGCTGTGGGGGTGTTCTCGCCGTTCTTCGTGCCCATCAAGGTGCTGGCCATGGCCGCGCTGCTGCTGTCGCTGCCCTGGTGGATGTACCAGGTGTGGGCCTTTGTGGCACCGGGCCTCTACAGCCATGAGAAGCGCTTCGCAGTTCCCCTGATCGTGCTGGGCAGCCTGCTCGCGTACACGGGAATTGCATTTGTGCAGTTCTTCGTGCTGGACAAAATGTTCGGCTTCATTCAGAAGTTCACGCCCGCCAGCGTGGCGGCCACGCCCGATATTGCCTCGTACGTGGAGGCGATCCTGTCGCTGTACCTCGCTTTCGGCTTGGCTTTCCAGGTGCCCATCGTGGTGGTTCTGCTGGTCAAGATGAATATGGTGACGGTCGAGAAGCTCAAAGCCTTCCGTGGCTATTTCATCGTCGTCGCATTCATCATCGCGGCGGTGGTCACTCCCCCGGACGTGATCTCTCAACTGGCATTGGCGGTGCCCATGTGCCTGCTCTATGAGCTCGGCATCTGGGGAGCGCAATGGTTCATCAAGTCCTCAGCCAAACCCGAGGACGACACCGAAAAAGAATCTGCCGCGTGATGGCGGGAATCAGCGCGCAGCGGCCTGTCTCGGCAGGTTGCGGCGACCGGGTGTGACCTGCACCTGCGCCTTGCCTTCTTTGCGAACCACGTCGAGTGTGGCGGGCGTTCCCGGTGCCAGATTCGCGACGGCTGACAGGAGTTGTGCCACATTGGTGACGTTGCGCCCACCCACTGCCGTGATCACATCACCAGGCCGAATGCCCGCCTGAGCGGCCGGACCGTTCTGGAGCACACCGGTGATGATGACCCCGGTTCCCGGCGCCATGCCAAAGCTCTCGGCCAGTTCGGGGCCCAAGTCTTGCGGTTCCACGCCAATCCAGCCGCGCGTCACCTGCCCGTCCTTCACGATGGCCTCCATCACGCTTCGAGCGGTCGAGGTGGGAATGGCGAACCCGATGCCCATGGAGCCACCCGAGCGCGAGTAGATGGCCGTGTTGATGCCCATCAGATGGCCGTTGACGTCGACGAGTGCACCTCCCGAATTGCCCGGATTGATGGCTGCGTCAGTCTGGATGAAGTTCTCGAAGGTGTTGATGCCCAGCTGGGTGCGCCCGAGCGCGCTCACGATGCCGCTGGTGACGGTCTGTCCGACGCCGAAAGGGTTGCCGATGGCCAGAACCTGGTCGCCGATCTCCAGAGCGTCTGAGTTGCCGAGGGTGATCACCGGCAGGTCGGTCAGGTCGACCTTGAGGATCGCCAGATCGGTCTCAGGGTCGGTGCCGATCACCTGGGCCACCGCCTTGCGCCCGTCGTTCAGAATCACCTCGATCTCGTCGGCTTCCTCGATCACGTGGTTGTTGGTGAGCACGTAGCCCGCCGGGCTCACGATCACGCCCGACCCGAGGCCGCTTTGCTGTTGCGACGGCGCCTGATCGCCGAAGAAAAAGCGGAACCAGGGATCGGCGCTTTGCGGGTTGTTCAGTGGCGCCTTGCTGGTGTTGATGCTCACCACCGCTGCCGATGCAGCCTTGGCGGCTGCGCGAAAACTGCCCGATGCCGAGCCTTCCACGGGTGCAGTCGTGGGCGCCTGCAGCACCGGCACCACCGAGGCCACATTGCCCGAGCGGCCCAGCCACTGGGGCTGCAGGGTGGCCACGACGAACAGTGCGGCCACGGCCACAGTGACAGTTTGGGCAAAAAGAAGCCAGAGACGTTTCATGTTGGAGCGGGGGCGGGTTGACGCGAATCGGTCCGGTTTCAGGCCGGCTTGGAGCCGTTCCGCGCAGGGTATTGTCCCGCAAATGGGCTCTACAGCCACGCCTTCAAGTGGAGCAGACTGCCAAAGGTGGTCAGCCGACTTGCAGGGAGACGGGTGTCAGAATGGAGGCCGCCCTCTTACGCTCTCTGTTTACGTTCACCCATGCCCACCGTCGCCCGCGCCACGCTGACCGCTTGCCTGGATCGGTTGCTCCAGCCCGAACTTTTTAAAGACTACGGACCGAACGGCCTTCAGGTCGAAGGGCGCGAGACCGTGAGCAAGCTGGTCACCGGCGTGACGGCCAGCCGGGCCCTGATTGATGCTGCCATTGAGGCCGGTGCGGATGCCATCCTGGTGCACCACGGGCTGTTCTGGCGCGGACAGGACGCCCGCGTGACCGGCTGGATGAAGCAGCGCCTCTCGCGCCTGCTCGCCCACGACATCAATTTACTGGCCTACCACCTGCCGCTGGACGCACACCCGCAACTGGGCAACAACGCCCAACTGGCCCTGCGTCTGGGCGTGCATGTGTATCCCGACGCACGTGGCCGCTTTGGCGAGCAGTCGTTGGGCTTTCTGGGCGAACGAGCGGTATCGTCCGCAGCGGAGCTGGCCGATCACGTCGCCAAACAACTCGGTCGGCCTGTGACGCTGGTAGCCGAGCCGAATCGAGCGGTTCACCGGGTGGCCTTGTGCACAGGGGGTGCGCAGGGGTATTTCGAGTCCGCGATTGCCGCTGGCGCCGATGTGTTCATCACGGGAGAAATTTCGGAGCCCCAGGCGCACTACGCACGCGAATGCGGTGTCGCGTACATCGCCTGCGGTCACCACGCGTCCGAACGCTACGGTGCGCCGGCGGTGGGTGCCCATGTAGCCGCAGAGCTCGGGCTTGCGCACGTGTTCATCGACATTGACAACCCTGCCTGAGGTCCATCATGACCCCATCCGCGATCCAGCCCGTGGTCCTGAGCATGGGCGACCCGGCGGGAATTGGCCCCGAGATCGTGGTCAAGGCGTTTCGCGAGCGGCCAGACCTGCTGCGCGATGTGGTGGTGGCTGGCGACGTGCGCACATTGCAACGTGCCATGCGCCTTGACCCGCAGGGCGCCGGTGCTGGGGCGTTCATGCTGGCGCAGATCGAGACGCTGGCCGATCTGCACGCGGTCCCTCCAGGCTGCATGGCGGTCGTGCAGGCATGCACCCTGGCCGAACCGGTCGAATGGGGGCAGGTGGGTGCGCGAGCAGGGCGGGTTGCTGCGGAATGCATCGGGTATGCCGCTCGTGCCGTGTTGAATCGACAGGCCCGTGCAGTGGTCACTGCGCCCATCCACAAGGAATCTCTGGCGGCAGCTGGGGTTTCGCACCCCGGCCATACCGAGCTGCTGCAGGCGATGGCGGCTGAGCATTCCGGCGTGCCTGTCAGTGCCCTGCCAGTGCGCATGATGCTGAGCGCTCCGGGGCTGAACACCGTGCTGGTGAGCATCCATGTCTCGCTGCGGCAGGCGCTGGACGCGGTCACCACGGACCAGGTGCTGCAGACCATCGAGATCACGCACGCTTACTTCCAGCGCCTGGGCATGGCGCGCGCACGCATTGCGGTGTCGGGCCTGAACCCCCATGCGGGGGAGGGGGGATTGTTCGGGCGGGAGGAGATCGAGTGCATCGCGCCGGCCATTGCACAGGCGCGCCGGGCGGGGATCGAGGCCAGCGGGCCACATGCGCCGGACACGGTCTTCATGCGCGCGCGCCAGGGTGAGTTCGATGTGGTGGTGGCGATGTACCACGATCAGGGCCTCATACCGGTCAAGCTGCTGGGCCTTGAGCACGGCGTGAACACCACGCTGGGGCTGCCGTTCGTGCGCACCAGCCCTGACCACGGCACCGCCTTCGATCTGGCCGGCACCGGCCGGGCCAGCGCGGCCAGTTTGCTCGCGGCGATTGACGCGGCGATGGAGGCGACTGGGCGCGTTACTTCTTGAGGCTGTCGCGGATCTCGCGCAGCAACAGCACATCTTCCGAAGGTGCGGCGGGCGCGGGCGGTGCGGCCGGTGCTTCACGCTTGAGACGGTTGATCTGCTTGACCATCATGAAGATGATGAAGGCCATGATGGCAAAGTTCAGCGCCACCGTGATGAAGTTGCCATAGGCCAAGGTGGGTATGCCAGCGGCCTTGAGAGCCGCCAGCGTGGGTGCAGTGCCCTCTGGGACCTTGCCCAGGGCGACGAAAAGGTTGGTGAAATCGAGATTGCCGAAGACCGCGCCCACGATGGGCATGATGATGTCTTCCACCATGGATGTGACGATCTTGCCGAACGCGCCGCCGATGATCACGCCGACCGCCAGGTCGATGACATTGCCCTTCACGGCAAATTCCTTGAACTCCTGCATCATGCCCATGGTGCCCTCCGAGCTTGGGGTGGATTGAACGAACCGCGGTCGATTCTCACACAGCACCTGCTGGCAGGACAGGCGCCTCTCGTGCGCCATCGAACTTGTCCTGCAATACTCCAGTCGGCTACCCCGGCAAGCCCGGAAACGCCTCTGGCGCTCCAGTACAATGCCGGGTTGTCCCTAGTGTTCCGACCGTACCTCATTGAAAGATCCCCATGAGTGAAGCAACCGCTGGCGCGACCGTCGATCGCAGCCGCCGAACCTGGCTGATCACCTCCTGCGCCATGGGTGGCGTTGGCGCAGCCGCCGTCGCCGTGCCCTTTGTGAGCACGTTCCAGCCTTCCGAGCGTGCCAGGGCCGCTGGTGCAGCGGTCGAGGTGGACATCTCGGGCATTCAACCCGGTGAGAAGATCGTCGTCGAATGGCGCGGCAAGCCCGTCTGGATCCTGCGTCGCACCCCTGAACAACTCGCTGCGCTCGAAACGATCGAGGCCGATCTGGCAGACCCGAACTCCCTGCGCACCGCGTTCCCCACGCCCGAGTACGCGAAGAACCGCCATCGCTCCATCAAACCCGAATACCTCGTCACGGTGGGCATCTGCACCCACCTCGGCTGCTCCCCCGGCGACAAGCTCACCCCCGGCCCCCAGCCCTCGCTGCCCGACAACTGGAAAGGCGGCTTTCTTTGCGCCTGTCACGGCTCCACCTTCGACGTGGCGGGCCGCGTGTTCAAGAACAAGCCCGCTCCCGACAACCTGGAAGTGCCGCCGCACTATTACCTGTCCGACACCACCTTGCTGGTCGGTGAAGAAAAACAGGCCTGAGCACTGCGGCGCTCACAGACAACGGACCAAGAAGGCATCCCATGGCTGAATTCAAAGAAATCTCCCCCGACGCACCGATCGGTCAGAAAGCCCTGAACTGGATCGACAACCGGTTCCCGCTTTCCAAGCTCTACAACGAGCACCTGGCGGAATACTACGCACCGAAGAACTTCAACTTTTGGTACTTCTTCGGCTCGCTCGCGCTGCTGGTGCTGGTGATCCAGATCGTCACGGGCATCTTTCTGGTCATGCACTACAAGCCCGACGCCGCACTGGCCTTTGCATCGGTCGAGTACATCATGCGGGACGTGCCCTGGGGCTGGTTGATCCGCTACATGCACTCCACCGGCGCCTCGGCCTTTTTCGTCGTGGTTTACCTGCACATGTTCCGTGGCCTGCTCTACGGCAGCTACCGCAAACCGCGCGAACTCGTCTGGGTCTTCGGTTGCGCGATCTTCCTCTGTCTCATGGCCGAAGCCTTCATGGGCTACCTGCTGCCATGGGGCCAGATGTCTTACTGGGGCGCCCAGGTGATCGTGAACCTGTTCGCCGCGATTCCCTTCGTCGGCCCCGACCTTGCCCTGCTGATCCGTGGCGATTACGTGGTGGGCGACGCCACGCTCAACCGCTTCTTCAGCTTCCACGTGATTGCCGTGCCTCTGGTGCTCCTCGGGCTGGTGGTGGCGCACATCATCGCGCTGCACGAAGTCGGCTCCAACAACCCCGACGGCGTGGAAATCAAGGCCAAGAAGGATGCTTCGGGCAGACCGCTGGATGGCATTCCCTTCCACCCCTACTACACGGTGCACGACCTGCTCGGCGTCACGGTGTTCCTCATGGCTTTCTCGGCCATCATCTTCTTCGCACCCGAGTTCGGCGGCTACTTCCTCGAATACAACAACTTCATCCCGGCCGATCCGCTGGTCACGCCGCTGCACATCGCACCAGTCTGGTACTTCACGCCTTTCTATTCCATGCTGCGCGCCATCACCACTGAGATGATGTACGCCCTGGTGGTGATCGTTGTCCTCGCCGCAGCCCTGGGGGCGATGAAGGCCAAGGTCTCAGGCGCGATCAAGCTCGGCATCGTCATTGCTGGGCTGGTGCTTGTGGCGCTCATGATGTCCATCGACGCGAAGTTCTGGGGTGTGGTGGCCATGGGTGGCGCGGTCATCATCCTGTTCTTCCTGCCCTGGCTCGATCACAGTCCCGTGAAGTCGATCCGGTACCGTCCAGGCTGGAACAAATGGCTTTACACGGTGTTCGTGATCAACTTCCTGATCCTGGGTTACCTGGGGGTGCTGCCACCCTCGCCAGTGGGCGAGCGTGTCTCGCAGGTGGGTACGCTGTTCTACTTCGGCTTCTTCCTCCTGATGCCCTGGTGGAGCCGCATCGGCGAGTTCAAGCCGGTGCCGGACCGCGTCACCTTCCAGCCCCACTGAACCCCACAGAGCCAATCCGGAGAGTCAAGCAAATGAAAAAAATCCTCTTGGGCTTCATGCTGGCCCTGGGCTTGTCGGGTGCAGCCCTGGCCGCCGGTGGCGGTATCCCACTGGACAAGGCGCCAAAGCGCACCAACGACATGGCGGCCCTGCAGAACGGCGCCAAACTGTTCGTCAACTACTGCCTGAGCTGCCATTCGGCCGCCTTCATGCGCTACAACCGCCTGCGCGACATCGGCTTGAACGACAAGCAGATCGGCGAAAACCTGGTTTTCGCCACCGACAAGATTGGTGACACCATGAAGGCGTCCATCGACCCTCGGCAAGCCAAGCAGTTCTTCGGTGTGAACCCGCCTGACCTCACGCTCATTGCTCGCTCGCGTTCCAGCAGCGCCGGCACTGGTGCGGACTACGTCTACACCCTGCTGCGCACCTACTACCGCGACGACACCAAGCCGACCGGTTGGAACAACCTGGCCTTTCCCAACATCGGCATGCCGCATCCGCTGTGGGAGCTTCAGGGTGAACGCCGTCCTGTGCATGAGAAGGTGATGAGCCACGGCCACGAGGTCGACAAGGTCAAAGGCTGGGACGTGGTCAAGGCCGGCACCATGAGCCAGGCCGAGTACGACAACAATGTGGGCGACCTTGTGGCGTACCTCCAGTGGATGGCAGAGCCGAATCAGAACACCCGTGTCCGTATTGGTGTCTGGGTGCTGCTGTTCCTCGCCGCCTTCACCGTCGTGGCCTGGCGCCTGAACGCATCGTTCTGGAAAGACGTCAAGTAAGTCGTTGATCTGGCGGTTCGGTCGTCGAGCCGTACCGCCCGTCCCACAGTGGTTTGCAGTGCCTCAAGGCATGGAAGCAAGCCACTGTTTTTGCTTTAAGGAGACACCCTCATGATGGTCTTGTATTCGGGTACCACCTGCCCCTATTCCCACCGTTGCCGCTTCGTGCTGTTTGAAAAAGGCATGGATTTCGAGATCCGGGACGTGGACCTCTACAACAAGCCCGAGGACATCAGCGTGATGAATCCGTACGGTCAGGTGCCCATCCTGGTCGAGCGCGATCTGATCCTGTACGAGTCGAACATCATCAATGAGTACATCGACGAGCGCTTCCCTCATCCCCAACTGATGCCGGGCGACCCTGTGGATCGCGCGCGCGTTCGCCTGTTCCTGCTCAACTTCGAGAAGGAGCTGTTCACGCACGTCTCCATGCTTGAATCGCGCAGCAGCAAGGGAAATGAAAAGGCGCTCGAAAAGGCCCGCTCGCACATTCGCGACCGTCTCACCCAGCTGGCACCGGTGTTTCTCAAGAACAAGTTCATGCTCGGCGACAACTTCTCGATGCTGGACGTGGCAATCGCCCCGTTGCTCTGGCGCCTGGACTTCTATGGCATCGAGCTCAGCAAGAATGCGGCGCCGTTGCTCAAGTATGCCGAACGAATCTTCTCGCGCCCAGCCTACATCGAGGCGCTCACGCCCTCGGAAAAGGTGATGCGCAAGTAAGCGGCCGCCGCCCGCGCAGTCCATGAGTTCTTTCGAAGCGGAAGTCCCGTCCACGCGGCCCTACCTGATTCGTGCGCTGCACGAATGGTGTGCCGACAACGGGTTCTCACCCTACATCGCCGTGCAGGTCGATGCGTCGGTGCGGGTGCCCATGGAGTTTGTCAAGAATGGCGAGATCGTCCTGAATGTGAGCATGGATGCCACCAGTGCGCTCAGGCTGGGCAATGAGTTCATTGAATTCAAGGCCCGGTTTGGGGGCGTGGCACGCGAGATCGTGGTTCCAGTCAGCCATGTCATTGCTATTTACGCCCGTGAAAATGGGCAAGGCATGGCATTTCCCGCTCCTGCTCCATCCTCCCTGGCAGCAGCGTCGCCCGGTCAGCCCACCCAAGCGAACGAGCAGGCTACCGGGGGAAAGCCCGATGCGATGGCCGATGTTTCTCGCAATGTTCCATTGAGAGCCGTCCCCAGCGATTCGTCTACCCCGGATGCGGGTGAGCCGCCATCGCCGCCGCCCAAGGGCCCGGACCGGCCTGGCGGCAGGCCTCAGCTCAAGCGGGTCAAGTAAAATTACCGACCCTGCGCCGCTTTAGCTCAGTTGGTAGAGCAATCGCCTTGTAAGCGATAGGTCGTCTGTTCGAGTCAGACAAGCGGCACCAAGGTTTACTGCATGCCCGCCTGGGCGCCTCGGTGACGCGCTCATCGCCCCGGCGTTTGGACTTTGATACGGATTGCGTTAACCTGCGCACCCCTTTGGGTCAAAGTTTGTTGCAGCGCAGGCAGCAACTGCCTCAGTTTGGTGGAAGCGGAGGCGCTGGCCACCAGAAGGCACCACTCCTGATCTTGCAGCGGCCCGGCCAACACAAGCGGGCGAAGTTTTTGGGGGATCAGGTGTTGCACCTGGTCCAGGCACCATTGGGATTCGCGGATGCGTTCCCGCAATGCAGAAAGTGTAGGCGCCGCCCCCGCTGCCTGTTCGAGGCTGAGCATGGTAGCGCTTCGTGGGACGGTGGACATGCGATGGCGGATGCCCGGCTCGGTACGGGTTCCAGGAAAGGTGAAGACTTGCACATCATTATCACGGACGCCTGGCTGGCCAAGAGCCGGGCCCTCCACCTGAGTGGCCTCAAGCTCGTCGGTGCGGGCGTGCTGGCGTCAACGCTTCTGATGCTGGGTGCCATTGCTGCCTACCACTGGGTGTTTCTCGAAGGCGTGCGTCAGGGCTGGCCGGGCTTTGCCCCAGTGGCCCGGCTCGTCCACCAGGATCAGTTCAGTTCCCAGGACGCATACGTTCGCGCCAATCTGGACGCGATGGCGCGCAAGCTGGGGGAGATGCAGGCTCGCATGGTGCAGATCGACTCGCTCGGAGAGCGCGTGGCGGGCCTGGCAGGCTTGAGCCCCAGCGAACTCAAGCCCAAGCCCGGGGCCGGCGGCGCGCTGGTGGGCAGCCGGGAGCTGAGCATGGATGAGCTGATGGGCGCGCTCGACCGCGTCGATCGGAACAGCGGGTCTCGCGTGGATTGGCTGACCGTGGTGGAGTCACGGCTGTTTGACCAGAAGATCCAGCGCACCATGGTGCCGACCGAGCAACCTGTGACGGGTGTCTCGGTGGGCTCACGGTTCGGCTTCCGCATTGACCCCTTCACCGGGCGTTCTGCCTTGCACACCGGCCTGGATTTCCCGGCCGAACCTGGTACGCCCATCCTGGCGGCAGCGGGCGGTGTCGTCGTGGTTCAGGAATACCATCTAGCCTACGGCAACATGGTGGAAGTCGATCATGGAAATGACCTCATTACGCGATATGCCCACGCATCCAAGGTGCTTGTGAAGAAGGGCGACATCGTCAAGCGCGGGCAGAAGATCGCTGAAATCGGCTCCACCGGTCGCTCCACCGGGCCCCATCTGCATTTTGAAGTCTGGGTGGCCGGGGTGCCTCAGGATCCCCAGAAGTTCCTGGCGGCTGGCGAAAACGTGGCGGCGATACAGTCGCCTGCTCAGGGTCCGCGCAAGCCATGAAGCCACCTGGGTGCGCCGGGTAAAATGCGTGCTTTGCTCTTGATAGCGTTGCGTTCGACGGCATATCACAGGTAGTTTTCCTGTCTTCCCTGGTTCGCTCGGGCTTGCAAGAGCCCTCCTCAATTCATCTGTCTGCCCGGAATCCGCGAGGGTACCCGGCGCAGGCCCGCACGTATGGCCACAACCTTTCTCACCAAGATCTTCGGTAGCCGCAATGACCGCCTGCTCAAGACCTACCGCAAGACGGTCGAACGCATCAATGCGCTGGAGCCGAAGTACGAGAAGCTGAACGACGATGAACTGCGTGCCCAGACGGATGCTTTCAAGCAGCGCCTAAGCCAGGGCGAGGCGCTCGAAGCCATCCTGCCCGAGGCCTTTGCGGTCGTGCGCGAGGCAAGCAAACGGGTGATGAAGATGCGTCATTTCGACGTGCAGCTCGTCGGTGGTCTGGCTTTGCACCATGGCAAGGTTGCCGAGATGCGCACAGGCGAAGGCAAGACGCTGACCGCCACGCTGCCGGTCTACCTGAATGCTTTGACGGGCAAGGGCGTTCATGTGGTCACGGTCAACGATTACCTGGCCAGCCGCGACGCGCAGTGGATGGGTCGGCTCTACAGCTTCCTCGGCCTCACCGTCGGCATCAACCTGCCGCAGGCGCCGCGCGACGAAAAGCAGGCAGCCTACCGTTGTGACATCACGTACGGTACCAACAACGAGTACGGCTTCGACTACCTGCGCGACAACATGGTGTACGAGTCGGTCGACCGCGTGCAACGCGGCCTGAACTACGCCATCGTCGACGAAGTGGACTCGATCCTGATCGACGAGGCTCGCACACCGCTGATCATCAGCGGACAGGCTGAGGACCAGACCCAGGTCTACCTCGCCATCAAGCAACTGGTGCCTCACCTTGTTCGCCAGGAAGGCGAGGCCGATCCTCGCACCGGTGAAGGTGTCATCAAGCCCGGCGATTTCACGGTGGACGAGAAGGCGCACTCCATCCACATGACCGAACAAGGTCATGAGAATGCCGAGCGTCTGCTGAGTCAGGCCGGTCTGCTGCCTGAAGGCGCCTCGCTCTACGATCCCGCCAATATCGCGCTGCTGCACCATCTGGTGACTTCGCTCAAGGCACACCACCTCTATCACCGCGACCAGCACTACGTGAACCAGGGTGGCGAGATCGTGATCGTCGACGAGTTCACCGGACGGCTCATGTCGGGCCGCCGCTGGAGCGATGGCCTGCACCAGGCCGTTGAAGCCAAGGAAGGTGTGGCGATCCAGCCGGAGAACCAGACGCTGGCCTCCATCACCTTCCAGAACTACTTCCGTCTCTACGGCAAGCTGGCGGGCATGACCGGAACGGCCGACACCGAGGCCTACGAGTTCCAGGAAATCTACGGCCTGGAGACGGTGGTGATCCCGCCGAACCGGCCCAGCAAGCGCAGCGATCAACTCGACCGCGTGTACAAGACCACCAAGGAAAAGTACGTCGCGGCCATCGAGGACATCCGTGAATGCCACGAGCGCGGCCAGCCAGTCTTGGTGGGCACGTCGTCGATCGAGAACTCCGAAATCATCGCCAACCTGCTGCAGGCCGAGAAACTTCCCCATGAAGTGCTCAACGCCAAACAGCACGCCCGCGAGGCAGACATCATCATCCAGGCCGGCCGCCCTGGGGCGATCACCATCGCCACCAACATGGCCGGCCGCGGCACCGACATCGTGCTTGGTGGCAACCTGGAAAAGATGGTCGATGCAGTGCAGAATGACCCGGCGCTCGTTGATGCCTCCAAGGCGAACCGCATCGAAAGCCTGCGTTCCCAGTGGCAGCAGGATCACGAAAAGGTCAAAGCGCTCGGAGGCCTGCGCATCATCGCCACCGAACGCCACGAGTCACGCCGCATCGACAATCAGTTGCGTGGCCGCTCTGGCCGCCAGGGTGATCCCGGTTCTTCGCGCTTCTACCTCAGCCTGGACGATTCGCTGATGCGCATCTTCGCCGGCGACCGCGTACGAGCCATCATGGACCGGCTCAAGATGCCCGAGGGCGAGGCCATCGAGGCTGGCATCGTCACTCGCAGCATTGAAAGTGCCCAACGCAAGGTCGAGGCGCGCAACTTTGACATTCGCAAACAGCTGCTGGAATACGACGACGTCTCCAACGATCAGCGCAAGGTCATCTACCAGCAGCGCAACGACATCCTGGATGCCAGCTCGCTGCGCGCGCAGATCGACTCGCTGCGCGATGGCTGCTTCACCGACCTCGTGCATCAGCACGTGCCCGAAGGCAGCGTGGAAGAGCAATGGGATCTTCCCGCGCTGGAGCGGACGTTGAAAGAGGATTGGGCGGTGGACGCGCCAGTGACCACCTGGGTGTCCGATGCCGAAGCGATTGACGTGGAGGAGATCGTCGAGCGTGTGCTCGCTGCCGCCAAAACGGCGTTTGACACCAAGGTGCAGCTCGTGGGAGAGGAGAATTTCACCCAGTTCGAGCGCGTGGTGCTGCTGCAGAACATCGACAGCCAGTGGCGCGAACATCTCTCGGCGCTGGACTACTTGCGCCAAGGCATCCACTTGCGGGGCTACGCGCAGAAGCAACCCAAACAGGAGTACAAGCGCGAAGCCTTCGTGTTGTTCGGCCAGTTGCTTGACAGTGTGAAGAACGACGTGACACGCATCCTGATGAACGTGCGCGTGCAATCGGCCGAGCAGATGGCCGAGGCGGCGGAGAAGCTCGAGGAGCGTGCCGAGCAGATCGGCAACGTGACCTACACCGCCCCCACCGAAACGGGTGAGGTGGAGAGCGTAGCGCAGGCGCCCTCTGCCAGCGGCGCGCGTGCCACTGGAGCGATGCCCCGGGTTGGGCGCAACGACCCCTGCCCTTGCGGCAGTGGCAAGAAGTTCAAGCACTGCCACGGCAAGCTGGACTGAGGCGAGGTTAAGGCGCGCTCGCGAGAGCTTCGGTCGAGCGAGAGACACCCAGTTTCCACAGACGGAGTATTCATGCCGGTTCTTCTTGAAACACCTACGGCTTCCGACCTGCTGCCCATTGCAGGTGTGCGCATAGGTGTCACCCAGGCGGGCATCCGCAAGGTCGGGCGCAGGGACCTCACGGTCTTTTTGCTCGACGAAGGCTGTGCTGTAGGCGCGGTGTTCACGCGCAACCGGTATGCCGCCGCGCCGGTCCAGGTGTGCCGCGATCACTTGGCCTCGGGCCAGGCGATTCGTGCGATGGTGATCAACACCGGCAATGCCAACGCGGGCACGGGTGAACCAGGGCTGGCTGCGGCGCGCCAGACCTGCACGGCGCTGGCGCGATCGCTGGGACTTCACCATGAGCAGGTGCTGCCCTTTTCCACCGGTGTGATCATGGAGCCGCTGCCGTTGGATCGCCTGCTCGCCGGCCTGCCCCAGGCCCTGGCCGATGCCGCCCAAACGCAGAACGAGACGGGCGAGCAGTGGCTTTCGGCCGCTCAGGGCATCATGACCACCGACACCTTGCCCAAGGCGTACAGCCAGCGCTTTGAGCTCGATGGTCACAACGTCTGTGCAACGGGCATTGCCAAGGGTGCAGGCATGATTCGGCCCAACATGGCCACCATGCTGGGCTTTCTCGCCACGGATGCCAACGTGTCGCCTGCCCTGATGAACGACCTGACGCGTCGCTTGGCCGACGCCTCCTTCAACCGCGTCACGGTCGATGGTGACACCAGCACCAACGATTCCTTCGTGGTGGTGGCCACGGGACGTGCGGGCCACGCACCCGTTACCGACCTCGACAGTGCTGCAGGTCGGGCGCTGCTCGCCGCGCTCACGCCAGTGGCGCAGCTGCTGGCGCACGCCATCGTGCGCGATGGCGAAGGTGCCACGAAGTTCATCACCATCCGGGTCGAAGGTGGACGCGATGCCGCGGAGTGCCTCAAGGCTGCCTACGCGGTGGCGCATTCGCCTTTGGTCAAGACCGCCTTCTTCGCCAGCGACCCCAATCTGGGGCGCATTCTGGCGGCCGTAGGGTACGCGGGCATCGACGATCTGGACGTCAACACGATCGATCTGCATCTGGGCGATGTGCATGTGGTGAGCGCGGGCGGACGCCACCCGGAGTACCGCGAGGAAGATGGGCAGCGTGTCATGAAACAGGCCGAGATCCTGGTGCGAATCGGTCTGGGCCGTGGCCATGTCACTGAGACCGTGTGGACCTGCGACTTCAGCCACGACTACGTCACCATCAACGCGGACTATCGATCCTGATGCGCACGCCATGAACGAGCATTTCGAGCACCTGCTGAAGCGAGCCGAGCAACTCATCTCGCGCATTGAGGCGGTGTTGCCCCAACCTCTATCTGCACCAGACTGGTCGCAGGCGGTGGCCTGGCGCTACCGCAAGCGCAGCAGTGGCCATGGCGTGCTGGAGCCGGTGCGCCATGTGGGGGCGATGGACCTGGCCGATCTCAAGGAGGTGGATGGCCAGAAGGAGAAGATCCGGCGCAACACCGAACAGTTCGTGAAGCGTTTGCCGGCCAACAACGTGTTGCTCACCGGCGCGCGCGGTACCGGCAAGTCCTCGCTGGTGCGGGCTTGCCTCAACGAATATGCGCCTCAGGGATTGCGGCTCATCGAAGTCGACAAGTCCGATCTGGTGGATCTCCCTGACATCGTGGACGTGGTGGCCGATCGACAAGAGCGCTTCATCGTGTTCTGCGACGACTTGAGCTTCGAAGACGGCGAGCCCGGTTACAAGGCGCTCAAATCCATCCTGGATGGCTCGGTGTCTGCCGCCAGTCCCAACGTGCTGATTTATGCCACCAGCAACCGCCGCCACCTGCTGCCCGAGTACATGAAGGAAAACCTTACCTACACCCACACGCCCGAGGGTGAGGTGCATCCAGGTGAGGTGGTGGAGGAAAAGATCTCTCTCTCCGAACGCTTCGGTCTGTGGGTGAGCTTCTACCCCTTCAGCCAGGACGAGTACCTCACCATCGTGGCGCAGTGGCTTTCGTCCCTGGGCGTGGCCAGCGCCGAGATTGAAGCTGCGCGCCCTCAGGCACTGGTGTGGGCGCTGGAGCGCGGGTCGCGCAGTGGACGTGTGGCCTACCAGTTTGCCCGCGACTATGCGGGTACCCACGGTCGGGGTGCATGAGCGCCGCGCCGGGTCGCCCCCAGGCTAGCTCACACCGCAGCCCGGGGGGCGAAGGCACGTCTTTGCGCGGGCCTACGCTTGTGGTCGATCCGGACCGCGATCATCCACGGCCGAACGACCGTGCGGAGGTCGATGTGGCCGTGGGCGTGCTGATCAATGACGCAGGCGCCTTTCTTCTCACGAGCCGTCCCTCTGGCAAGGTGTACGCTGGCTATTGGGAGTTTCCGGGTGGCAAGCTGGAGGCGGGAGAAACGGTGGAGCAGGCGCTGCGCCGGGAGCTCCAGGAAGAGATCGGAGTGACCATCGGCCGCGCGCAGCTCTGGCGTGAATCGCTGGTGGACTACCCGCATGCCCTCGTGCGCCTGCATTTCTGCAAGGTTCACGAATGGACGGGTGAACTGCAAATGCGCGAGGGGCAGCAGTTTGTGTGGGAACACCTTCCCGTGCGGTGTGCGCCCGTGTTGCCGGGTACGGTGCCGGTGCTGGAGTGGCTGGCGGTCGAATCGCCTGCATGAAGCACTGCGTCAGCTCTGCTCGAATCCGGGATCGCTCTGGCCTTCCTTTTCTGGCAGCTTGAAGCTCTCGCTGGCCCACGCACCGAGGTCCATCTGCTTGCAACGCTCGCTGCAGAAGGGCCGATAGAGATTCTGCGGAGCATAGACACTGGGGCCACCGCATCCGGGGCATTTCACGGTCTTCATCGGGGTGCCGGTCGCACTCGAGTCCATGGCTGACCTCAGGCGCAGAGGGTCAGTTCGAACGCCGCATCTTCCTGCGCCGAGTGAAGCCGGTCATCGTCTCCATGTCGCATCAGGCGCACCGAAAGCATGAGGCGATTGCCGCTGATCTCTGGAATCAGGCCGAGCGAGGGGTCGATGCGCAGCCGCAGCAGCTGGAACGTGCGTCCTTGGGGCAGGGTGAGCTGGAACAGGCCACCTGGCGCCACCACCTTCTGAGCCGAGCCCGAGTCGCGCAGCATCTTGAGCAACAGCACGATGGCCTCTGCCAGGGGCGAGAGGGGCACGGTCCAGCGGTGCAGATCTGCCTGTCGAGCCTCGACGCTCTGGTGCTGCCAGTGGTAGTAAGCGGGCAGATCGAACTCGCAGGTACCGCCCGGGATGCCGATGCGGCTGCGAATGCTCATCAGCCAGTCGTTCTCGGTCAGCGACTGACCTGTCTTGCCGGCGAGCTGGCTGAGCTGGGTGAAGCAATCGTCGAGTTGCTGGATCACACCGTCAAGCACTTCCTCGGCGATCATCGGGTTGCCGCGGTACCCCGCGAGTTGCTGCTTGTGCCGGTCGATGTCCTTGAGCACGTCCGACTTCATGTCAGCGCGCGCAGCGACATCCATGATCTCAAAAATGGTCTGGAGGGCGTAATGATGGTCGAGCGGGTGGGTGCGGGGCACCAGTTCCACCAGACGCCTGAACAGCTGCTCAAGCCGCAGATAGGTGCGGATGCGTTCGTTGAAGGGGTAGTCGTACAGGATCACAGCGGCGAATAGGCGCGGGGTGGAGCGGCGGGCGGAGCTTCATCATAGCCCGAACCGACGGGCCAGCGCCTCTGCCGCTGCTTGCAGGTCGGTCATATCGTCGGTGTCGTTGTACACCACCGCATCGGCAGCCTTGAGCCGCTTCAACCGAGGGCATTGGCTTTGCATGACGGCTTCAATGGTTTCCAGTGGCCAGCCGTTGCGCTGTTGCACGCGCCGAATCTGCGTCGCTGGCGAGCAGTCCACCACCAGTACGCGATCGAGCTGGGGACGCCAATGCGGCGATTCCACCAGCAAAGGGACGTCGAACACGATGCAGGGCGAAGAGCACGCCGCGGCCTGGCGCTGAATCTCCGCGCTCACCAGTGGATGCACGATGCGCTCCAGTGCATGGCGTGCCTCGGGGTGAGCGAACACGTGATCGCGCATGCGCTGGCGGTCAAGAGCGCCGTCGGGCTGGATGAACTCTGGACCGAACGCCCGGGCGATCGCTGGAATTGCTGCGCCAGAGGCGGACGTGCTCTCGCGCGAGATGGCGTCGGCATCGATCATGCCGGCGCCGTGCGATTGCAGCAGCCGCGCCAACGTGCTCTTGCCACTGCCGATGCCACCAGTGAGGCCCAGTCGCCACGCGGGACCGGTGCGCTGCAGAGCATTCACAGGCCGACGGCGGCCAGCATGGCCGAGGGTCCAAGCACCATGGTTGTGAGGCCCGCCAGTGCGAGGAAGGGACCAAAAGGAACGTAGCCACCTTCGCGCAGCCGCCCCAGGAGTTTGATGCCGATGCCGACCACCGCACCCAGCACCGAAGCCATCAGAATCACAGGCAACAGCGCCTGCCAGCCGAACCAGGCACCGAAGGCAGCGAAGAGCTTGAAGTCGCCATAGCCCATGCCTTCCTTGCCGGTCAACAGCTTGAAGCCCCAGTAGACCAGCCAAAGCGAAAGGTAGCCAGTCACCGCACCCCAGAGAGCGCTGGCCAGCGGTATGCCCGTCAGGCCCAGTGCCGCGCCACAGAGGCCTGCCCATACCAGCGGCAGGGTGATGTCGTCGGGCAGCAGCGTGGTGTCCCAGTCGATGAAAGCCAGAGCCAACACAGCAGCGGAAAACCCGCACCAGGCCAGTGCAGACCAACTGGCACCCCAATACCAGCCGCACCAAGCGAACAGGGCGGCACTGATCAGCTCGATCGCCGGATACCGAAAACCGATGGGCGACTTGCATTGGCTGCACTTGGCGCCGAGCGCGAGGTAGCTGAGCACCGGGATGTTCTCGAACCACCGGATGCAGTGACCGCAATGTGGACAGCGCGAGCGAGGCACCATGAGGTTGTAGGGCTCGGTAGACGGTGCAGGCGCCGGCGCCGGCGCAGCTTCAGCGGAATGCAGTTCGGCGCAATCTGCGGCCCAGCGTGCCTCCATCATTCGAGGCAACCGATGGATCACCACGTTCAGAAAACTGCCCACCAGCAAGCCCAGCAGGCCCAGCAGCGCCGCCGCGGGCGCCCCTCCCGCGAGCATCAAACCACCTGGCCCAGCTTGAAGATGGGGAGGTACATCGAGACCACGATGCCGCCGATGACGGTACCCAGTACGACGATGATGATGGGCTCCATGAGGCTGGAAATGCCGGCCACCATATCATCGACTTCGGCCTCGTAGAAATCGGCCGCTTTGCCCAGCATGTGGTCGATGGAGCCCGACTCCTCGCCAATGGCGCACATCTGAAGCACCATGGAGGGGAAGATGTTGGCGTTCGTCATCGCGTTGGTCAGGCTTGTTCCGGTAGACACTTCCTGCTGGATTCTCTCCGTGGCAATGGCATACAGGGAATTGCCGGAGGCGCCTCCCACCGAGTCGAGCGCCTCCACCAGCGGGACGCCAGCAGCGAACATCGTCGAGAGGGTGCGCGTCCAGCGAGCAACCACGGATTTTTCAATCAGCGGGCCGAAGATAGGCAGCTTGAGCAACAGGCGGTCCATGAAACGCTGAACCTTCTCATTTCGCTTCCAGGCCTGCATGAAGAAATACGCGCCACCTCCGAGCCCGCCGAAAATCAGCCACCAATACTCCGTGAAAAACTCGCTCATGGCGATCACGAACAAGGTTGGACCCGGCAGGTCGGCGCCAAAGGAGGTGAACACCTCCTTGAACGAAGGAATCACGAAGATCATGATCACGGCCACGACCACGAAAGCCACGATGACCACCGCGATCGGGTACATCAGAGCCGACTTGATCTTCGACTTGAGCGCCTCGGTTTTCTCCATGTAGGTCGCCAGACGGTCCAGCAACTCCTCCAGAATACCGGCTGCTTCTCCGGCCTCGACGAGGTTGCAATAGAGGCTGTCGAAGTACAGCGGGTTCTTGCGAAAGGCCGCACTGAGCGAGGTTCCCGTCTCGACGTCTGCGCGGATGTCGTTGAGCAGCTTGGTCACGCTCGGGTTGGGGTTGCCCCGGCCGACGATGTCGAAAGCCTGCAGGAGCGGCACGCCGGCCTTCATCATGGTGGCGAGCTGACGCGTGAAGATCGCGATGTCTTTGGGCTTGATGCGCTTGCCGGAACTCGTGCGACGCTTCTTCACTTTGCCCGGCACAATGCCTTGGCGCCGCAACGCCGCGAGCACCTGGTTCTCACCAGAGGCGCGAGTTTCTCCACGAACTGTCTTGCCGTTGCGGTCTTTGCCTTCCCACTCGAAGACGATGTCCTTGATGCTCTTGGATACTGCGGTTGCCATGGGGTCCTCTGAGGCTAGTGTCCGGCTGGCGTCACTCGTTGGTCACGCTGAGCACTTCTTCCAGCGAAGTCATGCCGAGCTTGACTTTGAGAAGGCCCGACTCGCGAAGCGTACGGACCCCTTCCTTGCTGGCTTGTTGGGCGATGTCCAGCGCGCTGCCACCGCGCAGGATGATGCGTTGGATCTCTTCGCTGATGGGCATGACCTGGTAGATACCGACGCGGCCCTTGTAGCCGTTGTTGCAGGCCGAGCAGCCCACAGGCCGGTAGGGCGTCCAGGTGCCATCGAGGTCTTCAGGCTTGAAACCCGCATCCACCAACGCTTTGCGCGGCACGTCCAGTGGCGCCTTGCAGGTGGCGCAAAGGCGACGAGCGAGACGCTGCGCGGTGATCAGGATGACGCTGGACGCAATGTTGAACGTGGGTATGCCCATGTTCATCATTCGCGTGAGCGTGGTCGGCGCATCGTTGGTGTGCAGGGTGGACAGCACCATGTGGCCCGTTTGCGCTGCCTTGATGGAGATGTCGGCCGTTTCCAGGTCGCGGATCTCGCCCACCATGATCACGTCCGGATCCTGCCGCAGGAAAGCCTTGAGCGCTGCAGCAAAGGTGAGCCCGGCCTTCTCGTTCACATTGACCTGATTCACGCCGGGCAGGTTGATTTCCGACGGATCTTCGGCAGTGGAAATGTTGATGCCTGGCTTGTTCAGGATGTTCAGACACGTGTAGAGCGAGACGGTCTTGCCAGAGCCTGTCGGGCCTGTGACCAGCACCATGCCGTAAGGACGGCTGATGGCGCTCATCAGGCGTTCCTTTTCTTCTGGCTCATAGCCCAGCGCATCAATGCCCACCTTGGCGCTGCTCGGATCCAGGATCCGGATCACGATCTTTTCCCCGAAGAGCGTGGGCAAGGTGCTGACTCGGAAATCAATCACCCGGTCGGGGCCGATCTTGAGCTTCATCCGGCCGTCCTGCGGCACTCGCTTCTCGGAGATGTCCATCCGGGAGATGACCTTGATGCGGGACGCGAGCTTGTCCTTGATGGCAATGGGAGGTGCTGCGATTTCGCGCAATTCACCGTCAACGCGGAACCGGACACGGTAGTTGTGTTCGTAGGGCTCGAAGTGCAGGTCGGACGCGCGCATGTTGAACGCGTCGATCAGCATCTTGTGCAAGAACTTGACCACTGGCGCATCGTCGACTTCCGACGCCTTGTCGGTCACATCGCTCACCGCGTCGGTGGCCACTTCGTCGAACTCGAATTCGCCACCGATGATGTTGTCCATCGTGTCGTTGACGCTGGTGGTCTGTGTTTCCACCAGTTTGCTGAGTTTGTCGTACTCGGCAATCACCCAGTCCACGCCCATCTGCGTGGCGAACTTGATTTTTTCCGCGGCCTGCTGATCGGCCGGGTCGGCGGTCGCGACCATCAGCCGGTTGTTGCGCTTGCTCAGGACAACGATGCGGTAGTCAGCGCAGATCCTGGGATCCAGCAAGCCCGCAGGAAGCCTTTGAACGTCGATCGCATCGAGGTCCAGCAAAGGCGCTGCAAAGGCCACCGACATGGTGTGCGCAAGATCCGACGCCGACACAGCGCCTGAACCCGTGAGTTCGGCGATGAAGCTGGTGCGCCCGCTCTGGGCCTTTCGATACAGATCCTCGGCTGCTTTCTGCCCGAGCTTTCCGGCAGACACGAGCGCACGTCCAAGGCCTGGCAAGGCCATGGAAGGAGTATCTTGGACGACGGATTCGACAGACGCCATAAGCCCGTAATCTAGCGTAAATCAAGGACTTGCCCGTCGATATTGAGGCAACTTGTGCTGAAAATGCGGTTTATGCCGCATTTGGCGTTGTATCGAGGTTGCGTGCTTGCCGGTCGTCGGCCCAGGCTCGCCATTGGGCTGCTCATGTCGGCCCACGCTGGGCATAAGGCAGGTGGTCGGGGTGAGAGGATTCGAACCTCCGGCCTCTACGTCCCGAACGTAGCGCTCTACCAGGCTAAGCTACACCCCGATGGGTCTTTCAACCGACCAGTCCACGGCCTTGCAGCCGTCCCTGGTTTCAGGAGCGACGCCCCAGAAGACCAGCCGCCAATTGTAGCAAAGCCTCGCTGTGCGCATTGACCGGCAGTTGTCGCGCCGCCTGGATGGCGCGGTTGGCCTCGGCGTGCGCGCTGGCCCTCGCTGCGTCGAGAGCGCCGGTCTTCAGGATGATGTCGCGAATGGCGTCCAGGTGCGCCACATCGCCCTGTTCGATGGCCTGGCGGATCAGGCTTTTCTGGTTCTCCGACCCTGAGCGAAGTGCGCAGATGATCGGCAGTGTCACCTTGCCCTCCCGCAGGTCATCGCCGAGGTTTTTGCCCAGTTCGGCAGGGCTGCCCTCGTAATCCAGAACGTCGTCAATCACTTGAAAGGCGGTTCCCAGCGCCTGTCCGTATTGAGCGCACATCGCCTCGGTGTGTTCGTCCGAGCCTGCAAGAATGGGAGCGAGCCGGGCGCTTGCCTCGAACAGCTTGGCGGTCTTTGAGCGGATGACGCGCAGATAGGCGCTTTCGTCGATGGATGCATCGTGCATGTTGACGAGTTGCAGCACCTCGCCTTCGGCGATCACATTGGTGGCATCAGACAACACCTGCATCACTCGCATGTCGCTGACGTCGACCATCATCTGGAACGCCCGCGAGTACAGGAAGTCGCCCACCAGCACACTGGCTGCATTGCCGAACCGTTCGTTGGCCGTCTCCCGGCCGCGGCGCAGGGTGGATTCGTCTACCACGTCATCGTGCAGCAAGGTGGCGGTGTGAATGAACTCCACCACGGCTGCCAGGGTATGGCGCATCGGATGCTGGCTGCCGATGGCTCCACTCATCAGGAGCAGCAGGGCAGGCCGAAGGCGCTTGCCTCCAGCCGAGATGATGTACTGGGCAATCTCCCGGACCAGTGGTACCTCGGTGGTCAGCCGCTCGCTGATGACCCGGTCCACTTGCACCATGTCGGGCTGAATCAGTTCAAGAAGCGTTTGGGAGGGGGGGGATGTCGTCAAGATGAGGTCGCTCGTGGGTGCGCCACGTCGGCTTTTCCCGCATTATAGAAAGTGCGATGGGGCCACGCTGGAATCCTGCTCCCGGGGCAGTCCGCGCCGGGCCGGACAGATGGCCTATGTATTTTGAATGGGGCATGCTAAAATCCCAGGTTCAGCGGAATTTGGTCTGCTGGACTTCCATTCGTGGAATTTTTACAAGAGGTTCATATGTACGCGGTCATAAAAACCGGCGGCAAACAGTATCGTGTTGCTGCTGGCGAAAAAATCAAAGTAGAACAGATTGCTGCGGATGTGGGCCAAGAGATCGTGTTTGACCAGGTTCTTGCTGTCGGCAACGGCACCGAGATCAAGGTTGGCACTCCCTTGGTTTCCGGCGCAACGGTCACGGTCACGGTGTTGGCCCATGGCAGGCATGACAAGGTGCACATCTTCAAGATGCGCCGCCGCAAGCACTACCAGAAGCGCCAAGGTCACCGTCAGAATTTCACCGAACTGCAGGTCTCGTCGATCGCAGCCTGAGGAGTAAGTCAACATGGCACAGAAAAAAGGCGGCGGCTCAACGCGAAACGGGCGCGATTCCAAGCCAAAAATGCTTGGCGTGAAGGCATTCGGCGGCGAACTGGTGACGGCTGGCTCCATCATCGTGCGCCAGCGCGGCACCAAGTTCCACCCGGGTCTCAATGTGGGCCTGGGCAAGGATCACACCATCTTCGCGACGGCGGATGGTCACGTGACGTTTGCTGTCAAGGGCGAATTGAACCGCCACGTCGTCAGCATCACCCCGGTCTGACCGGTTGCCGCAGGCGGGCCCCGATTGCAAAATCCGGGCAGCCTGCTGGGCACAGGTGATGTGTCGAATGCAGAAGGCCCGCCCGTGCGGGCTTTTTGTTTTGGTTCCCTGGATCCCTATTCTTTACTGGAAAGCGTGTCATGAAATTTGTGGATGAAGCCACGATCGATGTCGCAGCCGGCGATGGCGGCAATGGCTGCGCCTCGTTCCGACACGAAAAGTACAAGGAGTTCGGTGGGCCAGACGGGGGCGATGGCGGTCGCGGCGGTCATGTGTACGCGCTGGCCGATGCCAGCCTGAACACGCTGGTCGATTTCCGCTTCACGCGCCGCTTCGAGGCGCACAGGGGCGAACACGGCAAAGGCTCGGACATGTTCGGCGTCAAGGGCGATGACATTGTTCTGAAGATGCCGGTCGGAACCATCATTGCCGATGCCGAGACGGGTGAGGTGTTGCATGAATTGCTCCAGCCGGGCGAGCAGGTGACGATCGCCAAAGGCGGAGACGGCGGCTTTGGCAACATGCACTACAAGAGCTCGACCAATCGGGCTCCAAGACAGAAAACGCCAGGCTGGCCTGGCGAGAAGCGAAGCCTGAAGCTGGAACTGAAGGTGTTGGCCGACGTGGGCCTGCTCGGCATGCCCAATGCGGGCAAGTCGACGTTGATCTCCGCAATCTCCAACGCGCGCCCAAAAATTGCCGACTATCCTTTCACCACATTGCACCCCAATCTGGGTGTCGTTCGAGTGGCGGCAGAGAAGAGCTTTGTGGTGGCCGACGTGCCGGGGTTGATCGAAGGCGCGTCGGAAGGTGCCGGACTTGGCCATCAGTTCCTGCGACACTTGCAGCGCACGCGCCTGCTGTTGCATCTGGTCGATGTCGCTCCCTTTGATGAGGGTGTGGACCCCGTGGCGCAGGCCAAGGCAATCGTGGCCGAGTTGAAGAAGTTTGACCAGGCCTTGTATGACAAACCGCGCTGGCTGGTGCTCAACAAGGTCGACATGTTGCCAGCCGAAGAACGTGAGAAGCGCATCCAGGGCATCGTCAAACGCCTCAAGTACAAAGGTCCTGTGTTTGAGATCTCGGCCCTGACGCGCGAGGGGTGCGAAATGCTGGTGCAGAAGGTCTACCAACACATCGCCAAGGTGCATACCGATTCGCTGCCTCCCGTTGATATCGACCCGCGTTTTGTCGATGCGCCCGAAGCCCCTTGATCCCGGCTCTCTTGACCCCATGGAACTTGCCCTGAACATGCAGCATCCTGACGTCTCGATGAACGTTCACGGAATGACGCCCGCCGCCGTCTTTCAGTCGGCGCGCCGCATCGTGGTCAAGGTGGGCTCCAGCCTCGTCACCAATGAGGGCCGAGGCCTGGACGAAGAAGCCATCGGCCAATGGAGCGAGCAGCTCGCTGCGCTCGTCCAACAAGGGCGCGAGGTCATCATGGTGAGCAGTGGGGCGATTGCCGAAGGCATGAAGCGACTGGGCTGGAGCGTGCGTCCTCGTGAGGTCAATGAGCTGCAGGCCGCCGCTGCGGTGGGACAGATGGGCCTGGTACAGATGTACGAAAGCAAGTTGCGCGCTTGTGGTGTAGGCAGTGCGCAGGTGCTGCTCACGCACGCCGATCTGGCCGATCGGGAGCGGTATCTCAATGCCCGCTCCACATTGCTCACGCTGCTGCAACTGGGCGTGGTGCCGGTGATCAACGAAAACGACACCGTGGTCAATGACGAGATCAAGTTTGGCGACAATGACACGCTCGGCGCGCTGGTTGCCAATCTGGTCGAAGCCGATGTGTTGGTGATCCTGACGGATCAAAAAGGCCTGTACACCGCCGATCCCCGGCGGGATCCGCAAGCAGAGTTCGTGCACGTGGCGCGTGCGGGTGACCCTCGGCTGGAAGCCATGGCTGGCGGCGCAGGCAGCGGCATCGGCAAGGGCGGCATGATCACCAAGATTCTGGCGGCCAAGCGGGCTGCAGGCTCGGGGGCTTCCACCGTGATTGCCTGGGGTCGCGAGCCTCGCGTGCTGCTGCGCCTGGTCGCCGGCGAACCAATAGGTACCTGCCTTGTTGCGCAAACGGCCAAGAATCAGGCTCGCAAACGCTGGATATCCGATCACCTGCAACTGCGCGGAGCCGTGGTGGTGGACGACGGTGCGGTCGGCAAGATTGTGGGCGAGGGCAAAAGTCTGCTGCCCATCGGGATGACGGCCGTCTCAGGCGACTTTTCTCGCGGCGACGTGATTGCTGTTCACGACAGCCGAGGTCAGGAGGTGGCACGCGGTCTGGCCAATTACGCCAGTTCGGAAGCGCGCCTGATCTGTCGCAAGTCGTCGGCCGATTTTGAACGCCTGCTCGGCTATGCCGCCGAACCGGAAATGATCCACCGCGACAACCTGGTGCTCGCTGCACGGGCGTAAAGGGCTGCCCGTCCAGAAGGGCGGCTCAGCGGTGCAGGTATGTGCCGGTTTTCAACGTGGCCAGCATTTTTCGTGGGTTGCCGTTGACCGACCTGCCGTTGCACAGGCCTTCCATGGCCAGGACCGTTGCAGGCCTTGTCGGCCCGCTGGCTGCCAGAGCCTTCCACTCGCCGCTGGTGGCTGTATGCCAAGCAGATCTGTTGTTGTCCCAGCGTGCATAGGTCTTCACCTCGGCCGTCTGGCAACGGATTCCTTCGTAGAACGCGTTGATTGCGCCACTGGAACTGCGGGCCACCATCACATACCTCACCACCCAGTCCTCGCCCACCGTCAAGGTCGCGGGATCAATGCCATAGACCAGCGAAGAGTCTGGCGTTACGGTGAAGTGCTGGAGTTTGGCGACGTCGAACGACTTTGGCGCAGCGGTGGCCTTCTCCTGCCAGGGAGGGTCTTCTTCGTCGGCGGCGGTGGCGATGTTTGCGGCGCCCAGGCAGGTCAAAGCGAGGAGAGCGGCGCGACCCAGTGTCGCGGCACGGATCGGCAGCATCGAATGGTGAATGGTCATTTGGGTTCGATATGCGCAGAACGACTCTCGTTCTGCGGGTCTGGGTCAAAGCTGGCGCCGGGCGGCAGCTCCAGCCCATGGGGCGAGACTGACGTGCCGATGGGGGACAGGCCTTCGTCGTTCCCGCGGTGACGAACACCGCCGCGAAGGTAGCGATTGCGATTCTCTGCCTTGGGAAGATAGCGAGAAAGCTCGGTGAGCGCCAATTCGTAGACGCCACGTTTGAATTCCACCACCACGTCCAGTGGAACCCAGTAGTCGTGCCATCGCCATGCATCGAACTCGGGATGACTCGTGGCGCGCAGGTTCAGGTTCCAGTCCTGCGCCACCAAACGAAGCAGGTACCAGATCTGTTTCTGACCCTTGTAGTGGCCGCGTGCATCACGGCGAATGAAGCGATCCGGCACTTCATAGCGCAACCAGTCCCGCGTGCGGGCGACGATGCACACGTGTTCGGGCATGAGTCCCACTTCTTCATGCAGTTCGCGGTACATCGCCTGTTCGGGGGTTTCTCCCCGGTCGATGCCACCTTGCGGAAACTGCCAGGAGTGGGAACGGATCCTTTTGCCCCAGAACACCTGGTTTCGCTGGTTGAGCAGAATGATGCCGACATTGGGCCTGAAGCCTTCTCTGTCAAGCATAATCAACCCCAAATTTTTAAACTGTGTTCATTATGCATCGCTGAGTGCGACTTGCGAAGTGACCACACACCCGTTGCGTCCCTGGAGCGTGCGGACGGTTCCCGTCGGGATCCGTGCGGCGCATCCGAACCCCCTGACTGACCTTCACATCCTGCCTCGGGCAGAATCCTGGTGCCTCCATGAAAGCCTCGCAGTTCTTTATCTCGACCCTCAAGGAAGCCCCGTCGGACGCCGAAGTGGTCAGCCATCAGCTCATGACGCGCGCCGGCATGATCAAGAAGCTGGGTGCCGGCATCTACAGCTACATGCCCATGGGCCTGCGCGTCATCCACAAGGTGGAGGCGATCGTGCGTGAAGAGATGAACCGCGCTGGAGCGGTAGAACTCACGATGCCGGTGATCCAGCCCGCCGAACTTTGGCAGGAGACGGGCCGTTTTGAAAAAATGGGACCCGAGTTGCTGCGTATCCAGGACCGGCACGATCGCGATTTCGTGGTGCAGCCAACGAGTGAGGAAGTGGTCACCGACATCGCACGCCAGGAGCTGCGCAGCTACAAGCAGCTGCCGAAGAATTTCTACCAGATCCAGACCAAGTTTCGCGACGAGCGTCGCCCGCGCTTTGGCCTCATGCGGGGGCGCGAATTCATCATGAAGGACGCTTACAGCTTCGACCGCGATGGCGAAGCGGCACAGATGAGCTACCAGGCAATGGCTGCGGCCTACCGAAACATCTTTGACCGCTTTGGTTTGCGCTACCGCGCCGTGGCAGCCGACAGTGGCGCGATTGGTGGCGATCTTTCCGAGGAGTTCCAGGTCATCGCGGCCACCGGCGAAGATGCCATCGTCTACTGCCCGGGCAGCGACTACGCCGCCAACATGGAGAAGGCCGAAGCGCTGGCGCCTGCGGGTCCTCGGCCCGGCGCCTCCAACGCCATGGTCAAGGCGCCGACGCCTGGCCAGAGCACCTGTGCCGATGTGGCCACTTTGCTGGGCGTGCCGCTGGCCACCACCGTCAAGTCGCTCGTGCTCGCCACCGACGAGCTCAACGAAGCGGGAGAAACGGTCAAGAGTCAGGTATGGCTGCTGCTGCTGCGTGGCGATCACGACATGAACGAGGTCAAGGTGTCCAAAGTCGTGGGTCTCGACGCGGGGTTTCGATTTGCCACGCTGCCGGAGATTGAGGCGCACTTTGGCTGCAAGCCAGGCTATCTGGGGCCAATAGGCCTGAAGAAACCGGTGAACCTCGTGGTGGATCGCGAGGTGGCCGTGCTGGCCGACTGGATCTGTGGCGCCAACGAACCGGATTTCCACATGACTGGCGTGAACTGGGGCCGCGACCTGCCCGAGCCTGAGCGGATCGCCGATCTGCGCAATGTCGTCGAGGGCGATGCGTCGCCCGACGGCAAGGGTGCTCTGGCCATCGAGCGTGGCATCGAGGTGGGCCATGTGTTCTACCTGGGCACCAAGTACAGCAAGGCCATGAACGCCACTTTTCTGGGCGAAGACGGCAAGCCCGCGTTCTTCGAGATGGGATGCTACGGCATTGGCATCACGCGCCTGCCGGCAGCAGCCATCGAGCAGAACCACGACGAACGGGGCATCATCTGGCCTGATGCGTTGGCGCCTTTCACGCTGGTGATCTGCCCGATCGGCATGGACCGCAGTGCGGATGTGAAACAGGCCGCCATGCGCCTGCACGATGACCTGATGGCTGCAGGTGTGGATGTGATCCTCGACGATCGGGGTGAGCGCCCAGGCGCCATGTTTGCCGATTGGGAACTGATCGGTGTGCCGCACCGCGTGACCATCGGCGAGCGTGGCCTCAAAGCGGGACAAGTGGAATACCAGCATCGCCGAGACAGCGCGGCCACGCCGGTGAACCTTTCTGACTTGCTCGTGTTTGTCCAGAGCAAGCTCACGGCATGAGTCTGCCTGTCTGGTCGCGGCGGGACTGCTTGTACGGGGCGGTGTCGCTTGGCCTGGCGGTTTGGCCGGGCGCCGCCGGCGCGGGTGGCCAACTGGAAGAACCGCTGGCCGACTCTGTGCGCAGCGCCTTGAGTGCGGCCATCGCCAACAACGCGCCGCCCGTGCCGGAGTTCAGCGATCAGGCAAAAAGGCTCGCCTACCTCCGCTGGCTGGGCGCCATGAGCGACCGTCTGCATCGGCGCAAGACCGATTTCCAGACCCGGATCGAGTTTTTGCAAACAGTGTGGTACGAATCCAAGCGCGCCGGGCTGGACACCACCATGGTGTTGGGGTTGATCCAGGTGGAGAGCGCTTTTCGCAAATTCGCCATCTCACGCGTGGGCGCTCGTGGCTATATGCAGATCATGCCGTTCTGGTCGCGCCTCATTGGAGACGGCGAGGTGGGCCGCCTGTTCAACATGCAGACCAATCTGCGTTTTGGCTGCGTGATCCTGCGCCACTACCTGGATCGCGAGCGTGGCGACACGTTTCTGGCGCTTGGGCGCTACAACGGCAGCCGGGGGCGCGCCGAGTATCCCAACGCCGTCTACGCAGCGTCAAAGAACTGGACCCACCCCGACTCGTAGCGGGCTATTGCATGAAGCCGATGCGCCCCTTGCCTGCTCCCACCTTGGGCAGGTCGTCGGTCTCCAGGCTGTAGCGGTTGTCCAGCCGGGCGTTGCCAAAGGCGGTGACCAGGGCGCGCCGCATTTCTCGAGGTGCCAGTGAGGCCAGGGCGTCGAGCACGTCGTCTGCCGGTTCCGGGTCGAAGCGCTGGCCCCAGTCGTGCTCGCTGCGGATGCTGCGATAAAGGTGGGCCGCGATCTTGCGGGCCGCTTCTGGTGTGGGCGGCGCGATTTCGAACACGTTCATTCGGTTGAGGATGGGCTCGGGGATGCTCCGCTCGTGGTTGGCGGTGGTCACCCAGATGACCTGGCTGGCGTCGATCGGCACCTCGGCAAACTCGTCCACAAAGTTTTGCGCGGTGTCGTGTTCCAACAGGCTGTACAGCGCCCCCAGCGGGTCGTACTGTGCGTCAGCGCTGGCCTTGTCGATCTCGTCCACCACGATCACGGGGTTGGCGTACTGGCCATCCACCAGCGCCTCGAACACCTTGCCGGGTTTGGCGCCCTTCCATTGGGAAGATGAACCCGAGAGCAGCCAGCCGGCGGTCATGGAGCTCATGGGCACCAGGCTCATGCTCGTGCCAAGCAGGTCGGCGAGCTGGCGGGCGAAGTGCGTCTTGCCCACGCCAGGTGGGCCAAGCAGGAGGATGGGCGTTACTTCCAGGCTGTCGCGGCTGTCCTGGCTCAGCGCCACGTGGCGCTTCACGTCGTCGAGCACCTCACCAAAGTTGGGCAGCAGGTCGTAGAGTGGTGCCATGTCGGGCACGCCTGAAGGCTTGACGGCAAACCGCTGGGGGCCGCGTTCGAGCATGCGTTGCCATGTGTTGCGCAGGCCTTCGTAATCGCGTTCATTGCCGCTGGCCTGCAGGTGCGCCAGTTTGCGCTCGACGTCGTCGGCGCTGAACACGCTGCGCATCTGGGCGATGGGCAGACCAAGGGAGGGTGAAGCGACCAGGCTGCGAGAGCTCATGCGATTCTCCTGTGGGGTTCGGCGACGAATTCATTCAAGCACAAGACGTGCCCGATCTCAATGCCGAAGTACCACACTTGTTGCGTTCAATCCCAAGGACCGACGCGAGACGTGCGAAATGCCGCAGTCCAGAAAACAAAAAGCCACCCGAAGGTGGCCGGATGAGGCGCCTGCCGAGATCAGGCCTGGCCGTTGATGACCTGCTGCAATTCGCCCGACTGGTACATCTCCATCATGATGTCCGAGCCGCCCACGAATTCGCCTTTCACGTAGAGCTGGGGGATGGTGGGCCAGTTGCTGTATTCCTTGATGCCCTGGCGGATGCCGTCGTCCTCGAGCACGTTGACGGTTTTGAGCGTTTTGGTTTCCACGCCGCAGGCTTTCAGGATCTGGATCGCGCGGCCCGAGAAGCCGCACATGGGAAAGCTCGCGCTGCCTTTCATGAACAGCACGATGTCGTTGGATTTGACCAGTTGGTCGATGCGGGTTTGTGCGTCGCTCATGGCTGAAGAGTCCTTATGCAGAGTGGGTCGGGCAAGACCCGTAAACGATCCCCATTATCGCTGCAGAGGCCATTGGCCGCCGCTGCAACGCTCGATGCCCGCGAGGTCGGTGCGGCTGCCGACCTGTGCGAATCCCGCCGCCTCAAGCAGGGATCGAACGGCGCTGGCCTGGTCGTGCCCATGCTCCAGCAGCAGCCAGCCGCCGGGCACGAGCGCCTGGGGTGCGCTGGTGACCAGCAGGCGGATGTCGTCCAGGCCATCGGTGCCCGAACTCAGGGCCGCGCGGGGCTCATGGGTCAGTGCGACCAGATGTTGATCTTCTGCAGCAATGTAGGGTGGGTTGCTCACGATCAGGTCAAATGACTGGCCGACCACAGCCGCCAACCAGTTGCCGGCGCCAAACGTTATCGCCAGCCCCAGGCGTTGCGCGTTGGCGCGCGCGACCTCGAGCGCGGGATCACTGGCGTCGGTGGCCGCCACCGCCAGCTCTGGGCGGGCTGCTTTGATGGCCAGCGCGATCGCGCCGCTGCCGGTGCCCAGGTCGAGCACGCGTGCGTGCCGCTGCACGCTGTCGGCCACCTCCAGTGCCCAATGGACCAGGGTTTCCGTGTCGGCGCGCGGCACCAGTACCCTGGCATCGACCTTCAGCACGAGCCCGAAGAACTCCTGTTCGCCTCGCAGGTATGCCATGGGTTCGCCCCGAAGGCGGCGCCGCGTGAGAGCGCCCAGTGCGGCTTCGACCTCGGTCGGCAGCGCGTCGTCGTCATGGGCGATCAACCAGGCGCGGTCGTGGGGATTGCGCCCCAGGGCCATGAGCAACAGCATCTGGGCATCCAGCCGGTCCAGGCCGTCGCGCTGCAGTTGGGTCAGCGTGTCGCCCAGCGTCATGTGCCGTTGCGCTGTTCGAGTTCGGCCAGCAGTTCGGTGCCGCGTGCCACCTGCAGCGCGTGGATCACGTCGTCAAGGTCGCCTTCCATCACCTGCAGGAGCTTGTAGAGGGTGAGGTTGATCCGGTGATCTGTCAGCCGGCCTTGAGGAAAGTTGTAGGTGCGGATACGGTCGCTCCGGTCGCCGCTGCCGATCAGGCCCTTGCGGGTGGCCGCCTCGGCGGCGGCACGTTCACTGCGCTCTTTTTCCTGCAGGCGAGCCGTGAGCACCTGCAAGGCCTTGGCCTTGTTGCTGTGCTGCGAGCGGCCATCCTGGCATTCGGCGGTGATGCCGGTGGGCAAGTGGGTCACGCGCACGGCGGAGTCCGTCTTGTTGATATGCTGACCCCCGGCGCCGCTGGCGCGGAAAGTGTCGATGCGCAACTCACCGGGGTTGAGCTGCACCGCCTGCGTTTCGTCTGGCTCGGGCATGACGGCCACGGTGGCTGCACTGGTGTGAATGCGGCCCTGCGTTTCGGTCGCCGGTACACGCTGCACGCGATGGCCGCCAGACTCGAAGCGCAGGCGGCCGTACGCGCCTGAACCGGCGATGCGCAGCACCACTTCCTTGTAGCCACCGAGCTCGCTGGGTGATTCGCTCACGATCTCCACCAGCCAGCGCTGCCGCTCGGCGTAGCGGGTGTACAGCCGCGCCAGATCGCCTGCAAACAGGGCCGACTCGTCTCCGCCGGTTCCGGCGCGGATTTCCACAAACGCATTGCGTTCGTCGTCCGGGTCCTTGGGCAGCAGAAGCTGTTGCAGCTCACCGTCCAGCCGATCGAGGTCGGCTTCGGCGTGGTGGATTTCCTCCTGCGCCATCTCGGCCATGTCGGCATCGTTCAGCATGTCTCTGGCCGAGTCGAGGTCGGCCTCGCGTTGCAGGTAGCGGTTGAACACCTCGACGACGTTGGAGGCATCTGCATGTTCACGGCTCAGGGCGCGGAACCGTTCCATGTCGTCGACCACGTCGGGGGCGGACAGCAGGGCGTCGAGCTCATGCAGCCGCGCACGTTGGCGCAGCAGGGTGTCGCGGACAAAGGGTTTCATGGAGAAAAAAGGAATGACCCAAGCAGGCCGGCGCGGGCATGGACCCGCTGTGACCAAGCGTCGAGCCTCAGAGCTAGGGTTGCGCGTCGCGCGTGGATCGGGGCGTTTCGTCGCGCAGGAACAGCCGGGACACCGTCTGCGCCGTGGCGGCACGCGAGGCGCTGTCACCCGTGTGCAGTTCGGCCAGTGTGCCGTGCAACATCTTCTGGGTGAGACCGCGCGAGAGGGCTTCCAGCACGGCCTCTACCGGTTCGCCTTTGGCCAGCAAGCGACGTGCGCGGGTAAGTTCGACCGCGCGCCATTCGTCTGCCTGAGCATTGATCTGTTGAATCAACGGCACCACGCCGTGAGCCGGATCGCGTTGCTCCATCCAGTGCATGAAGCTGAGCACCCCTGCATCAATGATGGCCTCGGCCTGCGCCACAGCGGCTTGTCGATGGTCTTTGCCGGTCTGCACCACGGTGGCCAGGTCGTCAACGGTGTAGAGATACACGTCGGACAACGCCTTGACCTCGGGCTCGATGTCGCGCGGCACGGCCAGATCGACCATGAACATCGGGCGGTGGCGGCGCTTCTTCACCGCGCGCTCCACGGCGCCCAATCCGATGATGGGCAGCGTGCTGGCAGTGCAGCTGATGACGGCATCGAATTCGTGGAGCCGATCAGGCACGTCGGCCAGGCGCATCACTTCGGCGCCAAAGCGGCTGGCGAGCTTCTCACCGCGTTCCAGCGTGCGGTTGGCAATCGCCATGCTCTTGGGTGTTCGGGCCGCAAAGTGTGTGGCGGCCAGTTCGATCATCTCGCCCGCGCCGACGAACAGCACCTTGATGTCGCGCAGATCTTCGAACAACTGGGACGCCAGGCGCACGGCGGCGGCTGTCATGCTGATGGAATGGGCACCTATCTCGGTGGAGCTGCGCACTTCCTTGGCTACCGCGAACGAGCGCTGGAACAGCTGGTGCAGCGTGGTACCCAGGGCACCTGCATCACTTGCAGCTCGAACCGCGTCCTTCATCTGACCCAGGATCTGGGCTTCGCCCAGCACCATGCTGTCGAGCCCGCTGGCGACCCGGAAGGCGTGGCGCGCGGCCTGATCGTCGCGCAACACATAGGCGTGGTCGCGCAGCACATGGCTGCTCACGCCGCCGGTCTGAGCCAGCCATTCCATTGTGGGGTCCACCGCCGACTGATCACCCGCGCCGTAGAGTTCGGTGCGGTTGCAGGTGGAGAGCAGCGTGGCCTCGGGCTGGCGTGCCAGGCTCTGGCGATACCCGTGCAGGGTGGGTTGGATCTGATCGAGTGCAAAGGCAAAACGGCCTCTCAGATCGAGCGGCGCCGTGTTGTGGTTGATGCCCAGGGCCCAGACAGACATGCGCTGATTATAAAATTGATCCCTTATGCATGTCACTGTCAACTTGAAATGACACTTCTCGGCTTTCTGGGGCATCTTGCTGGGTTCATGGCACCAGCCTTGGTGGTGGCTTGCATCCTTTGGGGCTTGCCCCGCCTGCGCCGCGCCGGACGTGCAGCACCAGGTGCGCGACTGGAAGCCTTCATGCTGGTGGTGGCCGGCGTGGTGGTGCTGCTGGCGGGTCTGGTGTACTTCGGGCGCGACGGCAAGATCGCCACCTATGCAGCACTTGTTGTGGTGCAGGGCACACTGGCGTGGTGGTTGCACCGCCGCCGCTGATCTTGGCCGGGTTCAGTCGACCGGCGCGAACAGGTCCACCCGGTCGGTGATGATGCCGTCGAGCCCGAGCAGCAAGAGTCGCTCGGCGGCCCACTCGTCGTTGACGGTGTAGGCGAGGGTGCGAAGACCCGCGCCGCGCGCCAGTGCAACCGTGCTGGCGTCCCAGAGAGCGTGGTTGCACACCAGAGCCACACAGCCCAACCGAATGGCGGCCTCCAGCCAGCCGTCCCACAAGGAGTCCAGCAGCAAGCCGCGCCGCAGATCGGGCGCCGCTTCGCGTGCGCCCATCAGCGCATCGGGCCGGAACGAGGTGAGAAAAGGGGCATGCGCAGGGTCGTCAGCCCACAGGCGCGATGCTTCCAGGGCCACGGCCCGTCCGGTCTGAGCTTCCAGGCCGGGCGTGGGCTTGATTTCGATGTTCAGCCAGTGGCCATTGGCCTGGCAGTGACGTGCCACGCTCTCCAGCGTGGCCAGCGGCTCGCCTGCGAAGGCCCGTGAATGCCAACCGCCAGCGTCGAGCCGGCTGAGCGTGCTCCAGGCCACGTTGCCCGCCAGGCCCTGGCCGTTGGTGGTGCGCTCCAGCGTCGCATCGTGCAGCAGGAACACCACGCCATCGGCGCTGAGCTTGGCGTCACACTCGTACATGCGATAGCCGCAGGCAGCACCCAGCCGGAACGCGGCCAGTGTGTTTTCAGGTGCCAGCTTGCCTGCGCCCCGGTGGGCAATCCACCTGGGGAATGTCACAGGCGCTGCCCGGTTTCGGCGTTGAACCAGTGCACGCGGTCTTCCCGGGGCTTGGCGCGAATGATGCTGCCGATGGCCGGGGCACCCTGGTCTTCGTGGGTGCGGATGATGAGTTGCTCGTCGTCCAGGCGCGCATGCACCAGGCGTTCGGCCCCTAGCAGTTCCACGGTTTCCACCTTCAGAGCCCAGCCTTCGGAGCCGATGTCCAGGTGCTCGGGTCGGATACCCAGGATGCTGCCATCGCGACCGCCGGGTGCATTCTTGAGCAGGTTCATGGGCGGCGAGCCGATGAAGCTGGCCACAAAGGTGGTGGCTGGGCGGGAGTACACCTCCTCGGGTGTACCGAACTGCTCCATGCGGCCCGCGTTCATCACGATCATGCGCTCGGCCAGCGTCATGGCTTCGACCTGATCGTGGGTGACGAACAGCGAGGTGATGCCCAGCTCACGATGCAGCTTCTGTATCTCCAGCCGGGTCTGTGCGCGCAGCTTGGCGTCGAGGTTGGAGAGCGGTTCGTCGAACAGGAACACCTGCGGTTGGCGCACGATGGCGCGTCCCATGGCCACGCGCTGGCGCTGACCGCCAGAGAGTTCGCGAGGCTTGCGGGCGAGCAGATGGCCGAGTTCGAGAATGCCCGCTGCCTTGTCCACGCGTTGTTTGATCTCGTCGATCGGCACTTTCTTGATCTTGAGCCCATAGGCCATGTTGTCGAACACGGTCATGTGCGGGTAGAGCGCGTAGTTCTGGAACACCATGGCGATGTCGCGCTCGGCGGGTTCGAGCTGGTTGACCACACGCTCGCCGATGCAGATGTCGCCACCGCTGATCTCCTCCAGGCCCGCCACCATTCGAAGCAACGTGGATTTGCCGCAACCGGATGGACCAACGATGACGATGAATTCGCCGTTGGTGATCTCGGCGTTCACGCCGTGGATGACTTGCAGCTCGGTCTTGCCGGTGCGGTAGCGTTTGACGACGTTGCGCAGGGAAATGGAGGCCATGTTGTTCTCGGTCTTTCGCTTACTTCTCGGTGTCCACCAGACCCTTGACGAACCAGCGCTGCATGAGAATGACGACCAGCGCAGGTGGAATCATGGCCAGGATCGCCGTGGCCATGACGATGTTCCAGTCGGTGGCGGCGTCGCCGCCGCTGATCATGCGTTTGATGCCGATCACCACCGGGTACATGCTTTCTTCGGTGGTGACGAGCAAGGGCCACAGGTACTGGTTCCAGCCGTAGATGAACTGGATCACGAACAGAGCGGCGATGGACGTCACCGACAGCGGGAGCAACACGTCCTTGAAGAAGCGCATGGGCCCCGCGCCGTCCATGCGAGCGGCTTCCACCAGTTCGTCGGGCACCGTCAAAAAGAACTGACGGAACAGGAACGTTGCGGTGGCCGAAGCGATCAGCGGCACCGTGAGACCCGCATAGGTGTTGAGCATGCCCAGGTTGGCCACCACGGCGTAGGTGGGGCCGATGCGAACCTCCACCGGCAGCATCAGTGTGACGAAGATGGCCCAGAAGAACAACATGCGAAACGGGAAGCGGAAGTAGACAATGGCAAACGCCGAGAGCAGCGAGATGGCGATCTTGCCGATGGCGATCACCAGCGCCGTGATCAGGCTCACCATCATCATGCGGCCCACGGGTGCATTCGACGCCGCGCCCATGCCGGTGCCTTTGAGCGCGGCGGTGTAGTTCTCGATCAATTGATCGCCGGGCAGCAGCGACATGGGGGCCTGCACGATGGCGTCTGCGGTCTGGGTCGAGGCGACGAAGGTGAGGTACAGCGGGAAGGCCACGACCAGCACGCCCAGGATGAGCACCGCATGGGACAGAAGGGTGAGGCCGGGGCGTCGTTCAATCATAATCAGTATTGAACCTTCTTCTCGACGAAGCGGAACTGCACCACCGTGAGCGCAATGACAATGACCATCAGCACCACCGACTGCGCGGCCGATCCGCCCAGATCCAGCGCCTTGAATCCGTCGTAGTAGACCTTGTAGACCAGAATCGCGGTGTCCTTGCCGGGGCCGCCCTGCGTGGCAGCATCCACGATGGCGAAGGTGTCGAAGAAGGCATAGACCACGTTGATCACGAACAGGAAGAACGTGGTGGGTGAAAGCAGCGGAAACTGGATCGTCCAGAAACGGCGCCAAGGCTGCGCGCCGTCGATGGCGGCTGCTTCGATGAGCGATTTGGGGATGCTCTGCAGTCCGGCCAGGAAAAACAGGAAGTTGTACGAGATCTGCTTCCAGACCGAGGCCAGCACGATCAACGTCATGGCGTGGTTGCTGTTGAGCAGGCTGTTCCATTCGATGCCGATGGCGCGCAGGGCGTAGGAAATGACGCCAATGGAAGGCGCCAGCATGAACAGCCACAACACCCCCGCGACCGCAGGCGCCACGGCGTACGGCCAGATCAGCAGGGTCCGGTAGATCAGCGTGGCCTTGACCACCCGGTCGGCAAACACCGCCAGCACCAGCGAGATGCCGATGCCCAGGCTCGCAACCAGCACGGAGAAAACCGCTGTCGTCTTGAACGAAGCCAGGTAGGTGTCGTCATCGAGCAGATTTCGGAAATTCTGCAGACCCACCCACTCGGTGGAAATGCCGAATGCATCCGACTGCTGGAACGATTGCAGCAGCGCCTGGCCTGCTGGCCAGAAGAAAAACACCAGGATGACGAAGACCTGGGGCGCGAGCAAGGCCCATGGCAACCAGCTGGAACGGAAAACGACGCGTTTTTCAGAGGCCATGCGTGCCAATGGCGGTGGGTGGGAGCGGACTCATGCGCTGCGCGCGCAAAACGGGGCGGCATGTGAACCATGCCGCCCCGGCAAGCATACTCAGTTCTTGTTGGCGGCCTCGAATCGGACCAGCAGTTCGTTGCCGCGCTTGACCGCGCTGTCCAAGGCCTCCTTGGCGGATTTCTTGCCAGCCCAGACCTGCTCCAGTTCTTCGTCCTCAATGGCCCGGATCTGCACGAAGTTGCCCAGGCGGATGCCGCGCGACTTTTCCGTGGTCTTGCGGATCATCTGGTTCACGGCGACGTCGGTGCCGGGATTCTGTTTGTAGAAGCCCGACTTTTCGGTGGCTTCGAACGAAGCCAGCGTGATCGGCAGGTAGCCGGTGCGCTGGTGGCTCTTGGCCTGGATCTCGGCATTGGTCAGATAGTTGAAGAACGCGGCCACGCCCTTGTATTCAGGGGCTTTCTTGCCGGCCATCACCCACAGTGAAGCGCCACCGATCACCGTGTTCTGAGGCGCACCGGCCACGTCCGGGTAGTAAGGCAGTGGGGCGATGCCGAAGTCGAACTTGGCGTTTTTCTTGATGCTGGCGTAGGTGGACGAAGACGCCGTGGCCATGGCGCACTCCCCCGAGTAGAACGGCGCGTCGCCCGAGTTGCCCCGGCCTCGGTACACGAACAGTCCCTGCTTGGCCATGTTGGCCAGGTTCTCGATGTGGCGCACGTGCAGCGGGCTGTTAAAGGTGAGGCGCGAACTGGTGCCGCCAAACCCGTTGCCCTTGCTGGCGAACTCGGTGTTGTGCCAGGTGGAGAAGCTCTCCAGCTGGGTCCAGCCCTGCCAGCTCGTGGTGAAGGGACAGCTCACACCGGACGCCTTGAGCTTGGCGGCGGCCAGCACCACCTCCGGCCAGGTCTTGGGCGGCTGGTTGGGGTCGAGGCCGGCCTTCTTGAACAGGTCTTTGTTGTAGTTGAAGATGGTGGTCGAGCTGTTGAGCGGGAAGCTGAGCATCTGCCCGTTGGGCGCGGTGTAGTAACCGACGACCGCGGGAATGTAGGCCTTGGAATCGAATTTGTAGCCCGCATCCGCCATCACCTTGCCCACTGGCACGACCGCACCCTTGGCGGCCATCATGGTGGCGGTGCCCACCTCATACACCTGAAGAATGTGGGGCGCGTTGCCGGCACGGAAGGCCGCCACCGCGGCCGGCATGGTTTCGTCGTAGGTGCCCTTGTAAGTGGGCACGATCTTGAATTCCTTCTGGCTGGCGTTGAAGCCGTTGGCCAGGTCGATCACCCAGTCGTTGAGGCCGCCGGTCATGGAGTGCCACCACTGAATTTCCGTCTGGGCATGGGCGGGGCCGCTCATCAAGGCGGCGAGCGCCAGGGCGCCGGACAGGGGAAGAAGTCGCTTGTGCATGAATGCTCCTAGAGGGGTGTCGGGAACGGGGTAGCGTATGAGTCTTGTGTGACGAAACGATTGCAACGGCGTTTCCTGGCCATGACAACAGGGGTTTCCATAAGAGGGGTGGGTGTATGTTGCGCTGCGGTACCATCCTGGGTTCATCCCTGTCATGCTGGCGACTGCCACACACATGAACGCACCCACGCCGCTCTCGCTGATCGCCACACCCACCGACGAAGCGCCGCGCCTGCGCGAGATTCCCTACAACTACACCTCCTTCTCGGATCGTGAAATCGTCCTGCGTTTGCTGGGCGAGCGCGCCTGGTCGCTGCTGGATGGACTGCGTGGCGAGCGCCGCACCGGGCGCTCGGCCCGAATGTTGTACGAGGTGCTTGGCGACATCTGGGTGGTGCAACGCAATCCCTACTTGCAGGACGACCTGCTGGACAGCGCCAAACGCCGCCAGCAGCTGGTGGAAGCCCTTCACCACCGCCTGGGCGAGGTGCAGAAGCGCCGCACGCCGCAGGACGATGGCGCGCGCGATGCGCTCGTGGCCGAGCTGTTGACCGCGGCCCGCGCGGCAGTGGACCGTTTTGCCCGCTCGTTCGAAGACATGGCAACCCTGCGCCAACGGGCCAACAAGGTGCTGCGCAGGCTCACCGCGCGCGACAACATCAAGTTCGACGGACTCTCGCGCGTCTCCCACGTGACGGACGCGACCGACTGGCGCGTCGAATACCCCTTTGTGGTGCTCACACCCGACACCGAGGGCGAGATGGCCCTGCTGGTCAAAGGTTGCTTCGAACTCGGCCTGACGATCATTCCGCGCGGCGGCGGCACCGGCTACACCGGTGGTGCCATTCCATTGACGTGGAAGAGCGCAGTGATCAACACCGAAAAGCTCGAAGCCATGACCGAGGTCGAATGGGTCGCGGTGCCCGGCCACGACCAGCCGCTGCCCACCATCTGGACAGAGGCAGGCGTGGTCACGCAACGGGTGTCGGATGCAGCCGAACGGGCCGGGCACGTGTTCGCGGTGGACCCGACCAGTGCCGAGGCATCGTGCATCGGAGGCAACATTGCCATGAATGCGGGCGGCAAGAAGGCCGTGCTCTGGGGCACTGCGCTGGACAATCTGGTGAGCTGGCGCATGGTGACGCCCCAGGCGCAATGGCTGGAGGTCACGCGCACCGATCACAACCTGGGCAAGATACATGATGCCGAGGTGGCCAGCTTCGAGCTGAAGTACTTCGAGGCCGATGGCACCACGCCTGTGCGCACCGAACAATTGGCGATTCCAGGCAGGACCTTCCGCAAAGAAGGTCTGGGCAAGGACGTCACCGACAAATTCCTGAGCGGTCTGCCCGGCATTCAGAAAGAAGGCTGCGACGGTCTGATCACCAGCGCGCGCTGGGTGGTGCACCGCATGCCGCAGCACGTGCGCACGGTGTGCCTGGAATTCTTTGGCAACCCGCGCGACTGCGTGCCCTCCATCGTCGACATCAAGGACTTTATGTTCGGCGAGATGAAGCGGCCGGGCGGGGCGATACTGGCCGGCCTGGAACACTTGGACGACCGCTACCTCAAGGCGGTCGGCTATGCCACCAAGAGCAAGCGCGGCACGCTGCCCAAGATGGTGCTCGTTGGCGACATCGTGGGCGACGACGCCGACGCCGTGGCCCGCGCCACCAGCGAGGTGATCCGCCTGGCCAACTCGCGCAGCGGCGAGGGCTTCATTGCCATCAGCCCTGAGGCGCGCAAGAAGTTCTGGCTCGACCGCAAGCGCACCGCGGCCATCAGCAAGCACACCAACGCCTTCAAGATCAACGAGGACGTGGTGATTCCGCTGCCACGCATGGGCGAGTACACCGAAGGCATTGAGCGCATCAACATCGAACTCTCGCTGCGCAACAAGCTCAAGCTGTGCGAGGCACTGGAGAACTTCTTCACCAAGGGTCATCTGCCGTTGGGCAAGACCGACGACGCCAGCGACATTCCCAGTGCCGAACTGCTGGAGGATCGTGTGCAGCAAGCCCTGGCTTTGGTGCGCGGGGTGCGCACGCAATGGACAAGCTGGCTGCGCGACGTGGAAACCCTGTTCCCTCAGTTGCAGGACCACCGCCTGCGCGCGAGCTGGAAGACACAGATCCGCGCACCGCTGCAGCAGATCTTTGCCGGCGCCGCCTTCGGGCCCTTGCTGGCCGAATGCAATGCCATCCACCAGCGCGTGCTCAAAGGCCGCGTGTGGGTGGCGCTGCACATGCACGCGGGTGACGGCAACGTGCACACCAACATCCCGGTCAACAGCGACGACTACGAAATGTTGCAGACCGCGCACGAGGCTGTGGCCCGCATCATGGCGCTGGCGCGCCGGCTTGACGGCGTCATCTCGGGTGAGCACGGCATTGGCATCACCAAGCTGGAGTTCCTCACCGACGCGGAGTTGCAGCCGTTTGCCGAGTACAAGGGCCGCGTCGATCCCGACGGGCGCTTCAACAAGGGCAAGCTGCTGCGCCACGGGCCGGCGGGGGATGCCAACCTGCGCAGCGCCGACCTTTCCAACGCCTACACGCCGAGCTTCGGCCTGATGGGCCACGAATCGCTCATCATGCAGCGCAGCGACATCGGCGCCATAGCCGACAGTGTCAAGGACTGCCTGCGCTGCGGCAAGTGCAAGCCAGTGTGTGCCACGCACGTGCCGCGCGCGAACCTGCTCTATTCGCCGCGCAACAAGATCCTGGCCACCTCGTTGCTGATCGAGGCATTCCTGTACGAAGAACAGACGCGTCGAGGCATCAGCATCAAGCACTGGGAAGAGTTCGAGGACGTGGCCGACCATTGCACGGTCTGCCACAAGTGCCTCTCGCCGTGCCCGGTGAAGATCGACTTCGGCGACGTGACGATGAACATGCGCAACCTGTTGCGCAAGATGGGACAGAAGAGCTTCCGGCCCGGCAACGCCGCTGCCATGTTCTTCCTCAATGCCACCAACCCCGAAACGATCAAGCTCATGCGGGGTGCGATGGTAGGCGTGGGCTTCAAGGCCCAGCGCCTGGCCAACGACCTGTTCAAGCGCCTGGCGCGCAGACAGACCAGCGCACCGCCGGCCACGCTGGGGCCTGCGCCCGTCAAGGAGCAGGTGATTCATTTCATCAACAAGAAGATGCCGGGCGGCCTGCCCAAGAAGACCGCGCGCGCCTTGCTCGACATCGAGGACAAGGACTACGTGCCCATCATCCGCAATCCGGTGGCCACCACGGCCGAGACCGAGGCGGTGTTCTATTTCCCGGGCTGCGGCTCCGAGCGCCTGTTCAGCCAGGTGGGCCTGGCCACGCAGGCCATGCTGTGGCATGCCGGGGTGCAGACCGTGCTGCCGCCGGGCTACCTGTGTTGCGGCTACCCGCAGCGCGGCAGTGGGCAGTTTGACAAGGCGGAAAAGATCATCACCGACAACCGGGTGCTGTTCCACCGCGTGGCCAACACGCTGAACTACCTGGACATCAAGACCGTGGTGGTGAGCTGTGGAACCTGCTACGACCAGCTTCAGGGCTACGAATTCGACAAGATTTTCCCGGGCTGCCGCATCATCGACATTCACGAGTACCTGCTGGAAAAGGGCATCACGCTGGCGACGGGGCAGGGCGGGTACCTCTATCATGACCCCTGCCACACGCCCATGAAGCTGCAGGATCCGATGAAGACCGTCAAGGGCCTGATGGGTGACAACGTGGTTGAAAGCAAGCGCTGCTGCGGGGAATCGGGCACGCTGGGCGTGACCCGGCCCGACGTCTCCACGCAGATTCGCTTCCGCAAGGAAGAGGAAATCCAGAAGGGCGAGGCCGCATTGCGCGAGGCCGGCACCGTGGGCGAGAAAGACAACGTCAAGATATTGACCTCGTGTCCCAGCTGCCTTCAGGGACTGTCCCGTTACACCGATGACCTTCAGAACGGACTGCTTGAGGCCGATTACATCGTCGTGGAGATGGCGCGCCAGATCCTGGGCGAGCAGTGGCTGCCCGAGTACGTGGCCAAGGCCAACGAAGGCGGCATCGAGCGCGTGCTCGTCTGACCACGTCGACAACGGAGACACCCATGGCTGGACTGGACAAAAACACCCCCACACCGGAATCGATCACCTTGCATCAGCAGTCGCGCGTGCTGGAGGTCGGGTTCTCCGATGGCAGCGAATACCGCATTCCCTTCGAACTGATGCGCGTGTTCTCGCCCTCTGCCGAAGTCCAGGGCCACGGCAAGGGCCAGGAAGTGCTGCAGACCGGCAAGCGTGATGTGGATATCGTCGCGCTCGAGCCCGTGGGCAACTACGCGGTGCAGCCGACCTTCAGCGACGGCCACAGTTCCGGCATCTTTTCCTGGGACTACCTGCATTTCCTGGGGTCGAAACAGGCGGAGTTGTGGGCTGATTACAACGCACGCCTGGTGGCCGCGGGCGTGGAGCGCGATGCGCCCATGCCTGAAAAAGGCGGCCACGCCTGTGGAAGCCACTGAGCAGACGGGAGCACCTCATGGCATCGACACATTTCGGGTTCAAGACCGTGGACGAGGGCGAGAAGGCGCGGCACGTGCGCAGCGTGTTCGATTCGGTCGCACCCAGGTACGACGTGATGAACGACCTCATGTCGGCCGGCCTGCACCGCCTGTGGAAGCGTTACACGATCGCGGTGGCCCATCCGCAGCCTGGCGATCAGGTGCTCGACATTGCGGGCGGCACCGGTGACCTGGCGCTGGCTTTTGCACGCAAGGTGGGTGAGAAAGGCCGCGTGGTCCATACGGACATCAACGAAGCCATGCTTCGAGAGGGGCGCACCCGGTTGCTCGATCATGGCGTGGTGCTGCCGACCATGGTCTGTGATGCGGAACACCTGCCCTTCGCCAGCGGCTCCTTTGATCTGGTGTCGGTGGCCTTCGGCTTGCGCAACATGACGCACAAGGAACTTGCGTTGCGCGAGATGTATCGCACGCTCAAGCCGGGGGGCAAATTGCTGGTGCTGGAGTTTTCCCGGGTGGCGAAGCCCCTGGAAAAGGCCTATGACTGGTATTCATTCAACGTGCTGCCCAAACTGGGCAAGCTGGTGGCCAACGACGAGGCCAGCTACCGCTACCTCGCCGAGTCCATCCGCATGCATCCAGGGCAGGAAGCCCTGCGTCAATTGATGCGCGACGCCGGCTTTGGTCATGTGGACGTGCACAATCTGTCGGCGGGCGTGGTGGCGCTGCACGTGGGCATCAAGTGTTGAGTCGAATGTGATATTTCGTTTTCGTAATTTGAAGGGGGCAATGGCATGAACAAGTTGTGGTCGATGGTTCTGGTGTGCGCCATGGCGCTCGGGTCGCAGGACGTGTGGGCCAAGCGCATGGGCGGCGGGCTGTCTTTCGGCAAGCAGTCGGGGAACGTGACGCAGCAGCGCAGCACCACCCCGCCGGCCCAGCAGCAGGCCACACCGGCGCCCGCGCAGAATGCAGCGCGTCCTGCCACGGCCAACCCGGCCGGGGCGGCTGCCACTGCACCGAAGCGGCCCTGGGGTGCCATGCTGGGTGGCTTGGCCGCCGGCCTGGGTCTCGCCTGGCTGGCCTCGGCGCTGGGTTTTGGTGAGGCCTTCGCCCAGTTCCTGCTTTTCGCCTTGCTGGCGGTGGTGGTCATGGCGGTGATCGGCATGGTCATGCGCCGCCGAGCTGCAGGCTCTCAGGGCCTGGCTTACCAGGCCGCTGCCCAGGCCGGCAACTCGCAGTACGACCCGGCCACACCGCGCAGTTACCTGCCACAGAACGTGGGCAACGACGCCTCGGCCCGGCCCTGGGAGCGCAGCGGCCCGGTGGCGCTGGACAACCGGGACGCGCATGGCGGCGGCTCTCTGATCGGCTCCGCGCTCGGTGGCAGCCAGTCCTGGGGTATCCCTGCGGGCTTTGATGTGGAAGGCTTCCTGAGTGCGTCCAAGAAGAACTTCGTGAACCTGCAGGACGCCTGGGACCGCTCCGACATTCCCAGCCTGCGCGCCATGATGACCGACGGCATGCTGGAACAGATCCGAAGCCAGCTCGCCGAGCGCGAGCAAGCCAGCGCTGGCGTGCAGAACAAGACCGAAGTCGTCATGCTCGACGCGCAATTGCTGGGCATCGAGGAAATGGACGACGAATACATGGCCAGCGTTGAATTTTCGGGCCTGATCCGCGAGGACGCTTCTGCTGGCCCCAACCCGTTCCGCGAGGTCTGGAACATCACCCGTCCCAAGAGCGGTTCGGGCGGCTGGCTTGTCGCTGGCGTGCAGGCGCTCCAGTAAGACCATCAAGAGGTGTCAGAATCGGGTGGTCATGAACCATGAACCACCCGTTCCTCCTCCTGCGTCCGGTGCCGGGCCGCTGAACTTTCTGCAGTCGCTGCTGGGGGCCATCCGGCCACCTGAGTGGGTGGTGGACGAACTGCAAAACCGGCTGGTGCTCTTCCTCAACCATGTGTTGATGCAGGAAAAAGCAGCGCAGGAACGCCTGCGTCGCCAGAAGGGCAAGCCCGTGCGCATTCAGTGGGGCGACTTTCACCTCACGCTGGCGCCCACCGCAGCCGGCTTGCTGGAGCGTTGCGCTCCCGACACCAAAGCCGAACTCAGCATGACGCTGACCCAGGCCTCGCCATTCGACCTCGCTCAGAGTCTGCTGGCTGGAGACAAGCCTGGCGTGGACATTCAGGGCGATGTGCAACTGGCGGCCGAAGTGGCCTGGCTGGTGGACAACGTGCGCTGGGACCTGGAGGAAGACCTCTCCCGCGTGCTGGGCGACGCCACCGCCCATACCCTGTCGCGGTTTGCGCGTTCGGCAGCCCAGGCCGTCAAGTCCTTTGTCGACCGATTGCCCGAAGGTTTCCCTCCTCGGTCGCCGAACGCTGCTGCACCTGCCAGCCAACGCCCCGACGGTCCTTCCGCATGACGCGTCTCTTTCGCGGCGCCTTCATCGTCTGGGTGGTGTTGCGCTACGGGCTCGACGAACTCGTGCTCTCCAGCTTTCAGAGACCGGCGCTGCGGCTGCTCACGCGCATCGTCTCCATCGGGCGCAACCTCGATGCGCCGCGCGGCCAACGCCTGCGCGAGGCGCTCGAACGCCTAGGGCCCATCTTCGTCAAATTCGGCCAGGTGCTCTCCACTCGCCGCGACCTGCTTCCGAGCGACATCGCCGACGAACTCGCCCACTTGCAGGATCGGGTGCCGCCCTTCCCCAGTGAGGTGGCCGTGGCGACGATCGAACGCGCTTTCGGCAGGCCATTGTCCGAAGTGTTCACCGATTTCGAACAGGTTCCGGTGGCCAGCGCCTCCATTGCGCAGGTGCACTTTGCCACCCTTCGTGATGGCCGCCACGGTGGACGCGAGGTGGCGGTGAAGGTGTTGCGCCCTCACATGCTTCCGGTGATCGACAAGGACCTGAGCCTGATGCGCATGATGGCCGGCTGGGTCGAGCGCCTTTCCGCCGACGGCAAAAGGCTCAAGCCGCGCGAAGTGGTGGCGGAGTTTGACAAATACCTGCACGACGAACTCGACCTGCTGCGCGAGGCCGCCAATGCGGCCCAGTTGCGCCGCAACATGCAGGGTCTGGACCTGGTGCTCATTCCCGAGATGCTGTGGGACTACTGCCACACCGATGTGATGGTGATGGAGCGCATGCATGGCATTCCGATCAACCGTGTGGACGAGCTGCGTCGCCAGGGGGTGGACATCCCCAAGCTGGCGCGCGATGGCGTCACCATCTTTTTCACGCAGGTGTTCCGCGACGGTTTCTTCCATGCCGACATGCACCCGGGCAACATCCAGGTCAGTACCGAGCCGGGCACCTTCGGGCGTTACATTTCGCTCGATTTCGGCATCGTGGGAACGCTCACGGAGTTCGACAAGGAGTACCTGGCGCAGAACTTCACGGCGTTCTTCCGTCGCGATTACAAGCGCGTGGCCGAGCTCCACATCGAATCCGGCTGGGTGCCTGCCGACACCCGCGTGGACGAACTGGAATCGGCCATCCGGGCGGTGTGCGAACCCTACTTCGACCGGCCGCTGAAAGAAATCTCGCTCGGTCTGGTGCTCATGCGCCTGTTCCAGACCTCTCGGCGATTCCATGTGGAAATCCAGCCGCAACTGGTGCTGTTGCAGAAAACCCTGCTCAACATTGAGGGTCTGGGGCGCGAGCTGGATCCCGAACTGGACCTCTGGAACACCGCCAAGCCCTTCCTGGAGAGCTGGATGATCGAGCAGGTGGGGCCCAGGAAGTTGCTGCAGCAGCTCAAGGCAGAGGCACCGCAATATGCCAAGCTGTTGCCGGCGCTGCCACGCCTGCTGCACGACTATCTGCATCACAAGCCTCACGAACTGCGTCGGGAGATCGACCAGCTCTTGGCTGAACAGCGCCGCACCAACCGGCTGCTGCAGGGTCTCCTCTACGCTGGGCTGGGATTCCTGCTGGGCCTGCTGGCCATGCAGTTCCTGGTGCGCGTGCAACTCTGGTAGCGCCCGACACCCGGGAAGGCGGGGGCAAGGCCCTCAATTTATAATGACGGGTTTTGTTCCACGCCCCGTGCGTGGGGCGTCTGGCGCCGATCTGCGCCCCCATCCTCGTCGCGGGGCTCCCGCTCCCAACCGGTTCACGTCATGCCCATCTATGCCTACAAGTGCGAGTCCTGCGGCCATGCCAAGGACGTGTTGCAGAAAATGTCGGACGATCCCCTCAGTGTCTGCCCCGCGTGCGGGCAGTCCACGTTCCGCAAGCAATTGACCGCCGCCGGCTTCCAGCTCAAGGGCTCGGGCTGGTACGTCACCGATTTCCGCGAGGGGCAAAAGCCGGCAGCGCCAGCCGCTGCCCCGGCGGCCGAGCCCGCCAAGGCCGCGGCGGAACCTGCACCGGCTTCCGGGACTGCGCCTGCGCCTGCGCCTGCAGCGGCCGCCGCGCCCGCGGCGGCACCGCCAGCCGCTGCCCCGGCACCACCGCCTTCGACCACCTGAGCGCGCCCATGCCCTCTTTTCGCAAGTGGCTGTTCTCGGGCCTGCTGGTGCTGGTCCCTCTGATCGTCACCCTTTGGGTGCTCGAGTGGGTGGTCAGCACGCTCGATCAGACCCTGCGCATCCTGCCTTCGAGCTGGCAGCCTGACCAATTGCTGGGAGTGCACATCCCGGGCCTGGGCGTGTTGTTCGCGCTGGTGGTCGTGTTGTCCATCGGCGCGCTGGCCTCCAACATCATCGGCAACAAGCTCGTGCACTGGTGGCACGCGCTGTTGCATCGCATCCCGGTGGTGCGCTCCGTCTACTCGGGCGTCAAGCAAGTGTCCGACACGCTGTTCTCCGAAAAAGGCAACGCGTTTCGCAAGGCGCTGCTGGTGCAATGGCCGCACGAGGGCATGTGGACCATCGCCTTCCTCACCGGCTCGCCCGCGGGCGACGTGTTGCACCAACTCAAGGCGCAGCCCGGTGGCCTGGGCGAGTTCGACGAATTTCTCAGCGTCTACGTGCCGACCACACCCAACCCCACCGGAGGCTATTTCGTCATGGTGCGAAAGAGCGCCTGTGTGGAGTTGCAGATGAGTGTGGACGAGGCGCTCACCTACATCGTGTCCATGGGCGTGATCGTGCCCGGCGGGCCGAGGAATCCGCACTTCCCTGTGGTAGCCGACGGCACCAACCGACCCCTTCCCTGATGTTTCCCGGCAGGCGTGGCCTGCCAATCTGTTGAAAGCAAAATCAAATGGCCATGCGTTCCCACTATTGCGGTCTGGTGACCGAAGCCCAGCTGGGTGAAACCGTCAAGCTCTGTGGCTGGGTCAACCGTCGGCGCGACCATGGTGGCGTGATCTTCATCGACCTGCGCGACCGCGAAGGCTATGTGCAGGTGGTCTGCGACCCCGACCGTGCCGAGATGTTCAAGACCGCTGAAGACGTGCGCAACGAATTCTGTGTTCAGGTCACCGGCCTGGTGCGCGCGCGTCCGGCGGGCACCACCAACGACAAACTCAAGAGTGGCCAGATCGAGGTGCTCTGCCACGAGCTCAAGGTGCTCAACGCGTCGGTTACGCCGCCCTTCCAGCTCGACGACGAAAACCTTTCCGAGACCACGCGCCTCACGCACCGCGTGCTCGATCTGCGCCGTCCGTACATGCAGAACAACCTGATGCTGCGCTACCGTGTGGCCATGGAGGTGCGCAAGTTCCTGGATGCCAACGGTTTCATCGACATCGAGACGCCGATGCTCACCAAGAGCACACCCGAGGGCGCGCGCGACTACCTGGTGCCCAGCCGCGTGCATGCGGGCCATTTCTTTGCATTGCCGCAATCGCCACAGTTGTTCAAGCAGCTGCTCATGGTGGCCGGCTTTGATCGGTACTACCAGATCACCAAGTGTTTCCGCGACGAAGACCTGCGCGCAGACCGCCAGCCCGAGTTCACGCAGATCGACATTGAAACCTCCTTCCTCACCGAAGAGGACATCCGCGACATGTTCCAGGGCATGATCAAGACGGTGTTCCAGAACACGCTTGGGGTCGATCTGGGCGAATTCCCCGTGATGGCCTATGGCGAAGCCATGCAGCGTTTTGGTTCGGACAAGCCCGACCTTCGCGTTCGGCTTGAGTTCACCGAGCTCACCGACGTGATGGCCGATGTGGATTTCAAGGTCTTCTCCGCACCCGCCACCATGAAGGGCGGCCGTGTGGTCGCGCTGTGCGTGCGCGGCGGCGGCGACATGAGCCGCAGCGAGATCGACGCCTACACCGAATTCGTGAAGATCTATGGTGCCAAAGGCCTGGCCTGGATCAAGGTCAATGACCCCGCCAAGGGCCGCGACGGTCTGCAGAGCCCGATCGTGAAGAACCTGCACGACCAGGCGCTGACCGAGGTGCTTTCGCGCACCGGAGCCAAGGCCGGCGACATCATCTTCTTCGGCGCCGACAAGGCCAAGATCGTCAACGACGCCATCGGCGCGCTTCGCTTGAAGGTCGGGCACAGTGAACTTGGCCGTAAGAATGGCTTGTTCGAAGACCGCTGGGCCCCGATGTGGGTGGTGGACTTCCCGATGTTCGAGCACGACGAGGAAGCCGACCGCTGGACGGCGGTGCATCACCCTTTCACGGCACCCAAGGACGGACACGAGGACTGGATGGTCACCGCGCCTGAACGCTGCATTGCCAAGGGATACGACATGGTGCTCAACGGCTGGGAGATCGGTGGCGGCTCGGTGCGGATCCACACCGCCGCTGTGCAGCAGAAGGTGTTCGACGCGCTCAAGATCACGCCCGAAGAAGCCCAGCTCAAGTTCGGCTTCCTGTTGGACGCGCTGCAGTACGGTGCTCCGCCCCACGGCGGCCTGGCGTTCGGCCTGGATCGCATCGTCACCCTCATGACCGGCGCCGAGTCCATTCGCGATGTGATCGCGTTCCCCAAGACGCAGCGCGCCCAGTGCCTGTTGACCCAGGCGCCCAGTCCGGTGGACGAAAAGCAATTGCGCGAGTTGCACATCCGCCTGCGCAACGTCGAGGCCGTCAAGTCCTGACGCACCGCGCGGGAGCAGGACAGAAAGGGCGCAGAAATAGCGCCCTTTTTGCTGGTATCGCACCAGTCTGCGCGGTTATCTTCCGGCAATTTCATTCATCTGAGCGGGTTTGTTAGGATGGCCCTTTAAAAGGAGTCCGCCATGAGCACCCGCAAGACCGAATCCGCCGACCCCAAAGAAAAGCTCGTTGCCGATCTCCAGCGCGTGATCGCCGATGCCGAGGAGCTGATGCAGGCCACCGCCCACCAGACCGAGGGCAAGGTGGCGGAATTGCGCGATCGAATCAACGAGAACCTTCGCGCCGCGCGCCACAAGCTGGCCGATGCGGAAGATGCGATCAAGGAAAAGACCCGCGAAGTGGCGCGGGCCACCGACGACTACGTACACGAACACCCCTGGCGCGCCATTGGCACGGCCGCTGGCGTGGGACTGGTCATCGGTCTCCTGATCGGGCGCCGCTGAACCCGTCACCAGAAAGCCCCATGGCCTCGCCGCAACGCCTCTCGTCGTCGCTGCGCGGTCTCGCCAGCACCGTGCTTGAACTGCTTCAGGTGCGCCTGGAGCTGTTCAGCGTAGAGGCGCAGGAAGAAATTCTGCGCGTGGGCGCGCTGATGGTGTATGGCGCCATCGCCGTGACCTTTCTCAGTCTGGGACTGACATTCCTGGCGCTGCTCATCACCGTGGCCCTTTGGGACAGCCACCGCCTGCTGGCCCTGGGCATCTTTACCGCGCTGTTTTTGTTGACCGGAGGCGTCGCGGCCTGGCTCGCGAGACAGCGGGTCCGGAGTGGCACGCGCCTGTTTTCGGCCAGCATCGAAGAGTTGCGGCAGGATCGGGAGGATTTGGGATCATGAACGCGCGCGCCCGGGTGCTGGCTCGGCGCCGCGAACGTCTGGTTCAGCACTCGTCGCATCTGCGGCGGCAGGCCGGAGCGGAAGTGCGAGACCTGCAAGGTGCCTTTATCTGGATCGAAAGGGCGCAGGACGCGTGGCATTGGGTGCGCGCCAATCCGCTGGTGGTGGCCGGTGCCGTGGGCACGCTGGCACTGTGGCGTCCGCGACGGGCATTGGGATTGGGCGTTCGCGCCTGGTCCCTGTGGCGCTTGGTGCGCCGCGTGATGGCGCTTCGCGCCGCCTTCATTCCCCCGCGCTGAGCGTGCCATGAAAATTCCCCAGTCAGTGCTGGTGGTGATCCATACGCCGGCGCTCGACGTGTTGCTGATCGAGCGGGCTGATGCGCCGGGCTTCTGGCAATCGGTCACAGGCTCCAAGGACACCGAGTCAGAGAGTTTCGAAGCGACGGCCGTGCGCGAGGTGCGCGAAGAAACAGGGCTTGATGCCCGCGCACCCAGCCACGTATTGAGCGACTGGGCACTGGAGAACGTGTACGAGATCTACCCCCAGTGGCGCCACCGTTACGCGAGCGGGATCACGCACAACACCGAACACCTGTTTGGCCTGTGCGTGCCGAAAGCGGTGCCGGTGGTACTCAGTCCGCGCGAGCACCAGGCCCAGATTTGGCTGCCCTGGGCCGAAGCGGCCGAGCGTTGCTTTTCGCCATCCAATGCCGAGGCCATCACCTGGCTGCCTCGGTTTGCCAGGGCGTTCGCCGTGGGTTGACGTCGTGGTGGCATGATTTGCTCATGAGCATTCTGCGTGTCGCCACCTACAACATCCATAAAGGCGTTCAGGGCCTTGGGCCGGCGCGTCGGCTGGAAATTCACAACCTGGCGCATGCGGTGGAGCAGTTCGATGCCGACATCGTCTGCCTGCAAGAGGTGCGCCGCCACCACCGCAAGCTGGAAAAGCGATTCACCCGCTGGCCCGACCTCGATCAGGCCAACTACCTCACGCCTGATGGCTATGAGTCCGTCTACCGCACCAATGCCGTCACCCGCCACGGAGAGCATGGCAATGCCTTGCTCTCACGTTGGCCGGTGCTCGACAGCAAGCATTCCGACGTCTCCGATCACCGCTTCGAGCAGCGAGGCCTGTTGCACGTCCAGCTTTTCATCGAGGGCGTCGACGTGCATGTGGTGGTGGTGCACCTCGGGCTGATCCACGCCAGCCGCGAACGCCAGGTCCAGCGCCTGGGCCAGTACATTGCCACCGAACTCCCCGAGACCGCGCCGCTGATCGTGGCGGGTGACTTCAACGACTGGGGTGCGCAACTCCTGCGGCCAATGGCCGACCTCGGACTGCGCACCTTCGAGGGCATCCGGCTGCCCACCTACCCTTCGCGCCTGCCGCTGCTGCACCTGGACCGCATCTTCGTCCGGGGACTGCGCCCGCTCTCGGCCCAGGTGCCTCATGGCAGGGTGTGGTCCCGCATGTCCGACCACCTGCCGTTGATTGCCGAGCTGGAGCTGTGAGCGCCGACGATCCCGATCGCCCGGCTCGCCGGGCCGCCCCAGGCTCCATGCGGGGTGGCCACCAATTGCTGCTGCTCCAGGGCGGGGCGGAGTTCTTTCCCGCCCTGGTCGAGGCCATGGACGCTGCGCGACAGGTGGTTCACCTCGAAACCTACATCTTCGAATTTGCGGGCTCGGCGCTCACCGTGGCACACGCGCTGGAGCGGGCGGCAAAGCGCGGTGTGGTGGTGCGTCTGGTGATCGACGGCGTGGGCTCTCCCACCATTCCCGCGGACTGGCGCTCGCGTCTCGAGCGCGCGGGCGTGATGCTCTACATTTATGCGCCGCTGGGCCGCTTTGGCCTGCTGTTGCCCAGCCGCTGGCGCCGCCTGCACCGCAAGCTGTGCGTGGTGGACGGCACAGTGGGTTTCTGTGGCGGCATCAACATCATCGACGACCAGGACGACGTCGCGCTGGGCCGCCTGTCCGCGCCCCGGCTCGACTTCAGTCTGCGCGTGGCCGGCCCGCTGGTGCAGGACATGGTGGACACCATGGAGCAACTCTGGTGGCGCCTGCGTGCCGCCAACAAGGCCCGCCAGCGCGAGTTCAAGGCGGCGTGGGATGCGCTGCGCGAGTCGCGTCCGGCCGGCGACTTTTCACGCCTGTTGCGCAAGATCGAAGCTCATGCTGGCGCGGCGGTCGGGCGTGGCTTCCCTGGCCAGAGCGGCGAAACTGCGCCCGCGCCGCTCGGGGTGGACAGCGCGCGCGCCTGCCTGCTGTTGCGCGACAACGTCGGCCACCGTCACGATATCGAACGCGCCTACCTCAAGGCCATCGGCGAGGCGCGCCACGACATCGTGATCGCCAATGCCTACTTCATTCCCGGCCGCAAACTTCGCAAGGCCCTGATGATGGCCGCCGCGCGCGGCGTGCGCGTGCGTCTGCTGCTCCAGGGCAAGTACGAACATTTCCTGCAGTACCGTGCGGCACGGCCGGTGTACCAGCCCTTGCTGGAGGCCGGCATCGAGATTCACGAATACGCTCCCAGCGCGCTGCACGCGAAAGTGGCGGTGGTCGACGAGCGCTGGTGCACCGTGGGCTCCACCAACCTGGATCCCCTGTCGTTGTTGCTGGCCCGTGAGGCCAACGTCATGACGACGGACCGGCGTTTTTCCAGCCTGCTGCAAAGCTACCTCGATGGCATCGTGCTCAACGCGGGGCACACGCTGGAGGTGAAAGCCCTGACCAGCCGACCCTGGCACCAGCGCCTGCTCGACCGCGTGGCCTTTGGCATCATGCGGACCACGCTGTTCCTGACCGGGCATCGCTATTGAAAGCCCACCCACGCCTGAGCCTGAAAACCCCTGAACGTAGGGCGCCATTTCCCCTATGAGGTGTGCCGCCGGGTCCGGTGTTAGCATGCGCCATGCTGATGAAAGCCGAACCCGACATGACCCCCGCCGCCCCTCCAGACGACGACATCGGTGTGCCCGTTTCCGTCAAGATCCGCGAGCGCGTCAAGGCCGCCCGCAAACGCTTCCACTCCAACGACAACATCGCCGAGTTCATCCAGCCCGGAGAGCTGGACAAGCTGCTCGATGAAGTGGCCGAGAAGATGCAAGGGGTGCTCGATGCCATGGTGATCGACACCGAGAACGACCACAACACCAGCGACACCGCGCGCCGCGTGGCCAAGATGTACCTCAAGGAGGTCTTCAACGGGCGCTACGTGAGCGGCCCGAGCGTCACCGAGTTCCCCAACGCCGAGCACCTCAACGAGCTGATGATCGTGGGCCCGATCACGGTGCGCAGTGCCTGCAGCCACCATTTCTGCCCCGTCATCGGCAAGATCTGGATCGGTGTGATGCCCAACGAGCACACCAATGTGATCGGACTGTCCAAGTACGCCCGTCTGGCCGAATGGATCATGGGGCGCCCCCAGATCCAGGAAGAAGCCGTGGTGCAACTGGCCGACCTGATCCAGGAAAAAACCCAGCCCGATGGCCTGGCCATCGTGATGGAGGCCAGCCACTACTGCATGGCCTGGCGTGGCGTGAAGGACATGGACAGCAAGATGATCAACTCGGTCATGCGTGGCGTGTTCCTCAAAGACTCCAACCTCCGGCGAGAATTCCTCGCGCTCATCCCCCGCTGAAATCCACCCCTCGAAGAAGAATCCCATGCTGGTACGCCTGCTCTATGTCAGTCGCGCGGTCGGTAACGACGCCAAGGCCATTGAATCCATTCTGGAGGCCTCGCGTTCGCACAACATGGGCAACGGCATCACCGGCGTGCTCTGCTACGGTGGCGGCGTGTTCCTGCAAGCCATCGAGGGTGGCCGCGGCGCGGTCAATGCGCTCTATAGCCACATCGTGGCCGACCCGCGCCACACTGGTGTCGAGCTGTTGCACTATGAGGAAATCTCCGAACGCCGCTTCGGCGGCTGGACCATGGGGCAGGTCAACCTCTCCAAGCTGAACACCTCCATCGTGCTGAAGTACTCCGAGCGGCCGGAGTTCGATCCCTACGCGGTTTCCGGCAAGGTCTCGCTGGCGCTGCTCGAGGAGCTGATGGCCACCGCCAGCATCATCGGCCGCGCCTGAGCGGTGACGAGCCGGCTCTTGCTGGGCTGCGATTTCACCAGCGCACCCAGCCGCCGAAAACCCATCACCATGGCCGTGGGCCGTGTCGACCGCGGTCGTGTGCTGCTCGATGCCGCAGAGCGGTTCGAGTCCCTCGATGCATGGCGCGACCGGCTGGCTGAGCCGGGCGAATGGGTTGGCGGATTCGACCTTCCCTTCGGCCTGCCGCGCGAACTCGTCACCGCGCTGGGCTGGCCCACCCACTGGGGCGCCTGCGTGGCGCACTACGCAGCGCTCTCACGCCCGGCCATTCGCGACGCCTTCGCCGCTTTCTGCCACGCCCGTCCGGTGGGCGGCAAGTTCGCCCACCGGGCCACGGATGGTCCCGCCGGCTCCAGTCCGAGCATGAAATGGGTCAATCCACCCGTGGCCTTCATGCTGCACGCCGGGGTGCCGCGCCTGATGGCCGCAGGCGTCACCTTGCCCGGTCTTTGGCCGGGCGATGGCACGCGGGTGGGGCTGGAGGCGTATCCGGGCCTGCTGGCGCGCAGCGTGCTCGGCACGGTGTCCTACAAAAGCGACGAAAAGGCCCGCCAGACGCCCGATCGCCTGATCGCGCGCAAGACCCTCGTCAACGCGCTGGAGAACGGGCAGACTCCTCTGCTGGTCGCGTGCGGCCTGCGCCTGCGGCTCACGCATGCCCAGCGCGATGCCCTGGCCGACGACGCCAGCGGCGACAGTCTGGACGCCGTGCTGTGCCTGCTGCAGGCAGCCTGGGCCCTGCACCGGCACGAGGCGGGTCTGCCGCGCTGGGGGCTGCCCGAATTCGACCCGCTCGAAGGCTGGATCGTCAGCGCCTGAAGGCCTTTTCAACCCGCGTGTCTGCGGGGTTGAAAGCCCCTGCCTACAATTTGCTTCGTTCGGCTTCCGTGCCGGACGACAGCGTTCTCAGGGCGGGGTGAGATTCCCCACCGGCGGTGATGGCGGCGTGGCAACACGCCAGCACGAGTGCCGCGAGCGCCCGCGCGCCGGCCTCAGGCCGGCGGGTGGGGTCAGCAGACCCGGTGAGATCCCGGGACCGACGGTAAGGTGTCTGGCAGCAGACACCAGAGTCCGGATGAAAGAGAGCGCGAGCCGTGTGCCTTGGCGGTGCTTGTGCGCCGTTGGCTGGCATTCGTGCTTGTGCGCCCTGATTTTTTGGCCACTCCGGTATGAGGACACCATGAATCAGTCAGAAGCTTCCCCCATCCCTCCCATCGTTCAATTGCCCGGCGGGCTGCGCTTCGCCTTTGTCGAAGCCTCCTGGCACGCCGACATCGTTCACCAGGCGCGCGATGCCTTTTTCGCCGAAATGGAGCGAAATGGCTTTGGTGCCATGGCCATCGACGTGTTCGATGTGCCCGGCGCGTTCGAAATACCGTTGCACGCGCAGCGCCTGGCCCGCTCCGGCCGCTATGCCGCCGTGGTGGGAAGCGCGCTGGTGGTGGATGGCGGCATTTACCGGCATGACTTTGTATCCCAGACGGTGGTGCAGGCGCTCATGGACGTGCAGCTCGATACCGGCGTGCCCATGATCTCGGCGGTGCTCACACCACACCATTTCCACGAGCACGCCGAGCACCGCAAGTACTTCCTGCGTCACTTTGCCGTGAAGGGCACGGAAGCCGCGCAGGCCTGCCTGCAGACCGTGGCCGGCTTGCATCGGCTCGACGCGCGCCTGAGCGCCTGATGCGCTTGCGCCTCCCAGGGTTGATGCCGCTGTCCGCGACCCGTTTGGCCATGGCATGGAAGACGTGAGTTCGGACAACCTGCTGTGCATGCATTCCGGCTCCCCGGGTGCTGGCGGATGATTCAACAGGCATTTGATGCATCATCGGCACTGCGCTGCGTGGCGCCCATGTCGGGTGCTCGACGGAAGTGCATGAATCGAGAGGGACCCTCCCATGAACACAGCCAAGTTGGTCGGCATCATCCTCATCGCGGCCGGCGTCATCGGCCTGGTCTATGGCAGCTTCAGCTACACCAAAGACACATCGGCGGTGAAGCTCGGGCCGGTTGAGCTGACCGTGAAAGAAAAGGAAACGGTCAACGTTCCCGTGTGGGCCGGCGTTGGTGCGATCGTGGTCGGCGGCCTACTGCTCGTGATGGGTGGCAAGAAAGGGTGATGGCGTTGCGCGGGCGGGTGCTGTGCTTGCTGGCCTTCATCTGCGGGGCGGTCGGCGCACAGGCCAGCGAGCGCGATGACGATGTGTACGTGGCGCGCGTGAGTCGCGTGTTCGATGGCGACACACTTTGGGTGAAACCGCTGGCAGGCGGGCGCTACCGCAAGCTGCGCCTGGACGGCATCGACGCGCCGGAAATCTGCCAGGCTGGCGGCACGGTGGCGCGCGATGCGCTCGCCGCTCGCGTGCTGGACCAGGTGGTGCAGGTCAGTGTGCGCCGGTACGACGACTACGGCCGAGGCCTCGCGCGAATCACCCACCAACAAGAAGACGTGGGAGGCTGGCTGGTGGCGCGCGGTGTGGCCTGGTCCTACCGGTGGGGCCGCAGCCTGGGACCCTACGCTCGCCAGGAAGAGGCTTCGCGAAAGGCGGGCCGGGGCGTGGTGGCCGACGCAGCTGCCGAGCTGCCGCGCGATTTTCGCCGTCGGCACGGCCCCTGCGCCTTGCCCTGACGGGCAGGCCTCAGGAGCGGGTTGCGCAGACTTCGCAATGCGGATTGCGGGGCAACGCGATCTGGTGGGAGGCCATGTCCCTGGCGTCCAGCATCAGCAACTGGCCTGAGAGACGCGAGCCCAGACCGGTGAGCAGCTTGAGCGCCTCGGCCGCCTGCATGCTGCCCACGATGCCCACCAGCGGTGCAAAAACGCCCAGAGTCGCGCACCGGGTCTCCTCCAACCCGGCGTTCTCGGGGAACACGCAGGCATAACAGGGCCGATCGGCTTGACGCGTGTCGTACACGCTGAGCTGCCCGTCCATGCGAATGGCGGCGCCCGAGACCAACGGCCTGGCGTGCTTGACGCAAGCGCGGTTGATGGCGTGGCGAATGGCAAAGTGGTCGGTGCAGTCCAGCACCACATCGGCCTCTGGCACCAACTGGTCAAGCAGGACATCGTCGGCGCGTTGCACCAGCGGTGTGACCCGCACGTCTGGGTTGATGGCTGCGATGGCTTCTCGCACCGATTCGGCCTTGGGGTGGCCTATGCGCGCAAGGTTGTGCGCGATCTGACGCTGAAGGTTGGTTTCATCGACCACGTCGTGGTCCACCACTGTGATGCGGCCGACGCCAGCGCTGCCCAGGTACAGTGCCACCGGTGAACCCAGGCCGCCCGCGCCAATGATCAGTGCGTGCGAAGCCAGCAGCCTTTCCTGGCCTTCGATACCGAGTTCATTGAGCAGGATGTGGCGCGAATAGCGCAGAAGCTGGGCGTCGTCCAAGGCAATGCTCCAGGGCGGGCCGGTGCGCGGCCGCCCTGTGTGTGCGTCAGTTTTCTTTCTTCTCGGGCGAACGCACTTCCAGCGTCTTGCTCACCAGCACCGGGCGACCCTTGAGCTGGTTGAGTGCCTGCTGGAGCTGGAAATCCTTGTCGCTGCCGAATTCGGGCACCAGACGCTGGCCAGGGTTCTTGCGGGCTTCCTCTTCCACCCGCTTGCGTGCGGCCTCGCGGGCTTCGTCGCGCTGCTGCTCTTCGGCGCGCCGCGCGTCGGTCATCGGTGCCTCGACCGGGTCCTTGCCATTGCCCAGGTGCTTCTGAAGGTCGGCCTCGCGCGTGCGCAAGGCTGCAAAGACATTGCCTTCGACCGTCTCGTCCACCATCACGTCCGGCACGATGCCCTTGGCCTGGATGGAATTGCCCGAAGGCGTGTAGTAGCGCGCGGTGGTGAGCTTGAGGCCGGTGTCCGCGGTGAGCTGGCGCACCGTCTGCACCGAGCCTTTGCCAAAGGTCTGGCTGCCCAGGATGGTGGCGCGCTTGTGGTCCTGCAGGGCGCCCGCAACGATTTCGCTGGCTGAAGCGGAGCCTTCGTTGACCAGCACCACCAGTGGCACTCGCTTGAGCGCGCCCTTGGTGTTCTCCGTCAGGCGTTTGATGGGATCGGTGCCACCCCTGCGAAGGTAGTGCTGCGGGATCGCCTTATAGATGAACTTGCTGTCCTCGAGCTGGCCGTTGGTGGAAACCACGGTCACGTTCTCCGGCAGGAACACGGCGGACAGAGCCACGGCCGCGTCCAGAAGACCACCCGGGTCGTTGCGCAAGTCCAGCACCAGGCCCTTGAGGTTGGGTTCGGTCTTGTAGATGTCTTCGAGCTTGCGGGCGAAATCTTCGATGGTGCGTTCCTGGAACTGCGAAACGCGCACCCAGGCGTAGCCCGGCTCGACGACGCGCGATTTCACGCTCTGAGTCTTGATTTCCTCGCGCGTGATGGTCACCGGGAAGGTCCGGTCCTCCGCCTTGCGGAAAATGGTCAGCAGCACCTTGGTGCGCGGTTCACCACGCATGAGCTTGACCGCGTCGTTGATGGTGAGGCCCTTGACCGGTGTGTCGTCGATCTTGGTGATCAGGTCGCCCGACTTGAGGCCGGCGCGAAAAGCGGGGGAGTCTTCGATGGGCGAGACGACTTTGACCAGTCCGTCTTCCATGCTGATTTCGATGCCCACACCCACGAAACGGCCGCTGGTGCCTTCGCGGAATTCCTTGTAGGACTTCTTGTCGAAATACTGGGAATGGGGGTCCAGACTGGCCACCATGCCGGAAATGGCCTCGGAAATGAGCTTTTTCTCATCGACCGGCTCCACGTAGTCGGTCTTGACCATGCCGAACACAGCGGCGAGTTGCTGCAACTCTTCCAGTGGCAGGGGCGCGAGTGTGCCGCGTGCGACCGCCTGGAGTTGCACCGTGGTCAATGCCCCGGCCACCGCGCCAATGGCCACCCAGCCTGCGATTTTCAGCTTGTGACTCACCTGTTTTGACATCGAGATACCTCAATTTAGACGCCCGTGCAGGGCCTGCCAGGCCCTGGCGGACCAATATACACCTTGGAGCCCAGCGGGTTGGGTCGGTTCCCCAAGTCCCGCATTGGTTATTCCGCGGCGGCGTGAAGGATCACCCGATCAGGCCTTGCCTTGGGCCGCGACCGAAGCGGCCGCCTTGGCTGCCGCTTCGGCGTCGCCCAGGTAGTAGTGCTTCAGGGGCCGGAGTTCGGCGTCGAGCTCGTAGACGAGCGGGATGCCGTTGGGGATGTTGAGGCCGACGATGTCGGCGTCCGAAATGCCGTCGAGGTACTTCACGAGAGCACGGATGCTGTTGCCGTGCGCGGCCACCACCACGCGTTTGCCCGAGCGGATGGCCGGCGCCATGGCCTCGTTCCAGAACGGGAGGACGCGCGCCACGGTGTCCTTGAGGCATTCGGTCAGCGGGATCTCTTCGGGCTTGAGGCGGTCGTACCTCCGGTCGCCGCGCTCGCTGCGGGGGTCACCGGGTTCCAGCGGCGGCGGTGGGGTGTCGTAGCTGCGGCGCCAGATCAGCACCTGCTCGTCGCCGTACTGGCGTGCCATGTCGGCCTTGTTGAGGCCCTGCAGCGCCCCATAGTGGCGTTCATTGAGTCGCCAGCTGTGCACCACCGGCAGCCAGGTTCGATCCATTTCGTCAAGCACATGCCACAGCGTGCGCGTGGCGCGCTTGAGCACGCTGGTGTAGGCCAGGTCGAAGTCGAATCCCTCGGCCTTGAGCAGGCGACCGCCGGTCTTGGCTTGCTCCAGCCCGGTGGGCGTGAGGTCCACGTCGGTCCAGCCGGTGAAGCGGTTTTCGAGGTTCCAGGTGGATTCGCCGTGGCGGATCAGGACGAGTTTGTGCATGAAGGAAAGCGGGCGTTGAAGGTCGGAAGTCGAGCGAGGCGAGCGGTCATTCTAAAATCCTCCGCTTACTCGAAAGGTGCCTCCGTGAGTTTCTTCATCGAAAACTGGGTTCTTATCGCCGTGGCTTTCGCCGCTGGCGCCATGCTGGTGTGGCCGGCGGTCTCCGCAGGCGGACGCGCCGGGTCGCTCAATACGGCGCAGGCCGTGCAACGCATGAACCGCGAGAAGGCGGTGGTCATCGACGTCAGCGAGCCGAATGAGTTTGTCACCGGGCATGTCATCGGGGCGAAGAACGTGCCGCTGGGTGAACTCGAAGCCAAGCTGCCCGCCACGGTGAAGAACAAGGCCACGCCGCTCATCATGGTGTGCGCCACGGGTGCGCGTTCCAACCGGGGCATGGCCATCGCCAGGAAGCTGGGCTATGCCGACGCCCAATCCCTGACGGGGGGCATGGGTGCCTGGCGAGCGGCCAACCTGCCAGTGGAAAAAGCCTGATCATTCGGTTTTCTCCGCTTTCTGGATGTGTGCCAATGACCAAGGTCAAGATGTTCACCAGCGCTTACTGCCCGTACTGCAGCCGCGCCAAATCGTTGCTGGAGCGCCGGGGCGTGTCGGATCTGGAAGAGATCTATGTGGACGGCCAGCCGGGTCTGCGCTCGCAGATGACCCAGCTCACCGGGCGCACCAGCGTGCCGCAGATCTTCATCGGCGACACGCATGTGGGCGGTTGCGACGACCTGCACGCGCTGGACGGCCGTGGTGGACTGGTGCCCCTGCTTGAAGGCTGAGCGCCCGGACTTTCGCGTCGGCGAGACTGCCATAATCGTTTCTTTGCCCGCTGCGGGATCCATGCCCCGGCGGGCTTGACTTTTTTCCCTCTTTCCGAGACTCACCATGGCAGAAAACCAGGAACCCACCTTCCAGATCCAGCGCGTCTACCTCAAGGAGGCATCGCTGGAGCAGCCCAACTCTCCGGCCATTCTGCTGGAGCAGGAACAGCCTTCGGTGGACATCCAGCTTGGCGTGGAAGCCAGCCCGGTCGCCGACGGGATCTTCGAGGTTTGCGTGACGGCTACGGTCACCACCAAGATCAAGGACCGGACCGTATTCCTGGTGGAAGCCAAGCAGGCCGGTATTTTCGAGATCCGCAACCTGCCCCAGGACCAGATGGGCCCCATCATGGGCATTGCCTGCCCGCAGATCGTGTATCCCTACCTGCGCAGCAATGTGGCCGATCTGGTGCAGCGCGGCGGTTTTCCGCCGGTCCATCTGGCCGAAATCAACTTCCAGGCCATGTACGAACAGCAGCAGGCCCAGGCGGAGCAAGACGCGCCGCGCATCGTCACGCAGTAAGCCTACCCGCCGCCCGACGCAGATCTGATGAACATCGTCGTGCTCGGAGCCGGTGCCTGGGGCACCGCGCTGGCCGTGGGTGCAGCGGCCCAGGAAGGTGAATTCCGCCAGGTCAGTCTGTGGGCCCGTGACGCCCGGCAGGCTGACGAGATGCGCACCCGGCGCGAAAACCACCGGTATCTGCCGGGTGTGGCGCTACCGCCCAACCTCGCGATCACCAGCGGTTCGATGGACGGCAGCTCGATTCCGTGGCCCGATGCCGATCTGCTGGTCATCGCCACACCCATGGCTGGGCTCAGGGGCCTTTTGACCCAGTTGAAGGACCATCCTTCCCCCGTGGCATGGCTCTGCAAGGGCTTCGAGGCGCCGCAGGAAGGCGCCTGGTCCTCAGCCGGTCTGCTGGGCCATGAAGTCCGTGCCCAGGTGGCGCCTCGACTCAAGTCGGGCGTGCTCAGCGGACCCAGTTTCGCCCAGGAAGTGGCGCGCGGACAGCCCACTGCCCTGGTGGCGGCCAGCGAACACGCCTGCGTGCGCGACGTGCTGGTGGCGGCGTTTCACAGTCCGACGCTGCGCGTCTACGCCAACGACGACATCGTGGGTGTGGAGGTGGGCGGTGCGGTGAAAAACGTGCTGGCCATCGCCACCGGCCTGTGCGATGGTCTTGGGCTGGGCCTGAACGCACGCGCCGCGCTGATCACGCGGGGTCTGGCCGAGATGACGCGCCTGGGGCTGGCGCTGGGCGCGCGCGCCGAAACCTTCATGGGCCTCTCTGGGCTGGGCGACCTGGTGCTCACGGCCACCGGTGACCTCTCCCGCAACCGCAAGGTGGGTCAGTTGCTGGCAGAAGGCATGAACCTGCGCCAGGCGTTGGATTCGCTGGGCCATGTGGCCGAAGGCGTTTACACCGCGCGCACCGCCGTGCAACGCGCCCGCCTGCTGGGTGTGGACATGCCGATCAGCGAGGCCGTGGTGGCGCTGCTGGAGGGCAAGCTCAAACCTGCCCAGGCCGTGGCCACGCTCATGGGCCGTGACCCCAAGCAGGAATCGCTCTAGCAGGCTGTTGAAAACCCACCGCTGGAGGCCGCCTGCGATGTGCAGATGAGGCGGCAGGGGGTCTGGATTTGATGACTGCCGCGCTGAGAACTTGATGCCATGCGGCTTGGTAGAGCGTGGCGCTGCGCTTGAGTGGCCTTTGCGACCCTCATCGCGCCCCTTCCTGCAGCGCCAAGCGCGGCATTCGGGCCATTCGAACGAGATTGCTGGCCGTCATGGTCAGCTTGAAGTTCTGATCGACACGCTTGAGGCCACGGTACAAGGTCTGTCGGATGCGTCCCACCGTCTTGCCCCAGCCGAAGTGTTCTTCGATGCGTTTGCGGTTGGTCTGGCTCAGTGCGTAGCCCGCATGGCGAGTCGCGCGCGCGTCGATTGCACTGCCGCCCCAGCGGGTCTCATGACTGGCTACGTGTGGCGTCACGCCCCGCTGACGACAGGCTTGCACGAAGTCCCGCGTGTCATACGCCTTGTCGGCGGCCACTGTCTTGGGATGCTTGCCAGGCACCGTCTCCAGCATGGCCAACGCCGCCGCGCGCTCGCCCATTCCTTTTTTGATCCGCAACGCATCTTGGAAAAATAGTGTGAACAGGCCCTAGATTTCAAAATTGTCGATCAGGCGTGTCTTGCCCAGACGTGCCGCACCCAGCACCACCAATGCATCGCCAGCCTGAGGTGGCTGCAAGTCGGCACGGCGGCGGACCGTGAGGTAGTCGGGTTGCCAGCCGCGTGCGGCCAGTGCCTCCATCGCTCGCGCCTCCAACCCCGGCAGATGGCGCACGAGACCATCGGCAGCCGCCTGCGCATCGCGCCCAAGCGCACGCAGCGCCAGGGAGAGCTGCACGGCTTCGGCGCGCTCGGTCTCGCTCAGGTAACCGTTGCGCGAACTCAGTGCCAGGCCGTCTGCAGCGCGCTGAGTGGGTACGTTCACGATGGTGATGGGCAGTGCAAACTGCTGCACCATGCGTCGTATCACCATCTGCTGCTGGTAGTCTTTCTGGCCGAAAACCGCAAAGCGCGGGCCCTTGGCCTCGGTCAGCACGGTCTGGAACAGCTTCATCACCACGGTACACACGCCAGTGAAGAAGCCGGGGCGGAAATGGCCTTCCAGGATGTCGGCCAGTTCGGCGGGAGGCTGCACCTTGAAGCCTTGAGGCTGCGGGTACATCTCCTTCTCGGAGGGAGCGAACACCACGTCGCAACCCTGGGCGGCGAGCTTGTCGCAATCGGCTTGCAAGGTGCGCGGATAGGTATCGAAGTCTTCGTGCGGCGCGAACTGCAGGCGGTTGACAAAGACACTGGCCACGGTGACATCGCCCAGCGGCTTCGCAGCGCGCACCAGGTCCAGGTGACCGTCGTGCAGATTGCCCATGGTGGGCACGAGGGCGGGGGAGTTGAACGGCCGCAGCGTGGCGCGCAGTTCTTCGATGGTGTGGACGAGCTTCATGGATTGGTTCGAGGGGAAATTGGCGGGAAACACAGACGGGTTGCCATTGCCAGATGGCCGACATTGCCCCTTTCAGGGAGAAGCGCCGAAGGCGCTTCGAAGATGGGTATTCTCACCACGCGTGCATCTGATCGTCGGGAAAGCTGCCGTCCTTGACGGCAGCCACATACGCCGCCATGGCCTCGCGCACACCGCTGGCGCCTTCCATGAAGTTGCGCACGAACTTCGGGTTCTTGCCCAGGTTCACGCCGAGCATGTCGTGCATCACCAGAACCTGGCCAGCGGTGCCCTTGCCCGCGCCGATGCCGATGGTGTGGCAATGGGGGAGTTGCTGCGTGATTTCGGCGGAGAGGGCGGCGGGGACCATCTCCAGCACCAGCATGGTGGCGCCGGCGTCCTGCAGTTCGAGCGCGTGGCGCTTGAGGGTGAGCGCGGCGGCGTCGCCACGTCCCTGCACACGGTAGCCACCCAGTGCATGCACTGTTTGCGGGGTCAGGCCGAGGTGTGCGCAGACAGGGATGCCGCGCTCGACCAGGAAGCGCACGGTTTCGGCCGTCCAGCCGCCGCCTTCCAGCTTGATCATGTGCGCACCCGCGTGCACCAGTTGGGCCGCGCTGCGCATGGCCTGTTCTTTCGATTCGTGATAGCTGCCAAATGGCAGGTCGCCCAGCAGCCAGGCGGTGCCTTGCACCCGGCGCAGGCCGCGCGCCACGCTTTCCACGTGGTAGGCCATGGTCTCCAGCGTCACGCCGGCCGTGCTGGCCAGGCCCTGGCAGACCATGCCCAGCGAGTCGCCTACCAGAATGCACTCGACGCCGGCCGCATCGGCGACCGCCGCAAACGTCGCGTCGTAGGCGGTGAGCATGGTGATTTTTTCGCCGCGCTCACGCAGTTCATTCAGGCGCGGCAGGCTCACGGGCTTGCGCTGAGGCAGGGGTGAGGCCGTGGGCAGCGTGCCATATGGCGTGGCCATGGGCGCGGAGTTGGTGGGGGTGCTCATGCGTGTTTCCCGCGTGGTTCGGGGGTGGGTGAGAATGCGGGACTATAGACCATCCCGTTATGCTTGCGGCCCATGAAACACCTCAGCGAATTCACCTCCTTCGACATCCAGGAACTGGCGCGTGCCGACGTGGCCCGGGCGCTGGCGGAAGATGTGGGAGAGGGAGATCTGACCGCAGCGCTCGTCGATCGCGATCGCAGGGCGCGTGCGCGCATTCTGGCGCGCGAGTCGGCGGTGATCTGCGGCGCGCCGTGGGTCGAGGCGGCGGTGCTCGCGCTCGAGCCCCAGGCCCGGTTGCAGTGGCATGTGGCCGAAGGTGAGCGTTGCGACAAGGACCAGACGGTGCTGACCATCGAGGGTCATGCGCAACCGCTGCTGACGGCCGAGCGCACCGCATTGAACTTCCTGCAACTGCTGTCCGCCGTGTCCACGCAGACAGCGATTTTCGTGGACGCCGTGGCCGGCACGCGGGCTCGCATCGTGGACACGCGCAAGACCCTGCCAGGCCTGCGCCTGGCGCAGAAGTACGCAGTGACAACCGGTGGCGGCGTGAACCACCGCATTGGCCTGTACGACGCTGTGCTGATCAAGGAAAACCACATTGCCGCTGCCGGTGGCGTGGCACAGGTGCTGCAACGGGTGCGCGACACTGCACCCGCTGCCCGCTTCGTGGAGATCGAGGTGGAGACGCTGGCCCAGCTCGACGAAGCCCTGGCGCACGGCGCGACCATGGTGCTGCTCGACAACATGGCCACGACCGACCTGCACGAGGCGGTGCGCCGCAATGCCGGGCGCGCGGTGCTCGAAATTTCGGGCGGCGTCAACCTTCAGACCGTGCGCACCCTTGCAGAAACCGGCGTCGACCGCATTTCCATCGGATCGCTGACCAAGGACATCCGGGCGATCGATTTCTCCATGCGCTTCGAGGCGATCTGAGGCGCCCCTTCTGAAACAGGCAGAACGACATGAACCCCACGACCGACAACAGCAGCGACGTGATCGACGTCGAGTACGAACAACCCGCCTGCCCCACGCAGCACGCCTGGGCGCGTGTGCCGGTCGAGCCTGGTCCCAGGCAGCGTGCCGCGCTCAAGGAGCGCATCCGCGCGCTGCTCAAGGAGCGCAACGCGGTGATGGTGTCGCACTACTACGTGCATCCAGACCTGCAGGATCTCGCCATGGAGACGGGCGGCATCGTGAGCGATTCGCTGGAGATGGCGCGCTTCGGGCGCGACCACCCGGCCACCACGCTGGTGGTTTCAGGCGTGCGCTTCATGGGTGAGACGGCCAAGATCCTGAGCCCGGAGAAGACCGTGCTCATGCCAGACCTGGATGCAAACTGTTCGCTTGACCTGGGTTGCCCGATCGACGAGTTCAGCGCCTTTTGCGATGCGCACCCGGATCGGACCGTGGTGGTGTACGCCAACACCAGCGCGGCGGTGAAGGCGCGTTCGGACTGGCTGGTCACATCGAGCTGCGCGCTGGACATCGTGAGTGCGCTCAAAGACAAAGGCCACAAGATCCTGTGGGCACCCGACAAGCACCTGGGCGCCTACATCCAGCGAGAGACCGGCGCCGACATGGTGATGTGGACCGGTTCCTGCATCGTGCACGACGAGTTCAAGGCGTTCGAACTGGAGGCGCTCAAAAAAGAACATCCCAAAGCCAGGGTGCTGGTGCATCCCGAGAGCCCGGCCGATGTGATCGCACTGGCCGACGCGGTGGGCTCGACCTCGGCCATCCTCAAGGCGGCGCGCGAGATGGATGCCAGCGAGTTCATCGTCGCCACCGACAACGGCATGATGCACATGCTGCGCCAGCAGAACCCGGGCAAGGTGTTCATCGAGGCACCCACCGCTGGCAACAGCGCCACGTGCAAAAGCTGCGCACACTGCCCCTGGATGGCCATGAACGGGCTGGCGGGCGTGGCTCAGGTGCTGGAGAAAGGGCTGAACCGCATCGAGGTGGATGCGGCGCTGATCGAGCGGGCGCGGTTGCCGATCGACCGGATGCTGGCGTTCACCGCGGCACAGCGTGGCGGCCAGCATGCAGGGGCACTGGTGCCCAACATTGGCGCTGCCTGATCCGGGCTGGATTGGATTCGTTCCGTTCGGGTGGCGCTTGTCGAAGCTTTGCCAACGCCTTGGCTGGCTAACCCTTCGACAAGCTCAGGGCGAACGGAGACTGGCTCAGGGCGAACGGAGACTGGCTCAGGGCGAACGGAGACTGGCTCAGGGCGAACGGAGACTGGCGCAGGGCGAACGGAGTCTGGCGCAGGGCTGGCGGAGTTTTATCTCGCCGGCGGCACCAGGATTGTTGGCCTTGCTTCCGGCAGCAGCTCAGGGTAGTCGCGGCTGAAATGCAGGCCCCGGCTCTCGCGGCGCATCATGGCCGACATCACGATCAGGTCGGCGACTTGCACCAGGTTGCGAAGCTCCAGCAGGTCGCGCGTGACGTGGAACTGCGAGTAAAACTCGTGGATTTCCGCCTGCAACAGCGAGATGCGGTGCGCGGCGCGCTCCAGTCGCTTGTTGGTGCGAACGATGCCGACGTAGTCCCACATGAAACGCCGCAACTCGTCCCAGTTGTGCGAGATCACCACGCGCTCGTCCGCGTCGGTCACTCGACTGTCGTCCCACAGCGGCATGGCGGGCGCGGTGGCGGGCGGGGCGGTACGGATGGCGCCAACCGCGCCTTGCGCGAACACCATGCACTCCACCAGCGAGTTGCTGGCCAGCCGGTTGGCGCCGTGCAGGCCGGTGCAGGTGGTCTCACCTACCGCGTACAGGCCGGCGATGCCGGTGCTGCCGGTCAGGTCGGTCACCAGACCGCCGCAGGTGTAGTGCGCCGCCGGCACCACCGGGATCGGCTCCCTGGTGATGTCGATGCCCAGTTCGGCGCAGCGCGCCAGGATGTTGGGGAAGTGCTCGCGCAGGAATTCGGGCGACTGGTGCGAGATGTCCAGGTGCACGCAGTCCAGGCCGTGCTTCTTCATCTCGAAGTCGATCGCGCGGGCCACCACGTCGCGCGGTGCCAGTTCGGCGCGCGGATCGTGATCGGGCATGAAGCGGTGGCCGCCGAGGGAGGCCGGCAACTTGAGCAGGCCGCCTTCGCCGCGCACCGCCTCGGAAATCAGGAAGCTCTTGGCGTGTGGGTGGTACAGGCAGGTGGGGTGGAACTGGATGAACTCCATGTTGCCCACCTGGCAGCCCGCGCGCCAGCCCGCGGCAATGCCGTCGCCGGTCGCGGTGTCGGGGTTGGTGGTGTAGAGGTACACCTTGCCTGCGCCACCGGTAGCCAGCACGGTGTGGGTGGCGCTGAAGGTCACGACCTCGTCGCGCAGGGTGTCGAGCACGTAGGCCCCGTGGCAGCGTTCGGCGGCATGCGGCGCCGGGTCGTGCCCGGGGAGTTTGCGGTCGGTGATGAGGTCGACCAGCATGTGGTGCTCGAACACCTGGATGGCCGGCGTGGCGAGCACGCGCTCGATCAGCGTGGCCTGCACAGCCGCGCCGGTGGCGTCGGCCGCATGCACGATGCGGCGATGGCTGTGGCCGCCCTCGCGGGTAAGGTGCAGTTCGCCGCCCTCGGTGGAAAAGGGCACGCCCAGCTCTTGCAGCCAGGCGATCGCCGCGGGCGCGTTTTCCACGGTGAAACGTGTCGCCTCCAGGTCGCAAAGGCCGGCGCCGGCGACCAGTGTGTCGTCCACGTGCGAGGCGTAGCTGTCACCCTCGGCCAGCACGGCGGCAATGCCGCCCTGAGCCCAGTTGCTGGAACCGTCGGTGAGCGCGCGCTTGGTGACCACCGCCACGCGGTGGGTGGAGGCCAGGTGCAGGGCGGTGGTGAGGCCCGCCAGGCCGCTGCCGATGATGAGGACGTCGAAACGGTGCAGGTCGGTCATGTTGAAGGGCGATGCGAGCCGTCGCCGGGTCGCTCCCAAGGCGGCTCAGCCCCCATGGGGGGCAGCGACCCGCGAGGCGGTGGAGCGTGGGGGCTCATGTTGGGCTGTAAGCGAGGCGCACGTAGATGGGGGCGAAGGCTTCGGCCTGGGTCAGCTCGATGAGCGTTTCCTTGGCGAGCTCCAGCATGGCGATGAAGGTGACCACCAGCACAGGCGAACCGTGCGTGGGATCGAACAGTTCACCGAACTCGACGAACTTGCGCCCCTGCAGGCGGCGCAGCACGATGCTCATGTGCTCGCGAACCGAGAGTTCCTCGCGGCTGATCTTGTGGTGCTGCACCAGCTTGGCGCGCTTGAGGATGTCGCGCCAGGCGCTCTGCAGGTCGATGGCGTTGACGTCGGGAAAGCGTGGCGCCAGCGCCTGTTCCACATAGACCTGGGCGCGCAGAAAATCTCGGCCGTACTGCGGGCAATCGGCCAGACGCTGGGCGGCCAGCTTCATCTGCTCGTATTCCAGCAGGCGGCGCACCAGCTCGGCGCGAGGATCTTCGGGTTCTTCGCCTTCGGCCACCTTCTTGGGTGGCAACAGCATGCGCGACTTGATCTCGATCAGCATCGCCGCCATCAACAGATATTCGGCGGCCAGTTCGAGGTTGCTGGCGCGAATCTCGTCCACGTAAGTGAGGTACTGGCGGGTCACCGCCGCCATCGGGATGTCGAGAATGTTGAAGTTCTGCTTGCGGATCAGGTAGAGCAGCAGGTCCAGCGGTCCTTCGAAGGCCTCCAGGAAGATCTGCAGCGCATCGGGCGGGATGTAGAGATCGCGCGGCATCGCGAACAGCGGCTCGCCATACAGGCGGGCCAGCGCCACGTGGTCCACCACGCTGGGCAGCAACGCATCCAGCCCCTGGGGGGCCTCGTCGAGCATGTGGGGCTCGCCGTTCATGGGCATCGAGTGGGATCAGGCCCCGGGGCTCAGGCGTGGTCGGAGCCGGTCTGGTACACGTAGGGCTGCTGCGGCACCCGGGCGGCTTCGGCCCTGGCCTGGAATTCGCGGTCGATCTGCTTGTCCCACAGCAGCGCGCGGCCCTTGCGCTGCTCCTGCTCCAGCGAAGGCTTTTTCTGCTTGAGCGACTCGATGAACTGGGTCGCGTCGGAGGTGTAGTCGGGGCGGCGGAAGAAGGACATGGTGGGCAGCCGGGGACGGCGCAGGGGAAAGCGGCGATTTTACCGGTCTGCTACTGACAGGTGTGCAGGCGGGCCGCAAAGCCCGATCGCTCGATCAAGGAGCGCGGCTGTTCGTGCAGGCCCACCATGCCGAGCTGTCCGCCTCGCTTGTGCACCGCCTTGTGCAATTGCTCCAGCGCGTCCAGCCCAGTGGTGTCCAGCGAGATCAGATGGCTGGCATCGAGCATCACGTTGACCGGCTCGGGCGAACGATCCACCTCGGCCACGATGAGGTCGATCTTGGCCACGGCGCCAAAGAACAGCGAGCCATAGAGCTTGTAAGTGAGTTGCTGTTCGGTGCGGGCCACCGGCTCGGCGCGGAAGATCGAGCTCTGGCGCCGCACGAACAACACCACCGCCAGCACCAGGCCCAGCTCTACCGCCACCGTGAGGTCGAAGACGATGGTCACCGCGAAGGTGGAGAGCATCATCAGGCGGTAGTGGTTGCTGAATTTCCTCAAGCGCGCGAATTCGCGCCATTCGCCCATGTTCCATGCCACGAAGAGCAACACGCCGGCCAACACCGACAGCGGAATGTGGAAGGCCAGGGGCGCGGCCAGCAGCACCACGGCGGCCAGGGTGAGGGCGTGCACCATGCCGGCCACGGGCGAGGCCGCACCGGAGCGAATGTTGGTGACCGTGCGCGCGATGGTGCCCGTGGCAGGCATGCCGCCAAAGAAAGGCACTACGGCGTTGGCAATGCCCTGGGCCATCAATTCCTGGTTGGGATCGTGCTTGGGCGCGTCGCCCAGCTGGTCGGCCACGCGGGCACACAACAGCGATTCGATGGCGCCCAGCAGGGCGATGGTGAGCGTGGGCGTGACCAGCAACCGCACGGTCTCCCAGGAAAAGTCGGGCAGTTCGAAATGGGGTGCGCCCTGGGGAATCCCGCCGAAACGTGTTCCGATGGTCTCTACCGGAAGCGCCAGCGCCCAGGCCAGCGCGGATAGCGTGACCAGCGCCACCACCGGCCCGGGGATGCGCGAGGTGGCCTTGAGCGCGCTCACGGTCTCGATCGCCTTGAGCTGTCGCCGAAACTGCGAGTCCACCGCCCACAGCCTGGGCCAGACGAACAGGCCCAGCACGCACAGCGTGCCCAGCACAAATGCAAAGACGTTGAAACTCTGGAGGTGCAGCGCCACGGCGTTGATCTGGCCGAAGAAGCTCGCGGGCATCTTCGCGATGTCCAGTCCCAGCAGGTCGCGCACTTGCGAAAGCGCGATCAGCACCGCGATGCCATTGGTGAAGCCGATCACCACGCTCACTGGCACGTAGCGAACAAGCGAACCCAGCCGGAACAGCCCCATGAGGAACAGCAGCACGCCCGCGCTGGCGGTGGCGATCAGCAGATTGGCCACGCCATAGCGTTCGACGATGCCGTAGACGATGACGATGAAGGCGCCGGCGGGGCCTCCGATCTGCATGGAGGTGCCACCCAGGGCCGAAATCAGGAAGCCCGCGATGATGGCCGTCCACAGGCCGGCCTCTGGCTTGAGACCGCTGGCGATGGCAAACGCCATGGCCAGCGGCAGCGCGACGATGCCCACCGTCGCGCCTGCGCCGACATCGCGCACCAGCTTGTCCTGGCTGTAGCCTTTCATGTCCTGCAAGAGGCGTGGACGGAAGGGGGCCAGCGGCGGCAATCCTTGGAACATGGGGCATGTTACCTTTCGCAACCGTTCGCGGAACTGACAGAGAGGTCCTGCAATGGGGTGGGATTACACTGAATTTTCCGTTTTGACGAAGGAAGCGCATGCGAGGTGCGACGAAGCGTGGGTGTCTGGCACTGCTGTGTGCCTCGGCGCTGCTGTTGGCAGCCTGCGACCCGCAGAACATCAGTGAACTCGAAGAAGGCGTCTCCACCGAGGCCGACGTGCGCGAGCGGTTTGGTGCGCCCGAGGCCGTGTGGGAGGCCGAAGACGGAGCGCAGGTCTACGAATACAACCGCCAGCCGGCCGGTCACCGAAACTACATGATTACCATCGGTCCCGACGGCCGCATGGCCGCCATTCGGCAGGTGCTCACGCCGCAGAACTTTGCGCAGGTGGTGCCTGGCATGCCCATGGAGGCAGTGCGTCGCATGCTCGGAAAGCCGATGAAGGTCACGACCTACGACACCCAGCGTGTGACCCACTATGACTGGCGCTACCTCGACGGTCCCAACGCCAGCGATTCGAAGATCTTCACCGTGGTGTTTGACGGCGACCTGAAGGTGGTTTCGACAGGCTCGGTGCGCGACCCGGAGATTGATCCCAAATAAACAGGTGGCTGCGCTCAGGTGGCGCGCAGCCGCCGCCAGTCGTCCAGCGCCGGACGCATCACCAGCAGCAATAGCAGCAGTGCCAGCGGCACGGTGCTGACGAATCCCACGTACTTGAAGCCCAGCGCGCCGGCCAGGCCCCCCACGAAGAAGCAGGCGATCAACTGGCTGTGCACACGCAGGCGCTGTCGATCGGCCAACACCGGCTGAGAACCCGTCAGACGGTTCACGTACAGCAGCTTGCCCAGCTCGATGCCAAGGTCGGTGATCAAGCCGGTCACGTGCGTGGTGCGGATCACCGCGCGCGAGATCTTGGTGATCACCGCGTTCTGCAGGCCCATGATGAAGCACAGCAAAACCACGGTGAGTGGCAGAAACACCGGCGTCATGAACCCGATGGCCGCGCCAAACAGGCCGAAAACCAGCAACGCTGCCGCCTCCAGGATCAGCGGCAGGCCATAGGCGCTGCGCAGCTCGTGGCGCATGCCCCAGTTCACCAGCCAGGCCGTGGTCATGGCGCCGCTCAGAAACGCCAGCACCGCACCCACGCCGGCCAGCGCCAGCGAGAAATGGCCCAGCACCAGGTGATCGGCGACGGAGGAGACCATGCCGGTCATGTGCGAGGTGTATTGCCCCACAGCCAGAAAGCCGCCGGCATTGGCCGCACCCGCCACGAAGGCCAGCACCGAGCCGAGTTTCAGGTCGGTCTGCGGCGAGCGCTGCAGACTGGTGAAATTGCGGATCGGCTTGAACAAGGGGCCGCTCAGCGCACGCGCATGCCGGGCGTGGCGCCCGGCCAGGGGTTGAGGATGTGGATGCCCGGCTCGGCCTTTTCGTCGGCGTGGCTGGCGGCCAGCACCATGCCTTCGCTCACGCCGAACTTCATCTTTCGCGGCGCCAGGTTGGCCACCATCACGGTGAGCTTGCCCACCAGGTCTTCGGGCGCATAGGCGCTGGCGATGCCGCTGAATACGTTGCGCATGCGGCCTTCGCCCACATCGAGGGTGAGGCGCAGCAGCTTGGTGGAGCCTTCCACCGGTTCGCAATTCACGATCTGCGCGATGCGCAGGTCGATCTTGCCGAAGTCGTCGATGGTGATGGTGTCGGCGATGGGTTCGCCGCCGGGCACCGTGGCCGCCACGGCGGGCGCCGGTGGTGGTTCGAACAGCGCTTCGAGCTGTTTCGCGTCCACCCGTTGCATCAGGTGCTGGTAGGCGTTGATCGCGTGGCCCTTGCCGAGCAGGCGCGCGGTATCGGCAAACGCCAGCGGAGGCGATTGCAGGAATGACTCCACCTGCGCGGCGAGCGCCGGCAGCACCGGCTTGAGGTACAGCGTGAGCAGGCGGAAGGCCTCGATGCAGGTGGTGCACACGTCGTGCAGGCGACCATCCATGCCTTCCTGCTTGGCCAGTTCCCAGGGCTTGTTCTGGTCCACGTAGGCGTTCACGCGGTCGGCCAGCAGCATGATCTCGCGCAGGGCCTTGCCGTATTCACGTTCGGCATACAGCTCGGCCACAGAAGGGGCCGCGCTCTGCAGGTGGTCGATCAGGGCGTCGCCATCGGCGGACACTTCGCCCAGCTTCCCCTCGAAGCGTTTGGCGATGAAGCCCGCCGCGCGCGAGGCGATGTTGATGTACTTGCCGATCAGGTCGCTGTTGACCCGGGCCATGAAATCTTCTGGCGTGAAGTCCACGTCTTCATTGCGGGCGCTGAGCTTGGCGGCCAGGTAGTACCGCAACCACTCGGGGTTCATGCCCAGGCTGAGGTACTTCAGGGGATCGAGGCCGGTGCCTCGGCTCTTGCTCATCTTCTCGCCGTTGTTGATGGTGAGGAAACCGTGCACGAACACCGCGGTGGGCACCTTGCGCCCGCTGAACTTCAGCATCGCCGGCCAGAACAGCGTGTGGAAGGTGATGATGTCCTTGCCGATAAAGTGGTACTGCTCGGTGGTGGGGTCGGACATGAAGGCATCAAAGTCGCGCCCGGTCTTGTCGAACAGGTTCTTCAGCGACGCCAGGTAGCCGATGGGCGCGTCCAGCCACACATAGAAGTACTTGCCGGGCGCGTCTGGAATCTCGATGCCGAAGTAGGGGGCGTCGCGGCTGATGTCCCAGTCGCCGAGCTTGGTCTTGCCGGCGTCATCGGGCTCGATCCACTCACTGATCTTGTTGAGTACTTCGGGCTGCACTGCCCCGCTCTGCGTCCACTGGTCGAGGAATTCGAGGCAGCGCGGATCGGACAGCTTGAAGAAAAAGTGCTCGGATTGCCGCAGCTCCGGCCGTGCGCCGGAGAGAGCGGAGTAGGGGCTGATCAGGTCGGTCGGGCTGTACACCTTGCCGCAGACCTCGCAGTTGTCGCCGTACTGGTCCTTGGCATGGCAATTGGGGCATTCGCCCTTGATGAACCGGTCGGGCAGGAACATGTTCTTCTCGGGGTCGAAGAACTGCTCGATGGTGCGTGTTTCGATCAGCCCGTTGGCCTTGAGTGCGCGGTACACGTCCTGCGCCAGTGTGTGGTTTTCCGGCGCGTCGGTGCTGTGCCAGTTGTCAAAGCCGATGTGGAAACCGTCGAGATAGGGCTTGCGGCCGGCAGCGATGTCGGCCACGAACGCCTGAGGTGTCTTGCCGGCCTTGTCGGCCGCGATCATGATCGGCGCGCCGTGCGCGTCGTCGGCGCAGACGAAGTTCACCTCGTGGCCCTGCATGCGCTGGAACCGCACCCAGATGTCTGCCTGGATGTACTCCATGATGTGGCCGATGTGGAAATGACCGTTGGCGTAGGGCAGGGCGGTGGTGACGAACAGGCGTCGCGGCTGGCTCATGGGAGGGGCTTTCTGTCGGGGAACCCGTGATTTTACGGGCCGATGCCCTCATGGCGCCTGTGTGTATGCCCTGCGCCTGGGTGGGAAGTTAGACTTGCCCCCGCTTGCCCAAATACCGGCACCCCCACTTCCCCTCTGGAGACCGTTTCCCATGGCCGTTGATTCCCAGGCGCTGCTGACCGCGCTGCAAGCCGTGACCGACCCGAACACGGGCAAGGACTTCGTGTCCACCAAGGCACTCAAGAACCTGCAGGCCACCGACGGCGACGTGGCCTTTGATCTGGAGATGGGCTACCCGGCCAAGAGCCAGATTCCGGCCCTGCGCCGGGCGTTGATTGCTGCGGCCAAATCGGTGGCGGGCGTGGACAACGTGTCGGTCAACGTCACGACCAGGATCACCGCCCACGCGGTGCAGCGCGGCGTGCAGCTCATGCCCAACGTCAAGAACATCATCGCGGTGGCCTCCGGCAAGGGGGGCGTCGGCAAGAGCACCACCGCGGTCAACCTGGCGCTGGCACTGGCCGCCGAGGGCGCGAAGGTTGGCATCCTGGATGCCGACATCTACGGACCGAGCCAGCCCATGATGATGGGCGTGGAAGGCCGGCCCGAGAGCGAAGACGGCAAGACCATGGAGCCGCTGGAGAACTACGGCGTGCAGGTGATTTCCATCGGCTTCCTCATCGACCGCGACGAAGCCATGATCTGGCGCGGCCCCATGGCCACACAGGCGCTGGAGCAGCTGCTGCGCCAGACCAACTGGAAAGACCTCGATTACCTCATCGTCGACATGCCCCCCGGCACGGGCGATATCCAGCTCACCCTTTCTCAGCGCGTGCCACTCACCGGCGCGGTGATCGTCACCACGCCGCAGGACATTGCCCTGCTGGACGCGCGCAAGGGCATCAAGATGTTCGAGAAGGTGGGCGTGCCCATTCTGGGTATCGTGGAAAACATGGCTGTGCATGTGTGCGAGAAGTGCGGCCATGTAGAGCACATCTTCGGCGTGGACGGCGGCAAGAACATGGCGGCCGAGTACGGCATGGATTACCTGGGCGCGCTGCCGCTGAACATGAGCATCCGCGTTCAGGCCGACAGCGGCATGCCCACCGTGGTGGCCGACCCCGAAGGCGAAATCGCTGGCCTGTACAAGACGGTGGCGCGGCAGGTGGCCATCAAGATCGCGGCCAAGGCCAAGGACTTTTCGTCGAAATTCCCGTCGATCAAGGTATCGAAGGACACCTGATGGTGGCCGGGTCTCGGCCCGGTGGCCGACTCACTTTCTTTTGCTTCGCCAAGAGCGCCCCTGTGCTGCTCAGCCCGGCCAGATGGCGGGGGATCGGAGTCGGGTTCGGACTCCCTCTCCCTCTCCCTCTCCCTCTCCCTCTGGGAGAGGGTTGGGGTGAGGGCCGCTTGCCCAAAACTTGATCGATGGCTCAAGCGGCCCCGCTTTCCTTTTCCCTCAACCGGAACCGCTGGATTTTCCCGGTCGCTGTCTTCGGCAGTTCGGGCAGGAACTCGATGAAGCGCGGGTACTTGTAGGGCGCGAGCTTTTCCTTCACGAAGGCCTGCAGCTCGGCTTCCGTGGCTTGCGATCCGGCCTTGAGCACCACGAAGGCCTTGGTCTTGGTCAGGCCGTCGGCGTCCTGTTTGCCGATCACGGCGGCTTCGAGCACCGCCGGGTGTTGCACCAGGGTGGCCTCCACTTCAAACGGGCTCACATAGATGCCGCTGACTTTCAGCATGTCGTCGTTGCGACCCGCGTAGGTGCAGTAGCCGTCGGCGTCGCGCGTGTACTTGTCGCCGGCCTTGGTCCAGCCGCCCTGGAAGGTGTCGCGGCTTTTGTCGCGGTTGTTCCAGTACATCAGCGCGGCGCTCGGACCACGAATGAAGAGGTCACCGATTTCGCCGTCGGGCACGGGCTTGCCGTCTTCACCGCGCAGCTCGATCTCGTAGCCCGGCACCGGCTTGCCCGTGGTCCCGTATCGCACGTCGCCAGGCCGGTTGGAGAGGAAAACGTGCAGCATTTCGGTGGAGCCGATGCCGTCGATGATTTCCACGCCGAAGTGGTTCGTCCAGCGCTGGCCGATGTCTTGCGGCAAGGCTTCGCCGGCCGACGAACACAGGCGCAAGGCGACGTCGCTCTTCTTCGGCAGGTCCGGGCTGGCCAGCATGCCGCCATAGCCCGTGGGAGCACCGTAAAACACCGTAGGTTTCAGATCTACGAAGCGCTTGAAGCAGGCCTGCGGTGTGGGCCGCTCGGCCATGAGCACCACGCTGGCCCCCACACTCAGCGGAAAGCTCAGCGCGTTGCCCAGGCCGTAGGCGAAGAACAGTTTGGCGGCAGAGAACACCAGGTCGTCCTCGCACAGGCCCAGCACGGCCTTGCCATAGAGCTCAGCCGTCCAGTACAGATTGGCCTGTGTGTGCACAGTGCCTTTGGGTGCGCCAGTGGAGCCGCTGGAGTAGAGCCAGAATGCGGGCTCGTCGCCGTGCGTGTCGGCCGCTCCAGCTGGCTCGCTCTGCGCCACCAGTTTGGCGAAATCGTGTGCGCCTTCAGGCAAGTCACCGCTGGCGCGCGAGACGATGAGGTGTTGCACCTCGTTGGGCCTGGAGGCCAGTGCGGTCTGCAACGTGGGCAGCAGCGCTGCCGACACCAGCACGGCATGTGCCCGGCTGTTGGCCAGCATGTAGGCGTAATCCTGGGCGGTGAGCAACGTGTTCACCGCCACCGGCACCACGCCCGCGTGCAGCGCGCCGAGAAAGGCCACCACCCAGTCGCTGCTGTCGTGCATGAGCAGCAGCACGCGCTCCTCGCGCCGCAGGCCCAGCGCAGACAGCGCACCCGAGAAGCGCTGCACCTGATCGGCGAGCTGGCCGTAGGTGATCGACCCCTGGTCGTCGATCAGCGCCGTTTTCTGCGCGCGGCCGGCATTGAGTTCGAGCAGGTGGCGCGCGAAATTGAAGCGTTCGGGCGGTGTGTTGGTGGCGTGGTGGCTCATGGGTGTCTCCTGCGTGTTCCTGCAAATTCCCCGTTCGGGCTGAGCCTGTCGAAACCCAGCGCTAGCCGGGTCTGGATGCCTTTCGACAGGCGCAGGGCGAACGGTGAGGTGGGGTATTTCAGAGCTTCAGAGCGTAGGCAGATGCAGCCAGCACGTCCAGCGCGGCGCTGCTGGCCTGCACGGCGCTGCGGCGGTGGTAGAAGGCCAGTGCGCGCAAGCCACCCAGCTCTTCGCCGCCGCCCGCGCGGCCCGGGCCACCGTGCAACGACATCGGCATCACGTTGCCGTGGCCGCTCTGGCTGGCCGCCACATCGGGCGAGATGGCGTGCACGCGGCCGTGGGCGGAACCCAGTTCGAGCGCGGCGCTGGCGATGAAGGCGGGATCGGCGCTGTAGACCGAACACACCAGCGAACCCTCGCCACGGCGGATGAGTTCATGGGCCTGTTCGATGCTGTCGTAGGCCATGAGCGTGGCCACGGGGCCGAACACCTCCACCTCATGCAACACCTTCGCCTTGGCGGGTTCGCGCGATCCCAGCAACACCGGCGCCACGCAAGCCGCCACAGCCGCGTCGGCATCCACCAGCGCCGCGCCGCTGCCGTCGAACAGCACCTCGGCTTCGGTGCGCAGCTTCGCGATACCTTTGATCACGCTCGCCTTCTGTTCCTGGCTCACCAGTGAGCCCATGCGCACGGTTTCATTGCGCGGGTTGCCCACGCTGGTTTTCGTGAGCTTCGCGCCGATGGCCTGCGCGGCGGCGTCGTACAACGCGCGCGGCACGAACACACGGCGGATCGCGGTGCACTTCTGGCCCGCCTTCACCGTCATCTCGCGCGCCACTTCACTCACCAGCAAATTGAAGGCTTCGCTGTCGGCTGTGGCGGCGGGATCGAGCAGCGCGCTGTTGAGGCTGTCGGCTTCGATGTTGCAACGCACGGACCGCTCGGCCACGGCGGGGTGGCTGCGGATGACGCGCGCCGTGTCGGCCGAACCGGTGAACGACACCACATCGAAAGGCTGCAGCTGATCCATCAAGCCGGCGGACGAGCCACACACCACCGAAAGCGCACCCGGCGGCAGGATGTTCGCGTCGATCACGTCCTTCACCATGCGCTGCGTGAGCCAGGCCGTGGCGGTGGCGGGTTTCACGATCACCGGCACGCCAGAGAGCAGGGCGGGCGCGGCCTTTTCCCACAAGCCCCAGCTCGGGAAGTTGAACGCGTTGATGAACAGCGCCACGCCGTGCGTGGGCTGCAGAATGTGCTGGGTCTGGAACACCGGGTCCTTGCCCATGCGGATGCGATCGCCATCGAGCAAGGCGCGAGCCTCGCCGAGGGCCTCTCCCTGCTTCGCGTAGTAGCCCAGGGTGAAGATGCCGCCGTCGATATCGACCGCCGAATCTTTCGCCGTGGTGCCCGAGTTGGCGGTGGCGATCTCGTAGTAGGCATCCCGGTTGGCCTGCAGCACTTTCACGATGGCCGCCAGCAGGCCGGCGCGCTGGCCGTACGTCAGCGCGCGCAGCGCCGTGCCGCCGTGTTCGCGGGCGAAGTGGAAACCCTGGGCCAGGTCTAGCCCGGCGTTGCCCACGCGCACCAGCTCGGTGCCCAGCACGGGATCGAACAGGGGGGTGCCGGCATCGTTGGTGGTGTGCCATTGGCCGCCCAGGTGGTTGGGAAGCAGTGGGGTCGTGGTCATCGTGTCTCCGAAAAAATGGGCCTCGGGTCGCAGGGGCTGTTCGAGGTCGGCGAATGGCGCTATAAATGCACTATCTTGCCTGCCGCAAATTGTGCATTAAAGTGCATGTTTGCCGAATTGGCAAGGCCTCCGAGGGTTATCCCTCCAGCCACGACTCCTTTGAAAGCCTTGTTCGCATGGACGCTGCCGACCCCAGTGTGATGGCCTCCGCCGCAAGCCGGCCTGCCGATCCTGCTCCTGAGGAACCTCGGCATCCCTTCCTGGTTTCGCTCGGAGAGCGGGTACGCACCCTGCGCTCGCGCCGGGGCATGACGCGCAAGGCCGTGGCGCTCGCCGCCGACGTCTCCGAGCGCCATCTGGCCAATCTCGAATACGGTACCGGCAACGCCTCCATCCTCGTGCTGTTGCAAGTGGCTCAGGCGTTGCAGTGTTCACTTGCCGAGCTGCTGGGTGATGTGAGCACAAGCTCACCGGAGTGGCTACTGATTCGTGAACTGCTGGAAAAGCGAAGCGAAGCCGACCTGCGGCGCGCGCGCATTGCCATCGGCGGGCTGCTGGGCGGTGGCGCCATGCCGGGCGACGACCCCGGACGCAAGGCCCGCATTGCGCTGATCGGCTTGCGCGGCGCAGGCAAGTCCACGCTGGGCCAGCGCCTGGCCGACGACCTGGGCTTTGCCTTTGTCGAGCTGAGCCGCGAGATCGAGAAATTCGCCGGCTGCAGCATCAACGAGATCCACGCCCTTTATGGCACGCCGGCCTATCGCCGCTATGAACGCCGCGCCCTGGAAGAAACCATCCAGATCTACCCCGAGGTGGTGATTGCGACGCCCGGTGGCCTGGTGTCGGACGCCGCCAATTTCAACCTGCTGCTTTCGCACTGCACCACGGTGTGGCTGCAGGCCGAAGCCGCCGACCACATGGGACGCGTGGCCGCCCAGGGAGACATGCGGCCCATGGCCGCAAGCCGCGAAGCCATGGAGGACCTCAAGCGCATCCTGGCTGGGCGTTCGGCCTTCTATTCCAAGGCCGACATGAGCTTCAACACCAGTGCCTACCCGCTGGACGAGGCTTTCGTGGCTTTGCGCGATCAGGTGCGGGAGCTGATCGCCTCGCCTGCATAACATGCAGAAAAGTGCATTGACGTTTTTAAGTTTGTGAATTATTATTCACATCAACAGGTTCGAACCGGCAGGCCATAGTGGCCGGCTCCGGGCCTGATCCCGCCGCAGCTGCCACGGCTGCCTGAGACCACCGCCCCGGAGACATGACCATGAGCGCCAACCCCATCGCCACGCCGACCACCGTCGACTACCGCACCGACCCCAGCCAATACCGCCACTGGAAGCTGTCTTTCGACGGCGCCATTGCCACCCTGGCGGTGGACATCAACGAAGACGCCGGCATCCGTCCCGGCTACAAGCTCAAGCTCAACAGTTACGACCTGGGCGTGGACATCGAACTGCACGATGCCCTCAACCGTGTGCGTTTCGAACATCCGGAAGTTCGCACCGTGGTCGTCACCAGTGCCAAAGACCGCGTGTTCTGCTCTGGTGCCAACATCTTCATGCTGGGCCTCTCCAGCCACGCCTGGAAGGTGAACTTCTGCAAGTTCACCAACGAGACGCGCAATGGCATCGAGGACTCGTCCAGGCACAGCGGCCTGAAGTTTGTGGCCGCGCTCAACGGCGCCTGTGCCGGCGGTGGTTATGAACTGGCCCTGGCCTGCGACGAGATCGTGCTGGTGGACGACCGCTCCTCTTCGGTGTCTCTGCCCGAGGTGCCGCTGCTGGGCGTGTTGCCCGGCACCGGTGGCCTGACCCGCGTGACCGACAAGCGCCATGTGCGCCACGACCTCGCCGACATCTTCTGCACCACGAGCGAAGGCGTGCGTGGCAAGAAGGCCGTGGACTGGCGCCTGGTCGACTCCATCGCCAAGCCACAGCAATTTGCCGCGCATGTGAATGAACGCGCCGCTGCCCTGGCCGTCAAGAGCGACCGGCCTGCTGCTGGCAAGGGCGTGGCGTTGCCCCGCATCGAGCGCACGGACAGCGCCGATGGCCTCGCCTATGCGTTGGTGGACGTCTCGTTGGACCGCGCCAGGCGCAGTGCCACGATCACGGTGAAAGCCCCTGCCGGAGTGCAGCCCAAGGACATCGCTGGCATCGAGGCGGCTGGCGCCTCCTGGTGGCCACTGCAGATGGCGCGCGAGCTGGATGACGCCATCCTCTGTCTGCGCACCAACGAACTCGACATCGGCACCTGGCTGATCAAGACCGAAGGCGATGCCGCTGCGGTGCTGACCAGCGACGCGCTGATGCTGGCGAACAAGGACCACTGGCTGGTGCGGGAGACGCTCGGCCTCATGCGTCGCACCTTCGCGCGTCTGGATGTGTCCTCGCGCAGCCTGTTCGCGCTGATCGAATCCGGCTCGTGCTTCGCTGGTTCGCTGGCCGAGCTGGCGTTCTGCGCCGACCGTGCCTACATGCTCGCCCTGCCCGACGACGCGGATGCCGCGCCGAAGCTGCAACTCGACGAGTTCAACTTTGGCTACCTCCCGATGGTCAACGACCAGTCTCGCCTGCAACGCCGCTTTTACGAAGAAGTGGAGCCGCTGGAGGCCGCACGTGGCGCCATCGGCAAGGCGCTGGACGCCGACGCCGCGTTCGAACTCGGCCTGGTGACCGCCGCGCTCGACGACATTGACTGGGACGACGAAGTGCGCATGGCGCGCGAAGAGCGTGCCTCCATGTCACCCGATGCGCTCACCGGTCTGGAAGCCAACCTGCGTTTCGCGCAGAAGGAAAACATGGCCACCCGCATCTTTGGCCGCCTCACCGCCTGGCAAAACTGGATCTTCATCCGCCCCAACGCCGTCGGCGAAAAGGGTGCGCTCAAGGTCTACGGAAAAGGCGACAAGGCCGCTTTTGATTTCAATCGCGTCTGACCCCGAAGCCCGTACTGATCCCAAAGCCCGTTCGGACTGAGCCTGTCGAAGCCCCACCAGCCTGCATTGCGCAATCCCTTCGACAAGCTCAGGGCGAACAGAGAAGTGAAATACCACCCAGGAGCCACCATGTCCACGATCAACTACAGCGAAAAAATCCCCAACAACGTCAACCTGAGCGAAGACCGCACGCTGCAAAGAGCGCTTGAAGGCTGGCAACCGAATTTCGTGAACTGGTGGGACGATGTCGGTCCCGACGGTTCCACCGCTTACGAGGTCTACCTGCGCACCGCCGTCAGCGTGGACCCGCAGGGATGGGCGCAGTTCGGGCACGTGAAGATGCGTGACTACCGCTGGGGCATCTTCCTGAACCCGGGTGACGCCAACCGCGAAATTCACTTTGGCGATCACAAGGGCGAGAAGGCCTGGCAGGACGTGCCCGGCGAACACCGCGCCAACCTGCGCCGCATCATCGTCACGCAGGGCGACACCGAGCCGGCGTCGGTGGAGCAGCAGCGCCACCTGGGCCTGACCGCGCCCAGCATGTACGACCTGCGCAACCTCTACCAGATCAACGTGGAAGAAGGCCGCCACCTGTGGGCCATGGTGTACCTGTTGCACAAGCACTTCGGTCGTGACGGTCGCGAGGAGGCCGAGGCACTTTTGCAGCGTCAGTCAGGCGATCAGGACAACCCGCGCATCCTGGGCGCGTTCAACGAGAAGACGCCCGACTGGCTGGCGTTCTTCATGTTCACGTACTTCACGGACCGTGACGGCAAGTTCCAGCTCTCCGCGCTGGCCGAAAGCGCCTTCGACCCGCTGGCACGCACCACCAAGTTCATGCTGACCGAAGAGGCCCACCACATGTTCGTGGGCGAGAGTGGTGTCTCTCGCGTGCTCTCGCGCACGGCACAGGTGATGAACGAGCTCAAGACCGACGACCCGCAGAAGGTGCGTGCCGCCGGTTGCATCGACCTGGGCACCATCCAGCGTTACCTGAATTTCCACTACAGCGTCACCATCGACCTGTTCGGTGCCGATCAGTCGAGCAATGCCGCCATCTTCTACAGCTCGGGGCTCAAGGGACGCTACGAAGAAGGCAAGCGCACCGACGACCACGTGCTCAAGGGCCAGACCTACAAAGTGCTTGAAGTTCAGAATGGCCAGCTCGTCGAGAAAGACGTTCCCATGCTCAACGCGCTCAACGAAGTACTGCGCGACGACTTCATCAAAGACTCGGTGGCAGGCGTGAACCGCTGGAACAAGGTGCTGGAAAAAGCCGGCATCCCCACCCGCCTGACCGTGCCGCACAAGGCCTTCAACCGGCAGATCGGCGCACTGGCCGGCATCAAGATGTCGCCCGATGGCCGCGTGGTCAGCGAGGCCGAATGGGCTGCGAAGAAAGGAGAGTGGCTGCCGACGCCGGAAGATTTCGCCTTCGTCGCTTCGCTCATGGGCCGCGTGGTCGATCCGGGCAAGTTCGCGGGCTGGATCGCGCCGCCTGTCATGGGTATCAACCGCCAGCCGGTCGATTTTGAGTATGTAAGGTTCAATTGACCCCCCCGCGCCGCGCCTGCGGCGCGTCACCCCCCAGGGGGCAATGCTTGCGGGCCGGGAAACCCGGACCCGCGGCATTCTCGAATTGCTTCACCTCTCTCCTACACTGTCTCGATCCATGGAGACAACCTCATGAACGCTGTTGCCGAAGTCGCTGTCATTCAGCAGCACCTGATCGATCCCGAGATCTGTATCCGGTGCAACACCTGCGAGGCCACTTGTCCGGTGCAGGCGATCACGCACGACGACCGCAACTACGTGGTCGATCCCGAGAAGTGCAACCTGTGCATGGCCTGCATCTCGCCATGCCCCACGGGCTCCATCGACAACTGGCGAACCATGCCGCGCGTGCGGGCGTACACACCTGAGGAACAGCTCACCTGGGACGAGTTGCCGGCCGAACTGCCGCCTGAAGAATTCGAAGGTGTTGCGGATGCGGATTCTTCCGTTCGGGCGGAGCCTGTCGAAGCCCCCGCCAGCCAGCCCGACCCCACCGGCCAGGACCTCTTCATCGCCTCGGCCTTCGGTGCCACGCTGCCGCCCTGGTCGGCTGCGCACGCTTACACCAACCTCTACGGACCCAAGGCCGCGCAGAAGACCGTGACCGCGACCGTGACCGGCAATGTGCGTGTGACTGAAGTTGGAAAAACCGCCGGCGGCGACTACGACACCCACCACATCGTGCTGGATTTCGGCACCATGCCCTTCCCGGTGCTCGAAGGCCAGAGCATCGGCGTCGTGCCACCGGGCACGGACGACAAGGGCCGCGCGCACCATGCGCGCCAGTACAGCATCGCCAGCCCGCGCAACGGCGAGCGGCCGGGCTACAACAACCTCTCGCTCACCATCAAGCGCGTGCTTGAGGACCACCAGGGTCAGCCGGTGCGTGGTGTGGCGAGCAACTTCATGTGCGATCTCAAGGTGGGCGACAAGGTGGAGGTGATCGGGCCCTTCGGCACCAGCTTCCTCATGCCCAACCACCCGAAGAGTCACATCGTGATGATCTGTACCGGCACCGGCAGCGCGCCCATGCGCGCCATGACCGAGTGGCGCCGGCGCCTGCGTGCCTCGGGCAAGTTCGAAGGCGGCAAGCTCATGCTGTTCTTTGGCGCGCGCACGCAGGAAGAGCTGCCATATTTCGGCCCGCTGCAAAGCCTGCCCAAGGATTTCATCGACACCAGTTTCGCGTTCAGCCGCACGCCCGGTGCCCCCAAACGCTATGTGCAGGACGCCATGCGCGAGCGCGCCGCCGACCTCGCGGTGCTGCTGCAGGACCCGAACACCTTCTTCTACGTGTGCGGGCTCAAGAGCATGGAAGAGGGCGTGGTGCTGGCGCTGCGCGACGTGGCGCAGGGTGCGGGTCTGAACTGGGACACCATTGGCGCCTCGCTCAAGCGCGAAGGGCGTCTGCATCTGGAAACCTACTAGGGGCTCCCCGCGCCGCGCCTGCGGCGCCTCACCCCTCAGGGGCGACACCCGAGACCCGGCAAAGCCGGTTCCTCGATGGCCCCGATGCGTCCGCTGGCTGGATGGCTTACATTGCGGTCTTGTTATGAAGAATACACATACCCCGGTATTCGCACGCAGCCGTCCCGCCATCGAAGTGGACGTGGTGATGCGGCGTGAGCCGGTCAATGGGCCCATGAGCCGCTGGCAGCCCTGGCGATGGGTGTTGGCCGACGTGGTGCTGCGCTCGGAGCCCGACGACACCGGGCCTGCCGACCCGAACGAAGCGCACGAACCGCAGGCGGTGGAACCGGTGGCCGCCACGGAATCGAGTGCGCAGGCGGCGCACTGGCTGTTTCCCCGCTTCAGGGTGGAGTTGTTTCGCGACGATGCCGAGGGTTACTTCCTGAACCTCAATTCCCCGAACCCCTGCTTCTGGGTGTTCTGGCGCGCCGACGAAGCGCGCCTGCTCGACGGCGAGGCGATGGCCGTGCCGCAGATCGTGACGCTGAGCTACCACGACGCGGGCCGCTGGCTTGACGCGCAAGAGCGCGTGGACCAGGTGCCCGCGCCCGCCGAGGTGGTGGAGTGGTTGCGCGGCTTCGTCGACGCCACCTACCAGCCCGAGCCGAAGAAACGCAAGCGCCCCGACAGCTTCAAGCCGCTCACCGACCGCTTCGGGCAGCCGGTGCGCATCTCCACCGAAAAACACGGCATAGGCCAAAAGACATGACACTGCGCATTGGCATCAGCGCCCGCCTGTTGCACAACCCGCCGCTGGGTCTGGGGCTGCCCCAGAAGCGGCTGCAGTTTCTTGAGAGCACCATGGCGCACTGGATCATGGCGCATCGGGCCATCGCATTGATGGTGCCCTTTATCGACGACGAAAGCCCCCTGTCGATCAACCGCGCCCCGATGGCCGAGATTGTCGCCCTTCTGGATGGACTGGTCTTGCAAGGCGGGATCGACATCTGCCCGGAAACCTATGGCGCCAAGCTGCGCGATCCTGCCTGGGCGGGAGACGTGATCCGCGACCGCTCTGAACTGGCCTTGCTGCGCGGTTTTATCGAGGCTGGCAAACCGGTGCTCGGCGTGTGCCGTGGCGCACAGCTCATCAATGTCTACTTTGGTGGCAGTCTGGTGCAGGACATTCCGACTCAGCGCCCGGGTTCGGTACAGCATCAGGACACGGAGCATTACGACCGGCTGATGCACGACGTGACGTTTGAAGAAGGATCTTCCCTGCACCAGCTGTATGGCGGTGGCGCGCCGCATCGTGTCACCAGCATCCACCACCAGTGCGTTGACCGGCTGGGGGAGGGCCTCGTGGTCGAAGCCTGGAGCCCCAAGGACGGCATCGTTGAGGCCGTCCGTCACCAGGGGCCCGGCTATGTGCTGGGGGTGCAGTGGCATCCCGAATTTCATCTCTCCCCTGGTGAGGAAACCCAGGGGCTGCTTGACAGCGGTCCGATGATGATGGACTTCCTTCGTGCGGCGCGTGCGCGGGCTGAACGCCATCTGGATGGCCGTGCCGAGGTGCACGCAGGTGTTGCCCTGCCCAAACGCGCATGACGACCGAAGACCGCCATTTTTTCTCTCGCTGGTCACGCCGCAAGGAGCAGGCGCGCGCCGGCGAACCCCTGCCGCCCGAGCCGACAATCGAGTCCGCTGCGCCGGTCGCGCCCGTGGCGGTGGCCAAGGCCGTGGTGGAGGCACCGCCGGTGGCCGCGCCTTCAGAGGAACCGCGCGCCGGGCAGGCGCCCGCGCCAACGCTGGAAGATGTGGCACGCCTCACGCCCGAATCCGACTTTTCGTCCTTTGTTGCTCGTGGCGTGCCGAGCGATGTGCGCAACGCTGCGGTGAAGAAGTTGTTCACCGATCCCCGCTACAACGTGATGGACGGCCTGGACATCTACATTGACGATTACTCCAAGCCAAGCCCCCTGTCCGTGGCCGACATGGCCAGGATGGTGGGCGCACAGTTCCTCAAGCTGGTAGACGACCCCGAGGACAAGCCCAAGGTGGTGGTGCGCCAGGAAAGTGAAAAAACGTCGGAAACCCAGCCTGACCAGCCTGCGGCCGAAAACGCTGCCGAGCCCCGCGAAACGATCGCCTCCGATTCCGAATTCCCCAAGACCCACGATGACCACGCTGATCTGCAATTGCAACCAGACGATGCCCTTGAACCCCGAGGTTCTGGGGCAGGCACTGGATGAAGACCTGACGCTGCACACCACACTGTGTCGCCGGGATGCGCCCGCTTTTCAGAGAGCCTGCCGCAGCCAGGACGAGCTGGTGGTGGCCTGCACGCAGGAGAGTCGCCTGTTCATCGAGCTCTCGGAACAGACCGAGGGCGCCGTGCCGCTGGACGTGCGACCGATACATTTCGTCAACATCCGTGAGACCGGAGGCTGGAGCCGCGAGGCCGCGCAAGCCACCCCGAAAATGGCCGCACTGCTCGCCGCCGCCCGACTGCCGGATGCTGAGCCCGTGTCCACCGTCACCTACAAGAGCGCGGGAAGGGTGCTGATCGTTGGCGCGCTTGACGCCAGTGAACGCCTTGCCGCAATGGTGGCCGACACGCTGGAGGTGACCCTCATGGCCACAGGCGGCGCTGGCATGCAGGCACGTCAGTACCCCGTGATCGCGGGCGAACTGCAAAAGGTGCACGGCTGGCTTGGTGCGTTCGACGTGCAATGGCAGACCGACAACCCGATCGACCTCGATCTGTGTACCCGTTGCAACGCCTGCCTGGCGGTGTGTCCAGAGGATGCCATCGGTCTTGACTACCAGATCGACATGGACAAATGCCGCAGCCACCGTGCGTGTGTGAAGGCCTGCGAGGCGGTGGGCGCGATCAACTTCCAGCGCGAACCGCAAAAGCACAGCGAGCAGTTCGATATCGTTCTTGACCTGAGCGAGTCGCCGGCGTTCGAGCAACATGCGCACCCGCAAGGCTACTTTCACCTGCCCGGTGGTCTGCAGGACTCGAATGCCATGACCACGGTCATCAAGCTGCGCGATCTTGTGGGCGAATTCGAAAAGCCCAGGTTCTTTTCCTACAAGCAGAAGCTCTGCGCACACGGCCGCAACGAAACCGTGGGCTGCAATGCCTGCGTCGAGGTGTGTTCGGCGCTGGCCATCAGCAGCGAGATCAAGCGCAACCAGATCGTCGTCAATCCCAACCTCTGCGTGGGTTGCGGTGCCTGCACCACAGTTTGTCCCACCGGTGCGCTCTCGTACGCCTATCCGCGCGCCAGCGAACAGGGGGTGAAACTGCGCACGGTGCTCGCCACTTACGCCAAGGCCGGTGGCAAGGATGCGGCCTTGCTGCTGCACAGCCAGGAGGCCGGTGTCGCGCTGGTCGATGAACTGGGCCGTGCAGCGTCGCTTGACAAAAAGACCGTGCGCGGAGTGCCCGCGCGTGTGATCCCGCTGCCGCTCTGGCACACCGCATCCGTCGGGCTCGATGTGTGGCTTTCTGCCTTTGCTTACGGGGCTTCGCAGGTCTGGGTGCTCATGACCGGTGAAGAGGCGCCGCAATACCGCAACGCGTTGCGCGAGCAGATGGCGGTGGCACAGGCGTTGCTGAGCGGCCTGGGTTACAGCGGCCAGCATTTCCGCCTGATCGAGGCGAGAGACGCGAATGCCCTCGACAGCGCGCTCGACGTGGCGCCCGCACAGAGCGTCAAGCGCCGGGCCACATTTGCCCTCCAGGCCGAGAAACGCGCCACGGTCGAGCTCGCGCTGGATCACCTGATGCAGGACAGTGCGGCCAATCGCCCCGCCGCAGAATCCATCGCCCTGCCATCGGCATCTCTGCTGGGCACGATCGAGGTCAACAAGGACACCTGCACCCTGTGCCTGAGCTGCGTGAGCGCCTGCCCGGCGAGCGCGTTGCAGGACAACACCGAGAGACCTCAGCTGCGCTTCATCGAGAAGAACTGCGTGCAGTGCGGCTTGTGCGCCAGCACCTGTCCGGAAGACGCCATCACCTTGCTGCCGCGCCTGTTGCTGGGCGAGCAGCGCAAGCAGTTGCGCGTGCTCAACGAAGCGCAACCCTACCAGTGCATCCGTTGCAGCAAACCTTTTGGGACCTTGAAGGGCATCGAGGTGATGCTGGCCAAGCTCTCGGGGCATGCCATGTTCCAGGGAGAGGCGCTGGAGCGTTTGAAAATGTGTGGCGATTGCCGCGTGGTGGACCTGTACTCCAACCCCGGTGAAACCCGCATCACCGATCTCTGAACCCGCTTGACCACATGAACAGCAATGCCATTCCCGTCTCGTCCGCACTGGACGAAGAAACCGCCCGTGCCGAAGTCTATGGCTTGCTGGCAGCGTTGTACTACGCGCCGCCCGTGCCGGAGTTGATGGCGCAATTGCGCGTGGCGGTGACGGAGGCGCCAGCGGCCGGCGGCTTTCTGGAAGAGCCCTGGCGCGCATTCGTGGCGGCGGCGCGCGCGATGGACGACGACGCGGTGGCGAACGAGTACGACGCGCTCTTTGGTGGCGTGGGCAAGCCTGAGGTGTACCTGTTCGGCTCGCACTACCTGAGTGGTTTCCTGAACGAGAAGCCGCTGGCTGCACTGCGCAGCGACCTGGCCGAACTCGGCCTGGCCCGCGACGAGGCCATGCCCGAGACCGAGGACCATGTGGCGTATGTCAGCGAAGTCATGCGCTACCTGATCGCTGGCGACGAAGTGGAAGTGGCCAACCTCACGCAGCAACAAAAGTTCTTCACCACGCACGTGCTGCCGTGGGTGCCACAAATGTGCGATGCGATCGCTGCGCACCCCAAGGCCCGGTTCTATGGAGCCCTGGCGGGGTTCACCCGGGCTTTCGTGAGCGTGGAGGCTCAGGGCTTCGACATGCTGGCTTGATCGGGGCTCCCCGAAGCTTTCTCAGAGTCCTCCAGGTCGACCATTGCCTGTGCGCGCAGCCTCAGGTGCCCGAGGTTCGGTCAACAACCGCACGGTGAACGCGGCGCCAGAGGCATCTGGGCGGTTGTCCGCACTGATGCTGCCGCCATAGCGCTCCACCAGCCCCTGGCTGATCCAAAGGCCCAGGCCGTTGCCGTCGTTCTTCGTCGTGAAGAAGGGGCGGAACAAGCGATCGCGGACTTCTGTTGACAGCCCCTTACCGCTGTCCTCCACCACCAGCATGGCTCCCGCCGCGTCGCCGTCCTCCGACCCCTGCGGCCACCAGTCGCGCGTGAGCAGCTTCAAGGCTCCACCCTGCGGCATCGCCTGGATCGCATTGATCAGCAGGTTGATGATCACCTGCTGCAATTCCTGCCGGTTGCAGCCCACCTGGCGGGTGGCCTGGAAATCGCGTTCCACGGCAATGCTGGTCTGCGCCAGGAGGTGACCCACCAGCACCAGGCAGTCTTCCATGGTGCGGTTCAGGTCGAGCGCTTCTACGTAGCCCGCGTACTCCGTGGGCCTGGCGTATTGGAGCAGCTGGGTCACGATGATGCGCATGCGATCCACCTGTTCGTCCAGCAGCTTGAGCTCGGATCGCACCGGTGCGCTCGCTTCGCCCAGGGTCTCGCGCATCAGGTCCAGATTGCCCTGCATCACCGCGATCGGGTTGTTGATCTCGTGCGCGATGCTTGCCGTGAGCTGGCCGATGGCGGCGAGCTTCTCGCTCTTCACCAGTTGCTGTTGCGCCAGTTGAAGCGAGGCGTTGCTTGCCTCCAGTTCCTGCGTGCGTTCGGCCACCTTGTGGTCCAGTTCCTGGCCCCAGCGCTGCAAGGCCGCCGTCTTGTCGTCGATCACGTCGAGCAACTGGTCCAGATGGCCTGCCAGCGCGCCCAGCTCATCGCGCGCTGGCAGCAGGCCCACGCGTGCCTGCGGCTGGCCTTCTTCCACCAGTTGCATGGTGCGGTTCATGCGCTCGACAGGCTGGAAGATGCTGCGAGCCCATCGAAGCGAGAACCAGGCCGACAACGCCATCACCACCAGAAAGATCAGGCCGATGGCTGCCAGCATGGCGTAGCGCACCAGGCGAAACGGCGCTTCCAGGTAGCCCACATACAACATGCCGATGCGCTGCTCCCCAGCGTCCAGCAGCGGCTCGTACGCCGAGACGTACCAGTCGTTGACCACGAAGGCGCGGTCCAGCCAGGTCTGGCCCTGGCCCAGCACTGCGTCACGCACGGTTTGAGACACGCGCGTGCCAATGGCGCGCTGGTCCTGGAACAGGCGCACGTTGGTGGTGATGCGCACGTCGTCCATGAACAGCGTGGCGGTGCCCTGGCTTCCGAAGGGCAGCGCGCCTTCGGGGTAGACGATGCGGTTGATGTGGTCGATGAAGTCCAGGTTCTGGTTGAGCAGCAGGCCGCCCGCGAGCAGCGCGAGGGTACGGCCGTTGGCATCCAGCACGGGGTGGGTGGCCAACATCACCATGGCACGGTGCTCGACATCGCGCGTGGCGGGTGCGGCATTGCGCGTGGCCACCAGCGGGATGCGCAGACGTGGCATCAGGTGGGGAGCGAGTGCGGCCAGTTCGTCGGGTTCCAGCACCAGCAGGCGCGCCTTCTGGGAGCGTCCCAAAGCTTCTGGCATGGCGGGTATGGGCGCGACGGCATCGCCAGCGCTCAACCCCGGCGGCACCGCGCGCGCGATCGGTTGGCCCTGCGGGTCGTAGAGCAGCAGGAAATCCAGCCCGAGTCGTTCGCGGGCGAGCGCGAGCTGGTCGCTCAAACCGGTCCACTGCCCGGAGGGGCTTGCCGGCCTGAGCGCGGCAAAGAGCGCCTGCGACCCGGCCACACCCTGCGTGCCCGACCCCACTTCGCTGAGCACTTGTTCGAAATAGCCGTGCGCTACAGCCAGGTCGCTGCGCACCTTGGTGATCAGCAGGCGGTCGTAGGCCGCACTGCCCCAGAGTGCAAGGGCCAGCACGAGCAGAGGGAATGCCACCAGCAGCGGCAGCAGTGCCATGGCCAGCAGCTTGTTGCGGACCGAGCCAGCCAGCCAGCGGGGTGTGCGCCAGAAGGTCATGCCGGTGGTCGCGCGGCGCGCGGCGGCCATGTCTTCACAGGTGGTTCCACTCCGCGACACGGCGTTCCAGCGTGCGGCGCGAGACGCCGAGCAACTGAGCCGCACGAGTCTTGTCGCCCTGCACCGAGTCGAGCACGTTGAGGATGTGCATCTTCTCCAGGGTGTGCAGGTCGGTCGGCATCGCGGGCGCGACGCCGATCTCGGACACTGGCTTCACGCCGGGGTAGAGGGCCGACACGTTGAGGCTGCCCAGGATCAGCGAGCGTTCGAGCAGGTTGCGCAGCTCGCGCACATTGCCCGGCCAGTCGTACTGACGCAGGAAATCCATCTCCTGTTCGCTGATGGAGAGCGGTTCCACGCCAAGTGAAGGTGCGAGCTGTGCGATGAAGTGCGCCACGAGTTCGGCAATGTCTTCCTTGTGCTCACGCAGGGGCGGCAGTGTGAGGTCCACCACCTGCAGGCGGAAAAACAAATCCTTGCGAAAACGCCCGGCGGCCACCTCTTCGCTGAGCTGGCGGTTGGTGGCCGCGACGATGCGCAGATTCAGCGGCACGAGCTGTTCGCTGCCCACCGGCCGAATCTTCAGGTCTTCGATGGCGCGCAGCAAGGTGGCCTGGATGGAGAGTGGCAGTTCGGCGATTTCGTCGAGAAACAGGGTGCCGCCCTGCGCGTAGTGGAACAGGCCATCGCGCGCGCGGCTGGCGCCACTGAAGGCGCCCTTGGCGTGGCCGAACAGCTCGCTCTCGATCAGCTCGGGCGAGACGGCGGCGCAGTTGACTGGTACGAAAGGCCCGGCGGCGCGGCTGCTGAGCGCGTGCAATTCGCGCGCCACCAGTTCCTTGCCGGTGCCCGATTCGCCTTGCAGCAGCACGGTGCTGTTGACGGGTGCGACGCGTTCGATCGACTGAACCAGGCGCTGCATGGCCGGCGACGAGCCCACCAGCGCATTGCGCCCCGGAGTGCTGCTCACCGCACGCCGCAGCACGAAGTTCTCGCGCCGCAGGCGAGAGCGCTCGTAACAGTGCTTCACCGCATTGAGGATCTGCGGCACGCGGAAGGGTTTGAGGATGAAGTCGGAGGCGCCCGCGCGCAGTGCCTCGATGGCGGTGTCCAGGTCGGCGAACGCGGTGATCAGGATGACCTCGCCATTGAAGCCTTGCTCGCGCAATTCCTTGAGCCAGGCCACGCCGCTCTTGCCAGGCAGGGAGATGTCCAGGATCACCAGGTCCACATGGTGGCCGCGCAGCCATTGCGCCCCTTCTTCTGCGCTGCCCGCGCTCATGACGAAATGACAGCGCGGCGCGAGTGTCTTGACCAGGAAGTTGAGCATGCCCTGCTCGTCGTCCACGATCAGGATCGACCAGTCGGGCCAGCCTTCCAGGTTCTTTTCAGGGGATGGGGGGAAAAACGAGGTCTGCACCCGGGAGGATTCTACGGACGAAGCCTACCAATTCACTGGGGTATTGGGCGAAATCCCACGCCCTCACGCGGTGATGGCGTGCGCCGATGCCTGGCTCTGTTGCGACAACTTGTCGCAGCGTGACCGGACAGCTTGGCGCAGCGTCCTGGTCGCCGTGTCGGCTTCATAGGGTTATCCCTCGACGTGATGGGGTGGTGCACCGTGAGATGAGTACCAAAGCAAGTAGGGCTGAGATGACCATCCCATGGCACGCTTCTGGCTATGAAATCGGGAGCGCTCGCGCATGTTGCGCTGCGACATGGGGGGATGAGAATGGATTGCATCTTGCGCGGGCCGCTGCGCTGCGGGGCCGCTTGCACGGGCTGTGGGGGACGGTTAGATTCCACGTATGCAAAAGGTCCGCATGTTGTCTTGCGGAGCCCGTTCAACCAGGAGACATGCATGTCCAAGTCCCCACGATCCACGCCCGAAGAAGGCCGTCCCAACCTCCAGCGCCGCACCCTGTTTGCCGGCGCATCCACGGTGGGCGCGCTGGCGGCAGCAGCCACCCTGCTGCCCCGGGTGTCACCTGAAGAAGCGGCTGCTGTCGAACCCAGGCCCGCGCCCACCAAGGGCGGTGGTTACAGCCTGAGCGATCACGTCAAGCAGTATTACCAGACCACCCGCATCTGAGCGAACAGGAGTCCCCCATGTTGCTGACCAAAAAGTCCTCCTCTGGCGCGCACGCGCCGCGCTCTTCCTCTGGCTTCGTTCACAAACTCCAGCGCGGCCTGTCGTCGGCGCTGCCCACCATGGACCGGCGTGGTTTTCTGCGCCGCTCCGGCCTGGGCGTTGGCGTGGGCCTGGCGGCCTCGCAGCTCACGCTGGTGAAGAAGGCTCAGGCGGCTTCCGGCAAATCCATCGACGGCACCGGCAAGATCGAAGTCAAGCGCACGGTCTGCACGCACTGCTCGGTGGGGTGCGCCACCGATGCGATCGTGGAGAACGGCGTGTGGGTGCGCCAGGAACCGGTGTTCGATTCACCCATCAACCTCGGCGCCCACTGTGCCAAGGGCGCGGCCCTTCGCGAGCATGGCCATGGCGAATACCGCCTGCGCTACCCGATGAAGCTGGTGAACGGCAAGTACCAGCGCATCAGCTGGGACGTCGCGCTCAATGAAATCACCGCGAAGATGAAGGAGTTGCGCGAGGCCAGCGGCCCCGATTCGGTGTACTTCGTGGGCTCGTCCAAGCACAACAACGAACAGGCGTACCTCATGCGCAAGTTCGTGAGCTTCTGGGGCACGAACAACTGCGACCACCAGGCGCGCATCTGCCACTCCACCACGGTGGCCGGCGTGGCCAACACCTGGGGTTATGGCGCCATGACCAATTCGTACAACGACATGCAGAACAGCAAGTGCGCGTTGTACATCGGCTCCAACGCCGCCGAGGCGCACCCGGTCTCGCTGCTGCACATGCTGCACGCCAAGGAAAACGGCTGCAAGATGATCGTGGTCGATCCGCGCTTCACGCGCACGGCGGCCAAGGCCGACGAATACGTGCGCATCCGCTCCGGCACAGACATTCCGTTTCTCTTCGGCATCCTGTACCACGTCTTCAAGAACGGCTGGGAAGACAAGCAGTACATCAACGACCGCGTCTACGGCATGGAGGACGTCAGGAAGGACGTCATGGCCAAGTGGACGCCAGCGGCTGTGGAAGAGGCCTGTGGCGTCAAGGAAGAACAGATGTTCAAGGTGGCCAAGATGATGGCGGAAGCCAAGCCGGCCACCATTGTCTGGTGCATGGGCCAGACGCAGCACACCATTGGCAACGCCATGGTGCGTGCTTCGTGCATCCTGCAGCTTGCCCTGGGCAACGTGGGCAAGACCGGTGGCGGCACCAACATCTTCCGTGGTCACGACAACGTGCAGGGTGCGACCGATGTCGGCCCCAATCCCGATTCACTGCCCGGGTACTACGGCCTGGCTGCTGGCTCCTGGAAGCACTTTGCCAGCGTCTGGGGTGTGGACTACGAGTGGATCAAGAAGCAGTACGCCGAAGGCATGATGGAGAAGCCTGGCATCACGGTCTCGCGCTGGATCGACGGTGTGCTGGAGAACAACGAGCTCATTGACCAGGGCCCCAACCTTCGCGGTGTGTTCTTCTGGGGCCATGCGCCCAACTCTCAGTCGCGTGGCCTGGAGATGAAGCGCGCGATGGACAAGCTCGACCTGCTCGTGGTGGTGGACCCCTACCCATCGGCCACGGCGTCGATGGCGGCCATGCCCGGCAAGCCCGAGGACCTCAACCCCAACCGCGCGGTGTACCTGCTGCCGGCGGCCACGCAGTTCGAGACGAGTGGCTCGGTCACGGCGTCGAACCGCTCCATCCAGTGGCGCGAGAAGGTGATCGAGCCGCTGTGGGAGAGCCGCAGCGACCACATGATCATGCACCAGTTCGCCGAAAAGCTGGGCTTTGCCGCCGAGTTCTCGAAGAACTTCAAGATGCAGAAGGTCAAGGGCATGGACGAGCCCGTCATCGAGGACGTGCTGCGCGAGATCAACGCCTCGGTCTGGACGATTGGCTACACCGGCCAGAGCCCGGAACGGCTGAAGGCCCACATGCGCAACATGAGCGCATTCGACATCAAGTCGCTCAAGTGCAAGGGCAAGGTGGTGGACAAGGAAACCGGCTACGACATGAGCGGCGACTACTTCGGTCTGCCGTGGCCCTGTTTCGGCACCGCTGCCATCAAGCACCCGGGTTCGCCCAACCTCTACAGCACCGAGCGCCACGTGATGGATGGGGGCGGCAACTTCCGCGCCAACTTCGGCGTGGAGCGCGACGGCAAGAGCCTGCTGGCCGAAGACGGCTCCCACTCGCTGGGCGCCGAGATCACCACCGGGTACCCCGAGTTCGACCATGTGCTGCTCAAGAAGCTGGGCTGGTGGGGCGACCTGACCGCCGACGAGCAGAAGGCCGCCGAGGGCAAGAACTGGAAGACCGACCTCTCCGGTGGCATCCAGCGCGTGTGCATGGCGCATGGCTGCCATCCGTTTGGCAACGCCAAGGCCCGCGCCGTGGTGTGGAACTTCCCGGATGCGATTCCGCAGCACCGCGAGCCGCTTTACGGCACGCGTCCCGACCTGATCGCCAAGTACCCCAGCCACGACGACCAGAAGACCCGCTGGCGCCTGCCCATCCTCTACAAGTCGCTGCAGGCGAAGAACGTCGAGGAGAAGATGCACGAGAAATTCCCGCTCATCATGACCTCGGGCCGCCTGGTCGAGTACGAGGGCGGTGGCGAGGAAACCCGCTCCAACCCCTGGCTGGCCGAGCTGCAGCAGGAAATGTTCGTCGAGCTCAACCCGGCGGCCGCGGCGGCGCGCAGCATCCGCAATGGCGAGCGTGTGTGGGTCACCACCCCAACCGGTGCGCGGCTGAATGTGCAGGCGCTGGTGACCGAGCGCGTGGGACCGGACACCGTGTTCCTGCCGTTCCACTTCTCCGGACGCTGGCAAGGCACGGACATGAAGCCCTACTACCCCGACGGTGCCTTCCCCGTCGTGCGCGGCGAGGCGGTCAACACCGGCACGACCTATGGTTACGACATCGTCACGATGATGCAGGAAACCAAGTCCACGATCTGCAACGTCGAAAAAGCATAAGCCCAGGAGACCGACATGGCACGAATGAAATTCATCTGTGACGCGGAACGCTGCATCGAATGCAACGGCTGCGTCACCGCCTGCAAGAACGAGCACGAAGTCCCCTGGGGCGTGAACCGCCGCCGCGTGGTGACCCTCAACGATGGCGTGCCCGGTGAGAAGTCGATCTCGGTGGCCTGCATGCACTGCAGCGACGCGCCTTGCATGGCGGTCTGCCCGGTCAACTGCTTCTACCGTACAGACGAAGGCGTGGTGCTGCACGACAAGGACGTCTGCATCGGCTGCGGCTACTGCTCCTATGCCTGCCCCTTCGGTGCGCCGCAGTTCCCGTCGCAAGGCACCTTCGGTGTGCGCGGCAAGATGGACAAGTGCACCTTCTGCGCTGGCGGCCCCGAGGCCCATGGCAGCCAGAACGAATTCGAGAAGTACGGGCGCAACCGCCTGGCCGAAGGCAAGCTGCCGGCCTGCGCCGAGATGTGCTCGACCAAGGCCCTGCTTGCCGGTGACGGTGATGTGGTGGCCGACATCTTCCGCAACCGCGTGCTGCAGCGTGGCAAGGGCGCCGAAGTGTGGGGCTGGGGAACCGCTTACGGCACCGCACAGGGGACCAAGTCATGATCAGGCGCCTGACCATCTCCACCTTGCTGGCCGCTGCCGCGCTGATCCTGAGCGCGTGTGGGGACCAACCCCAGGAAATGAACGCAGCCGGCGTCAAGCAGGACGGTGCGCCCTACCAGGGCGTGGGCCAGAGCCAGTACGCGCAGACCGGCTGGAAGCCCGGCGACAAGGCCAGCTGGGAGCAGCAGCTCAAGACGCGCGCGCAGTACGGACAGAATGACTACACCCGCATGGGCAACAAGTAAGGCCGAACCATGTCCACTTCGTTGTTGACACGTGGCTTGAGCCGCCTGATTTCACCCGTGTTCTGGTCGGCGGCCGTGCTGGCCCTCAGCGCTGGCTGGGCCAACGCCCAGGCCCTGAAGGTGGAGCCTGCGCAGGAAGACCCCGCGCCAGCCGCCGCCCAACCGGCCCAGCAGCAGGGCGGCATCCGCAGCGCGAACATCTTCGAGATCGCGCCCGATGCCAGCACCGACCCCAAGTACGGCGAGCAGACCAACGCGCAACGCGGCCAGGTGCAGCCCGGCAACAACGCCCCCATGTGGCGCGATGTGGGCAAGGGCGTGACCGGTACCACCAGCCTGCCCTACCTGGAGGCGGGCAACCTCATCCAGCCGTTCGCGCAGTACCCCGGCGCACGCCTGACAAACGCCGGCGAAGCCTGGCGCCAGGTGCGCAACGACTGGATCATCCCGTACGGCGGCTCGCTGCTGCTGATCGTGATGGTGGCGATCGCGCTGTTCTACATGGCCAAGGGTGCCCTGGACGTTCACGGCCAGCCCACAGGCCGGGTGATCGAACGCTTCACCTACCTGGAGCGCTCCGCCCACTGGCTCAACGCGATTGCATTTGTGGCACTCGCCATTTCCGGCATCGTCATGGCGTTCGGCAAGTTCTTCCTGCTGCCCATCATCGGCAGCACGCTGTTTGGCTGGCTGACCTACGCGCTGAAGAACCTGCACAACTTCGCCGGCCCGCTGTTCGCCGTTTCGCTGGTGATCGTCATCGTCACCTTCATCAAGGACAACCTGCCCGCCAAGGGCGACCTCACCTGGCTGCTCAAGGGCGGTGGCCTGCTCAGTGGAGAAGAGGTGCCTTCGCACCGCTTCAACGCGGGGGAGAAAGTGGTGTTCTGGGCCGGCGTGTTCTTCTTCGGACTGATCGTGGTGGGCTCAGGTGTCTTTCTTGACAAGCTGGTGCCCTCGGTCGAATACACCCGAGGCAACATGCAGGTGGCGCACATGATCCACGCCAGCGCTGCGGTGCTGATGATGTGTCTCTTCATGGGGCACATTTACCTGGGCACCATCGGCATGAAAGGCGCCTACAAGGCCATGAAGACCGGCTATGTGGACGAGACATGGGCCAAGGAACACCACGAACTCTGGTACGACGACATCAAGGCCGGAAAGATCCCCGCCCAGCGCAGCGCCAATGGCCCGACCGACACCGGTCAGACGGTCAAGGTCTGAGTCCGATGATGGTCACCCACCGCAACGATCCGAGACAAGGAAACCCCATGAAACGCAGCCTGCTGTGTCTCTCCCTGCTGCTGGCCTTTGCTGCCCACGCCAAGCTGCCCGCACCGCCGCCCCCGACCGATGAAGCCAAGGCCAAGGCGGCCGAAGCCGCTGCCAGGACGGCCTGGAGCACCAAGGTGGGCGGTTACAAGCTCTGCATGGCGATGGACAAGGCCGCGAGCAACTACTTCAAGACGGCTGCTGCTGCGGGCAAATCCGTGAAGCCCGCCGAGGCAGCGGCGCCTTGCGTCGATCCCGGCCCGTTTGCCTACGTACCGCCCAAGCCGGCAGAAGCCGCCGGTGCGCATTCCCCTGCCGCCACGGCAGTGAGCCCACCGAGCACCCAGGCGCCTGCGGGTGCCGCCACTCCCGCCAAGAAATGACCGTGTCGGCTTGAGGGCCGAAAACCCTTGCCGACGCCTCGCCAGGGCCGCACCTCCGGGTGGCGGCCCTTTTCATGCGTTAGTCTTCGATCCATGCCCTTGCCCCAACTGACCCAGGCCCGCGCGCCGCTGACCCGCGAAGTCGAGGTCATGAACGAGCTCGGCCAGCGCGAGACCATCTTCATACCCGCCGAGCGCGATCTCACGCTGTACGTGGACAAGCGAGAGCTCGTGACGCTCATGACACTGGGCGCGCATCCGGAGTGGCTGGTGCTCGGGTATCTGCTCAACCAGCGCCTGATCGCCTCCATCGACGAGATCGAATCGGTCACCGTGGACTGGGACGTGAACGCAGCGTCGGTAAAGACCCGCCACGGGATCGACCACATCGAGGAGCGCACGTCCCGACGCGTGGTCACCACCGGCTGTGGCCAGGGCAGCGTGTTCGGCCACCTCATGGACGAAATCGACAACATCCGCCTGCCGGCAGACGCCGGGTTGAAGCAGTCGGAGCTCTACGCCATCGTCAACGCGATACGACTCAAGGAGAGCACCTACAAGTCGGCGGGTTCAGTGCATGCTTGCGCGCTGTTCTGCGGGGAAGCGTTGCAACTGTTCGTGGAAGACGTGGGGCGCCACAACGCGGTGGACACCATCGCGGGCTGGATGTCACTGCAACAGGCGCCCACCGCCCCCGGCGAAAAGATCTTCTACACCACCGGTCGCCTCACCAGCGAGATGGTCATCAAGTCGGCCCAGATGGGCGTGGCCGTGGTGGTCTCGCGCAGCGGCATCACTCAGATGGGGCTGGACGTGGCCCAGCGGGTGGGCCTGTGCGCCATCGGGCGTGCGACCAACAGGCACTTCCTCTGTTACACCCATCCACAGCGACTGAAACTCGACGCGGTGCCCCCCGCATCGCCGGTCGGCCGCGAGCGCGCCGCCAGCTCGCCCTGACAAGGCGGGGGCCGTGGGTTCGGACATAAACTCGGTGACCCCTTACCGAGATTCCTCCATGAGCCGAGCCCTCCACGTCATTGACCACCCCCTGGTGCAGCACAAGCTGACCCTGATGCGCCGCAAGGACACCAGCACCAAGAGTTTCCGCGAGCTGGTGCACGAACTCAGTGCGCTCCTGGCCTACGAGCTCACGCGCGAGATGCCCATGCAGGACATCGAGATCGAGACCCCGCTGGAGAAGATGACATCGCGCGTGATTGATGGCAAGAAAGTCGTGCTGGCTTCCATCCTGCGTGCGGGCAACGGTTTTCTGGACGGCATGTTGCAGGTGATCCCGGGCGCGCGCGTGGGCCACATCGGCCTGTACCGCGACCCGGCCACGCTGCAGGCAGTGGAGTACTACTTCAAGATGCCGCAGGACATGCACGAGCGAGACGTGATCGTGCTCGACCCCATGCTCGCCACCGGCAACTCGGCCGTGGCCGCCGTGGACCGGTTGAAAAAGACCGGGCCGCGCTCGATCCGCTTCGTGTGCCTGGTCACTTGCCCGCAGGGGCTCAAGACCTTCCACGATGCGCACCCTGACGTGCCTGTCTACACGCCAGCGGTGGATCGCGGCCTGAACGATCACGGCTACATCGTCCCCGGCCTGGGCGATGCCGGCGACCGCATCTTTGGCACGAAGTAGGGCTCCCCCCGCGCCACGCCTGCGGCCTGGCAAAGCCAGTTCCGCGGCGCTCTGAACCCATCCACTTCGCGCCGGTCCGATGTGTGGAATTTGCAGATGCGATAAGGTCCAAAAATGAATACCCCCCCTGCCTCGCTCCCGATCCGCTTCTGGACCCTGGGCTGGACTTCCCTGGTGCGCGACTGGCGCGCTGGTGAGTTGCGCCTGCTGTTGCTGGCGGTGACGCTTGCGGTCGCCGCGCTCACGGCCGTGGGATTTTTTGCCGATCGTCTGCAGAACGGTCTCACTCGGGATGCCCGCGCCCTGATTGGCGGCGACGCAGTGGTGAGCAGCGACAACGCGCCGCCGGCGAGCTTTGAGACGCAGGCGCGGGCGCTCGGCCTCACCACCACGCTGACCCTGGGCTTCCCCACCATGGGCCGCGCGCGCGATGAAGAAGGTGGTGCGGCCCGCCTGGTGGCGCTGAAGGCGGTGGGCGAGGGCTATCCGCTGCGCGGGGCCCTGCGCGTGGCCGAGGCGCCCGGTTCGCCCGACGCCGACACGCGTGAGATTCCCGCACCGGGCACGGCCTGGGTCGACGCGGCCCTGCTGGTGGCGCTCGACCTGAAGATGGGCGACCCGCTGCTGCTCGGCGACACCTCGTTCCGGATCGCACGCATCATTGTGGTGGAGCCCGACCGGGGCGCAGGCTTCATGAACTTTGCCCCGCGCGTGATGATTGCAGACAGCGACCTCGCGGCCACTGGCCTGGTGCAACCGGCCAGCCGCCTGAACTACCGGCTCGCCGTGGCCGGCGCCGATGCGCGGGTGGCGCAATTCAGCCGCTGGGTGGACGAGGAAATGAAGAAGCCGGGCGTGCGTGGCATGCGGCTCGAATCGCTGGAGGGCGGTCGCCCCGAGATGCAGCAGACGCTGGTGCGGGCCGAGAAGTTCCTCAACCTCGTGGCCCTGCTGGCTGCGCTGCTGTGTGCTGTGGCGGTGGCCATTGCTGCACGCGGTTTCGCGCAGCGGCACCTGGACGACTGCGCCATGCTGCGCGTGCTCGGCCTCTCGCAGGGCACCATGGCGCGCGCCTATACGCTGGAATTCGTGCTGATTGGCCTGGTCGCCAGTGCGCTGGGGGTGCTCATTGGCTATGGGGTGCACCACGCCTTCGTGCTGCTGCTCGCTGGCCTGGTGGAGGCAAGCCTGCCGCCGCCAGGCATGGCGCCAGTGCTGCTCGGTCTGGGCATGGGACTTACGCTCATGCTCGCCTTCGGCCTGCCGCCGGTGCTGCAACTGGCGCAGGTGCCGCCGTTGCGCGTGATCCGCCGCGATGTGGGCCAGCTCAAGCCCGCCACGCTCGCCGTGCTCGGCCTGGGCATGTTTGGCTTTGCAGCGCTGTTGCTGGCTGCCAGCCGCGATCTGCTGCTCGGCGCCATCGCCGTGGGTGGCTTTGCTGGCGCCGTGCTGCTGTTCGCCGCGACCAGCTACGCGGCCGTGCGCATGCTGCGCGCCAGCGTGAACGAAGCCACCGCGCCGCGCGCGCTGGTGATGGCCACGCGCCAGCTTTCTGCGCGCCCGGCCTATGCCGTGGTGCAGATCAGCGCGCTCGCGGTGGGTCTTCTTGCGCTGGTGCTGCTGGTGCTGCTGCGCACCGACCTCATCGCCAGCTGGCGCAATGCCACCCCGCCAGATGCCCCGAACCGCTTCGTGATCAATGTGCAGCCCGAGCAGGGCGAAGCTTTCCAGCAAGCCTTGCGCATGGCCGGTGTGCAGCGCTTCGACTGGTACCCCATGATCCGGGGTCGCCTGGTGCGCATCAATGGCCAGAGCGTCAACCCCGAGGACTTCACCAGCGACCGTGCGCAGCGCCTGGTGGACCGCGAGTTCAACCTCTCCAACACCGCCACGCTGCCCGACCACAACCCGGTGAGCGCCGGGCGCTGGATCGACAACGAAGCCGACGCGCTGAGCGTGGAAGAAGGGCTGGCCGAAGAGCTGGGCCTGAAACTGGGCGACCGCCTGGGCTTCGACATCGCCGGCCAGATCACCGAGGGCCGCATCACCAGCCTGCGCAAAGTGGACTGGGGCTCCATGCGGGTGAATTTTTTCGTGGTGTTTCCCGTGGCTCAGGTGCCCGACGTGCCGGTGAGCTACATCAGCGCGTTCCGCGCGCCCGAGGTGGCCGGCGGCGTGTCGAACGGTTTCGACAACGCCCTGGTGCGTCAGTTTCCGAACATCACCAACGTTGACATGAGTCAGACCATCGCGCAGGTGCAGCGCGTGCTGGGCCAGGTGATCAGCGCGGTGGAGTTCCTCTTCGCCTTCACACTCGCCGCTGGCCTGGTGGTGCTGCTCTCGGCCATCACCGCCACGCGCGGCGAGCGCGAACGCGAGTTTGCGATTCTTCGCGCTGTCGGCGCGGGCTCTCGACTGTTGCGGCAGGTGCAACGCATCGAACTGCTGGGCGTGGGCCTGCTGGCCGGTTTCCTTGCATCGGTGGTGGCCGTGGCGGTGGGCTGGGCGCTGGCGCGCTTCGTGTTTCAGTTTTCCTGGACCGCCTCGCCCTGGGTGCCACTGGGTGGCGCCATCGCTGGTGCGCTGCTCGCCCTCATGGCAGGCTGGTGGGGTTTGCGCAGCGTGCTGCGCACGCCGGTGGTGGAGACGCTTCGCAAGGCAGCCACATGAACGCCCCCATCCACCAACCCCAGGAGCCCGCGCGATTTGAAACGCCGTTTGAGTGGATCGGCGGTGAGGAGCGGGTGCGTGCGCTGGTCGACCGCTTCTACGACCTCATGGACATCGAGCCTGGCTACCGCGAATTGCGCGCGGTGCACGGCAGCACGCTGGACAACGCCCGCCAGCGGCTGTTCTGGTTTCTCTGTGGCTGGATGGGTGGGCCGCAGCTCTACACAGAGCAGTTCGGCCATCCGCGCCTGCGAATGCGCCACATGCCGTTTGCCATTGGCATTGTCGAGCGCGACCAGTGGCTGGCGTGCATGGATCAGGCCATGGGTGAGACCGGCGTGGAACCGGCGTTGCGCGAACGGCTGCGCTCCAGCTTCTTCCAGACCGCCGACTGGATGCGCAACTCGCCTGGCTAGCCGCTCAGAGCGGGCCGAAGTCCGTGTCGCTCGGGGCGTGTGCAGAGCTCATGTAGAGCTTGAGGGTGATCGAGTCGCCATCCTGTTCCCACAGGCGCCCCTGGATCGTGAACTGCCGGCCAGAAAATCGCACCACATCGCCTTGCACGGGGGGAACCTCATGCCCATTCCAGAATGCCGGAACAGTGATCGACGAACGCCGTATCCAGGCCTGGTCATCGGCGCCGAATACCAGGACCACTCGCGGGGTGGGCAGGCTCATGTTGCTTCCTCTGGCGGGCCACCATGGCCCATGAGGGGGAGCTTAGCGCAGCACCGCCCACCCGGGTGTTACTTGATGCTGGCGCGCACCTTTTCGATCTCGGCGCGGTAAATGGTGACGATGGCCTGGTCGTACGAGGCGGCGAACTTGTCCGCCACCGGCTTGGTGAGTTCCCGCATCTTCTCCAGCGTGGCGGCAGGTACGTCGTTGATCAGCATCCCCTTGGCCTCGAGTTCCTTGCGGGCGCCGCCGGCCGCTTCTCGGCTCAGCTTCTTCTGGAATTCTCCCGCCTCCACCGCCGCTTCGCGCACGATCTTCTGCTCTTCAGGCGAGAGCCGGTCCCAGGTGCGCTTGCTGATGACCACCGGGTTGGCGGTGTAGACGTGGTTGGTGACGCTCAGGTACTTCTGCACCTCGTTGAACTTGCTGGTCAGCACCACGGAGAACGGATTTTCCTGGGCATCCATGGCCTTCGATTCCAGCGCACCATACAACTCCGGGAAGGCCATGGGCACCGGGTTGGCGCCCAAGGCACCGAAGCTCTCAAGGAACATGGGGTTGGGAATCACCCGCAGCTTCAGGCCCTTGAGGTCTTCGACGTTGACGATCGGCCTGCGGCTGTTGGTGAAATTGCGGAAGCCGGTTTCCCAGAAAGCCAGGCCCACCATGCCCCGGTCGGCCAGCCTGGCACCCAGAGCCTGGCCAAAGGGACCGGCCACCAGCGCATCGACCTGTTCGGCCTTGGTGAACGAGAAGGGAATGTCGAGCAGTGTGTATTCCTTGATCACGCCGCCCATGATGGTGGCCGAGGGCAGCGTCATGTCCTGAACGCCGCCCTGCACGGCGCTCAGTTGCTGGGCTTCACCGCCGACCACGCCGCCACCGAGTTCCTGCACCTTGATCTTGCCGCCGCTCCTGGCGGACACGATCTCTGCAAACTTCTGCACCCCCAGGGAGATGGGGTGGCCTGGCTGCACCACGTGGCCAAAGCGGATGATCCGCTCCTGGGATTGCGCCTGGGCGCTCACGCCGAAGGCCGCCAGGGTGGCGGCGAGCATCCAATCACGAACTTTCGCGATGGGTCTCCTGGTGGGTGGAAATGGCCCGTGGGCCGCGTTGAAACCTGGTCGAATCAGACGGCCTCTGCAGAGGCGGCGGAGTGGCACAGCGTGTACAGCGCACCGAGCGTGCCGCCGTCTGCCCCGTGTGCCTGCAAAGCGGTCTCGGAAAGATCGGTGGTCTGGATGCTGCGCAGCACATCAAGGTCGTAGCCCACGATGACCAGCACCCAGTCAGCCACACGATCACCGCCCCGGATCTGCTGCTCTCGCGTGGGGGCGATGGGTGGCGTCTCGTGGCGCAGCAAGTGAGCGCCCACGCAGCCAGGTTGTGCGGCAAGGGCGCCCAGGCGCTCGGACAGAGCGCCTGCCAAGCGTGCCTCTGATCCGCCGCGAGGGGAAAACCGGATCGTGAGTGCGTGCCTGGCCACTGCGCCACCGGCAGAGGCCAGCACACGGCACTGGCTGCGCACCATGTTGCGATGGTGCGGCATCATGCGGGTCGACCAGGGGGAGGGCGCGTTCAGCCGCTCCAGGTAGGCCGCAGACTGGAGCACCTCGTACGCGTCAAGCTCGTACATCTGAAAAATCTCTTCGCCCCCGCTGGCGCTGGCCCAGCGCGTGCCCCGGCGAAAGCCCGGGATCGCCATGCGCTCCGGGAAGTGCTCGTGCGAATGCCAGTGTTCAAACTCCGCGCGCTGCTCCGTGGCCATGTCCCACCACATGGCGAGCGCCGCCTGTCCAAGAAGAGCCATCGCGTGCCGACCTTTCCATCGTTGATGTTCAAGGTGGCGAATGCTGCCACAAAGTTGAATGGTGTTCAATAAAAATATACCATTCAAAAATTGAACATTCAGGAGTCAACCCATGAGTGGAGCACTCGAAAAATCACTGTCGATCCTCGAATACCTGACGGAATACCCCGACGGTGTGGCACTCGCGCAGATCGCCACCGAACTCAACCAGTTGCGCAGCGGGTGCCATCGAACGCTGCAGGAACTCATCAAGTACGGCTACGTGCGGCAGTTGCCGGTGCGCGGTGAATACGCGCTGACCACCAAGATGGCGTCCATGGGTCTGAGTTTTCTCGGCAAGTCCGGCGTGGTTGACATCGCGCAGCCTGTCATCAACCGACTGGCTTCGGTGACCGAGGAGCTCGTGCGTCTCGCCATCGTCGACGGAGAACGGCTGACCCTGGTGGCGAAAGCTCAGGGAGCGAAGTCCGGGCTGCTGTACGACCCTGACATGGGCATTGACCTTCGCCTTTCCTGCAGCGCAGCCGGACAGGCCTGGCTGATGACTCTGCCGGAAGATGTGGCCATCGAATACGTAACTCGGCAAGGGCTGGGAGTGCCCAAGCACTACGGTCCCAACGCGCCCACCAGCGTGCGGGCCTTCCTCAAGATCCTGGACGAGCACCGCAAGCGCGGCTTCAGCGTCATCCAGGACGCCTATGCGCCCGGCATGAGCTCCATGGCCGCACCGATCCACAAAGGTGACGAAGCGACCTCGGGCGTGATCGTGATCGCCGGACCCACGTCGCGTCTGAGTCTCAAGCGCATGCTGCAGTTCGGTCCGGCCTTGCTGCGCGCGGCGGAAGAACTGGCACTCGCGTCGAATGCCTCGCCCCTGCTCAAGTCCGCCAACGTGGGCACCTGGGGCAACGTCTCGGAGAAAGTGGCCACTGGCCGCGGAATGTCCCGACGATGAGCGCCACCGCCCCAGTGCCCGTCTGCGCGATCCCCGTCCAGGACATCCTGGGGGAAACGCCGCTCTGGTGCGACCAGACCCAGTCTTTGCTGTGGCTGGACATCGACGGCGGCAAGTTGCAGCGCTTCCATCCCGCCTCGGGTCGACACGACATGTTTGGTTTCGACGCCAGGTTCGTCGGCTCGCTGGCCCTGACCCACCAGCCCCAGTGCGTGCTGCTGGCGCTGGACCTCGCCCTACACGTGTTCGACATGGGAACCGGCCAGTTGCGGCTGGTGTGCCAGGTCGAACCGCCGGAGAACGACAACCGGCTCAATGACGGGCGCTGCGACGCCTTCGGCAATTTCTGGGTGGGCACCATGGACAACCAGTTGCACCGGCCTCAGGGGGCCTTCTACCGGGTGGATGCCAAGGGCCAGGCCCACCGGCTCTTTGCCGACGTGATCGTCTCCAACACCGTGGCCTTCTCGCCCGCGCAGGACCGGCTGTATTTCTCCGACACGCGCCGTTTCGTGACCTGGCAGTTCGACATGGACCCGGTGGCCGGCACGCTGGCCCATCGCCAGGTGTTCGTGGACCACAGCCCGTCGCGCGACCGGCCTGACGGCGCCTGCGTGGACGCCGAAGGCTTTGTCTGGAACGCGATCTTTGCAGGCAGCCGCGTGGTGCGCTTCACGCCCGACGGCCAAATCGACCGTGTCATCGAGTTGCCAGTCACCAACCCGAGCTGCGTCTGTCTTGGCGGCCCCGATCTGCGCACGCTGTACATCACCACCGCCCGCAAGTTCCTGAACCGGGCGCAACTCCGCGCCGAGCCCTTGGCAGGCAGCGTGCTGTCTGTTGAAGTGGATGTGCCTGGCCTGCTGGAACACCGCTATCCAGCCCCACGGCCCTGAGTGTCTTTCAGCCCGGGCGCAGCAGCACCACCAGCGCCCCGGCGCCGCCCTCGGCCGGGCGTGCCTGCACAAAGGCCATCACCTCGTTCTTTTGCACCAGCCAGCGCAGCACGCGCTGCTTGAGCACCGGCGTGCGTCCCGGTGAGCCCAGGCCCTTGCCATGCACCACGCGCACGCAGCGCAGACCGTTCTGGTGGGCTTCGCGAATGAATCGGCCGAGGGCTTCTCGGGCCTCGTCGGTGCGCAGGCCGTGCAGGTCGATCTGGCGCTGAATGCTCCAGCCGCCCTCGCGCAGCTTGCGCACCACCGCGGGCCCCAGGCCGGGGCGGCGGTAGCTCAGGAGTTCATCGGTGTGCAAAAGGGTTTCGACGTCGAAGTCATCCGACAGGGCCTCGCGCATCACGGCGGCCTCGTCGCGCTGGCGCTGCACCGGCTGGGGGTCGACCGGCACGCGGCGCGGCGGAATGCGCCCCTTGTCCGCCAGCGGTCGCACCGGGCCGACGGCCAGCGCAAACAACTTCTGCTCGCGCTCGCGGCGAAGTTGCACCATGCGTTCGGCCGCCTGCCGGCTGGCCTCGGCGGCGGCCTGCTCGGCCATGGCGCGCTTGAATGCCTTGAGTTCGGCCAGCGTGCGGACTTTCATCCGTCCATTGTCGCTGGCCTCAGACCAACCCCATTTCTGCCATGGACGCCGCTTGCTCACTCGTGACGATGAAGTGATCGAGGACGCGCACGTCCACCAGCCCCAGCGCTGCCTTGAGCGTGGCGGTGAGGGTCTCGTCGGCACGCGATGGCTGTGCCACTCCGCTCGGGTGGTTGTGGGCCAGCACCACCGCCGCGCAATGGTGGTGCAAGGCGCGCAGCACCACCTCGCGCGGGTAGACGCTGGTCTGCGTGAGTGTGCCGCGAAACAGTTCTTCCAGCGCAATCAGGCGATTCTGGTTGTCCAGAAACATCACGGCGAAGACCTCGTGGTGGCGCCCGCCGAGCTGCAGTTGAAGGTAGTCGCGCACCGCCTGAGGGCTGTCGAACACCGGGCTTTGCTGGAGCCGATGGGCCAGTGCGCGTCGCGCCAGCTCCAGCACTGCGACCATTTCCGCCCGTTTGGCTGGTCCCAGCCCTTTGATCTGGCGCAGCGCGTCAGCGCCGGTGTGCAGCAGCCCGCCCATGCCGCCGAAGCGGTCCAGCAACTCCTGCGCGAGTTGCACCACGTGTTTGCCGGGGATGCCGGTGCGCAGCAACAGCGCCAGAAGCTCGGCGTCGCTGAGCGCCGCAGCGCCGCGCGCCAGCAGCTTCTCGCGCGGGCGCGCGTCGATTGGCAGGCTCTTGAGCCCGGGTGTCAGAAGGCCTTCCATCTTGGTTTTCTCCCTGTTGGAGCCTGCTTTTTACAATAGGCCCTGTTCCCACTACTCCCCCGCCCATGCCCCAAGTCCAAGAAGGCTCCTTTCTCACCCTGCACTACCGCATGTCCGGGCCGCAGGGGCAGGTGATCATCGACACCTTTGGCGGCCAGCCCGCCACGCTCAGCCTGGGTGCGGGCGATCTTTCGCCCGCCATCGAACAGCGTCTGCTGGGCCTGGAGGAGGGCGTACAGACGGTGATTGAGCTCGGTGCCGGCGAGGCGTTTGGCGAACGCCAGCCCGAGATGGTGCAGTGGGTGGCGCGCAAGCTGCTCAACGAGCTGGGTGACCCGCACGAACAGTACGCGGTGGGCGACGTGGTGCAATTCCCCACGCCCGATGGCTTGGGCAGCTACGCCGGCGCCGCCGTGGAGGTGCGAGAAGACGGCGCGGTGCTGTTCGATTTCAACCACCCGCTGGCGGGGCAGCCCGTGCGCTTCGAAGTTCAACTGATCGGGATACTTTGATGGCCGAATCCCAGGAAATCGTCCTTGCTGAACCCAGGGGCTTCTGCGCGGGCGTGGACCGCGCCATCGAGATCGTGGAACGTGCCATCGCGAAGTTTGGCCGACCCATCTACGTGCGCCACGAGATCGTGCACAACACCTACGTGGTCAACGACCTCAAGGCCAAGGGCGCCATCTTCATCGAGGACCTGGCCGAGGTGCCGCCCGGCGCCACGCTGGTGTTCTCTGCTCACGGGGTGAGCAAGGCAATCCAGGAAGAGGCCAGGGAGCGCGGTTTTCACGTGTTCGACGCCACCTGTCCGCTGGTGACCAAGGTGCACGTGGAGGTGGCCAAGCTGCACCGCGAAGGCTTCGAGTTCATCATGATCGGTCACAAGGGACACCCCGAGGTGGAAGGCACCATGGGCCAGCTCGACAGCGGCATCCACCTGGTGGAAGACGTGAGCGACGTGGCTCGCGTGGCGCCAGCGCAGACGCAGAAGCTCGCAGTGGTCACGCAGACCACGCTCTCGGTGGATGACGCCGCGCAGATTCTGAATGCGGTGAAGGCGCGTTTCCCGCAGGTGCGAGAACCCAAGCAGCAGGACATCTGCTACGCCACGCAGAACCGGCAGGACGCCGTCAAGCTGCTCAGCCCGCAGGTGGACATCGTCATCGTGGTCGGCAGCCCGACCAGTTCCAACAGCAACCGACTGCGTGAAGTGGCGATCAAGCTGGGTACCACCAGCCACATGGTCGACAGCGCTGACGAGCTGCAGGCCGAGTGGTTTGTCGGCAAACGCCGCGTGGGCCTCACCGCCGGAGCTTCGGCGCCCGAAATCCTGGTGCGCCAGGTGATCGACCGCATCAAGGCCATGGGAGCCATTTCCGTGCGCACGATGGATGGCCTGACCGAGACGATCAAATTTCCGTTGCCCAAGGGACTCAAGTCCGAAGGCGGCGATGCCGCTCCACTCCAGCACCTGCGCTGAACCGCGCCAAGCCTCCAACGGGGGCGCAAAACTACAATCGCCGCATGCTAGACATCGTTCAACTGAGAAAAGACCTTGACGCCGTCGTGGCGCGCCTGGAAACCCGCAAGCAGCCACAGCCGTATCTGGATGTGGATGCCTTTCGCGCGCTGGAGACCGAGCGCAAGGCACTGCAGACCCGCACCGAAGACCTGCAGAGTCAGCGCAACACGCTTTCCAGACAGATCGGTCAGCTCAAGGCCAAGGGTGAAAGCGCGGACGCGGTGATGGCTCAGGTGGCGTCGTTCAAGGCCGAACTCGAAGCCTCCGGCGTGCGGCTGGAAGCCATCCAGACCGAGTTGCAGGCGTTGCTGCTGGCCGTGCCCAACCTGCCGCATGCCAGCGTGCCCGTGGGCAGTGACGAACATGGCAACGTGGAACTGCGCCGCTGGGGCGCGCCACGCGCCTTCGATTTCGAGCTGCGCGACCACGTCGACATCGGCGAAAAGCTGGGGCTCGATTTCGAAACCGGTTCCAGGCTCGCGGGCTCGCGTTTCACCTTCATGCGCGGCCCCATTGCCCGGCTGCACCGCGCGCTTGCCCAGTTCATGCTGGATGTACAGACCCAGGAGCACGGCTACACCGAGTGCTACACCCCCTACATCGTCAACGCCGAGACGCTGCACGGCACTGGCCAGTTGCCCAAGTTCGAGGGTGACCTGTTCGCGGTGAAGAAGGGCGGCCAGGAAGGTGAGGAAGTGCCCGACACCCAGGCGCTCTACCTCATTCCCACCAGCGAGGTCACGCTGACCAACGTGGTGCGGGACACCGTGCTGGCCGAAAGCGAGTTGCCGATCCGCATGACCGCGCACACACCTTGCTTCCGCTCCGAGGCCGGCAGCGCCGGGCGCGACACGCGCGGCATGATCCGCCAGCACCAGTTCGACAAGGTCGAGATGGTGCAGATCGTGCATCCTGAGAGAAGCTATGAGGCGCTGGAGGACATGACCCGTCACGCAGAGGCGGTGCTGCAGAAACTGGGCCTGCCCTACCGCGTGATGGCGCTGTGCACTGGCGACATGGGCTTTGGCGCCAGCCGCACGCACGACCTGGAGGTGTGGGTGCCCGCGCAAGGCACGTACCGCGAGATCAGCTCGGTCTCCAACTGCGAAGCTTTCCAGGCGCGCCGTCTGCAAGCCCGCTTCAAGAACGCCCAGGGCAAGAACGAACTGGTGCACACGCTCAATGGCTCAGGCCTCGCGGTGGGCCGTGCGCTGGTGGCCGTGCTGGAGAATTTTCAGAACGCCGACGGCAGCGTCTCCGTGCCCGAGGTGCTGCGCCCCTACATGGGCGGGCTGGAGCGCTTGACCCCTGCCTGAGTTCATTGGCCAGAACCTCCAGTCACTGGATCACCCACGCAAAGCATCGCCGCTGAAAACCATGCCCAGCCAACGCCGCCACCCCTTTCGCATCTTCCTTGCGCTGATCCTGCTGACCTTGCTGACCACAGCTTGTGCGGTGCGGGAAAAGCGGCTGTACCAGGGGGTCCAGTTGCCTGGGAGCCAGGTGGCGGTGGTGAAGGCGCAGGACCCTTCACAGGTCGGTGGTGGATCGGTGCGCTTCTTCCTGGGGTTCGAGTCCTTCATGAAAGACGGCGACGCGCAACGCACGTTCGTCAATGACATGTGGAGCGGCTACCCCACCAGTGTGGAAACGCTGCCGGGCGACTACACCATCATTGCCTATTGCGCCAGCGGAGGCTTTTTCGCCCACCCGTCGATCAAGCTCAGACTGGTGGCCGGAAAAACCTACACCTTGCGGTGCGGCTTCACGCCCAACGACGTGAACCGATTCCTGGTCTCCCTGGACTCCGTCAGTTAAGTCGCCGACGACCTGTTCCAGTGTGGAGCGCGCGCAAATGGATGGACATTGCCACGCTATGCTGGCGCCATGTGCAATCTCTACGGGTCCACCAAGCTCGCTGGCATCCGCAAATACTGGCGGCCGACGAATGACCTCGCCTGGGATGGCGGGATCGTTGCCCCGCGCAAGCCAGGTGCATTCATCCGTCGAGCGGTTGACGATGTGGGCTATGCGCAGGAACTGGTGGTCGGCCGCTGGGGCCTGATCCCGTGGTTCTCCAAGACCGCCGACATCAAGTTCTCGACGAACAATGCCCGCAGCGAAGAGCTGGCCGCCAAGGCCACTTTCAAGCATCCCTGGGCTCGCGGGCAGCGGTGCATCATCCCCGCCGACTGGTTCGACGAACCGAACTGGGAGAGCGGTAAAAATGTGTGGTGGCGCTTTCGCCGCACCAATGGAGAGCCCTGGGGCCTGGCTGGTCTGTGGAACACCTGGACTGACAAAGCCACGGGCGAGATCCACGAGAGCTACACCATGCTCACGATCCACGCCAACAGCCATCCCCTGATGAGCCGCATGCACAGGCCCGACCTGGATCCAGAGACGAAGCAACCGCTGCCCTTCGAGTTGCAGGACAAGCGCAGCGTGATCCCGATCGAGCAGGGCGATGTGGACCAGTGGCTGGCGGGGACCGTGCAGGAGGCTCAAGACTTGCTGCGCCTCGCACCCGTTGACGTGTTCGACGCAGGGCCGTCGGTGCCGACAGGGGTGAACATCCCCTTGCTCGATAGCGATTCGTCGTAGCGTTGCTGCCCTGGCTTGCTCCAGCCCTTGCAGACAGGCTGCGGGTAGGGGGCGAAAGGGACTGTTGTCGTGAGACTTGCCGCACGCGGAGGCCAAAGGGCTCGGTCGTCTCTTGAGGGACATCCAGCCACATGGGAAGGCCGCAGTAGTGGCAGCAACCGTCTTGCCTCGGGAATGAGGCCAGGCGGGCTCGGCGGATCGTGGATTTGCTCATGGGGAACTCCGTGATTGGTGGGGTCCCCGTTGCCCGGATCGGGCTATGGCGGGCATCGTCGCTGAAGGCGCTATCGATGGGCTGGTCCTCAAAGTCTCCAGCGGTGTCGGACGACCGTCCGGCAGCCGTTGAGTTCTGCATCTGCAGTCGAGATGCGTCCACCAGCAAAATTCCTTCAACAAGGAAGGACATATGGATGGACAAAACAAAAAAGCGGCCCGGAGGCCGCAAGTTTGCTGGTGTCGTGGCGGAGAGGGTGGGATTCGAACCCACGGTACGTTGAAAACGTACACGGGATTTCGAGTCCCGCGCATTCGACCACTCTGCCACCTCTCCGTGTTCGAAGCCTGCGATTCTAGCAGGAGGCTTCGTGCGGCCGTCGGTTCGGCGTCCGGTGCTGGCCGGTGAGACAATGCGCGCACCTGTGCTTGCCCTCAGTGGCCCTTCATGCTCGTCGATACCCAACCCGCCACTTACCAGCACGTGCCCGCCTCACCGGAGGTGCGGGATACCTGGGTCGTCTCTCACCTTATCGGCGTGCTCATGGACAACGTGGGGCCGTCGCTGCTGGCCACTGCGCTGGCATTGCCCGTCCTGGTCTATCTCATGGCGGGGCATGTGGATGGCTGGGCGCTGGCGGTGTGGGCGGTGCTCATGCTGCTGATGCTGATCTACCGCTATCGGCTCATCGGCATTTACCGCTTGCGCTACGACAGCCTGGAAGGCCCGCAGCGCATGAATTTCGTGGAGCATTACCGCTGGACCTGGACCGCCTCGGCGTTCCTGTGGGGCGGGCCGGTGATCCTGAGCTACCAGCAGGCGCCGCAGGCGGTTCAGTTCATCTGCGGCCTGGTGGTGCTGGGCCATGGCCTGCTCACGCTCACTTCGTTCAGTGCCTTTCTGCCGGTGTTCCGCCACTACGCGGGCACATTGATCCTTTCAGTTTCCGTGGGCCTGGTCTACCACACCATCCGGCTGGTCGACAGGCCTGGAACGATCCAGGTGGGGCTGGTGTTGCTGGCGCTGTTGCTGGTGTTCTGGGGCTTGCTGGTGATGGCGGGTCGGCGCCTGCATGATGTTCACCGATCCAGTTTCGAGCTGCAGTTTTCCAACCAGGAGCTCATTGATTCGCTGACGCTGCAGACGCGCGCTTCGCTGCGCGCTGTGGCCACAAAAAACCGCTTCCTGGCTTCCGCCGCGCACGATCTGCGCCAGCCGGTTCATGCGCTGAGCCTGTACGCCGACTGGCTGGCCACCGAACCCGAGATGGCTCGAGACATCGCGCCGCGCATCCTGCAGTCGACCCGCGCGATCAATGAGCTGTTCGACTCGCTGTTCGACCTCACCCGCATCGACGCAGGCAACTACAAGGTGCGGTTGCAGCACGTCGACGTGCGCAAGCTGTTCGCCGATCTTTCGCTGCAGTTCGAGCCGGTGGCGGTGGGCAAGTCGCTGCGGTTGCGCACGCACGCCCGACCCTGCACGATCTGGTCCGACCCCGTGGTGCTGCGCCGAATTCTGGGCAACTTGCTGTCCAATGCGCTGCGCCACACCCACCAGGGTGGCGTCTTGCTGGGATTGCGCCAGCGAGAAGGCATGCTGGTGTTCGAGGTGTGGGACACCGGCGTGGGCATTGCGCGCGAACACCAGCAGGCGATCTTTCAGGAATTTTTCCGGGTGTCCCAGCACCAGGGCACCGAGGACAGCCTGGGCCTGGGGCTGACCATCGTTTCCAAGCTCACGTCGCTCATGGGCTACCAGTTGGCGCTCAATTCGGAGGCCAGCCGTGGCAGCGTGTTCCGGGTGATCCTGCCTGCGTTCACGCAGCAGGAGCCGGCAGCGGCGCCGGGCGCGGAGGAGGCTTAGAGGTCCAGGAGGCCGGCGGTTCGGGCCAGGTGACTGGCCTGCGAACGGCTCTTCACGTTCAGCCGGCGAAACAGCCGCCACAAATGCACCTTGACGGTGTGCTCGCTGATCTGGAGCTGCTCGGCGATGTCGCGGTTGCTCAGGCCCCGGTCCAGCATCACCAGCAACTGCTTCTGACGCTTGGAGAGTTTTTCCGGGATGGTCGGCGCATTTTCGTCTTCCACCTCGTCTGCCAGGAATTCGCGCAGCACCTTGGCGATCTGGGCCGCGCCGGCCGATTTTTCCACGTAGGCGTCGGCGCCGGCTTCACGTGCCAGGTCTTCGTAGTCGGACGATGGGGAGGCTGAGAGCACGATCAGGGAGGTGTCGGGCAACATCTGGCGCACTTCGAGCACGCCCGAGACGCCGTTGGTGTCGGGCAGCTTCAGGTCCAGGCAGACCAACTCAGGCTCACCATGCTCGGTAATGGCTTTGCTCACCGCGGCCAGACGCTCCAGTTCGACCACCTGCGTGGACGCCCTGAGGCGGCGAAGCAGCATGACGACGGCTTCTCGCATCAGCGGATGGTCGTCAATTACAAAAATACTCATGTCTGGCGCGCGGTAATAAGGGGTTTCAATTCGACAGCATATAGAGATCGGTACCGCTTGGCGATAGCTGGCGCCTTTCAAAGGCAGTCGTTCTTTTTACTTTCGCACGGTTTCTTTGCCGGGGATTCGAACTCACTGCCTCAAAATCGCCTGGATCTCTGGCTGAGGAACGAATGTACATGACTCAGGAACACGCGGGGGTAGATTTTCCACGAATCTTGGGTGGGGCCTGGCGCGTTGGCCGCTTCAGGCCGCGGGGGGCTGAAAATGCGCCAGGGCCGCGGCCAAGGCATCGGGGTCGGCCTGCTCGGCCAATTGGGGTTGCATCGAATCCAATGCTGCAACGCCAAGTTGTTGGAGGCCGGCAATGGCCTGGGCTGCCTGGCGCGGTGTTTCAAAGCCTCTGCTTTGCAACAGCAATTGCCCGGCGGCGTCCAGCAGCTTGAAGTAGAACAGGCCGTCGCTCTCGCGGTATTGCTTGAACGCGGGCGCGGCGGTTTTGACCGACTTTTCCTTCGTCCCGGTCGGGGCGCTGTCGAGCCGGCGCAGACCCACCGCGTCGCGCAGCCGTGCGGTGAAGGGGGTGGCGATGGCGCGTGCCTTGCGGGCGCCGGCCTGCAGGGTTTTCTCGATGCGGGCGGGGTCCTGAATCAATTGTTCGTAGATCACACGCATGGGCGCGATCTCGCGATCGAGCCGTTCGAACACCGCCTGCTTGGCGTCGCCCCAGGCGATGCCGTCGGCGTAGGCACGGGCCAGTGCGGCGGTTTCCTCGGCCGAGGCGAAGGCCTGGTACAGCTGGAACAGGGCCGAGCCCTCGGTGGATTTGGCCTCGCCGGGCGCGCGCGAGTCGGTCACGATGCCCATGATGAGCTTCTTCAATTGCTCGCGCGGCGCGAACAGCGGGATGGTGTTGTCGTAGCTCTTGCTCATCTTGCGGCCGTCGAGGCCGGGCAGGGTGGCCACGTGTTCCTCGATGACGGCTTCGGGCAGCGTGAAATGTTCGCCATAGAGGTGGTTGAAGCTGGCGGCCATGTCGCGCGCCATTTCAATGTGCTGGATCTGGTCGCGGCCCACTGGCACCTGGTGTGCGTTGAACATCAGGATGTCTGCGCCCATGAGCACCGGGTACATGAACAAGCCGGCCGTCACGCCGGCGTCGGGGTCCACGCCAGCAGCGGTGTTCTTGTCCACCGAGGCCTTGTAGGCGTGGGCGCGGTTGAGCACGCCCTTGCCCGTCACGCAGGTGAGCAGCCAGGTGAGTTCGGGAATTTCAGGGATGTCGGACTGGCGGTAGAAGGTCACGCGCTCCGGGTCGAGCCCGCAGGCCAGCCAGGTGGCGGCAATTTCCAGCGTCGAGCGCTGCACGCGCGCCGGCTCGCCCACCTTGATGAGGGCGTGGTAGTCGGCCAGAAAGTAGAAACTTTCCACCTCGGCCAGGCGGCTGGCGCGCACGGTGGGTCGGATGGCACCCACGTAGTTGCCCAGGTGGGGCGTGCCCGAGGTGGTGATGCCGGTGAGGACGCGTTGGGTTTTCATGAACGGATTCGGATCAGAGCAGCAGCAGGCGAACAGGCGTGAGCAGCACTTCGATGGCGCTGCCGGTGAGCATCATGAGCGGGCGCAGCCAGAGGTTGCCCACCACGCCGGTGATGACCAGCGCCATGACGATGAAGAAGCCCCAAGGTTCTGCGCGAGACACCAGCTCGGCCTGCTTCCAGGGCAGCAGGCCCACCAGGATTCGGCCGCCGTCCAGCGGTGGCAGCGGGAAAAGATTGAAAGCGAACATCACCAGGTTCACGAGCAGGCCGGCCTGGCACATCTTGAGGAAGAAAGGTTCTTCCACTCCCGCAGAAAGCAGCAGATAGAACAGCACGGTCCAGCCGATCGCCTGCAACAGGTTGGCGCCGGGGCCCGCCAGGGCGACCCAGATCATGTCGCGCTTGGGATTGCGCAGGCGCCCGAAATTCACCGGGACCGGTTTGGCGTAGCCGAACAGGAAAGCGCCTGAGGTGGCGAAATACAGCAGCAGCGGCATGGCGATGGTGCCAAGCGGGTCGATGTGCTTGATGGGGTTGAGGGTGATGCGCCCCAGCATCTCGGCGGTGTTGTCGCCAAAACGCTTGGCGGCGTAGCCATGCGCCGCCTCGTGCAGCGTGATGGCGAACAGCACCGGGATGGCGTAGAGGGCGACGGTCTGAACAATCTGGGCGAAATCCATGGGGTGGGGCGGCGTCGGGCAAACGCGTATTGTCCCAGAGCGCGCGGCTACAGGCCGAGCGCCGCCAGCGAGCCCTGGCCGGTGCGCAGCACCTCGGGCTCGCCACCGGTGCCCATGGGCGTGAGGTCGATCACCGTGGTGGGCTCCAGCGCACAGGCGCCCGCGCCGATCACACCGGCCAGTTCGTGCTCAAGACGCTCGCGGATATCGTGCGCGTCGTTCAGTGGCTCGGTCTCTTCAGGCAGGATCAGCGTGGTGGCCAGCAAGGGCGCGTTGTGCAGGTCCAGCAAGGCTTGCAGGGTCCGGTGCTCGGGCACGCGCAGGCCGATGGTCTTGCGAGACGGATGGCTGACGCGCCGGGGCACTTCTTTGCTGGCCTCCAGGATGAAGGTGTAGGCGCCGGGCGTGGCCAGCTTGAGCAGGCGGTACTGCCGGTTGTCCACCCGCGCGTAGCTGGCAAGTTCGCTCAGGTCGCGGCAGAGCAGGGTGAGGTGGTGCTTGTCGTCCACCTGCCGGATGCGGCGCAGGCGGTCGGCGGCGGCCTTGTCGTCCAGGTGGCAGACCAGGGCGTAGCTGGAATCGGTGGGCACGGCCAGCACGCCGCCGCGTTCCAGCAACTGCACCGCCTGTTTGAGCAGTCGCGGTTGCGGGTTCTCGGGATGGACGTCGAAGTACTGGGACATGGCTGGGCGCGAACCTACTGGATGCGCGACTCCAGCAGTTCCCAGACCGGCGTCACGCTGCCTGGCAGGTCGGGCAGCAGGCCGAGGTCGGTGTGGCTCTCTTCGGGGCTGTGGAAGTCGCTGCCGCGTGAGGCGGCGAGTCCGAATTCCTGGCAGTAGCCGGCGTACTTCACGTAATCGGCCTGGCCATGTGCGCCGGTCATCACCTCCACGCCCCGGCCGCCATGGGCCTTGAACTCGGTGAACAGCGCGAATTCTTCGGTGGGCGTGAGCTTGTAGCGCCCAGGGTGGGCGATCACGGCCACGCCGCCGGCGCCGGTGATCCAGCGCACCGCGTCGCCCAGCGCTGCCCAGCGGTGCGGCACAAAGCCGGGCTTGCCCTCGGTGATGTACTTGCGGAACACCTCGTTGGTGTCCTTGGCGGCGCCGATCTCCACCAGATAGCGCGCGAAGTGCGAGCGCGAGATCAGTTCGGGGTTGCCCACGTATTTCAGCGCCCCTTCATAGACTCCCGGCAGGCCCAGGCGGGCGAGATCGTCGCTCATTTCGCGTGCGCGCTCTTCGCGTCCGCCGCGCGTGGCGCGCAAGCCTGTAAGCAGGGCTTCGTTCCTGTGGTCCATGCCCAGGCCGACGATGTGCACCGTGATGCCGGCAAATGAAACCGAGATTTCCGTGCCGGTGAGGTAGGACAGGCCCAGCTCGCGGGCGGCTGCCATGGCGCGGTCCTGGCCGCCCAGTTCGTCGTGATCGGTCAGGGCCCAGAGTTCCACCCCATTGGCCTTGGCGCGCTGCGCCAGCGCCTCGGGCGTGAGGGTGCCGTCGGAAACGACGGAGTGGCAGTGCAGGTCGGCGTTGGTCAGGGTGTTCACCGTGTCATTCTAGGTTTTGCAGAATCACCGTGCTTCGCCGCGGCTACCCCGTGTTGCGCAACCCGGCCGCAATGCCGTTGATGGAGATGTGGATGCCGCGCCGCACCCGCTCGTCGCGGTCGGCCTGGTTCTCGCCGGCCCGGTAGCGCCGCACCAGCTCCACCTGCAGGTGGTGCAGCGGGTCGATGTAAGGAAAGCGATGGCGCATGGAGCGCTGCAGCGCGGCGTTGTTCACCAGGCGCTGCTTTTCGCCGGTGATGAGCGCCAGCGCTGCAGCAGTGCGGTGCCACTCGGATTCGATGGCGGCAAACACTTTGGTGCGCAGGCGCTTGTCGTCCACCAGTTCGGCATAGCGCGAGGCCAGCGCCAGGTCGCTCTTGGCCAGCACCATGTCCATGTTGGAGAGCAGCGTGCTGAAGAAAGGCCACTGCTTCACCATCTTCTGCAGCAGCGCCTTCTGGGCCGCCACGCCCTTGGCGCCATCGCGGTGCAGGAAGGCATGCACCGCCGAGCCGAAGCCGTACCAGCCCGGCAGCGTGAGTCGGCACTGGCCCCAGCTGAATCCCCAGGGAATGGCGCGCAGGTCTTCAATCTTCTGCGTGGCCTTGCGCGAGGCGGGGCGCGATCCGATGTTGAGCTCGGCAATTTCGCGGATTGGCGTGGCGGCAAAGAAGTATTCGGCGAAGCGTGGCGTGTCGTACACCAGCGCTCGGTAGGCCGTCATGCTCTGGCGCGAGATTTCGTCGGCTGCTTCCAGAAAGGCTTTGGGTGCAGCACGCGTGGGTTGCAGCAAGGTGGCCTCAAGTGTGGCAGCCACCAGCGTTTCCAGGTTGCGCCGGCCGATCTCGGGGTTGGCGTACTTGGAGCCGATCACTTCGCCCTGTTCGGTCAGGCGGATCTGCCCGCGCACCGTGCCCGGCGGCTGCGCAAGGATGGCCTGGTAGCTCGGGCCGCCGCCGCGGCCCACGGTGCCGCCCCTGCCATGGAACATCCGCAACTGGATGGCTGGCGGGCTTTCCTCGTTCAGCTTGTCGAACAGCTCGACCAGCGCGATCTCTGCGCGGTACAGCTCCCAGTTGCTGGTGAAGATGCCGCCGTCCTTGTTGCTGTCGGAGTAACCGAGCATGATGTCCTGCTCGCAGTAGCCGTCTGCCGAGCCGCGCTGCACCATGGCCCGTACGCCAGGCAATGCGTAGTACTCGCGCATGATGGGTGCCGCATTGCGCAGATCCTCTATGGTTTCGAACAGCGGCACCACGATCAGGTCGCTGGTCGCGTCGGCATCGAGCGTGCCGCGCATCAGGCCGGCTTCTTTTTGCAACAGCAGCACTTCGAGCAGATCGCTCACCGTCTCGGTGTGGCTGATGATGGCGTGGCGGATGGCCTGGGGGCCAAAGCGCTGGCGCCCGCTGCGTGCGGTGTCGAAGATGGCGAGTTCGCCCAGCGCATGCGCCGAGTAGGTGACGCCGGGCACGCGCAGCGGCCGTGCGTCGTTGAGCTGGCGCAGCAGCACGGCGCGCTTGCTCATTTCGTCCAGCGTCGAGTAGCTCGCTTCGATGCGCGCTGCGGCGAGCAGCTCGGCCACCACCTCCTCGTGCTTGTCCGAACTCTGGCGCAGGTCCACCGTGGCGAGATGAAAGCCGAACACCTGCACCGCGCGCATCAGCGGCGCCAGCCGGGCTCGGGCCAGCGCCTCGCCGTGGTGGGCCTTGAGCGATGCCTCGATGGTGCGCAGGTCCACCAGCAGTTCGTCCGGGCTTGTGTAGGGATCCTGCGGGGCCACGGCGTGGCGCGCCGCTTCACCTCCGGTGAGCCGCCTGAGCGTGGCAGCCAGGCGCGCGTACATGCCGGTGAGCGCGCGCCGGTAGGGTTCGTCCTGGCGGTGCGCGTTGGTGTCGGGCGATCGCTCGGCCAGCGCCTGCATGGCCGGGCTCACGCTGGTCAGCATGGCAGAGACGGAAAGCTCGGCGCCCAGGTGGTGCAACTGCGTGAGGTGGTGGCGCAGCACCATCTCGGCCTGGCTGTTCAGCGCAAGTTCCAGCGTCGGCGCGGTCACGTTGGGGTTGCCGTCGCGGTCGCCGCCGATCCACTGGCCCATGCGCAGGAAGGGCGCAATCTCGACTTGGCCCAGGCCGTCTTCGAGTTCGCGGTAGAGGCGCGGAATCTGGCTCAGGAAGGTCGCCTCGTAATAGCTCAGCGCATTCTCGATCTCGTCAGCCACCGTGAGCTTGGTGAAGCGCAGCAAGCGCGTCTGCCAGAGCTGCGTCACCCGAGCACGAATCTGCGCCTCGTTGTCACTGCGTTCGCGCGGCAGGATGTCGCGCTCGTCGCGCTCGGCCAGCAGGCGTGCGATGGCGCGCTCGGCGTCCAGGATGCTCTTGCGCTGCACCTCGGTGGGGTGCGCGGTGAGCACGGGCGAGATGTGGCTCTGCGCCAGCGTGTGCACCACCTCGGCCGGCGCGATGCCGGCCTTGTGCAGGCGTTGCAGGGTGCGCGCCAGGCTGCCTTCCTGCAGGTCACCCGCGCGCTCGTGCACCGCGCGGCGGCGGATGTGGTGGCGATCTTCTGCGAGGTTCGCCAGATGGCTGAAATAGGTGAAGGCGCGGATCACGCTCACTGTCTGGTCGCCGCTCAGCCCCTTGAGCAGCTTCTTCAGCGCCTTGTCGGCCGACTGGTCGTCGTGCCGCCGGAACGCCACCGATAGCTGGCGGATCTGTTCGATCAGGTCGTAGGCGGCCTGGCCTTCCTGCTCGCGGATCACGTCTCCCAGGATGCGTCCGAGCAGTCGGATGTCCTCGATCAGCGGCTGATCCTTGTCGGTGCGGTTGGGCTTGCGCGTCATGGCAGGGGGAGGAAGGAGTGAGGCCGGCGCTGCGGCAAACGACCATGCTAGCATCCAAAATCATCCTTCCAGTTACCAGCCGGGTACCGAATCACGCAGGTGTTCCGGCCCGGCAGACGCACCCTCTGCCCATGTCCACCAGTGCTGCTCCACAGGCCATCACCATCGCCACCCGCGAAAGCCGGCTCGCCTTGTGGCAGGCCGAGCACGTCAAGGCGCTGCTGGAAAGACTGGGCCACCGTGTGACGCTGCTGGGCATGACGACGCTGGGCGACCAGATTCTGGACCGAAGCTTGTCCAAGGTGGGTGGCAAGGGCCTCTTCGTCAAGGAACTCGAAGTCGCGCTGGAAGAAGGACGTGCCGACATGGCCGTGCATTCGCTCAAAGACGTTCCCATGGATCTGCCGGGCGGTTTTGCACTGGCCTGCGTGATGGAGCGCGAGGACCCACGAGATACCTGGGTGTCGCCGCATTGTGCGGGCCTGGCCGAACTGCCCGCCCAGGCGGTGGTCGGCACCTCCAGCCTGCGCCGCCTTGTGCTGCTGCGCGAAGCACTGGACCAGGCGGGCCGGACCGACGTGCGCATCGAACCGTTGCGCGGCAACCTGGACACCCGACTGCGCAAGCTCGACGAAGGCCAGTACCACGCCATCGTGCTCGCAGCCGCCGGGCTCAAGCGCCTGGGTCTGGCGGCTCGCATCCGTCACATTTTTGAACCTGCCGAATCGCTGCCCGCTGCCGGCCAGGGCGCGCTGGGCATCGAGGTGCGGGCGGATCGCGCCGATCTGCTGGCCGCCCTAGCGCCGCTGGCGCACGCGCCTACTTGGCAGCGCGTGGCGGCCGAGCGCACGGTCTCGCGTTCCATGGGAGGCAGTTGCTCGATGCCGCTGGCGGCGTATGCGGAATGGGGCGAGGCCGGCCAGTTGCGGCTGCAAGCGGCCTGGGGCGATCCCGAAGGCCGGCAGTCGGTGGTCCGCGTCGAGGGCCAGTCGGCGGTGCGGTCCCTGGCGGACGCCGAGGCACTGGGCCAGCGTGTGGCGGGCGACCTGCGCGCGGCGGGTGCGAAGCCGCCGCTGGCGGAGGCCTGATTCCTTGGCTTCGACCCCACGACCGGCGGCCGATGCACGTCGGCTGGAACGACTCATCGTCACGCGCCCGATGCCTGAGGCCCAGGCCTGGGTGAGCGCCTTGCAGGCGCAAGGCTGGCCGGCCCACGCGCTGCCTCTCATCCACCTCGGGCCACCCGACACGTCCGACGAGCGGGCTCGCCTGGAACACTGGCGCACGCACTGGTCCCAGGCCGACGCCATCCTGTTCGTGAGCGGTGCGGCGGTGAGCCATTTCTTTGCGGCCGGCGTCGCATCGCCGGTGCCCAATCTGCGCACGCGCTTCTGGGCGCCAGGACCAGGCACTGCCAGGCTGCTCGCTCAAGCACTGGATACCCTGGGCATGGACGCCGACCGGATCGACTCCCCCGCAGCCGACGCGGCTCAGTTCGACTCCGAGCACCTGTGGCCCCAGGTGGCCACGCAAGTGGGGCCGGGTCGCCTCGTGCTGATCGTTCGTGGCGCCTCGCCAGGCCGGAGCATGCCGGACGTGAGCGACGTCGCCGGCAACGGGCGCGACTGGCTGATCCGGCAATGCCTTGCACTGGGCGCGCAGGTCGAAGGCTGCGTGGCCTACGTGCGGCGCCCGCCCGGGTTCACGCTCGCCGATGAAGCCCTGATCCGTTCGGCCAGCGAAGCCGGTAGCGCGTGGTTGTTCAGCAGTTCCGAAGCACTGTTGCCGCTGCGCGACCTCCAGCCCTCCCCGGACTGGTCGCACACCACGGCGCTCGTCACGCACCCTCGAATCGGCGAGAACGCGCGAGAGGCTGGTTTCACCCGGGTGTTGGTGACACGGCCTGCGCTGAGCGACGTGCTGAGCGCCCTAGAATCGACATGGAACCGACCATGAGCGCAACGCCTCCCGACCTCACTCCGCCTCCGCCAGCCGAACCGGCTGTCTCCAGTCCCTCCGCGCCCGTGGCGGCACCGCCCCCTCCGCCGCGTGTCGGGCGGGGCGTGGCCTTGCTGGGTGTCACGCTGGCGGTGCTGGCGCTCGTGCTCGGTGGCCTGCTCTGGCAGAAGTTCAACCTGACCCAGCAGGAAATGGCCCGCCGCGCACTGGAATCCGCCAACCTGGCGAGTGACGCGCGCCGCTACGCCGAGCAGGCCGAGGCGCTCACGCAGGAATTGCAGGCCCGCCTCGCGGTGGCCGAGCTGCGCCTGTCCGAAGTGAGCCTGCAGCGCAGCCAGCTCGAAGAACTCATGCTCTCGCTCTCGCGCTCGCGCGACGACAACCTCGTGCAGGACCTGGAGTCGGCGGTTCGGTTGGCGCAGCAGCACGCCCAGCTCACAGGCAGTGCGCAGCCCTTGATTTCCGCCTTGCAGGCGGCCGACCAACGCATTGCCCGTGCCGCCCAGCCGCGCCTGAATCCGGTGCAGAGGGCAATCGCGCGAGACATCGACCGCATTCGCGGTGCCGCGCTGGCCGACATCCCCGCGCTCGTCCAGCAACTCGACGAACTGGCCCGCCAGATCGACGACTGGCCGCTGCTCAACCAGGTCGGCCCCGGCCACCCGGTGATGGTGCCCAAAACGATGGCGCGCAAAGCGGCTGCGGTGGCACCCGCGCCAGCGTCCGCACCTCCTGCGGTCGAGCCTGCGCTCGAGGGCCGCGCGAACGAGCCGACCGCTGACGGCACGCCACCGGGCTGGGGTGCGCGTCTATCCATCTGGTGGGCGGGCCTGTGGGAGCGCATGTTGGCCGATGTCTCGCGCAGCAGCCGCGAGCTCGTGCGCGTCAGCCGCATCGACCGCCCCGAGGCCCTCCTGCTCGCGCCCGACCAGGCGCTTTTCCTGCGCGAGAACCTCAAGCTCAAGCTGCTCAATGCGCGGCTTGGCCTGCTGGCCCGTCACATGCGCTCCAGCCAGGCAGACCTGATCGCGGTGGAATCGGCACTGGCGCGTTACTTCGACACCTCGGCCGCGCCCATCGCGCAGGCCCAGGGTACCCTGAGTCGTCTTCGCAAAGAGTTGGTCGAGAGCGACCTGCCTCGACCAGAAGAAACCCTGGCGGCGCTGAACGCGGCCGCTGGAGGACGCTGATGGCTGCGCGGTTAGGCGGTGCCATGCGCAGCGTGTTCTGGCTGCTCGGGCTGGCAGCCCTGGCGGTGGCGCTGGCGCTGCTCGTGGGCCGCAACGAAGCCTCGCTCACGCTGTTCTGGTCGCCTTACCGCTTCGACGTTTCCTTCAACTTTGCCGTCTTCTGCCTGATCGTCGGCTTTGTGCTCCTGTATGTCGCCCTGCGAGCCTTCGCGATGCTGCGCGACCTGCCAGCCCAGGCTCAGCGCTGGCGCAGCCAGCAGATCGAGCGCGTGGTCGTGGGCCATGTGCTCGACGCGCTCTCCCACCAGCTTGCCGGGCGCTTCGTTCGGGCCCAGTCCGCCGCACAGCAGGCGGTGGATCAACTCCGGACCGTGCCCTCAGGACAGTGGCCACGCCGAGACCAGATGCAATTGCTCGCCCATCTGCTGGTGGCCGAGAGCGCTCAATCGCTCCAGAACCGCGATCGGCGCGATGAAAATCTGCAGGCCGCGCTCAGCCCCCGGCTCGCCCGAAGTGCGCCCGATGCGCGCGAAGGCGCGTTGCTGCGCGCGGTGCGCTGGGCTGTGGAGGACCGCGATGGCGACGCTGCACGCAGCCGCCTTGCCGAACTTCCCCAGGGCGCAGGCCGACGCATCGTCGCGCTGCGCCTGAAGCTGCGCATCGCACGTCTGGGTGGGGCTTCCGGCGAAGCCCTGGAAACCGCGCGCCTGTTGGCCAAGCACCGCGCCTTTTCTCCCGAGGCATCGCGCAGCATCGTGCGCGGGCTCGCGCTCGATGCGCTGAACGAAGCGCACGACCTCGCCCAGCTGGATGCGGTCTGGAACGACCTCGACGCCGACGAGCGCACCATGCCCGAACTGGCTCTGGCCGCGGCCCGTCGTGCCAACCTGCTCGCGGAAGGCGAGCGAATCGACGGCAACCAAGAAACGGATCGACTGGCCGCAGCGCAACGCGTGCGTGCCTGGCTGGACCCGCTGTGGCCGATCTTTGACACCCTGAACCCCGCCCAGCAACGCCACTTGGTCCTGGCTCTCGAGCCCGGTCTTGACCAGCTGGACGCAGCAGGGTTGGCGCAATTGGAGCAATTGCAACGCCAGATGCCGCAGAACCCCAACCTGCAGTACCTGGCCGGCCAGGCCTGCCTGCGTCGTCAGTTGTGGGGCAAGGCTGCGCAAATGCTGGGACAGGCCAGCCACAGCCTGCGCGATCCCGGCCTGTTGCGCCGAGCCTGGCGGGGCCTGGCGGAACTGGCCGAAGAACGCGGAGACGCAGCCGCTGCGCAGGCGGCGTGGAAACACGCAGCGCTGCTGGACTGAAGACACCCCCCTGCGCCGCCGACGCGGCATCTCTGGACGCAGGCACGCGCTCTAAAAAATGGGATGTGACGCCAGGAGGAAGACTGGCGCCGCATGAAGCCGCGCCAACCGAGAAACAGCAAGGGTCCGGCCATGCCGGCCCAAGCTGTCGTCCCCCCCCCCAGCGCCGACAGGCGCGCCAGAGAGGGGGGAAGCCGCGTCAGCGGCGCAGAGGGGAGTTACCCTTCAAACGGCAGCGTCATGTTGCGCAGGTCCTTGCGCGTTTCCACCAGCACCAGAGGACCTTCGTCGATCACCACTGGCGGGCGGGGCTCGCGCGGCACATGGATCGGCTTGGGTTCGGCGGCGATGGCAGCCTGCACCTGAGCCACCTTGTGCGCGTCGGAGTTGACCCACTCCAGACCGCTGGCCTGGGCCACCTGCTGGAGTTCGTCGATCGACAGTGCATACGACTGCACTTTGGGCAGCGCCCGCGCGGTCGGGGCTGCAGGCGACTGCACGACCTGCGCTGCCACTGGCGGCGCGGGGCGGGGGCGAGGGGCCACCGCGACCGGTGCGACCGGCTCCACAAGGGGCACAGGTGCGACGACCGGCGCCACAGCCTCCACCGGGACGCGGGGAGATGCCGCTTCCGCCGAGGGGGTGTTCTGACTCACTGGCGCAGCGTCCTGGGTGGGCATGCTGAAGTAGCTGCGCACCGGTGCTTCGTAGGCGGCCGCCGCGGCTTCATCGGCCGGGGATTCGTAGGCCATCGGTTGTGTCACCGGGGCATCCGTGTCGGCTTCGGCTGGCGTTTCGGTTTCGCGTGGAGCGCGCTCGCGGCGATCACGTCCATAGCGATCGCGGTTGCGGTTGCGGCCCGTGCGCGGTGCGCCCGTTTCGGCCTCGCCTTCACGCGGTGCGGCATCGAGGGCCGCGTCGGCGCCCGCTTCGTTGGCGGCGAGATCCGGGGAGGATTCCGTTCGAGCAGCGGCGATGACGTCCTGACCCTGCTCACTGCCTGTGCGGCGGCGGTTGTCGCCGCGCGGGCGACGCTCGCGGCGCTGTCCCTCGGCTTGCTCGGGCGCCTGACCTTCAGCGGTCGGCGCGGCCACGGGCAACGCGGCAACTGCGCCGCTGGCTTCCACCGGTGCTGCGTCTCGGCGGCCCTCGCCGCGACCCTCGCGGCGGTTGCGGCCCTCGCCACGGCCCTCGCCACGAGGCTCATTGCGGCGGCCTTCACCGCGGCCTTCAACACCGCGGCCTTCACCGCGGCCCTCGCCACGACCTTCCACCGGGCGGCCCTCACTACCACGGCCACCGCGGCTACCTTCGCGGCCCTCGCGCGATCCACGGCCTTCCGAGCCGCCGTTGCGGCCACCGCGACCTCGACCATCACGACCAACATCACGGCGGCCATCGGCGCGTTCTTCACGCGCACCGCTTTTGCCCGTGGCTGGCGGCACCACGATCGGCGTGGTGGGCTTGGCGGGCGCCGTTTCGGCGCCGAACAGGCTTTTGAGCCGGCCGAAGAAGCCCTTTTCGGCTGTCGCGGGGGCGGGCGCCACCGGTGCCGGCTTGGCCAGCTGGGGCGCGGCAGCCACGGGAGCCACCGCAGTCTCGGGGCGCGGTGCGGCCACGGGGGCAGGACCATCGGGCAGCACGCCCTTGATCACCGGCTCCTGCTTGTTGGTGCGTTCCTGGCTGCGGCGCGTGAAGCTGGCGACGTCGTCCACTTCCTCGGCCATCTTGTAGCTCGCGTCCAGGTTGTCCAGGCGCGGGTCGTCGTGCTTCAGGCGTTCGAGCTTGTAGTTGGGTGTGTCCAGCGACTTGTTGGGCACCAGCAGCACACTGATGCGCTGCTTGAGTTCGATCTTGGTGATCTCGGTGCGTTTTTCATTGAGCAGGAAACTGGCCACTTCAACCGGCACCTGCACCAGCACGGCGGCCGTGCTGTCCTTGAGCGACTCCTCCTGGATGATGCGCAGGATCTGCAGCGCCGAGCTTTCGGTGTCGCGGATATGGCCTGAGCCCCCGCAACGCGGGCAGGGGATGGAAGCGCCTTCGTTGAGCGCGGGTTTCAGGCGCTGGCGGCTCATTTCGAGCAGGCCGAACTTGCTGATGGCGCCGAACTGCACGCGTGCACGGTCCTGGCGCAGCGCGTCGCGCAGGCGGTTTTCCACTTCGCGGCGGTTCTTCGACTCTTCCATGTCGATGAAGTCGATCACGACCAGGCCACCCAGGTCGCGCAGGCGGGCCTGTCGCGCCACCTCGTCGGCGGCTTCCAGGTTGGTGCGGGTCGCGGTTTCCTCGATGTCGCCGCCTTTGATGGCGCGCGCCGAGTTCACGTCCACCGCCACCAGCGCTTCGGTCTGGTCGATCACGATGGCGCCGCCCGACGGCAGGTTCACCGTGCGGCTGTAGGCGGTCTCGATCTGGTGCTCGATCTGGAAGCGCGAGAACAGCGGTGCGTCGTCGCGGTAGCGCTTCACGCGGTGCCCATGCTCGGGCATCACGTGGCTCATGAACTGATGAGCCTGTTCGAAGATGTCGTCGGTGTCGATCAGGATCTCGCCGATGTCGCTGTTGAAGTAGTCGCGGATCGCACGGATCACCAGGCTCGATTCCTGGTAGATCAGGAAGGCGCCCTTGGCACCCTGGGTGGCGCCGTCGATGGCGTTCCAGAGTTTGAGCAGGTAGTTCAGGTCCCATTGCAGCTCGGCTGCATCGCGGCCAATGCCGGCGGTGCGCGCGATGATGCTCATGCCATTGGGGTATTCGAGCTGATCGAGGGCCTGCTTGAGTTCCTGCCGGTCCTCGCCCTCGATGCGACGGCTCACACCGCCGCCGCGCGGGTTGTTGGGCATCAGCACCACATAGCGGCCGGCCAGGCTCACGAAGGTGGTGAGCGCCGCGCCCTTGTTGCCGCGTTCTTCCTTCTCCACCTGCACCAGCAGTTCCTGGCCTTCGCGGATCACGTCGTTGATGCGGGCCTGGTTGACCGAGACGCCGGCGGCGAAATACTGGCGAGAGATTTCCTTGAACGGCAGGAAGCCGTGGCGTTCTTCGCCGTAGTCGACAAAGCAGGCTTCCAGCGAGGGTTCGACCCGGGTGACCACCGCTTTGTAGATGTTGCCCTTGCGCTGTTCGCGCCCTTCGATTTCGATTTCGTAGTCGAGCAGCTTTTGCCCGTCCACGATCGCCAGGCGGCGCTCTTCGGCCTGCGTGGCGTTGATCAACATGCGTTTCATGATGCGTTTTCCTTCGTTCCAGCACACAACAGCGCCCGGGCCTTGGGCCCGAAGCGCCAACTCGCCGTGAACCTGCGGGAAAAGCGAACGAAGGGAGGAATTGCCGGAGAGCCGTTGACCCGCGGTTCGCGGGAGGCGTTCAACACAGGCGGGCACCGGGGTGCCGCGCGTCGAACCGCCAGGTCAGGGCGTAGGCGCGTGGAGTTGGGTGAACAGGGATGGCTCGATGGCTGTCAGCGACATGGATCTGGCCGGTCTCACTCTGATTTCACTTGTGTCCTCGCCCAGCCTCGTTCCGAGGCTGGGCGATTGGGGTATTCCGTATTCGGGTTCGCGTTTTCTTCAGCGGATTCGCCCGCAGCTTCGACCGATCCTGCGCCGTGCCTGGTTGACGCTGCAATGCGACAGTCAGGGGCGCCAGAACCGGGTGCTGAGGGTGGCAACCCACCCGCGTTTGGCCTCTTGCCCGGCAAGAACAGGCCTCTGCCCACGGTGACTGGCTTAAACTCAAAGCAAATCAATCACTTACGGCACACGACGGGTGTGGCGCATTATAGTCAGCTCCCCGCCCTTTGTGGTGGCCAAATTCCGCATCATGCCCAGCCAGCCGCCCCCTGCGGAAGTCCGACTGATCACCGTCGACGAAGAGTCGGCGGGCCAGCGCCTGGACAATTTCCTTATCCGCATGCTCAAGGGTGTGCCCAAATCGCACATTTACCGCATCATTCGGTCGGGTGAGGTGCGCCGCAACAAAGGGCGCGTGGGAGCCGATGACCGGGTCGCGCCCGGCGATCTGCTGCGAATTCCGCCGATTCGGCTTTCCGAGCGCGCCGAGGAAAAGGCGGCCAATCCTGCGCCCGCGCGCGAATTCCCCCTGATCCACGAAGACGATGCCTTTCTGGCGATCGACAAGCCCGCTGGCGTGGCCGTGCATGGCGGCAGCGGGGTGAGCTTCGGCGTGATCGAGCAAATTCGACAGGCTCGCCCGCAAGCCCGTTTCCTTGAATTGGTGCACCGGCTCGACCGCGAAACCAGTGGTGTGCTGCTGATTGCCAAGAAAAAGAGCGCGCTCAAGGCATTGCAGGATCAATTCCGCGAGCGTTCCACGGGCAAGACCTATCTGGCGCTGGTCAAGGGTGCCTGGCCGGCCCGGTTGAAGGTGCTCGACCAGCCTCTGCACAAGTTCTTGCTGCCCGATGGCGAGCGGCGCGTGAGGGTGACCGGCCGCGAAGACCCCGATGGCATGCGCTCGGTGACACTGGTGAAGGTGGCGTCCCGATGGCAGGCATCGCCGGGTGAGCCGGCCGCCATTTCACCCGATGGATTCACGCTCCTGGAAGTCACCATCAAGACCGGACGCACCCACCAGATCCGGGTGCATCTCGCCAGCGCCGGTCACCCGATTGTGGGCGACGACAAATACGGGGATTTCGAACTGAACCGCCAATTGCAGCGCTCAGGATTGAAGCGCATGTTCCTTCACGCCTGGCGCCTCGCATTGGTGCATCCGGTCGCGGCGACGCCAATCGAGTTACAAACTGAATTACCTCCGGAGCTCCAGGTCTGGCTGGCGTCGCTGAAACCTCATTAGAATTGCGCCTGCATCGCTGGGATGCAATGGACAATTCAAGCAGCGACCCCGCAATAAAGGACATTCACCATGGCAACGTATTCCGAACTGATGGCGCAGGCCCAGAACCTGATGGCGCAGGCCGAACAGGCTCGCAAGAACGAGATTTCTTCCGTGATTGCCGACATCAAGGCCAAGATGAAGCAATTCGGCATTACCGCCGCCGATCTGGGCGGCAGCGCCGGCGCGGGCAAGAAATCAGGAAAATCCAAATCCGGCGCTCCTGCCAAATACCGGGGACCCAATGGCGAACTCTGGGCCGGTGGCCCGGGGCGCAAGCCCGAGTGGGTGCGTGCCGTGCTGGCTTCCGGCAAGAGCCTGGACAGCTACCTCATCTGAAGCTTCCATCGCCCGCGCATGCAAAGGCCCGCTCTGGCGGGCCTTTGTCTTTGGTAACCTCGACGGCATGTACCGGATTCTCGTCGTCTGCATGGGCAACATCTGCCGCTCACCCCTGGCCGAGAGCGTGATGCAGGCCGATCTGGCGCGCCTGCAGCTCACGCATTCGGTGGAGGTCGATTCGGCCGGCACCTATGGCGGTCACCAGGGCGAGAAGCCCGATCGCCGGGCCATCGAACTGGCGCGATCGCGTGGCTATGCCCAGATCGAGACGCAGCGCGCCCGCCGCGTGCGCACCCAGGACTTTGAATCCTTCGACCTGATCCTGGCCATGGACCGGCACAACCTGGACCACCTGCGCCAGCAATGCCCGCCTGACCAGCAGCACAAGCTGCACCTGTTCCTGAACTACGCGGGCCTTGCGGCTCCCGACGAGGTGCCAGATCCGTACTACGGCAACGCTGAAGGCTTTTCGGCGGTGCTGGATTTGTGCGAAAGGGGCAGCCAGGGCGTGTTGCGGCGCGTGGCGCTCGAACTGGCCTGAGCGTGGCTGATCAAGGCTGCTGGTAGTAGCCGCGATACCAGTTCACGAAGCGCGCAATGCCTTCCTGCAGCGGAGTGGCCGGTGCAAACCCCACCCAGTCGCGCAGGGCATCGGTGCTGGCGTAGGTGGCGGGAACGTCGCCGTCCTGCATCGGCAGGAATTCTTTGACGGCCTGGCGGCCTAGTGCGGTCTCGATGCAGCCGATGAAATTCAGCAGGGGCACCGGGTCGTGGTTGCCGATGTTGAACACGCGATAGGGCGCGTCGCCGGTGGATGCCGGCGTGGCTGGCTTGTCGAGCACGCGGACCACGCCTTCGACGATGTCGTCGATGTAGGTGAAGTCGCGCTTCATGTCGCCATGGTTGAACACCTGGATTGGCCGGCCTTCGAGCACCGCCCTGGTGAAGCTGAAATAAGCCATGTCGGGCCTGCCCCATGGACCGTACACGGTGAAGAAGCGCAGACCTGTGGTGGGCAACTCATAGAGGTGGCTGTAGGTGTGCGCCATCAGCTCGTTGGCCTTCTTGGTCGCGGCGTACAGGCTCACCGGGTGGTCCACCGCGTCGGTCTCCTCGAACGGCATCTTGGTGTTGCCGCCGTACACGCTGGAGCTTGACGCGTAGACGAGGTGCTGCGGTCGCTGGGCGCGGCAGCCTTCGAGGACATGGCCAAAGCCAGCGAGGTTGCTGTCCAGGTACGCCATGGGGTGGCTGATGGAGTACCGCACGCCGGCCTGCGCGGCCAGGTGCACCACGGCGTCAAAGCGAGGCCCGGCGAAAAGCTGCGCCATGGCGGCGCGGTTGGCCACGTCGAGCTGTTGAAAGCTGAAGCCCGGATGCCCGCTCAACGATTGCAGACGCGCCCGCTTGAGCGAGACGTCGTAGTAGTCGTTGAGGTTGTCAATGCCCAGCACCGTGTCGCCCCGTGCCAGCAGGCGCAGGGCGGTGTGCATGCCGATGAAGCCGGCCGCGCCGGTGAGGAGGATGTGCATGGTGGCGGTATGTTAGCCGCCGGGTCACCTCGTCCTATTGCCAGATCACCTTCTTTCCGGACGTTTCCCACGCTTCGTAGTTCTTCGAATACAGGTCTTCGATGCGGTTGCGCTTGACCTTGAAGGTGGGCGTGATGATGTCGTTGTCCACCGTCCACGCGGTGGTCACCACCACGAGGCACTGCAGCTGCTCGTGCGGATCGAGCGTGGCATTGATGGCCCTGAGGTGGCTGGCCAGCGAGGCTTCGAGTTCGGCGCGTGCGCCAGCGTCCGCCACGCGGGTCACTGCATCGGCGTTGAGCATGACGATGCCCAGCGGCTGGCCGAGGTTGGCGCCCGTGACCACGCAGGCTTCCACCGCGTCGTGCATGACCAGCTTGTCTTCGATCGGCGCGGGCGCCACGTATTTGCCCTTGCCGGTCTTGAAGAGGTCCTTGACGCGGCCGGTGATGCGCAGCAGGCCCTGCGCGTCGATGCTGCCCTTGTCGCCAGTCTTGAGCCAGCCGTCTTCGGTGAAGCACTCGCGGCTTTTCTCGGGTTCTTTGTAGTAACCCATCATCAGCGCCTGACTGCGCATCTGAACTTCGCCGGTCTGTGGATCCAGGCGTTGCTCCACGCCTTCGTAGACCGGCCCTACCGTGCCCTGCTGGTTCTTGCCCGGTTCGGTGATGTGGGAGAGCGCGAGGTTTTCGGTCATGCCATAGCCTTCGTTGATGTGCAGGCCCAGCTTGCTGTACCACTGCAGCAGCGCAACCGGCATGGGCGCGGCGCCGCCAGCGGCGAACTTGCATTGGTCCAGTCCCAGCGCCTTCATGACCTTCTTGCGCACGATGCCGCCCAGGATGGGAATACCGAGCAGGCGATTGAGCTTGGCCGGTGGCATCTTGTGGTGGATGCCTTGCTGGAACTTGACCCACAGGCGCGGCACCGAGAAAAAGATGGTGGGGCGAGCGCGTTGCAGGTCGGCGGCGAAGGTGTCGAGCGATTCGGCGAAATACACGTGCATGCCGGTGCGCAGCCAGCCGTGTTCAACCAGCATGCGCTCCACCACATGGGCGAGCGGAAGGTAAGACAGCATGCGGTCTTCGCCCGACATGGGGATGCGTTTCAAGCCGGCGTCGAGCGCCCAGGCGAAGTTGCCGAAGCTGTGCATCACACCCTTGGGCATGCCGGTGGTGCCGGAGGTGTAGATGAGCGTGGCGAGGTCGCTGGCGCCGCGTACCGGCTGGCCCTGCAAGGGCGCATTGCGCGCGCAGATCGCGTCCCAGCTTTCGTAGTTCTTGACCGCGTCGTCCGGTGAGAGCGCATAGCTGATGCAGGGCATGCCCGCCGGAACGCCGGGCTTCATGCCTTCCCAGCCGTCCAGCTTGCCCACGAAGCAGGCCTTGGCTTCACTGTGCGTGAGGATCTGCCGCACCGTCTCGGCCGCCAGCGTGGGATACAGCGGCACCGACACGTGCCCCGCCATCCAGATCGCCAGGTCGCTCATCATCCACCAGGCGCAGTTCTTCGAAAGGATGGCTACCTTGGAGCCGGGCTCCCAACCCTGCGATTGCAGGTGGGTGGCCATGCGGCGCACCTGTTCACCGATCTGGCCCCACGTGAAATCTTGCACCACGCCGCCGCCCATGGGTTGTGTGAGCGCCACGCGGTTGGGCGCGGTCTTCTCCCAGTGGTACAGGCGCTGCAGGGCCAGCAGTTCGGGCGCAACTTGGCTCATGGGGGATGTCTCCTTTTGGAATGCGAAGGAGAGAATCTACCCCGGGCAGACCGGGCTGTTTAGAGGGGTTTACCTGCAAGGCCCGACGGCAGCTCAGTCCGTGAATCGCACCGTCAGGCGGTTCAGAGGTGGCGTGAAGTGCGCCGACCACTGTTCGCCCGGTTGCACCGGCCAGGCGTCGGTCCAGGTGCCGGTGGTGACCACGTCGCCCGCTCGCAGGTCGGGCGCGCCGGGGCAGGTGCGCAGGGTGTTGAGGAAGTCGAGCAAGGCACGCAGAGGGCTGTCGAGCACGTTGGCGCCCTGGCCGCGTTCCATGGTTTCGCCGTTTTTCTGCAGCGCGACCTGGGCGCTGGCGAGCAGCGCATCCAGCTTGAGCGCATGGTCTGCCAGGGCGCGCACCGGTGTGCGCCGGCCCACCAGCAGGCGCGCATGCAGGGCGCCATCGGCCACGGTATCGGCTGGCAGGAACTTCCAGTCCGGCAGGTGCGACTGCACCACCTCGAACCCGGGGGCCACCCAGTCGATGGCGTCGAAGAGTTGTTCCAGGGTGGCGCCGGGCGCGGGAGTGGCGTTCATGCCGAAAACGGTCTCGGGCTCCAGGCGTGGCTGGCAGGTGCGGGCCAGTGAAACGGTGCCTTCGCCTTCGCAATACGTGAGCGTGGTGTCCCAAACGCTGCCCCAGATGGGTGCAAAAACGTTGTAGCGTGGCCAGATGTTGCGGTTGGTGAAGCCCACCTTGAAGCCGCGTGGCTGCTCGCCGCGAGCCATGCGCAGTTGCCTCACCTCCAGCTGGCGGGCGTACGCGGCGTCGAGTCCGAAGCCGGCGTCGGTGGAGAGCGGCGCGGCCCAGAGGCGGCCCTGGTCCTGGTGGTCGAGCAGGGATTGGGGGGTCATGCCCGCATCATATTTAGGTGGCGCCTTTCGCACGCCCGAACAGCCGATGCACCTGGGCGCGGATCCACTGGTGCGCGGGATCGCGTGCGGTGCTCTCGTGCCAGACCAGCCGCACCTCGTAGCTCGGTGCAGCCGCGCGCGGCAGTTCCCACACGCGCAGATCGCGGCGCTGGCCCAGGTTGGCCGCGTACATCTGCGGCACGATGGTGAGCAGGTCGGTGCTGAGCGCGAGATCGGGCAGGGCGCCGAAGTGGCGGGCGCGCAGCACGATGCGTTCGGACAGCTTCATGCGCAGCAACATTTTCTCCACGCTGCCATGGAAGGTGGCGGTGGGCGAGGCCACCACAAGCGAGGCTTCGGCGAGCTGGCGCGCGCTCAGAGTGCGGCCCACCTTGCCCGAGGCGGGCCGCCAGCTGGTCGAGGTCAGCGCCACGTAGTGCTCGCGGAACAGCAGGTCGGAGCGCACACCTCGATGGCGCGGCTGCAGGATGCCGATGGCGAAGTCGATGTCGCGCGATTCGAGCGCGGCAGGGACGTCTTCGGCCGCCACCGAGACGTTGGTCAGGTGCGCCTGGGGCGCCTGCTGGCGCAACGTGGCGGCCAGCTCCGGCAGGAACATGATCTCGCCCAGATCCGACAGCGACAGGCGCCAGCGCATTTCCGTGTGCGCAGGGTCGAACCGGTCGCGCACCATCACGGCGCTTTCCAGCAATTGCAGTTGCGCCTGCACCTCGGGCGCCAGGCGTTCGCACAGGCGGGTGGGCTTGAGCCCGCCAGGAGCACGCACGAACAGGTCGTCCTGGAAGTACTCACGCAGGCGCGCCAGTGCATTGCTGGTGGCTGGCTGCGAGAGTGCCAGGGCCTTGCCGGCGGCCGTGACGGAGCCACTTCGGTGGATCGCGACGAGCACACGCAGGAGGTTCAGATCGAGTTGCCTGAAGTTCATCTGGAGGGAGTGGTCGAGGCCTAAGGGTTCACCCGGATTATTGACATCGTGAATGTGCCACATCCGATCAATCCATTGGTCAGATGGTGGGCGGCCCCTTAAATTCCCGATCACAAAGACAGGAGACCCCCGTTTGGAACGTTCATTTCAAAGCGAAATCGAGGCGCTGAAGCTCGGCCACGGCGAGACCTTCCAGGGTGAAGGCATCCTGGCCGTGACCAAGGCGTTGTTGCAATCGGGGGTGACCTACGTGGGAGGCTACCAGGGCTCGCCGATCTCGCACCTGCTTGACGTGATGGTGCAGGCCAAACCCTACATGGACGAACTCGGCGTGCATGTGGAAGCCTGCACCAACGAGAGTTCTGCGGCAGCGATGCTGGCCGCGTCCATCATGTACCCGGTGCGCGGTGCGGTGACCTGGAAGTCGGTGGTCGGCACCAACGTGGCGTCCGACGCGCTCTCCAACCTGGCTTCGCCCGGCGTGCTGGGCGGGGCGCTCATCGTGGTGGGTGAAGATTACGGTGAAGGCGCCAGCGTGATCCAGGAACGCACGCACGCCTTTGCGATGAAGTCGGCCCTGTGGCTCATGGATCCGCGTCCGAACCTGCCCACGATCGTGCGCATGGTCGAGAAGTCTTTCGAGCTTTCCGAGGCCTCGAACACGCCCGTGATGATGGAGCTGCGCATCCGCGCGTGCCACGTGCAGGGTAGCTTCGTGGCCAGCGACAACATTGCGCCCGCCATCTCCAGCCGCCTGCTGCAGCAGGAAGCGGCCTCGTTCAGCTACGACCGCCTCTCGCACCCGCCGTCCACCTTCCGGCACGAGAAGCAAAAATACGAAGTGCGCATGCCGGCGGCGCGAAAGTTCATTGCCGATGCCGGGCTCAACGAGCTGTTCGATGGCAAACATGCGGAGGTCGGTCTGATCGTCCAGGGTGGCCTGTACAACACCACCATACGCGCTTTGCAGCAGGTCGGACTGGCCGATGCCCGTGGTCGCACCGACCTGCCGCTGCTGGTGCTCAACGTCGTCTACCCGCTGGTGCCTGAACAGATCGCGGCGTTCTGTGCAGGCAAGCGTGCGGTGCTGGTGATCGAGGAAGGCCAACCCGAGTTCATCGAACAGGACATCGCCACGCAGCTGCGTCGCGCTGACCTGCAGACCCGTCTGCACGGCAAGGACCTGCTGCCCATGGGCGGCGAATACACGGCCGAGATCCTCGTCCAGGGCATCACCGCATTCGTCGGCGAGCATCTGCCGCAGGTGGACACCTCGGTCGCACGGGGATTCAGCACCGAGCTGGCCGCGGTGAAGCAGCGCGCACTCACCGAACTGGGTGGCCAGGTGCCCCCGCGCCCGCCAAACTTCTGCACCGGTTGCCCCGAGCGCCCGGTGTTCGCGGCGCTCAAGCTGGTCGAGCGCGACGTGGGCAAACTGCACATCTCCACCGACATCGGCTGCCATTCCTTTGCCACCTTCGAGCCGTTCTCTTTCGGCAATTCCATCCTCGGCTACGGCATGAGCATGGCATCGAGCGCGGCAGTGAAGAACTTTTCCGCCAGGCGGCCCATCGCCATCATGGGCGACGGCGGCTTCTGGCACAACGGGCTGCTCTCGGGCGTGAGTTCGACCTTGCTCAATCAGGGCGACGGGGTGCTGGTGATCATGAAGAACGGCTACACCTCGGCCACGGGCACTCAGGAGACCATGTCCTCGCCCCTGTCCGAAGCCAAACGTGTGGCCGAAGGATCGAGTGCCACAGCCAACGAGATGACGATCGAGAACACGCTCAAGGGCATGGGCGTGAAGTGGGTGAAGACGGTGCACAACTACCGCGTGTCCCAGGTGCGCGACCTGCTCAAGGACGCGGTGAACTCGCCCTTCATGGGACTGAAGGTGGTGATCGCCGAGGGCGAATGCCAGCTGGAGCGCCAGCGCCGCCTCAAGCCCATTCGCGCGCGGCGGTTGAAGGAAGGTCTGCGCAGCGTGCGCACACGCTACGGTGTGGACGAGGACACCTGCACCGGTGACCACTCCTGCATCCGGCTCTCGGGCTGCCCCACGTTGACCGTGAAACCCTCCAGCGACCCGCTGCGCCGCGAGCCGGTGGCACACGTCACCAATGGTTGCGTGGGTTGCGGCCTGTGCGGCGAGGTGGCCGATGCGGCCGTACTCTGCCCATCCTTCCACAAGATCGAGATCGTCACCCATCCGAACTGGTGGGACCGTCTCACCGACCGTTTCAACCGCTTCTTCATCGGCCTGCTGCAGCCGGCCTGAGCCATGACGACTTCACAAGACAATGCCTTCGGCATCCTGATTGCCGCACTCGGCGGCGAGGGTGGCGGCGTGCTGGCCGACTGGCTGGTGCAGTGCGCCCGCAACCAGGGTTTGCCGGTGCAGGCCACTTCCGTGCCCGGCGTGGCGCAGCGCACCGGTGCCACCAGCTACTACATCGAGCTGTTGCGCGCGCCACTGGCGGATGGCACACGGCCTGTCTTTGGCCTCACGCCGGTGGCGGGCCGTGTGGACGTGGTGGTAGCCAGCGAACTTCTGGAAGCTGCGCGCATGATCGAGCGCGGATTTGTCACCCACCGCACCACGCTGCTCGCTTCGACCCACCGCGTCTATACGACGCTGGAGAAGATGCACATGGCCGATGGTCGGCAGGACGCGAAGCGTCTGGTCGGTGCGGCGCAGGCGCTGGCGCAACGTGCCGTGCTGTTCGACATGGAGGCCGTGACCGTGAAGGCCGGCACCGTGATCTCCGCCGTGATGTTTGGCGCCCTCGCTGGCGCAGGCGTGCTGCCCTGGCCACGCGAGGTGTGTGAGGACGTGATTCGCGCGTCGGGCAAGGGCGTGCAGGCGAGCCTGGCCGGGTTCTCTGCGGCCCACGACGAGGCGCAACAGCCCACCGCGGTGATTCCGGAAGTGGCAGGCGACGCGCGACAGGTTCTGAGCGAGGCCAGACTTCCAGCCCACGTGCAGCAAGCCTGGGCCGCGCGCCTGCAGGGCTGGCCGCCTGCCGTGCAGACGCTTGCCGCGCACGGTGCGCTGCGCTGCCGCGACTACCAGAATGATGCCTACGCCACCGCCTTTTTCGACCATGTGCAGGCGCTGGTCGACGCATCGACGCCATCCGCCAGCGATGCGCTGGAAGAGGGCGTTCGCCAGCTCGCGCTGTGGATGTGTTTTGAAGACGTGATCCGCGTGGCCGACCTCAAGACGCGACGCAACCGGTATGCGCGCGTGGCCAGCGAAGCGCAGGCGAAAAAGGGCGACATCGTGCGCGTGACGGAGCACTTCAAGCCGGGTATTGACGAAGTCGCTGCCGTGCTGCCGCGCGCGCTGGGCGAAGGCCTCATGAAGCTGGCACGTCGGCGCGGCTGGCTCGGCAAGGCGCACGTGGGCATGCACATCCGCTCCACCAGCCTTTGGGGGTATCTCCTGCTGCGCAGCCTGGCCCGCCTTCGTCCACTGCGCCCTCGCTCGCTTCGCTACGCCCAGGAGCACGAAACCCTGGCCGTCTGGCTCGCGGCCATGCGCCAGGTGCTGCCTCAGTCACCGCCGCTGGCGCTGGCGCTCGCCGGACTGCCTCAGGTGCTCAAGGGCTATGGAGAAACGCAGGCGCGTGGGCGGCTGAACTATGCGCGCCTCTGGGCCCAGCATGTCGCGCCATCGCTCACGTCCGAACTGGATGCATCGACGGCCGCGAATGCGCTGCGCGAAGCGCTCAAGGCCACGCTGGCCGATCCAGAAGGCAAGCTCAACAGTGGGCAACGGCCTGACGCTGGCGGCACACAAACCATGTTCTGGGCGGATCGGCCCAGACGCGGCAAACCCCTCACCCCCGCCGCATGAGCGAACGCCGCCTGCGAATGCCCTTGAAGAAAACCTCAACCAGGAGACAGACATGAAAAAAGCTTTCCAACCCGCCCTGCGTTCCGTCGCCGTCGCCACTCTGTTGCTGGGTGCGCTCGGCGCCCAGGCGCAGGACAAGCCGGTCGAGATGAAGTTCGCGCACTGGTTGCCGGCCTCGCATCCGCTGGCCAGACTGGGCTTCGAGCCCTGGGCCAAATCGGTCGAAGCGGCGTCCAGGGGTTCGATCAAGGTGGCCTTGTTTCCTGCACAACAGCTTGGCAAAGCCGCAGATCACTACGATATGGCGCGCGACGGCATCGCGGAGATGACCTGGGTCAACCCCGGCTACCAGGCCGGCCGCTTTCCCATCGTCGCCGCCGGTGAACTGCCGTTCCTGATTGCCAAGCCCGGACCGGGCTCTGCAGCGCTCGACCAGTGGTACCGCAAGTACGCCGCCGCCGAGATGAAGGATGTGAAGTTCTGCTTCGCGCACGTGCACGTGGGCACCTTCCACTCCAAGAAGCCCATCACCGAACCGGGTCAGCTCAAGGGCATGAAGATCCGCTCGGCCAATGGCACCGTGGCGCAGACCATGTCGCTGCTGGGCGCGACCAACGTGCAGGTGTCTGCCCCCGAGTCGCGCGATGCGCTGGAAAAGGGACTGGCCGATGCCATCACCTTCCCGTGGAATTCCATCGTCACCTTCGGCATCGACAAGGCCGTGAAGTTCCACAGCGACATGCGCCTCTACACCTCGGACTTCGTCTGGGTCATGAACAAGCCCTGGTACGACAAGCTGGCCGCCGGTCAGAAAAAGGTGATCGACGACCACTGCAACAACGAGTGGGCCGGCAAGGTGGGCGGTGCCTGGGGCGACGAGGAAGACTCGGGCCAGGGCAAGCTGGAGAAGACCGCCGGTCACACCATCGTGCCGATCTCGCCTGCACAGCTGGACGTGTGGAAGAAGGCGGTGGAGCCGGTGTACGGCCAGTGGATGAAGGCGGCCGATGGCGCGGGCGTGCCTGGGCAGGCCGCGCTGGATGACCTGCGCAAGGAACTGGCGGCGCGCAAGGCCTCCAACTGATGAAACGGCTGTTCTCGGCCATCGAGACGGTGGCCGCGCTCACGCTGCTGCTGGTGGCGGTGCTCACGGCCGGCAACGTGCTGGTGCGCTACGCGTTCAGCACTCAGATCCCCGACTGGTTCGACGGCTCGCAGATGCTTCAGGGCATTGCCATGTTCTGGGGCATTGCGCTGGCCACTTACTACGGAACCCACATTGGCGTGGACATCGTGTGGGAGCACCTGAAACCCGCCGGCCAGCGCCGCGTGGACCTGGTGGCCACCGCCATCACGGCAGCTTTCATGATCCCGCTGGCCTGTATGGTGTGGGTCAAGGTGGCCGGCACGGGCAGCCAGGGCACCATGGACCTGCGGTTGCCGCTGCAGTGGTTCTACAGCGTGGCCGCCGTGGGCGCCACGGTGGCTGCGGTGCTGGCACTGGTGCGCCTGTGGCAGCTCTGGCGGGGACGTGCGGCAGAACCCGATCCGCTGGAAGACGATGTACCCGGAGCCGCCCATGGATCGTGATCTGGTGGCCCTGCTGGGTTTCGTGGCCATGTTCGGCCTCATGGCCTTGCGTGTGCCGATCGGCATCGCGATGGGCATTGCCGGCGTGGGCGGATTCGCACTGCTCACCAGTGCCACACCTGCGTTGAACCTGCTGGCCAACGTGCCGTTGTCGGTGCTGACCGACTACAACCTCAGCGTCATTCCCATGTTCATCCTGATGGGTGCCTTCGCCTCCCACTCGGGCATGAGCACCGAACTTTTCGTGGCGGGCCGGGCCTGGCTCGGACACCGGCGTGGCGGCCTGGCGCTGGCGTCCATTGCGGCATGCGGCGGCTTCTCGGCCATCAACGGATCGTCGGTGGCCACAGCGGCCACCATGACCCAGGTGGCGTTGCCCGAGATGCGGCGCGCTGGCTACAACCCTGGTTTTTCGGCCGGTCTCATCGCGGCTGGTGGTACGTTGGGCATCATGATTCCACCCTCGGTGATCCTGGTGCTCTACGGCATCATGACCGAGACCGACATCACCAGGCTGTTCGCGGCTGGCATCATCCCCGGCATCATGGCCGTGGTTTTCTACAGCGCGGTGGTGGCGGTGGTGGCGCGCCTGCGTCCCGATGCCCTGCCACGTGGCGAGCGCCATGGCTGGGCCGAGCGTTTCGATTCACTGCGTTCGCTGTGGGCGGTGGTGCTGCTGTTCGTCTTCGTGCTCGGCGGCATCTACGGTGGGCTTTTCACGGTGCAGGAGGCAGCAGGCATTGGCGCCATGGGCACACTGCTCATTGGCGTGGTGCGTCGGCGTCTGGGCTGGCGGCAGATCAAGGCCGCGCTCATCGGGGCCTTGCGGGTGTCCTCGGCCATCATGATGATCGTGGTGGGGGCGTACCTGTTCGGCTACTTCCTCACCATCACGCAGTTCACGCAGAACGCGGTGGAGTATCTGGTGAACCTGCCGGTGGGTCCCTACGGTGTGCTTGCGCTCATCATGGTGGGTTACCTCATTCTTGGCGCGGTAATGGACGAACTCGCCATGATCCTGCTCACCGTGCCCATCGTGTTCCCGGCCATGATGCAGCTCGGTTTCGACCCGGTGTGGTTCGGGGTGATCGTGGTGATGGCGGTGACTTTCGGCATGATCTGCCCGCCCGTGGGCATGAACGTGTTCGTCATCAACTCCATCGCCCGCGATGTGCCGCTGGGAGCCATCTACAAGGGCACCATGCCGTTCATTGCGGTGGACGTGGTGCGTCTGCTGATCCTGTGCGCGTTCCCCGCGATTTCATTGTGGCTGCCGGGGTTCATCGAGTAGGGGCAAGGCGTTAAGCTGCGCCCCATGAACACCACCCCGCTCGAACTCCTCGAACTCGTCACTGGCGGCGATCCGGCCGCCACGCCAGTTGCTTCCATCATCGTCCTGCACGGCCTGGGGGCCGACGGCAACGACTTCGTGCCCATCGCGCAGGAGCTCGGCCTGGGCCCCATTGGCCCGGTGCGCTGCGTGTTTCCGAGTGCGCCGGTGCGACCGGTCACGCTCAATGGCGGCTACCGCATGCGCGCCTGGTACGACATCTTTCCGGCCCCGAGCCAGCCGGGTGCGCTGCGTCCGGAGGACGAGCCCGGCCTGCGCCAGTCCTGCGCGCTCGTGCAGGCCTTGCTCGACCGCGAGGCCACGCGCGGCGTGCCGGCCAATCGCACCGTGCTCATGGGCTTCTCGCAGGGTTGTGCCATGACGCTCATGGCTGGCCTGCGCGCGCCGCAGCGGCTGGCTGGCCTGGTGGGGCTTTCGGGCTACCTGCCGCTGGCGGACACCACGGCCGCCGAACGCAGCGCAGCCAACCGCGATGTGCCCATCTTCCTCGCGCACGGCGAGCACGACCCCATGGTGGTGCTGGATCGTGGCCTGGCCACGCGCGATGTGCTGCAGTCCCTCGGCCATGACGTGGACTGGCACAGCTACCCGATGGAGCATTCGGTGTGCGCCGAGGAGGTGGAAGACCTCAACGGCTGGTTGCTGCGGGTGCTCTTGGCCTGAGCGCGCCGAGCAGCCGCGTCATATCCCTGCCATACAGAATGAGCGCCAGCGCCAGCAGGATCAGCGGCATCGCCACGAACACCCAGCCGGTCAGTTGCTCACCACCGAGCAGCACGCCCACGCACAGCGCCACCACGGGGTTCACAAAGGAATAGCTGCCCGCCAGAGCGGCCGAGGTGTTCTTGAGCAACCACAGGTAGGCGTTGAGCGTGACCATGGTGCCCATGACCACCAGGTAGAGCCAGGCCAGCGCCGAGGCCAGCGAAACCTGGGTCCAGGCCACATCGTGCGAACCGGGTTCGACGGCCCAGGCCACCGCCAGCCCCAGCAGGCCTCCCAGCAGCCATTGCGCGGCCGATGCCATGGCTGGCGCGGGCAGGTCGAGCCGGCGGGAGGCGTAGGAACCCAGGCTCCAGGCCAGCGGCGCGCCGAACGCGCAGAGCGTGCCGGCCAGCGTGGTGGAAAAGTCGCCTTCCAGCGCCAGCAGCGCCGCGCCAGTGGCGCCCAGCGCGAGACCGATCCAGCTGGTGACCGGCACGCGCTCGCCGCCCCAGCGCGTCCACAGCGCAAGCCACATTGGCATGGTGGTCACCACCGTGGCCATGAGCCCGGAGCCGATGCCCAACTTTTGCGCCAGCACCACCAGCCCCATGGCCGCAAAGGCCATGAGCGAACCTATGAGCGCGCTGGAACGCCATTGCGCCGCTGTCGGCCAGGCCAGGCCTTGCCAGCGCGCAATGGCCAGCATGAGCAAACCTGCCAGCAAGAAACGCGCGCCATTCATCAACAGCGGAGGCAGCGTCTGCATCGCCACGTCGAGCGCGAAGTAGGTCGTGCCCCAGACGAGATACACGATGAGCAGCGCTCCGCCCAGCTTCCATGTTTGGCGATCCAGGGCAATGGGGTTGAAAATGGATGGCATATCCGGCTTTGCGTAGGATAATTTCCGGCGAATCGCCGTGATTCCGTATTTTGAACAGAATTTCGCCGCCATGCAAGCAAATATTCAGCTCGATGACACAGACGCCAGAATTCTTACGGCCTTGAGCCGTGACAGCCGTCGTTCCTACGCCGATGTGGCCTCCGAGGTGGGCCTGTCCACCGCCGCCGTGCACGAACGCGTGAAAAAGATGATCGAGCGCGGTGTGATCGAACGCTTCTCGCTCAGCGTGGATCCCGACCACGTGGGCCTGCGATTCACCGCCTTCGTGGCGATCCGCAACGACGGCGGCGTGCACTGCCGCGAGGTGGCGCCGCGCCTGCGCGAACTGCCCGAAGTGCTGGAGCTGCACAGCGTGGCCGGCGAGTTCGACTTCCTCGCCAAGATCCGGACCACCCATGCGCGCGCGCTGGAGGAAGTGCTTTACCAGATCAAGGCGATTCCCGGGGTGGCGCGCACCACCAGCACCGTCGTTCTCAACACCGAGTTCGAGGACCGACCGTTGAGCTTGGGCGTCCCCCCCGCGCCGCCTTCGGCGTCGCCCCCCCAGGGGGGCGTCACCAGTGGCCCGGCGAAGCCGGTTCCACGGTGACTCTGGAGGAGTCACGCTGCGCCGGACACACCGGAGCCGCCGGGCTGCCGCCTACCGCGGCGTGGTGACCAGCTGCATTGCCAGCCGGTTGTGCCGCTCCACCAGTGGGCCCAGGTCCACCGTGGTGAGTTGCCCGTCGCGCACCACCACCCGGCCATTGACCACGGTGTGCGCCGCCATGGGGCTGGCGCAGAGCAGCAGGCTGGCCACCGGGTCGTGTACCGCGCCGCCAGCGAAGCCGAACGTGCGCAGGTCGAACAGCGCGAGATCGGCGCACATGCCGGGCGCGAGGTGGCCCACGTCTTTACGGCCCAGCACCTTTGCGCCGCCGCGAGTGGCGATGTGCAGGGCGTCGCGCGCGGTCATCTCGGCCGGGCCGAGGTCGCAGCCGAAGAAGGCCTTGCCCTCGCGCGTTTCCGGTGGTTGCAAGGCGCGGCCCACACGCGCCAGCAGCAGGGCCTGGCGCGCTTCGTTGACCATGTGCGCGCCGTCGTTGCTGGCGCTGCCGTCAACGCCCAGGCCGACGGGCACGCCCGCATTGATCATGCGGCGCACAGGCGCGATGCCAGAGGCCAGGCGCATGTTGCTGCACGGACAGTGGGCCACCCCGGTGCGGCTGGCGGCAAAGAGGGAAATGCCTTCGTCGTCGAGCTTCACGCAGTGCGCGTGCCACACGTCGTCGCCGAGCCAGCCGAGTTCCTGCGCGTACTGCGCGGGCGTCTTGTTGAACTTTTCGCGGCTGTAGGCAATGTCGTGGTCGTTCTCCGCCAGGTGGGTGTGCAGCCGCACCCCCAGGCCCTGGAAGGAACGCGCGAGTGCGGCGCTCTCCCTCATCAAGGCGGGGCTCACGGAAAACGGCGAGCAGGGCGCCAGCGCCACCTGCAGCATGGCGCCATGGCTGGCGTCGTGCCAGGTCTCGATGAGACGCTGGCTGTCTTTCAGGATCGCGTCTTCCTTCTCCACCACCGAGTCCGGTGGCAAACCGCCCGCGCTCGCGTCCACGCTCATGCTGCCGCGCGTGGCGAGGAACCGCATGCCGATGGCCTGCGCGGCCTCGATGCTGTCTTCGAGTCGCACGCCATTGGGGTAGATGTAGAGGTGGTCGCTGGTGGTGGTACAGCCGCTCAGCAGCAGCTCTGCCATCGCGATCTGCGTGGACACGCGCACCATCTCGGGCGTGAGCCCGGCCCAGATGGGGTAGAGGCCACGCAGCCAGCTGAAGAGTTCGGCGTCCTGCACGCCGGGAATCGCTCGGGTCAGCGATTGGTACATATGGTGGTGCGTGTTCACCAGGCCCGGCGTCACCAGGTGGCCGCGCGCATCCATCACTTCGTTCGCTTCGTCGCGCAGTTCAGGGGCAAGGTCTGCATCGGCACCGATCCATTCAATGCGGTTGCCGCGCACGAAGATCGAGGCGTCCCTCAGCTCGCGGCCTTGCGCCGGGTCTGCGTGGTCGATGGTGGCGATGCAGGTGGCGTTCTGGATCAGCAGGGTGTTTGCATTCATGTTGAATCACATTGGCATACCGTTCGGGCGGAGCCTGTCGAAGCCTAGACCAGAAATTGGTGAGCCCTTCGACAGGCTCAGGCCCTTCGACAGGCTCAGGACAATCGGAATACGGCCCTTCGACAGGCTCAGGCCCTTCGACAGGCTCAGGATGATCGGAAGTCGGCCCTTCGACAGGCTCAGGACAATCGGAAGTCGGCCCTTCGACGGGCTCAGGGCCAACGGGGGTTGGGGTCGGGGAAACCGGAGGAGTCAACCTCCAAGCCAGTAATTCTGCCGGGCGTACACCTTCTTCAGGTGATCAATGAAGAAACGCACCTTGGCGGGCAGGTGGCGCTGTTGCGGGTACACCGCCAGGATGTCGTAGGCGGGCAGGGCGAATTCGTCGAGCACGGTGACCAGTTCGCCGCGCTGCAGCTGCGCCTGAATCTCCCAGGTGGACCGCCAGCCCAGGCCCAGGCCCTCACTCACCCAGCGGTGCAGCAGCTCGCCGTCGTTGCAGTCCAGGTTGCCTTCGGCGCGAACGGTCACGGTCCTTCCGTCCTGCTGGAAATACCAGCCGCGTTGCTGCCCGCCCTGCAGGTTGAAGGCCAGGCAGTTGTGGTGCTTGAGGTCGTCCAGCGTTCTGGGCTTGCCATGCCGGCGAAAGTAGGCCGGGGTGCCGCACACCACGCGCTGGTTGGTCGCCAGATGCACGGCCACGAAATTCGGGTCGATGGCGCCACCGATGCGCAGGCCCATGTCGTAGCCCTCGCGCACCAGGTCCACCACCCGGTCGGTGAGGTTGAAGGAAACCTTCACCTCAGGATTCGCCTTGAGGAAGGCGCTGGCGTGTGGCGCCACGTGCAACCGACCGAACGCCGCCGGTGCCGACACCACCAGATGACCGCTGGCGCGGTGCTTCTGTGCCGACACCGTGGCCTCGGCCGCTGACCACTGAGCCAGCAGCGTGCGGCACTCGTCCAGGAAGCGCGTTCCATGCTCAGTGAGCGCCAGGCGCCGCGTGGAGCGGTGGATGAGCTGCGTGCCCAGCCGGCGTTCCAGTGCGTCGATGCGCCGTCCCATCATCACCGGCGTGATGCCCGCGTGCGGCGCGGCTGCGGCCAGGCTGCCGTGTTCCATCACCATCACGAAGGCTTCAATTTCCTTGAATCGGTCCATGGCGCCATGGTACTGCGACCGGGTGACGATTGCATACCTGGAGTACCGAATCAAAGTACCTCCATTGGCATTCTCAAGAGTGCGGCTTCTCTCCAGAATGACCACCAGCCCATCAACCTGGTAAGGAATCGAAACATGGCCCGAATGACTGCGGCGCAAGCCGCCATCTGTGTGCTGGAGAAGGAAGGCGTCTCGCAAGCGTTTGGCGTGCCCGGCGCTGCCATCAATCCTTTCTACGCCGCCATGCGCGAGCGCGGCAGCATCGCCCACATCCTGGCGCGTCACGTGGAAGCCGCATCCCACATGGCCGAGGGCTACACACGCGCCAAGGCAGGGAACATCGGCCTGTGCATCGGCACCAGCGGTCCGGCTGGCACCGACATGATCACCGGCCTGTACTCCGCGCAGGCCGACAGCATCCCCATCCTCTGCGTCACCGGCCAGGCGCCACGCTCGCGGCTCTACAAGGAGGACTTCCAGGCGGTGGACATCGAGAGCATTGCCAAGCCGGTGACCAAATGGGCCGTGACGGTGCGTGAGCCCGCGCTGGTGCCGCGCGTGTTCCAGCAGGCTTTTCACCTCATGCGCTCGGGCCGCCCCGGGCCGGTGCTTATCGACCTGCCGTTCGACGTGCAGATGGCGCAGATCGAGTTCGATCCCGACACCTACGAACCGTTGCCGGTCTACAAGCCGCAGGCCAGCCGCAAGCAGGTCGAGAAGGCGCTGGACATGCTGGTGGCCAGCACCAAGCCGCTCATCGTGGCCGGAGGCGGCATCGTCAACGCCGATGCGGCCGACCTGCTGGTGGAATTCGCCGAGATCACCGGTGTACCGGTGATCCCCACGCTCATGGGCTGGGGCACCATCCCCGACGACCACCCGCTCATGGCCGGCATGGTGGGCCTGCAGACCAGCCACCGCTATGGCAACGCGACGATGCTGGCCAGCGATTTCGTGCTGGGCATCGGCAACCGCTGGGCCAACCGCCACACCGGCTCGGTCGAGACCTACACCCAAGGCCGCAAGTTCGTGCACGTGGACATCGAGCCCACGCAGATTGGCCGCGTGTTCGAGCCCGACTTCGGCATCGTCTCGGACGCGAAGTCTGCGCTGGAGCTCTTCGTGCAGGTGGCGCGCGAGCGCAAGGCTGCCGGCCACTGGCCGAGCTACGCCAACTGGGCCGGCCGCTGCGCCGAGCGCAAGCGCCTCATGCTGCGCCAGACGCACTTCGAGCAGATTCCCATGAAGCCACACCGCGTGTACGAAGAGATGAACCAGGTGTTCGGGCGCGACACGGTGTACGTGAGCACCATCGGCCTTTCGCAGATCGCCGGGGCGCAGTTCCTGCACGTGTATGGGCCGCGCCAGTGGATCAACTGTGGCCAGGCCGGGCCGCTGGGCTGGACGCTGCCGGCAGCGCTGGGCGTGGTCGCTTCGGATCCAGCGAAAAACGTGGTGGCGCTCTCGGGCGACTACGACTTCCAGTTCCTGATCGAAGAACTCGCCGTGGGTGCGCAGTTCCGCCTGCCGTATGTGCATGTGCTGGTGAACAACTCTTACCTCGGCCTCATCCGCCAGAGCCAGCGCGGTTTCGACATGGACTACTGCGTGCAACTCGCCTTCGAGAACCAGAACATGGACGACGAAGCCGGCGAACTGCGCGGCTACGGGGTGGACCACGTGGCGGTGGTCGAAGGCCTTGGCTGCAAGGCCTTGCGCGTGACCGATCCCGAGAAGCTGCAAGACGCGTTCCGCCAGGCGCAACATTTGGCCGCGCACCACCGTGTGCCGGTGGTCGTGGAATGCATACTCGAACGCGTCACCAACATCGCCATGGGTACGGAGATCGACAAGATCAACGAGTTCGAAGCGATCGACTGTCGCGCGCCACAAGGCCTCGAGACCGTCGGACTGCTCGATTGAACGACAAGGAGCCGAAGACATGCCGAAGTTCGCCGCCAACCTCTCCATGCTCTGGAACGAGCTGCCGTTCCTGGACCGCTTCGAAGCCGCCGCGCGCGCCGGATTCAAGGCCGTGGAGTTTCTGTTTCCCTACGACTTCATGGCTGAGGAGATTGGCCAACGCCTGAAACAGCACCGCCTGAAACTGGTGCTGCACAACATGCCGCCTGGCAACTGGGCTGCGGGCGAACGCGGCAGGGCTTGCTGGCCGGGCCATGAGGAGGAGTTCATCGCCAACGTGACGATGGCGCTGAAGTACGCCACCGCCCTCGGCACGCCGAATCTGCACTGCATGGCCGGCATCGCGCCCTCGGGCGTGAGCGAAAGCCAGGCACGCGCCACGCTGGTGAGCAATCTGCGTTTTGCAGCCCAAGCCGCGAAGCAGCAGGGTGTGCGTCTGCTGCTCGAGCCCATCAACCACTTCGATATGCCCGGCTTCGTCGTGAACCGGCCGCGCCAGGCCATTGACCTCATGGACGAAGTCGGCTCGGACAACCTCTTCCTGCAGTACGACATCTACCACGCGCAGCGCATGGAAGGCGAGCTGGCCAACACCATCCGGGAGCTGCTGCCGCGCATCGCCCACATGCAACTGGCCGACACGCCCGGTCGCCACGAACCAGGCACGGGCGAGATCCACTACCGCTACCTGTTCGACCACATCGACGCGCTGGGATACACCGGCCACATCGGCTGCGAATACAAGCCGCGCGATGCGGGACCGGGAGGCACGGACAAAGGCCTGGCCTGGCTGGCTGCGCACGGACAAACGCTGTAAGGACCCACACGCATGACATCCACCAACGGACTCAAGGTCGGCTTCATCGGCCTGGGCATCATGGGCGCGCCCATGGCGCTGAACCTGATCAAGGCCGGACACACGCTCTTCGTGGCGAGCCGGGGCAAGATTCCCGCTGATTTCGCGGAGGCTGGCGCCACCCTCTGCACCAACGCCACCGAAGTCGCCAGGCGTGCCGACTTCGTCATCTGCATGGTGCCCGACACGCCGCACGTGGAGGACGTGCTGTTCGGCGAAAACGGGGTGGCCAGGGGCCTGAGCGCGGGCAAGCTCGTGATCGACATGAGCTCCATCAGCCCGATGGCCACCAAGCAGTTTGCGCAGAAGATCAACGCGCTCGGCTGCGAGTATCTGGATGCACCGGTCAGCGGTGGGGAAGTGGGTGCCAGGGCCGCGAGCCTGACCATCATGGTCGGTGGGACGAAGGCCGCCTTCGAGCGCGCGAAGCCGTTATTTGAATCCATGGGCAAGAACATCACCCTCGTGGGCGGCAACGGCGACGGCCAGACCACCAAGGTGGCCAACCAGATCATCGTGGCGCTCAACATCGAGGCGGTGGCCGAAGCCCTGCTGTTCGCCAGCAAGGCAGGCGCCGACCCGGCCAAGGTGCGCGAGGCGCTGATGGGCGGCTTCGCGGCCAGCCGCATCCTGGAGGTGCATGGTGAACGCATGGTCAGGCGCACCTTCAACCCGGGTTTCCGCATCGAGCTTCACCAGAAAGATCTGAACCTGGCACTGCAAGGGGCGAAGGAACTCGGCGTGAGCCTGCCGCACACGGCGAGTGCGGCCCAACTGATGCAAAGCTGCGCAGCCAACGGCATGGCCGCCCTGGATCACTCGGCTCTTTGCCGAAGCCTCGAGTTGATGGCCAAGCACCAGATCGCGTAGCCCGGCCCAGCAACCCCCCCTTCGCCCTGAGCCTGTCGAAGGGCCGTATTCCGATCGTCCTGAGCTTGTCGAAGGGCCTGAGCCTGTCGAAGGGCCGTATTCCGATCGTCCTGAGCTTGTCGAAGGGCCTGAGCTTGTCGAAGGGCCGTATTCCGATCGTCCTGAGCTTGTCGAAGGGCCTGAGCTTGTCGAAGGGCCTGAGCCCGTCGAAGGGCATCCCGCCCAGGTTTCGACAGGTTCAGCCCGAACGGGGGCGGGCACACCGGTCCAGGCGATGGCATGCCAGCACTAAACTTGCCCCATGTCTCAGCCAACCATCCCCAGCCTGACCGACCCACGCGCCCTGCTGCGCCACCTGTACGACGTGGCCGTGAAGCGCGCATTGCCCCTGCACAACACGGCAGACCACCTGCCCAGGCCCCCCAAGGGCCGTACCCTCGTGCTGGGTGCCGGCAAGGCCGGTGGCGCCATGGCGCAGGCCGTGGAAGCGCTCTGGCCCACCGATGCCCCCCTCGGTGGCCTGGTCGTCACCCGTTATCACCACACGCCGCCGCGCCCGGCGGGTGTGCCGCAGCGCATCGAAGTGGTGGAGGCCTCACACCCGGTGCCCGACGCCGCGGGACTCGCAGCCGCCCAGCGCATCCTGCAACTCACCGAAGGCCTCACCGCCGACGACCTTGTGCTCTGCCTCATCTCCGGCGGCGGCTCGGCCTTGCTCACGCTGCCTTGCGATGGCCTCACGCTGGAAGACAAGCAGCGCATCAACCGTCAGCTGCTGGAGAGCGGCGCGCACATTGGCGAGATGAACACCGTGCGCAAGCACCTTTCGCGCATCAAGGGCGGGCGGCTCGCCGCGGCTTGCGCGCCGGCGCGCGTGGTCACGCTCACCATCAGCGACGTGCCCGGCGACGACGTGAGCGTGATCGCCAGCGGCCCCACCGTGGCCGACGCTTCCACCTGCGCCGAGGCACTGGAGATCCTGCGCCGGTATGGCATCGACGTGCCAGCCTCGGTGCGCCTGCAACTGGAGAACGGCGCGCTCGAAACCCCCAAGCCCGGCGACCCGCGCCTGCAAGGCCACGAGGTGCAACTGATTGCCACACCGCAGCAAAGCCTGGAAGCGGCCGCCGAGGCGGCACGCGCCCTGGGGCTGAATGTGCTGCTGCTCAGCGACGAAATCGAAGGTGAGTCGCGCGAGGTGGGCAAGGTGCATGCCGCCCTGGCGCGCTCCACCGCTCTGGGGCGCAGCAGCTTTCAGACACCCTGCGTCATCCTCAGCGGTGGCGAAACCACGGTCACGGTGCGCCCGCGCGCCGAGGGCCAGGCCAGGGGCCGGGGCGGGCGTGCCGGCGAGTTCTGCCTGGGCCTGGCGCAAGCGCTGGGTGGGCAGGCCGGGGTGTGGGCCCTGGCGGCCGATACCGATGGCATCGACGGGGTGGAAGATAATGCGGGCGCGCTGGTCACGCCCGACACGCTCGCTCGGGCCAGCGCACAGGGCCTCAAGGTCACCGACCACCTGGCTCGCAACGACGCTTACGGCTTCTTCCAGCCGATCGGCGATCTGGTCATCACCGGGCCCACGCACACCAACGTGAACGACTTTCGAGCCGTGCTGGTGGTCTGAGCGACCCCGGCCTGCCCCGGGCCGGCGGCGGTGTCCAGCGGCCGGGCGAAGTGTTCCAAAGGAAAAGTGTTTGCGTTTCAGCCATTTCAACCGTTCTCCGCTGGTGCGACAGCTCGCCGCGTGGTGGCCTGTCGAAGCCGATGACTTCCCTCACAGGCGGGACATCGGGGAGCGCCTGGGCGAGTGGCTGAACGTGGCCGATGCGATTGCGCTGCATTCGGCGCACCAGAGCCTGCCCGCGATCAGGACGCTGCGCCGCGCGGGCCCGCCCCCGCATTCGGATGCCGCCCAGGCCGAGTTGCAGCGCGTGCGCGCCACGCTGGCCAAGGCCATCCAAGCCCCGCCCATCCATCCGGTGGAGGCGGCCGACGCCGAATTCGCTCCCCACCACCAGCGCTACCTGGATCAGCAGCGCCGCATGGAAATGGCCATCGACGCCTTTCGTGGCCATCTGCGCCAGATGCTGGCCCAGGCCACGCCCCGGCTGGCGCAGCTCGCGGCACTCGACGCGGTGCTGGACCAGATGCTTGGCGGGCGCGAGCAGAAGTTGCTCGCGGGCGTGCCCGCCTTCCTGAAAGCCCGCTTTCAGCTACTGCGCCAGTCCGATCCCGACGGCTGGCCACCCCATTTCGAACACGACTTCCAGCAGACCCTGCGCGCCGAACTGGAGCTGCGTCTCCAGCCCGTGACGGGTCTGGTCGAAGCGTTGAACCACGACACGAACTGAACACGCACCCATGAGCAGCCCCACCTTGAACCGTTCGTTTCTGATCCTTGCCTTCGTCCTCGGCCTCGTCGCCATCGCCTGGGTGGGCTCGGGTTTTGTGGGCACCAGCGCCATCGCCCTGGCCATGACCGTGCTCATCGGTGCGGTCTACCTGCTCGGCGCACAGGAGATCCGGCGCTTTCGCGCGGTCACCGCATCGCTCGCCCAGGCGCTGAACCATGTACCCCAGCCGCTGGAGCGCCTGGACGACTGGCTTGCAAGCGTGCCGACCGCCTTGCAGAACGCCGTGCGCCAGCGGGTCCAAGGCGAGCGGGGTGTACTGCCTGGCCTTGCACTCACGCCCTACCTGATTGGCCTGCTGGTGATGCTCGGCATGCTCGGCACCTTTCTGGGCATGGTGGTCACCTTCAAGGGCGTGGTGTTCACGCTCGAAGGTTCGGCCGACCTGCAGGCCATCCGCTCGGCGCTGGCCACGCCCATCAAGGGCCTGGGCCTGGCCTTCGGCACCTCGGTGGTGGGCGTGGCGACCTCGGCCATGCTCGGCCTGATGTCTGCCCTGAGCCGGCGCGAACGGCAAGAGGTGGCCCGGCAACTGGACACGCTCACCGCCACCACCTTGCACCCCTTCTCGCTCGCGCACCAGCGGCTGGAAACCTTCAAGGCCTTGCAGCAACAGGCCGGCGCGCTGCCCGCGGTGGTGAACCAGCTGGGCGCGCTGATGGAGCAGATGGAACGCCGTAGCCAGCAACAGGACGAACAACTGCTGGCGCGGCAGGCGCACTTCCACCGCGAAGCGAGCGAGGCGTTCAGCGGCCTGGCCCGTTCGGTGGAGCAATCGCTCAAAGAGAGCCTGGCCGCCAGCGCCCGCGCGGCCGGCGAAAGCCTGCAGCCCGTGGTGACCAGCGCCATGAACGCCATCACGCAGGACACCACCCGCCAGCACCAGCGCGTGAACGACGCGGTGCAGGCACAGATGGCAAGCCTGACCGAGCGTCTGGAGGAGCGACAGGCCGCCTGGGCCGCCTCCCTTCAGACCCTGGCCACCACGCTGCAAGGCGAATGGAAACAGGCTGGCGCGCAGACCTTGCAGCAACAACAGGCGGCCAACGACCAGTTGGCCCAGACCGCCACCCTCTGGCGCAACGAACTCGCCACCTTGCGCAGCGAAGAATCCGCACGCGGCGAAGCGGTCATGCAACGCCTGCTGCACACCGCCGCAGAAGCGCCCCGGGCCGCCGCCCAGGTGATGACGCAACTGCGCAGCGAGATGAGCGCGCTCACCGAGCGCGACAACCGCGCGCTGCAGGAACGCACCGCGCTGATGAGCGAGATCGACGGCCTGCTCAAGAGCGTGGAGCAGGCCACCGGCGAGCAACGCCTGGCCATCGAATCGCTCGTCACATCGGCCGGCGCCGTGCTCGAACAGGTGGGCCGCCAGTTTGCCGAAACCGTGGGCGCGCAGGCCGTGCGGGCTGAAGACATGGCTGCGCAGGTCAAGGGCAGCACCATCGAGCTTGCCAGCCTGGGCGAAGCGTTTGGGCACGGCGTGCAAGGCTTCAGCTCCACCAACGAAAAACTCATTGCGAGCCTGCAAGGCATCGAGGCCGCCGTGAGCCAGTCGATCGCCCGCAGCGACGAACAGCTCGCCTACTACGTGGCCCAGGCCCGCGAAGTGATTGACCTCAGCATCACCTCGCAGCAAGGGATTCTGGAAGACCTGCGGCGCCTGCGCAGTGCCGAACCCGTGGCCAGGGCCGAGAAGAAAGCCGTCGCATGATGACCGGCCTGGACGACCGCCTCCTCGACGACGACGAAGCTACCGACCGCACCGCGCCGGTGTGGGCCGTGTTCGGCGATCTCATGTCCGGCCTGGTCGGCGCCTTCGTGCTCATCCTGGTGGGGGTGCTCGTGGTGCAGATGGACCTGGTGGCCAGCCTGCAGGCCGAGGTGCAGAAACGCCAGCAGGAAGAACAGCGCCGCATGGCGCTGGAAAAAGCGCTCGCCATTCCCCTGCAGAACGGCCGCGTGACGCTGGACAACGGGCGCATCGGGATCAGCGGGAGCGTGCTGTTCGCCTTGAACTCCGACGAACTCCGCCCCGAAGGCCGGCTGATTCTGCAGAGCCTGGTGCCGCCGCTGCAGGTGTACCTGGGCGAACGCGACGAGATGCTGATGGTCAGCGGCTTCACCGACGACCGCCCTGTGCAGGCCACCAACCAGCGCTTTGCCGACAACCTCGAACTCTCCGCCCAGCGCGCCCTCACCGTCACCCGCGCCCTGATCCAGGAAGGCATGCCACCCCAGCGCGTCTTCAGCGCCGCGTTCGGCGCCGAACAACCCGTGGCCTCCAACACCGATGAAAAAGGCCGTGCGCTCAACCGAAGGGTGGAAATGGCACCGGTGCCCAAGGCCACCCCATCGAAGGCCCCGCCCCGTGAGTGACGTTCGCCCTGAGCCCAGACCCCGTTCTCCCCTCGCCGAGCTCAACCATCACATCGCCCAGGTCGCACCCGCACGAAGCGAGCTCAAGAGCGTCCAGGCCTTCCGTGAATCCTGGGCCCGCTTCGCCACCGAAGACCAGGTGACCGAAGCCGTGCAGCGCGGCCCCGAGAACGCAGGCCCGCTCAATTCGCACATGCTGGTGCTGCGCACGCTGGGGCTGCTGCGCGAACTCTCGCCGGACTACCTGCGGCGTTTTGTGGCGCACGCCGACGCATTGCTGTGGCTGGATCAGGCGGGGAGCAGGCTCAAGCAGCCATCGGGAAACCCCAGGGCAGCGCGCAGGAAGCGATGAGCGTGGCCCGCCCTGCTCGACGCGGGCGATGAAGCGTTCCAGGGTTTCGGTGAAGGGCATGGCGTACCTCGCCCATCGTCGTCCGGATCGCCGTGCCCAACGGCCCCCGGTTGACGAATCCCCTGAGCGTGCATCGCCGCGGCGAGCGGTAGATACTCCCGGCCATGAGCAAATATTTCGCAGCGTACGCTGGCACCCTGATCGTCATGATCGTGCTGGACCTGATCTGGCTCGGCGTGATTGCCAAACCGATGTACCAGCAGGGCATCGGGCATCTGATGTCGGAGCGGCCCAACATCGCGGTGGCGGTGGCCTTCTATGCGCTGTATGCCGCTGGTGTGGTGCTGTTTGGCGTGTCGCCGCAGTCCGGCGGCCACGAATGGGGCCACACGCTGCTCATGGCCGCGCTGTTCGGCTTTTTTGCCTACGCGACCTACGACCTCACCAACCTCGCCACACTGCGCGACTGGCCTTGGCAGCTTTCGCTGATCGACATCGCCTGGGGCACTTTCGTGAGCGGGGCGGCGGCGGCGGGCGGCAAGCTGGTCATGGACTGGGTGCCCGCGGCTTGACGCCACCGCGCATGCCGCGCCGCCCGCGATGGTTCGAGCCAGCGGTGCGTTGATCCGTGACACCCGCGACGCCTCATTGGGCGCCCAGCAGGGGGGGACCGCGCCGGCCTTCTGCACCATCGAAAGGCCCCTGTGCCGCGCTCGGCCTTCAGCGTCTCGGGCGGCGCACCGCGCGCACCTTGCCGCTGGGCCCCCCGCCGGCATAGAACAGGTCGGCCCCATCGGACTCGAGCCCGCTCACACCCGCTCCTGCCGGCATCTCCAGCCGTTCGAGCAGCTCGCCGCTGATCGGGTCGATGCGGCGGATGTCGCTTTCGTCGCCTTCCCAGGTGCCATGCCAGAGTTCGCCGTCGACCCAGGTCACGCCAGTGACGAAGCGGTTGGACTCGATGGTGCGCCGGATCGCACCGGTGGCTGGGTCGATCTGGTGAATGGTGCGGTTGCGGTACTGGCCCACCCACAGGCTGCCTTCGGCCCAGGCGAGTCCGGAGTCAGCGCCCTGGCCTGGGGCAGGAATGGTGGCGAGGATCTGGCCCGTCGAGGGGTCGATCTTGTCGATGCGCTGCTCGGCAATCTGGTAGAGGTGCGTGCCGTCAAAGGCGGTGCCGGCGTCGCCCACGCAGGTCAGCGTGCGCGTGGGCTGGCCGCTGGCGGGATCGAAGGCGACGAGGGTGGTGCCCGTGGCGACCCAGACGCGCTGGCCGTCGAAGGTGACGCCATGGGCGAGTTCCGTGTCGGCGAAGGGGCCGTACTCCCGGACGATTTCGGCGGCGCGTGCCTTGGCGCGCGGATTGGCTTGGAGGGTGGTGCTGGTGGTGTCGGGCATGTGGGCTCCTGTGGGTTGGCCTCGGAACGAAGCCATGGCGCCACTCTAGGCAATCGGTGGCACAGCGGGGAGTAACAAGATCGTCGTGAATTCCGTGAAGGGTGGCGCCTGCCAGCGGCGCGCCCTGGCCTGCCCGATGGCGCGAACCCGGCCGGCGGCTTCGAGTTCGGCCAGCGCGCGCTGCACCGTGCGTTGACTGGAACCCAGCGCGAGGGCCAGGGCGGAGGTCGACCAGGCCGCGCCGTCCGAGAGCAGCGCCACCACCGACGCCTGTTCACCGTCGATGGGTGGGGCGAGCACGACCACAGGGCGCTCATCGAGAGGCCTCAACGCGAAGCCGCGCGCCGTGGCCTCGATGCCTGCGAGCGTGGCGATGAGCGCACGCAGGCGACCGATCTCGACCCGCAGCCTCGCGCGGTGGGTCTCGTCGGGGCGGCGGGTGCGGAAGGCCTGTGCAATGAGGCTTTCCCGGTCCACATCGCCGGGCCAGGCTTCGGCCAGCGCGCGCGCCAGCGTGAAAAGGACGGGACGGCGGGCCAGTGGCTGCCATTCGGCGCCAGCAGCCAGCCCGCGACGACAGGCATCGACCACCAGCGCATCCGAGGCCATGAGCGCAGCGACCTCATCGAGCAACAGCGTCTGCTCGCCGCCGGTGCCCAGGCACCGGGCGGCCGGGCGGTCAAGGGTGGCACGCGCCTGCGCCACCTCGACCTGCAGCGCAGGCACACCGGCACGCTCGGCGGCCTCGTGGGCCCGGATGAGGGCTGCGCGCGCCGCGCCCACGCGCAGCGATCGCAGCGCGAGTTCGGCCGCGGTGAGTTCGGCCACCGCCGCCAGCAGCGGCAAAAGGCCCTGCGTGTCGATCCGCTCCAGCAAGTTTGCGGCTTCGTCCAGCCGGCCGAGCAACACCAGCCGGCGTGCCGCGATCAGGCGCGCCTGGAGCGCATTGCGGCGATCGCCGTGCGACGCCAGCGTCTGCGCCGCGGCGGCCAGGGTGTTGACGGAGCCCCGAAAGTCGCGCATGGCCATGGCCACCTCGGCTTCGGCGACCGCGCATCGCGCGCGCGCCAGGGTTTCGTGGCTGCCAAACCGGCGGGCCGCGCGCTGCAGCAGTTCGCGAGCACGTGCGTGCTCGCCCAGCTGCGCCATGGCGATGCCACGCAGCGCCAGCGCCGGTGGATCTTCGCGCAGCGCCACATGTTTCAGGGCAGCCAATGCATCGCCAGCGGCCAGTGCGCGGGCAGAGGCGGCGATGAGCGAATCCATGGCCGGCCTTCAGCGCCGCAGCTTGTACCCCGTCTTGAACACCCACCAGATGAAGCCCAGGCAGGTTGCCATGAAGACCAGCGTCATGCCCGTGCTCACGGCAATATGCACGTCGGCCACGCCATAGAAGGCCCAGCGGAAGCCGCTGATGAGGTAGACCACCGGGTTGACCAGCGACACGGTCTGCCACATCGGAGGCAGCATGCTGATGGAGTAGAACGCACCGCCCAGGAATGTGAGCGGTGTGACCACCAGCAGCGGAATCACCTGCAGCTTCTGGAAGCTGTCGGCCCACAGGCCAATGATGAAGCCGAACAGGCTGAAGGTGACGGCGGTGAGCAGCAGGAAACCGACCATCCAGCCCGGGTGGGCGATGTGGTAGGGCACGAACACGCGGGCGGTGATCAGGATGAGCAGGCCCAGCATGACCGACTTGGTTGCCGCCGCCCCCACATAGCCCAGCAGCACCTCGATCCATGAGACCGGCGCCGACAGCAGCTCGTAGATGGTGCCGGACCACTTGGGCATGTAGATGCCGAAGGACGCATTGGAGATGCTCTCGCTCAGGAGCGAGAGCATGACCAGGCCGGGGATGATGAAAGCGCCGTAGGTGACACCGTCAATGTTGCCCATGCGCGAGCCGATGGCGGTGCCAAAGACGATGAAATACAGCGAGGTGGTGAGCACCGGCGCCATGATGCTCTGGGAGATCGTGCGAAAGGTGCGCGCCATCTCGAAACGGTAGATGGCCTTGATGCCGTGGATGTTGAGGCTCATGCCGGGGTCTCCTGCTTCTTGTGGACCAGGCTGACAAAGATATCTTCGAGCGAACTCTCGCTGGATTGCAGGTCCTTGAAATCAATGCCTTGGCCGGCGAGTGTGCGCAGCAGATCGGCGATGCCGGTTTCTTCCTTCTGCGTGTCGAAGGTGTAGGTGAGCGTAAGCCCGTTGCCCGAGAGTTCGAGCGGCCATCCCGCCAGCGCTTCGGGCAGGCTTCGCAGCGTGTGTTGCAGCGTGAGCGTGAGTTGCTTCTTGCCCAGTTTTCGCATGAGCACGTCCTTGTCTTCCACCACGATGAGCTCACCGTGGTTGATCACGCCGATGCGATCGGCCATGTCTTCGGCTTCCTCGATGTAGTGCGTGGTGAGGATGATGGTGGTACCGCCTTCGCGCAGCTTGCGCACCATGCGCCACATGTCGTGCCGCAGCTCCACGTCCACACCCGCGCTGGGTTCGTCCAGAAACAGGATCTTCGGCTCGTGCGAGAGTGCTTTGGCGATCAGCACGCGCCGTTTCATGCCGCCCGAGAGCGTCATGATCTTGTTGTCTTTCTTGTCCCAGAGCGAGAGATCTTTCAGCACCTTTTCGATGTGGGCCGGGTTGGGCGGCTTGCCGAACAGGCCCCGGCTGAAGCTCACCGTGGCCCAGACGGTTTCGAACGCATCGGTGTGCAGTTCCTGGGGCACCAGGCCGATGGCCTCGCGCGCCAGGCGGTAGTCGCGCTCGGTGTCGTGCCCATCGGCCAGCACCACGCCTTCACTGGGCTTGGCAATGCCACAGACGATGCTGATGAGCGTGGTCTTGCCAGCGCCGTTGGGGCCGAGCAGGGCAAAGATTTCGCCCCGGCGGATGTCGAGGTCCACACGCTTGAGCGCCTGGAATCCGCCCGGGTAGGTCTTGCTGACGCCTCGCACGGACACGATGGGGTCGGCGGTGTTGACCGCCTGTAACGATGGGTTCATGGAGCCTCCTGGATGGCGCACTCTACACTGGTTTTGTGTACAGTGGTCATCTTCATGAAAAGCGTCCACATTCCCATTCAGGCCATCAAGGGCCGCGGCATCGCCCAGCGGCAGCCGCACCGCTTCGAACGCGATGCGCGTGCCGCTTTCGACGACGGCTGGGGCGCGCTCGACGAGACCGCGCTCGCTCGGAACGATGCACCACCGCCCGTCACGGAGCTGAGCTGGGAAGACTGCAAGAGCGCCATCACCCACAACAACTCACCCGACATTGGCTTTCACCTCGGCCTCAATCCCTACCGCGGTTGCGAACACGGCTGTGTGTATTGCTACGCCCGCCCCACGCACAGCTACCTCAACCTCTCGCCCGGGCTCGACTTCGAAACGAAGCTGATCGCCAAGCGCAACGTGGCCGAGGTGCTTCGGCGCGAACTCGCCAGCCCGCGCCACGCGCCGGGCCTGCTCGCCATCGGCACCGTGACGGACGCCTACCAGCCGATCGAGCGCGAACTGCAGCTCATGCGCGGCGTGCTGCAGGTGCTAGCGGACACACGCCATCCGCTGGCCATCGTCACCAAAGGCAGCGGCGTGGAGCGCGACATCGACCTGCTGGCACCCATGGCCGCGCAGGGCCTGGCGGCGGTGTACGTGACCATCACCACGCTGGACGCGAAGCTCGCACGCATCCTGGAGCCTCGCGCGGCCGCACCGCACCGGCGCCTGCGCACCATCCGGACACTGACCGAAGCGGGGATTCCCGTGGGCGTGAGCGTGGCGCCGCAGATTCCGTTCATCAACGACGACATGGAACAGGTGCTGCAAGCCGCACGGGATGCCGGCGCGCGCCGCGCCTTCTACACCGTGTTGCGCCTGCCCTGGGAGCTCGGCCCCATGTTTCGCCAGTGGCTGGAGCAGCACTACCCCGACCGGGCCGCGCGCGTGATGGCGCGCGTGCAAGACATGCGCGGCGGCAAGGACTACAACGCCGACTTCTCGCAGCGAATGAAGGGCAGCGGCATCTGGGCCGACCTGATCCGCCAGCGTTTCGACAAGGCCTGCCAGCGGATGGGTTTCAACCAGGAGCGCGAGCCTCTGGATACCTCGCAGTTCACGCCCCAGGTGGTGCGTGCGCAGCAGGAGCTGTTCTAGCCAGTGCATCCATGCGCCAGTGGTGCAGCGCCTCGTAGAAGCCTTCCCACACACAGCCATTGCAGCCTCGCCCGCAGCAGGTGTCGGGTTCGGGCGGGGGTGGGCGCAGGGCGGTATCGAGGTCGATCCCCTGGCGCCGGGCCAGGCCGCGCAGGTGGGCGATGAGCGCCTGCGCGGTCGGCAGGTCGGCCAGCGGCACCTGCGCCGGGTCGTGCCGTGTGAACCGGGGCTGCTCGCGCCCCTGGAACATGCCCACCTCGGCGAACATCGCAGCTGGCCTGACCCACAAGCCCCAGCCGCCGTACAGCGCTCGGTACAGCGTCATGCCTTGCAGGGATTCGCTGCAACGCACGGTGTCCAGCACCTCATACCATCCACCCTTGTAGTGGCGGTACAGGCCGGGCTCGGTGGCTCGCAGCGGGGGCAGGTCGTCGTCGTTCATGCGGGGAGTTTAGGCGGCGGTCTTCTTCGAGATCCCGTCCACCGGCAGGTAGAACGCGCCACCTGCCGCCCTGAACTCGGCCGATTTTGCTGCCATGCCCTTCTCGGCGTAGTCGCGGACGTCCTGCGTGATCTTCATCGAGCAGAACTTCGGACCGCACATGCTGCAGAAATGCGCTTCCTTGCTGCTGTCCTTGGGCAGGGTCTCGTCGTGAAAATCGCGCGCGGTGTCCGGGTCCAGGCCCAGGTTGAACTGGTCGTGCCAACGGAATTCGAATCGCGCCTTGCTCATGGCGTCGTCGCGCGCGCGGGCACCCGGGTGGCCCTTGGCCACGTCGGCAGCGTGCGCTGCGATCTTGTAGGCGATCAGCCCTTGTTTCACGTCGTCTCGGTCCGGCAGGCCCAGGTGTTCCTTGGGCGTCACGTAGCACAGCATGGCCGTGCCCATCCAGCCGATCATGGCGGCACCAATGGCGCTGGCAATGTGGTCGTAGCCCGGTGCGATGTCGATGGTGAGCGGCCCGAGCGTGTAGAAGGGTGCCTCGTGGCAGTGCTTCAACTGCTCGTCCATGTTGGCCTGGATCAGGTGCATGGGCACGTGGCCCGGCCCTTCGATCATGGTCTGCACGTCGTGCTTCCACGCCAGCTGCGTGAGCTCGCCCAGCGTCTTCAGTTCGGCGAACTGGGCTTCGTCGTTGGCGTCGGCCGCGCTCCCGGGGCGCAGCCCGTCGCCCAGCGAGAAGCTCACGTCGTAGGCCTTCATGATGTCGCAGATTTCCTCGAAGTGCGTGTAGAGAAAACTCTCGCGGTGGTGCGTGATGCACCACTTGGCCATGATGGAGCCGCCGCGCGAGACGATGCCGGTGCGCCGGTTGGCCGTGAGATGCACGAAGGCCAGGCGCAGGCCGGCGTGGATGGTGAAGTAGTCCACGCCCTGTTCGGCCTGCTCGACCAGCGTGTCGCGAAAGATGGCCCAGGTGAGGTCCTCCGCCACCCCGCCCACTTTCTCCAGCGCCTGGTAGATCGGTACCGTGCCGATGGGCACCGGCGAATTGCGCACGATCCAGTCGCGCGTGGTGTGGATGTTGCGGCCGGTGGAGAGGTCCATCACGTTGTCTGCACCCCAGCGAATCGCCCACACCAGCTTGTCCACTTCCTCTTCAATGCTGGAGGTGACGGCCGAGTTGCCGATGTTCGCGTTGACCTTCACGAGAAAGTTGCGCCCGATGGCCATGGGCTCCAGCTCGGTGTGATTGATGTTGGCCGGGATGATGGCGCGGCCGCGCGCCACCTCGTCGCGCACGAACTCGGGCGTGATCACATCGGGAATGCGCGCGCCAACAGGGTTGCCGCGCAGGCGTGCCTCGCGCAGGGCATCGCCCAGGTATTCGGCCATCCATTCGCGCTTGCCGTTCTCGCGCACCGCCACGCATTCCATCTCGGGCGTGACGATGCCACGGCGCGCGTAGTGCATCTGCGTCACGTTCATGCCGGCGCGGGCGCGGCGCGGGGTCCGTTGCAGGCCGGATGCCTGCGCGCGCAGGGCCTCGATGCGCTCGGCGTCCCTGGCTTCGTGCTTCACGCCATCGTCCACCGCCTGGCGCGCGCGGCCGGCGTACGCCTCGGTGTCGCCGCGCGCCTCGATCCACCCACCTCGGACATCGGGCAGGCCGCGGGTCACGTCGATCGCAGCCGTTGGATCGGAGTAGGGCCCCGAGGTGTCGTACACCACCACGCGCTCGCCGTTGGTGAGCGCGATCTCGCGCATCGGCACCTTCACACCCGGCAGCTCACCGGGCACGTACAGCTTGCGCGAGGCGGGAAAGGGCTCGCGGCTCAGAGCCAGCGAGGCCAGGGCGATGGGGTCGGGGGCGTTCATGGGGGCGGTCTCCTGTGGAAATGCATTGAAGAAATGCTCCGGAGTACCGCCCACCCGAGAGGGTGTGCGTGCGCTCTTCTTTCGCCGGTACTAGCCGGATCAAGTTCGCGGGTTCGGCTGGTCAGCCATCTCAGCACCGGACCTTGGCAGGCCCGAGCACCCCGGAGCAGGTCTGGAGTCTATACCGGACGGGCAGGGCTGCGATGACAGAGCGCACGAGTCGCCAGCTGGCCAGCGCCGCACAAGGCCAGCAGTGGCTTCGAAGCTCAGAGCGGATCGGCCAGCAGCTTCGACAGCGCTGCAATGTTCGCAGCGCTGGGCACCTGCGGCTTCATCTCGTCTTCTTCGGCGGTGGCGTTCTCGTGTGCCTGGATGGCGTTGACCATCGCGTACTGGCTTTCCCACGACAGCGTCTTGCCTTCCGGACAGAGGTCGCGCACCGTGCCGAACCAGTAGTAACCGTCCTTGCCGCCAAAAAGCTGGTCGATGCCACCTGCGTCGCCTGGTTTGAGGCCATGGGCCGCCAGGATGAGCTTGAGCTTGTGGTGAGAGACGGAGTAGTGCATGGGGCGGCGGCGGTGTTTGGGCGGGTCGGCGATTGTACTGAGGCCATCTGTGGGCATGCAGGCATAAGATGTCTGGCACTGAGTTTGCTTTGCTTGATCCAGATGGTGGAGCCGTCCAGCCGAGGGCTCTGCCGGTTTCGCCAGCCTGTGGCGCTCTTTTGGGCCTGTTCTCCATGACGTCCGCTGATTCTCCGTCGCCGACTGGCCTTGTGGCCGCCGAAGTCCCGCCCTCGCCCAATTCGCCGCATCCCCGGCACATCCGCCTCACCTCTCATTCCGGAGGGTTCGGGGCGCTGCCCATCCAGTGGGGCGCAGCCACCGCGCGTGAACGCGGACCGGTGGTGGGCACCACGCTGAACCTGCCGCATCGCAACGTGATCGGCACGCACAGCGGCAGCTACAGCGTGTACCGCGCGCTGGCGGTGGCGGCAGGCGCGCTCAGGCGCGAGCACCGCGCCGATCTCACCAACACCTCGCCGACGGACATCATCGGCCCCTACCCGCAATGGGCCGATCCGGAAAAGATCTGCAGCATCGACCCCTGGGGCGCGGTGGTGGCCGACGTCTACGCCACCGAGCTGGCCGCGGGTTACGACATCCGCCCCACCATCGCGGTGACCAAGGCGCATGTGATCCTGCCGGAGGTGATCGACGCCTTGCTGAAAGAACGCCTCAAGCCCGACGGCAAGTTCCTCACGGCGAGCGGCGCGGCCGTGGTGACCAAGGTGGCGGTGGAGCCGGTGTGGTACCTGCCGGGCGTGGCCAGGCGCTTCGGTTGCAGCGAGACCGATCTGCGCCGCGTGCTCTTCGAGGAGACCGGTGGCATGTACCCCGAACTGGTCACGAGATCGGACCTCTCGGTGTTCCTGCCGCCCATTGGCGGGCAGACGGTCTACATTTTTGGCGAACCGCGCGACCTGGCCAACCCCGATGTGACACTGACGGCGCGCGTGCATGACGAGTGCAACGGATCGGACGTGTTCGGTTCCGACATCTGCACCTGCAGGCCTTATCTCACGCACGCCATTGAGGAGTGCATCCTCGGCGCGCAGCGTGGCGGCGTGGGGCTGGTGGCGTATTCGCGCAAGGAAGGCCGCGCGCTGGGCGAGGTCACCAAGTTCCTGGTCTACAACGCACGCAAACGCCAGGTGGGTGGCGACACGGCCGACCAGTACTTTGCGCGCACCGAGTGCGTGGCGGGCGTGCAGGACATGCGTTTCCAGGAGCTGATGCCTGATGTGCTGCACTGGCTGGGCGTGCGCAAGATTCACCGCCTGGTATCCATGAGCAACATGAAGTACGACGCCATCACCGGCGGAGGCATCGAGGTGGGCGAGCGGATCAACATTCCGGACGAACTCATACCTGCCGATGCGCGTGTGGAGATGGATGCCAAGATGGCGGCAGGCTACTTCACGCCAGGCATGGTGCCCGGCGCGGAGGAGCTCAAGATCGCCAAAGGCAGGGGGCTGGGCGCTTGAGCGGCGTTCCATCGACGACTGATGTGACTTCCGCCTCCGGGGCGGTGAATGCGCTGCGGTCCACCGAGGCGATCCGCGAACGCGCCGGAGCCTTGCTGGCGCGTGCCCGTGCCGGTCAATCCGCGTTTTTTGCCATGGACGATGCGGCGCTGAGATCGGCCGCTCGCACCGTGGCCGAACTCACGCGACAGCGCTTTGCCGACCTGCGCATTCCATACCACAGCCGCTGGCGCCACTTTGAGGCCGGGCAGGTGGACCGGCGCGCGCAGCTCGATGCGCTGCTGGGCCCGGTGGACGCGGCGGAACGCGCGCGCACGCAGATCGACCTGGCGTTGGTGAGCGTGCTGCTCGATGCGGGCGCTGGAGCCACGTGGCGTTATGCCGAGGCTGCGAGTGGACAGACCTTCTCGCGTTCGGAGGGGCTGGGGGTGGCGAGCTTTCATGCCTTCACCGCTGGCCTGTTCTCCAGCGACCCCAGCCAGCCGCTGCGCGTGGACGCTGCCGGGCTTGCGGTGCTGACCACCGAAACGCTGGGCACCGCGTTCCAGGTGAGCGAAGAGAATCCGCTCGTGGGACTCGACGGCCGTGTCGATCTGCTGCGGCGCCTGGGAAGCGCGATGCTCGCGCACGAAGGCACTTACGGGCCTGCCGGACGCCCCGGAGCGCTGTACGACGCGCTGCAGGCGCCAATGCTCCAGGCGCACGACATCCTCATGACGCTGCTCGACACCCTGTCCGACATCTGGCCCGCGCAGAACCGGCTGGGCGGCATCGCCGTGGGCGATTGCTGGCCCCATCCGGCGGTACCTGGGTCGGGGCTCACGGCCGGCTGGATGCCGTTCCACAAGCTCTCGCAGTGGCTCACCTATTCGCTGCTGGAGCCCTTCGAGTGGGCCGGCGTTCAGGTCAGCGGGCTGGATGCGCTCACGGGCCTGCCCGAGTACCGCAATGGCGGTCTGTTGATCGACGCCGGCGTGCTGATTCCCTTGCCCTCCCACCACGCCACGCGCACCTGGCAGGCGGGTGACGAATTCATTGTCGAATGGCGTGCCCTCACCGTGGCCCTGCTGGACGAGATCGCGCCGCTGGTGCGTGCCGAGCTCGGTCGGTCAGCCCGACAGTTGCCGCTGGCCTGCGTGCTCGAAGGCGGCACCTGGGGCGCGGGGCGGCTGCTGGCACAGCGCCTGCGTGGCGGCCTGCCGCCATTCCACATCGCCAGTGACGGCACGGTGTTCTGATTTTTTCCACGCTGAAGGGCCATCATCCAAATGAGCAACGTCCACCTCATCAACCATCCCCTGGTGCAGCACAAGCTCACCCTCATGCGCCGCAAGGACGCCAGCACCAACAGCTTTCGCCGCCTGCTCAATGAAATGGCCATGCTCATGACCTACGAGGTCACGCGCGACATGCCCATGCAGGACATCGAGATCGAGACCCCGCTGGAGACCATGCAGGCCAAAGTCATCGACGGCAAGAAACTGGTGTTCGTCTCGATCCTGCGCGCGGGCAACGGCATCCTGGACGGCATGCTCAGCGTGGTGCCGGGCGCGCGCGTGGGCCACATCGGCCTGTACCGCGATCCGAAGACGCTCACGGCGGTGGAGTACTACTTCAAGATGCCGACCCACATGAACGAGCGCGACGTGATCGTGGTCGATCCCATGCTGGCCACGGGCAACTCGGCCATCGCCGCCGTTGATCGCCTCAAGGAGATCGGCCCCAGGTCCATCAAGTTCGTCTGCCTGCTCACCTGTCCCGAAGGCATCGCCGCGCTTCAGCGCGCGCACCCTGACGTGCCCATCTACACCGCCGCCATCGACCGCGAACTCAACAGCCACGGCTACATCCTGCCGGGTCTGGGCGACGCCGGTGACCGCATCTTTGGCACACAGTGAACGCTGATGCTCGACCTGCTCATCACCCACGCCAACCTGCCCGATGGTCGCACCGACATGGCGGTGGCCGTGCAAGGCGGACGCATCGTGGAAGTGACGCCCGGCCTGGATGCGCCGGCCCACGAGACGGTGGACGCGCAGGGCCAGTTGCTCTCGCCGCCGTTCTGCGATCCGCACTTCCACATGGACGCCACCCTCAGCTACGGCCTGCCACGCGTCAACCAGAGCGGCACGCTGCTCGAAGGGATTGCGCTCTGGGGGGAACTCAAGCCCCTGCTGACCGAAGAAGCGCTGGTGAAACGCGCGCTGGTGTATGGCGACTGGGCCGTGGCCAAGGGCTTGCTGGCCATACGCAGCCATGTGGACACCAGCGACCCGAGCCTGCTGCCGGTGCGCGCCATGCTCGAGGCGAAGAAACGCATGGCGCCGTATCTGGACGTGCAACTGGTCGCGTTCCCGCAAGACGGCGTGCTGCGCTCGCCCGGCGGCCTGGACAACCTCAAACGTGCGCTCGACCTGGGGGTGGACGTGGTGGGCGGCATTCCCCACTTCGAGCGCACCATGAGCGACGGCGCAGCCAGCGTGAAGCTGCTTTGCGAACTTGCCGCCGAGCGCGGCCTGCCGGTGGACATGCACTGCGACGAAAGCGACGACCCGCTCTCGCGCCACATCGAGACGCTGGCCTTCGAGACCCATCGCCTGGGTCTGCAAGGCCGGGTGAACGGCTCACACCTCACCTCCATGCACAGCATGGACAACTACTACGTCAGCAAACTCATCCCGCTGATCGCCGAATCCGGCGTCAGCGTGGTGGCCAACCCGCTCATCAACATCACGTTGCAAGGACGGCACGACAGCTATCCCAGGCGGCGTGGCATGACGCGCGTGCCCGAGCTCATGGCCGCCGGTGTGACGGTGGCCTTTGGCCACGACTGCGTGATGGATCCTTGGTATTCGCTGGGCAGCGGTGACATGCTGGAAGTGGCTCATATGGGCCTGCACGTCGCACAGATGACCAGCCAGACGGGCATGCGCCAGTGTTTTGATGCCGTGACCACGAATGCGGCGAGGGTGATGGGCCTGAACAGCCATGGCATCGAGGCGGGCCGGGATGCCAGCTTCGTGCTGCTCCAGGCGCGCGACCCCATCGAGGCGATCCGCCTGCGCGCCACGCGCCTGAAGGTATGGCGCAAAGGGTCGTTGCTTGCGCAGACGGCGCCCGTCACCGCAAGCCTGTACCTGCCCGGACGCGAAGGAGTGTCCCCGTGAATTCATTTGGCAGACGCGCCCAGGGCGAGCGGCTGGAGCGCATGCGGGCGTCGAGCCTCTGGGCGGGCGAAGGCTTTCGCAACCAGCACCCGGTGCTGCCGGCTCTGCGCGACGCCACCGTGCCCCGACCGACGCTCAAGGAATTTCTCAGCTCCGGAGGCCGGCGCACGCCAACTGGACCGCTGCCTGCGATGGATCCCCGACAGGCCTGGAGCCGCCCCGCGCAGAGCGGCCTGCGTGCCACGTGGCTCGGTCACTCCACGGTGCTCATCGAGATCGACGGGCACCGCGTGCTGACCGATCCCGTCTGGGGAACGAGGGCTTCCCCGTTTCGCCTGCTCGGGCCCAAACGCTTCCAGCCCGCTCCCTTGCGGCTGCGGCACATGCCAGAAGTGGATGTGGTGGTGATCTCGCACGACCACTACGACCACCTGGACTACCCCACGATCCGTGCGCTTGCCCGGCACAGCCGCGTGCCTTTCGTCACCTCACTCGGGGTGGGAGCGCACCTTCAAGGCTGGGGCGTGGCGGCCGAGCGCATCACCGAACTCGACTGGTGGGAGTGCCACCGCGTGCCCGGCACGGCCCTGACCATCACCGCCGCGCCCTCGCAGCATTTCTCCGGGCGTGGCTTCAAGGACCGCAACGCCACGCTCTGGTCGTCGATGGTGGTGCAGTCCGATCGGCACCGTGTGTTCTTCAGCGGCGACACAGGTCTGACCACCGAGTACGCCACCATCCGCGAGCGCCTGGGCCCGTTCGATCTGGTCATGCTCGAGGTCGGTGCGTTTCATCCCGCCTGGGGCGACATCCACCTGGGCCCGGCCAACGCCCTGAAAGCGCACGCGCTGCTCGGTGGCGGCGCTTTCCTGCCTGTGCATTGGGGCACGTTCAGCCTGGCCATGCACGAATGGGATGAGCCGGTGGAAACCCTGCTGAAGCTGGCACCTTCCCACGGAGCATCCCTGCTCATGCCCCGCCTGGGGGAAGCGGTCGAGCCCGCACACCATGCAGCCGTGGTGCCCTGGTGGCGCGGGCTGGAGACGGGCGGTGGGGAGCTTCCGCGCGCTGCTGAGCCACCGGCGATACAGCGGCAACTGCCCTGGCCACTGGACTGAACGCGCGAAATCCGACAACCGGGTGCTGCCAGGTCGCTGGACATGCAGTCTCAGCCTTCAACCGACACACGGTGGTGGGCACTGTCCGCGCCACGCGACTTGCTTTGCTCCCGCACCCCTTCCTTGGCCACTGAGGCCACACCTGAAATGCCGGCGAACAGGGCCACGAACACCGCCAGCAAGGCGGCAGTGGCTTTGTAGGGGTGGACGTGGGTGGCTGCGGCGGTGCGGAGCACGTTGGCGCTGAAGTTCAGCCAGAGTCTGGCGATCACGGCCATGGCCAGGGCGATCAGAAAAACCAGGACTGGCAGGAAGGTGGTGTGCATCAGGAAGAAATACCCGCCCAGTTCGATGCCCTCCCCGCGGGGCGACAGGCCCAGAAACACATGGGCCATTTCCCGCACCGAGAGTTCGGATTCGGTGCCGAAAAAGGCGGCCCACACGCTGGCAAAGGCAAACACCGCGGCGGCGGCGAAGCAGCCCGTGAACACGATGAGCACAGAGACGATGCCAGAGGCGCCGCGCGCCGATCGCAACAGCCACGCGAAGACGATCAGCGTGAGCGTGTCGAAGACGAGGTTCGCAGCGACCGCCTGGAGCGAAAGGCGCGGGTTGGGCACAGCCGGTTCGCTGAGCTGGCCAATGGCTAGCGCTGAAACGGTGGCAATGACGCTGAGCCCGAGGCCCAAGGCGCCAATGTAGATGGCGCGGGCTTTCGACGGGGAGGTGTTGACGATGCTGTTGGGCGAGTCGCCAAAGGTGAGGATGGTGTCGGCGATGACCAGCGCCACCGGTGAGGCGGCAAATGCCAGCAGCACACCCAGCCAGGGAGGGTCCAGCGAGACCGCGTATTGCGTGAACGCGAGCAGACCCGCCGCAGCGAAGGCCATGGTGCCGATATCTCCCATGTAGCGAGAGAAGGGATGAAAGAACCGGCGCCAGGGCTTGATCTGAAGCACCACACTCAACGCAATGGGGGAGATGGCGACGTACATCCATTGCTTGCCGAATTGGTTCCAGACCACGAGCACACAGGCGACGGCACCCAGGGTCCCAGCCACCCAGGAGCCTTTGCCCAGGATCAGGTCGAGTGCGCGCTGCTGCATGGCGCCAAGCCAGCTCCCGGCCGAGAGCAGGTTCTCGGCGAAAGCGCTCAGGGGCGAGTTTTGCAGCCGCTCCAGCACGCCGCGCAGTTGGCTTCGAACGGTTTCCACGTGGGTGTCGGACGCAATGGATTCGAAGAAGAGGACGGTGGCCGCCCCCAGACCGAGGACGGCCGCCACGATCGCCGAGAGCAGCTGCACGATGAACCAGTTTTCTGCGGACATCTGGATGCTCCCCGTGTGGTTGTGGTCAGTGGCCTGTCGCCCGAAGCACTTCTTCCGCCGTGGCCGGCGCGTTCATGGCCTCAGGGCGCCCACCGGCCTGTGCCACCGCATCCCGCAGCGCTTCAAACACGCTGATCGCCAGCATGAACGGCGGCTCACCCACCGCCTTGCTGCCGTGCACGTTGTCCTCCCGATTGGCTTCGGGCCACAGCTCGGTCTTAAAGTGTTCGGGGATGTCGCCGGTGGCGGGGATTTTGTAGGTGCTGGGCGCGTGGGTCTGCAGGTAGCCCTTGTCGTTCCAGACGAGCTGCTCGGTCGTGAGCCAGCCCATGCCCTGAACGAAGCCGCCCTCGATCTGGCCCATGTCGATGGCGGGGTTGATGCTGTGGCCCACGTCGTGAAGGATGTCGACCTTGAGCACGCGGCTCTCGCCGGTCAGCGTGTCAATGGCCACCTCGCTCACGGCGGCACCGTAGGCGAAGTAGTAGAACGGCCGGCCGGTGAGGGTGGTCTTGTCGTAGTGGATCTTGGGCGTGCGATAGAAACCGTCGCTCCAGAGCTGGATGCGGTTGGCGTAGGCGGCGCTCACCACGTCTTCGAACTTGCGCGTGGTGGTGGGCGTGACGACCTGCCCGCCTTCAAAACGCACGGCGCCTGCACCGCAGTTGTCCAGGCCCGAGACGAAGGCGGCGAGGTTGTCGCGCACGTGGCGGGCCGCAAACTGCGCGGCGCGGCCGTTGAGGTCGGTGCCACTGCTGGCGGCGGTGGCGCTGGCGTTGGGCACCTTGCTGGTGTCTGAAGCGGTGGAGAGCACCTTGTCAAACGGCACGCCGAGTTCGTCGGCCACGATGGCAGCCACCTTGGTGTTCAGCCCCTGCCCCATTTCGGTGCCGCCGTGGTTCACCTGCACGCTGCCGTCGGTGTACACATGCACCAGCGCGCCGGCCTGGTTGAACAGCGTGGCGGTGAAACTGATGCCGAACTTCACCGGCGTGAGCGAGATGCCTTTCTTGATGACGGGGCTCTGCGAGTTCCATACAGCGATCTGATCGCGACGTTCGCGGTAGCGGCTGGTCAAGGCCAGTCGGGAGATCAGTGGTTCGAGGATGTTGTCCTCCACCTTCATCTGGTAGTGGGTGACGTTGCGATGGGTGGGATGGGCTTCGACAGGCTCAGCCCGAACGGAGGTCGGCTCAGTCCGAACGGAGGTTGCCTCAGCCTGAGCGGATACTTCCCGTTCGCCCTGAGCCTGTCGAAGGGCTTGCGAGGTCGGCTCAGCCTGCACGCCCAATTCCCGTTCGCCCTGAGCCTGTCGAAGGGCTTGCGAGGTAGGCTCAGCCCGCACGCCCAATTCCCGTTCGCCCTGAGCCTGTCGAAGGGCTTGCGAGGTCGGCTCGTCGCTATACAGGTTGCGCAGGCGCACATCAAGCGGGTCCATGCCGAGCGTGCGCGCGATGTCGCTCAGAATGCGTTCAATCACGATCACACCCTGCGGACCACCGAAGCCGCGAAACGCGGTGTGGCTCTGGACGTTCGTCTTGCAGCGGTAGCTGGAGATGGCCACATCTTCCAGGAAGTAGGCGTTGTCGGCGTGGAAGATGGCGCGGTCGGCCACGGGGCCGGAGAGGTCGGCGCTGAAGCCGCAGTTGGCCAGCATTTCCAGCTCCAGCCCACAGAGCAGGCCGGTTTGGTCGAAGCCGGCGCGGTAGTGGTAGGCAAAAGGATGGCGCTTGCCGGTGACCATGAAGTCGTCGTCGCGGTCCAGCCGCAGCTTCACGGGGCGCTTCAGCTTGTTGGCGGCTATGGCGGCCCACACGGCCAGGTGGCCCGCCTGCGTTTCCTTGCCGCCGAAGCCGCCGCCCATGCGCCGGCACTCCACCGTCACGGCGTGGTTGTCCAGCCCCAGCGCGTGCGACACCCAGTGCTGCACCTCGCCCGGGTGCTGGGTGCTGGAGTACACCCACCACTGGTCCTGCTCCAGTGGCAACACGTAGGCCACCTGGCCTTCGAGATAGAAATGCTCCTGGCCGCCAATCTCGAAGTTGCCTTCGATTTTCTGGGGGGCTCGGGCGAGGGCGGCCGCAGCGTTGCCGCGCTTCACGTGCACCGGTGGCAGAACGTAGCTCTGCAACGCGTGCGCCTCATGCACGCTGATGACGGCGGGCAGGGGTTCGATGTTGAACTTCACCAGCCGGGCAGCGCGGCGCGCAGTCATGACATCGTCGGCCACCACCAGCGCGGCCACCTGGCCGAGGAACTGTACGGTGTCGGTGGCGAACACGGGTTCGTCGTGCGCAAAGGCGGCCAGCATCGAGTCGCCTGGAATGTCGGCTGCGCAGAAGACGCCACGCACGCCGGGCACCGCCAGTGCGGCGGAGGCGTCCAGCCCGTGCAGCTTGCCGTGCGCTACGGGCGAACATACCGGGGCGGCGTGCAGCGTGCCGCGCACCTCGGGGATGTCGTCGATGTAGGTGGCGCCGCCGGCCACCTGGGCACGGGCGCTTTCGTGGAAGCGGGAGACGCCGGCCGCGCGCAATGCCGTTTGCGCTGAGCCCACCCCGCCCGTTTGTACTGAGCTCATTCCGCCCGTTCGCACTGAGCTCATCCCGCCCGTTCGCCCTGAGCTTGTCCCGCCCGTTCGCCCTGAGCTTGTCGAAGGGTTGGTGAGGGCTTCGACAGGCTCAGCCCGAACGGAGGTAGGCTCAGCCCGAACGGAGGTAGGCTCAACCCGAACGGTGGTGGCCTCGGCCCGGACGGACTTCTCCCGTTCGCCCTGAGCTTGTCGAAGGGCCCGCGCGGAGGTCTTGCCCGGCGTTGGGGAGGTTTCCGCCACTGCGTCCCCCCGCGAAGACATCACCACCGGCGTATCGGCCGTGTTCTTGTCGCGTGCGTTCATGCCAAAGCCTCCAGGTCGGATGCGGTCAGGCTTTCCAGGTTGATGCGGTCCAGGCCCTGGCTCTCCAGCCAGAATCGCTGAAACAGGTTGCCCAGCACGACGTGCCGGTAGGCCGCGCTGGCGCGCATGTCGGAAATGGGCTGGAACTCGGCGCGCAGCGCGGCGGTGGCGGCCATCACGGTGTCGGCGGTCCAGGGCTGGCCGAGCAGGGCGGCTTCGGTCTGGCGAGCCCGCGCGGGTGTGGCGGCCACGCCGCCAGCGCCGATGGACACGGCTTTCACGGTGCCGCCTTCCACCGTCATGCGGATGGCCAGGCAGACGGCGGAGATGTCGTCGTCGAAGCGTTTGCTGATTTTGTAGACCTTGACCGTCTCACCCTTCACGGGCCGAGGCACCTTGATCCAGCAAAGCAGCTCATCCGCCTTCATCACGTTCTGCCGGTACCCGGTGTACAGATCCTCCAGAGGCATTTCCCGGTGGGTGATGGCGCCGCGTTTTGCATCCCAGCGCATCAGCACCACGTTGGCCCCCAGCGCAATCAGCAGCGGCATCGAATCCCCAATGGGCGAACCGTTGGCCACATTGCCGCCCAGCGTGCCCGAGTTGCGCACCGGCAGACCGGCGAAGCGCTGGGCGAAGGTCTTGAGTGGTGGGCGCTCGCTCACCAAGGCGGCGTAGGCGTCGGTCAAAGTGACGGCGGCGCCGATGGCGATGTGGTGCGGGTAGTTTTCCACGCGGCGCAGCTCGCTGGCGGCCGTCACGTCCAGCACCTGCTCGAAACGCTTGTGCATCTTGGTGACCCACAAGCCCACGTCGGTGCAGCCGGCCACCACCTGGGCTTTGGGGTTCGTGGCGCGGGCCTGCAGTAGCGCTTTCAGCGTGGCGGGGCGCAGGTAGTTGTCGGCCGGCGCGGGCTGGAGTTTCTTCAGCGCGGTCACGGTGGCGGCTTCGTCCACGCCGCAGCCGGCCGGCAGGGGCAGGGCGCCCATCTGCTGCGCCGCATCCAGAATGGGGCGGTAGCCGGTGCAGCGGCACAGGTTGCCCGAAAGCTCCACCTGTGCCTGGGTGCGGTCGATGCCCTTGCCGCCTTTCGTGTTCTGGTACATGCCAAACAGGCTCATGACAAAGCCCGGGGTACAAAAGCCGCACTGGCTGCCGTGGCACTGCACCATGGCCTCTTGCGCGGGGTGCAGCTCGCCGCCGGGGGCGGCAATGTCTTCGGCGGTCCACACCGCCAGCCCCTGAACCGAATGCGCCAGCCGAATGCAGCTGTTGGTGGCCTTGTATTCCAGCTTGCTGCCGCCCACCGCCTCGCCCAGCACCACGGTGCAGGCGCCGCAGTCGCCTTCGCCGCAGCCTTCCTTGGTGCCGGTGCAGTGCAGATCCTCCCGCAGCACCTCCAGCAGGGTCCGGTCGGGGGCGACGTGGTGCAGCGTTACGGGCTGGCCGCGCCGCAGGAAGGTCAGGGTTTGTGCTGATTTTTGGGGTGTCATGCGCGCCAGCATAGCGCCGACCCCATGGCACAACATATGCTCAGCCATATGTCCAGAATGCCCAAAACACCATTCACCAGCATATGACACCGGTATGAAATACGGGGCCATGTTCGACAAGATAGACCTGCACCTGATTCGCGTGCTGCACACCGTGCTCACCGAGCGCAGCGTCTCGCGTGCGGCGCTGCGCCTGGGCATGTACCAGCCGGCGGTAAGCGCAGCCCTGAAACGCCTGCGCGAACTCGCCGGAGATCCCCTTCTGGTGCGTTCGGGCTCGGGCATGGTGCCCACGGTGGCAGGCCTGCGCATGATCGAACCGGCGGCCGACATCCTGCGCAGCGCGGAGGTGCTGTTCTCCGACGCTCGCAGCTTCGACCCCGCCACCGCTCACCACAGCTTCAGCCTGGCCGCCAGCGACTACCTGGACCCGCTGTTCCTCCCGCAGCTCGTCACGCAGATCAAGAGCCTGGCCCCGCATTGCCCGATTGACATCCACCCGCTCTCGCGAGATTCGGATTACCGCAACCACCTGGCCCAGGGCGACGTGGACGTGGTGATTGGCAACTGGGCGCAGCCGCCGGACGACCTGCACCTGGGCCGCCTGTTCGGCGACGAGGTGGTGTGCCTGGTGTCCAACCAGCACCCCGCCGCGCGGCGCGGCTGGGACGTGGAGGCCTGGCTGGGCGCCGAGCACATCGCACCCACGCCCACCCACCCCGGCGCGCGCGGCTTCATCGACGATCACCTGGCCAGCCTCGGCCTGGTGCGCAACATCACAGCGCGCTGCCCGCATTTCGGATTGATTCCCGCGATGGTGGCAGGCAGCCTGCTGGTGCTGACCACCGGGCGCCAGTACTGCGAGCGATTCACCGGCGTGCTGCCGGTGAAGGTGCTGCCCAGCCCGGTGGAGTTTCCCCGGATGATGTACTACCAGCTCTGGCATGAACGCACGCATGCATCCAACGCGGCACGCTGGCTGCGCGAGCAGATCAAGACGGTCGCCGCTTCGCTCAAGCGGCTGGACGCCGAGTCCTGACCCCACCCGAAAAAAGGAGACACATGACCACCCATCGACTTCAACTGAGCGGCATCACCAAGCGATATCCCGGTGTAGTGGCCAACAGCGGTGTCTCGCTCACCGTGCAGCCCGGCGAGGTGCATGCGGTGCTCGGCGAGAACGGCGCCGGCAAGTCCACCCTGATGAAGATCATCTACGGCTCGGTCAAGCCCGATGAAGGTTCGGTGATGTTCAACGGCAAGCCGGTTCACATCCGCAATCCGCAGGAAGCACGCGCGCTGGGCATCAGCATGGTGTTTCAGCACTTCAGCCTGTTCGACACGCTCACCGTGGCCGAAAACGTGTGGCTGGGGCTGGACAAATCGCTGAGCCTGCCGGCGGTGGCTGCGAGCATCACCGCCAAGGCCGCCGAATATGGGCTGGACATCGACCCCGCGCGCCCGGTGCACACGCTCAGCGTGGGCGAGATGCAGCGGGTGGAGATCATCCGTGCGCTGCTGACGAATCCGCAACTGCTGATCCTGGACGAACCCACTTCGGTGCTCACGCCGCAGGCGGTGGAAAAGCTCTTCGTGGTGCTGCGCAAGCTCGCTTCGGAAGGCTGCAGCATTCTCTACATCAGTCACAAGCTGCACGAAATCCGCGAACTGTGCAACGCCTGCACCGTGCTGCGCGGCGGCAAGGTCACCGGTGTGTGCGACCCGCGCCAGGAAAGCAACGCCTCGCTCTCGCGCCTGATGATCGGCGCCGAGCCGCCCGCGCTGGATGTGCGCGAGCTGCACGCGGGCGCGACCGTGCTGGAGGTCAGCGGCCTTACGCTCGCCAGCGACGATCCCTTCGGCACACAGCTTCACGACGTCGCGCTCACCGTGCGCGCCGGCGAGGTGGTAGGCATTGCCGGGGTGTCGGGCAACGGGCAGAGCGAACTGCTCTATGCGCTCTCCGGCGAAGACCGCCGCGCTCCCGCAGGCAGCATCCGCGTGGGTGGTCAGGACGCTTCACGCTACGGGCCGGGCAAGCGCCGCGCGCTGGGCCAGCATTTCGTGCCCGAGGAACGCCTGGGGCGCGGTGCCGTGCCCACCCTCTCGCTGGCCCACAACCTGCTGCTATCGCGGCGTGACGCGCTGGGTGCAGGGGGCTGGATCAAGGTGAGCGCGCTGAAAAAGCAGGCTGCTGACGTGATCGCTCGCTACAACGTGAAGGCCAACGGGCCGGACGCGGCGGCCAAGTCGCTCTCGGGCGGCAACCTGCAGAAATTCATTGTCGGCCGCGAGATCGAAGCCAAACCCAAGCTGCTCATCGTGAGCCAGCCCACCTGGGGTGTGGACGTGGGCGCCTCGGCGCAGATTCGCGGCCAGATCCTGGCGCTGCGCGACGCGGGTTGCGCGGTGCTGGTGGTCAGCGAAGAGCTCGACGAACTCTTCGAGATCAGCGACCGCCTGCACGTGATCGCCAAGGGCCGCCTCTCGCCCAGCATGGACCGCAAGGACGCGACCATCGAGCGCATCGGCGAATGGATGTCAGGCCTGTGGGACACATCGACAGAACACCACAAAGAGGAGACCGCCCATGCTGCGGCTTGAAGTTCGTCCCCAGCCCTCGGCGCGCTGGGGCTACGCATCCCCGTTGCTGGCGCTGCTTATCACGGTGGTGGTCGGGGTCATTCTTTTCGCGGTGCTCGGCAAGGACCCGGTGCGCGGACTGCAGGTGTTTTTCTGGGAACCCATCAAGAGCACGTACGCGCTCTCGGAACTCATGGTCAAGGCCACGCCGTTGCTCATCATCGCGCTGGGGCTGGCGGTGTGTTTCCGCTCCAACGTGTGGAACATCGGCGCCGAGGGACAGTACATCGTCGGTGCCATCTGCGCCGGTGGCATGGCGCTGCTGGCCACCAAAGACACGGGGATGTGGATCGTGCCCGCGGTGCTGGCGGCCGGTGTGCTGGGCGGCATGCTGTGGGCCGGCATCACGGCGCTGCTGCGCGACCGCTTCAACGCCAACGAGATCCTGGTCAGCCTGATGCTGGTGTACGTGGCGGTGCAGGTGCTGAACTTCCTGGTGTATGGACCGTGGAAGGACCCGCAGGGCTACAACTTTCCTCAGACCAAGACCTTCGAGTCGGTGACACAGATTCCGCGGCTGATGAGCGGATCGCGCGTGAACATCGGCCTGCTGCTGGCGCTCGCCGGCGTGGCTGCGGTGTGGGTGTTTCTGTTCCGTACCTACTCGGGCTATGCGCAACTGGTGGGTGGCCTGGCACCGGCGGCGGCGCGCTATGCGGGCTTCTCCTCGCGCAAGGCGCTGTGGATCGCGCTGCTCACCTCGGGCGGCGCCGCCGGCCTGGCCGGTGCGCTGGAAGTGGCCGGGCCCATTGGCCAGCTCACGCCGTATGTGCCGGCGGGTTACGGCTTCGCGGCCATCATCGTCGCCTTCGTGGGGCGGCTGCACCCGGTGGGCATCGTGTTCTCGGCCATCCTCATGAGCATGTTCTACATCGGCGGCGAGCTCGCGCAATCGCGCCTGGGCTTGCCCAAGTCGATCACCGGGGTGTTCCAGGGCCTGCTGCTGTTTGCGCTGCTGGCCTGCGACACGCTCATTGCCTACCGCCTCGTGTGGAAGAAATGACTGCCCCCACGCTCCACCGCTTCGCGGGTCGCTGCCCCCCAGGCAGGCGTGGGCCTTCCTTGGGGCGGCCCGGCGGAAGCCCATTCACGTTGAACGACAAGGTCTATTGATATGGAATCCATCGCACTGCTATTCGCCGCCTCGCTCAACGCGGGCACCGTGCTGGCCATTGCCTCGCTGGGCCTGTTGATCAACGAGAAGGCCGGCATCGTCAACCTGGGTGCCGAGGGCATGATGCTGTGCGCTGCGCTCGCTGGTTTCGCCACCGTGGTGCACACCGGCAGCACCACGCTGGGGTTTCTGGCCGGGATGGGCGCGGGCGCTTTGCTCGCGGCCATCTTCGGCGGCCTGGTGATCTGGCTCAACACCAACCAGTACGCCACCGGCCTGGCGCTCAGCCTGTTCGGTGCGGGGTTTTCGGCGTTTGCGGGCAGCAGCTACGTGCAGGAAAAACTGCCCGAGCAAACCCGCTTCGCGATTCCGCTGCTCGGCGACATTCCACTGATCGGCCCCGCGCTGTTCCGCCACCACCCCATGGTGTACGCCTGCGTGGCGCTGGTGCTGGGGCTGATCTGGTTCCTGTACCGCACACGCTCGGGCCTGGTGTTGCGCAGCGTGGGCGAGAGCCCGGAATCGGCGCACGCGCTGGGGTACCCGGTGCGCCGCATCCGCCTGATGGCGGTGATGGCCGGTGGCGCGCTGTGCGGACTCGCGGGTGCGTACGTGTCCACCGTGTACACGCCGCTGTGGGTGGAGGGCATGATCGCCGGCAAGGGCTGGATTGCGCTGGCCCTCACCACATTTGCCACCTGGCGCCCGGCCCGTGTTCTGCTGGGTGCCTATCTGTTCGGCGGCGTGACCATGCTGCAGTTCCACCTGCAGGGCATTGGCGTGAACGTGCCCAGCCAGTTCCTGACGATGATGCCCTACGTGGCCACCATCGTCGTGCTGGTGCTGATCTCCCGCAACCCGACCTGGATAAGGATCAACATGCCGACTTCGATCGGAAAACCCTTCTACCCGGGTGCCTGAATGTGGACCCCCACGCTCCGCCGCTGCGCGGGTCGCTGCCCCCCGAGGGGGCTGGCCTCGCTTGGGGCGGCCCGGCACTTCGGCCTTCTTGCCCCCACGCTCCGCCGCTGCGCGGGTCGCTGCCCCCCGAGGGGGCTGGCCTCGCTTGGGGCGGCCCGGCACTTCGGCCTTCTTGCCCCCACGCTCCGCCGCTGCGCGGGTCGCTGCCCCTCGAGGGGGCTGGGCCTGCCTTGGGGGCGGCCCGGCGGCGTCCCGACTTCTCTCCGGAAGCGTCCATGCCTCGTGCCGCCGTTTCTCTCCTTGTCCCGATGTTTTGCGGTTCGCAATTCATTAAGATGTGTCAGTTCGCTTAAACCCTTACCCCTACCACCAATCCAAAGGTTCATCCATGACAGACCTGAACAAACGCTCCCTGATGAAGGTTGCCGCGTTGACCGCGTTGACCAGCGCCGTGCTGATCGGCTGCGGCAAGAAGGAAGAGGCCGCTGCGCCCGCCGCTGCTTCCGCGCCGGCTCCGGCCGCCGCCCCGGCACCGAAGCCTGAGCCGCTGAAGATCGCGTTTGCCTATGTCGGCCCGGTGGGCGATGGTGGCTGGACCTTTGCCCACGACAACGGCCGCAAGGCGGTGGAGAAGGAGTTCGGCGACAAGGTGGTCACCAGCTTCGTGGAGAACGTGCCCGAGAGCGCCGATGCCGAGCGCGTGCTGCGCGACATGGCCAGCCAGGGCAACAAGCTGGTGTTCGGCACCACCTTCGGCTACATGGAACCCATGCTCAAGGTCGCGCCCGATTTCAAGGACGTGAAGTTCGAGCACTCCACCGGCTACAAGACCGCCGAGAACATGCGCACCTACGACAGCCGCACGTATGAAGGTGCGTACATGGCCGGCATCATCGCGGGCAGCATGACCAAGACCAACACGCTGGGCGTGGTGGCCTCGATTCCAATTCCTGAAGTGATCCGCAACATCAACAGTTTCACGCTGGGCGCGCAGTCGGTGAACCCCAAGGTCAAGACCAAGGTGGTCTGGGTGAACGGCTGGTTCGACCCGCCGAAGGAAACCGAAGCCGCCACCTCGCTGATCAACGGCGGCGCCGACGTGCTGATGCAGAACACCGACTCGTCGGCCGTGCTGCAGACCGCCGAAAAGCTGGGCAAGCGCGCCTTCGGCTGGGACTCGGACATGACCGCCTACGGCCCCAAGGCCCACCTGGGCTCGGCCGTGATCAACTGGGCGCCTTACTACATCAAGGCCACCAGGGACGTGCTGGAAGGCACCTGGTCCACCGGTGGCGTGTGGTGGGGCGTGAAGGAAGGCGCTATCGACATGGTCTCCGTGGCCGAAGACGTGCCCGCCGAGGCCAAGGCCAAGGTCGATGAAGTGCGTGCAGGCCTGAAGGCTGGCACCTACAACATCTGGAAGGGCCCGATCCTGGGCCAGGATGGCAAGGAAGTTCTGGCCAAGGACGCGGTTGCTGACGACAAATTCCTCGGCGGCGTGAAGTTCTACGTCAAGGGCGTTGAAGGCAAAGTGCCCAATTAAGCTCACCCCCGCCGCGCTTCGCGCGACTCCCTCAAGGGGGCGGTACCTGCGGCCCGGCGGAGCCGGTTCCGCGGTACCTCTGGACAAAGGGCTGCCTCCGGGTGGCCCTTTTTCGTTGGGTCGAAGGGGAGTTGCGCCCTCTCCCTCAGGGAGAGGCTTGGCCTGTCCTGAGCTTGTCGAAGGAGGGTGAGAGCCCCGCGCGGATTTGCAGGATGGAAAGCAAGTGATCGAACAGCAACTCTGGCACCCGGTCATCGCCGCGCACGAACTGCGCGACGAACCCCTGGGCTGCACCCTTCTCGGCCAGCGGCTCGTGCTCTGGCGCGAGCACACCCACGGCACCAGCCAGGTGCATGCCTGGGCCGACCGCTGCCCGCACCGGGGCGCCAGCCTTTCGCTGGGCCGTGTGCTCATCGGCTTGCACGGTGCGCGGCTGGAATGCCCGTACCACGGCTGGCAGTTTGAAGCCGGTGGTCGATGCAAGCATGTGCCGGCTGCGCCGGAGTTCGATCCGCCCGCCAGCCATGTGGCCACGGTGCATGAAGCGCGCGAGCGCTATGGCCTGGTGTGGGTGCGCCTCGGCCAACCCACGCAAGCCCTGCCGGATCTGCCGATGTTCGAGCCCGGTGACAACCCGGCCTGGCGTCAGGTGCTGTGCGGCCCCTACGAACTCAACACCAGCGCACCACGCCTGGTGGAAAACTTTCTGGACCTCAGCCATTTCGGCTTCGTGCACGAAGGATGGCTCGGGGAGCGAAGCCATGCGCAGGTGGGCATTGGCCAGGTGGAAGAGGGCGTCGATGGCGTGCAGGTGAACGGCGCACGCGCCTGGCAACCGCGCGCTTACGCCGGTGCCGAGGGCGGAGCCTGGATCGCCTACCGCTACACCGTGCCCCATCCCTTTGCGGCCATCCTGCGCAAGGATGCGGCGGAAGGTGACCCGGTGAGCAACGCCATTGCGCTCTTCGTGCGACCCGACGGGCACGAGAGTTGCACCGCCTGGTTCGCCATGGCCACGCAGGGCGACGGCTCCAGTGACGAAGCCCTGCGCGAATTCCAGGACGCCGTGTTTTCGCAGGACCGGCCTGTGGTGGAATCACAGACACCGCGCGCCTTGCCGGTGGGCCGGCTGGCGCCGGTCACCGAAGTGCACGGCCCGGCGGACCGCGTCTCCAGCGCGTACCGCCGGTACCTGAAACGCCTGGGCATTTCGCTGGGCACGTGTTGAACACGGGAGAGAACATGACCACCGCCGCCGAACTGGCCACCGCCATCCCCAAGGCTGAGCTGCACATCCACATCGAAGGCTCGCTGGAACCCGAACTGATCTTCGCGCTGGCCGAGCGCAATGGGCTCGCACTGCCCTACGCCAGCGTGGAAGCCCTGCGCGCGGCCTACGCCTTCACCGACCTGCAGAGCTTCCTGGACATCTACTACGCCGGCGCCAGCGTGCTGCTGCACGAGGCCGATTTTCACGACATGGCCTGGGCCTACTTCCTGCGCGCCAGGGCCGACAACGTGGTGCACAGCGAAGTGTTCTTCGACCCGCAGACCCACACCTCGCGCGGCGTGCCCATGGCCACCGTCATCCAGGGCCTGGCCAGCGCCTGCGAACGTGCACGCGGTGAGCTGGGCATGAGTGCCGAACTCATCCTTTGCTTCCTGCGCCACCTCAGCGAAGAAGACGCGTTCGCCACACTGGAGGCCGCCTTGCCCTACCGCTCGCACTTCATCGGCGTGGGCCTCGATTCCAGCGAAGTGGGGCACCCACCCTCGAAGTTCTCGCGCGTGTTCGCTCGTTGTCGAGAGCTGGATCTGCGGATCGTGGCCCACGCGGGCGAGGAAGGACCGCCCGACTACATCTGGGAAGCGCTCAACGACCTGAAGACCGAGCGCATCGACCACGGTGTGCGCAGCCTGGAAGACCCGAAGCTCGTCGCCGAACTCGCCCGCCGCCGCATGCCGCTCACCGTGTGCCCGCTCTCCAATCTCAAGCTCTGCGTGGTGAGCGACTTGACGGATCACCCCATGAAGCGCCTGCTCGACGCCGGCCTGTGCGCCACCGTCAACAGCGACGACCCGGCCTACTTTGGTGGCTACATGAACGCCAACTTCGTGCAGACCGTGCAGGCATTGCAGCTCTCGCGCGAAGACGTGATCACCCTGGCCCGCAACAGCATCGAGGCGAGCTTTGTGAATGAGACGCGCCGCGAAGAAATGACCGCCATGCTGGATGCCGCCATCAGCGGCTGAAGCGCGTGCGGCGAATGCGCGTGCTATTCGCCGCATATTCTGCGGTGAATACGGGCGGCTTGCGGCGAATGGCGGCATAATCGCCGCATGAAAAGCGGCGAATACAGACCCGATGTCCGTTATGTCTGGCAGTCACCCGACTGGCCGGCGCTTCACTACGATCTCCCGGCATTGAGTGAATCCGTGGGCGAGGTGAGCCGCGCCCAGGGCTTGCTGCTGGGGCGCATGGCCGATGCAGGGCCTGCCTCGCGCGACCGCGCCGCGCTGAGTGCCTTGACCGACGATGTGCTCAAGACCAGCGCCATCGAAGGTGAGCAACTCGATGAGGATTCCGTGCGTTCGTCCGTTGCACGTCGTCTCGGTGTGGACATTGGCGCGCTCGCGCCAGCCGACCGGCATGTGGACGGTGTGGTCGACATGGTGCTGGACGCCACAGGAAATTGCCAGGCGCCCTTGAGCGCCGAGCGGCTGTTTGGCTGGCATGCGGCCTTGTTCCCCACGGGTTTTGGCTCACTCACCCGAATCCGGGTGGGCGCATGGCGCAACGATGCCAGCGGCGCCATGCAGGTGGTGTCCGGGCCTGTGCAGCGACAGCGGGTTCACTTCGAAGCGCCGCCCGCGCAGCGGCTGGAGCGGGAGATGGGCGAATTCCTGGCGTGGGCCAATGCCTCCACGGGCGAGTCTTCCGTCATCAAGGCAGGTCTGGCGCACCTGTGGTTCGTCACGTTGCATCCTTTCGACGATGGCAATGGCCGCATCGCGCGCGCCGTGGGCGACTTGTTCCTGGCCCGTGGCGACGGCAGCCCGCAGCGCTTCTACAGCCTTTCTGCGCAGATACAGCGTGAGCGCAAGGCCTATTACCAGGTGTTGGAGCGCACGCAACGGGGCCGACTGGATGTGACGGAATGGCTTGCGTGGTTCATCACGACCTTGAGGCGAGCCATTGACAGCGCGCACGCGACGCTGGATTCGGTGTTGCAGAAGGCTTCCTTCTGGCAGCGCTGGGCGCAAACACCGCTCAACGATCGACAGGTCGCCATGCTGAACCGCGTGCTCGACGGTATGGAGGGACGTCTGACCAGTGGGCAGTGGGCCAGACTGACCCGATGTTCGTCGGACACCGCGTTGCGCGATATCCAGCATCTCGTGTCTCTCGGTGCGTTGCGCAAGACTGAGGAGGGCGGACGCAGCTCGGCTTACGAACTGGTGACAGGCGACCCCGGGTAAAATCTGCGCCCAGCGAGCCCGGTGCTTCCCCGGCTCGCTTTTTCATTCACGGAAGCCATGTAGAGGAACACCATGTACAAAAACCTCGTGACCCGGCGCGCCTTGTGCGTGCTGGCAGTTGCCAGCTTTTTATCTCCCCTGTCCATCACCCGGGCACAGACGTCGCCGCCACCATTGAAGGTCGGCTTCGTCTATGTGGCGCCGCTCACCGATGCCGGCTGGGTGCGTCAGCATGAGCAGGGGCGCCTCGCGGTGCAGGCCGCGCTGGGTAACCGGGTGGAGACGCGCTATGTGGAGAACGTGCCCGAAGGCGCGGACGCCGAGCGCGTGATCCGCGATCTGGCGCAACAGGGTCACCGCATCATCTTCACGCCCAGCTTCGGCTACATGGAACCCACGCTGAAAGTGGCTCGCGAGTTTCCGGACGTGAAGTTCGAGTCCGTCACCGGCTACAAGACGGCGCCCAACGTGGCCACGGCCAATGCGCGCTACTACGAAGGTCGTTACCTGGCCGGTGTGGCCGCCGGCCGCATGGCCACGCAGGCCGGCTATGTGGCGGGCTTTCCCATTCCGGAAGTGATCCAGGGCATCAACGCCTTCACGCTGGGCATGCGCTCGGTGAATCCACGTGCCACGGTGAAGGTGGTGTGGCTGGGCGAGTGGTTCAACCCGCCGCGCGAGCGCGATGCCGCCATGACGCTGATGAACCAGGGCGCCGAAGTGCTGGCCTTCCACACTGGCTCCACCGCCGTGATGACCGCCGCGCAGGAGCGCGGCAAGCTGGCTGTGGCCTACCACTCCGACATGCGCAAGGTCGCACCCGATGCGCAGGTGGTGGCGGTCACGCACCTCTGGGGCGACTACTACACACGCCGCGTGCAGGCGGTGCTGGACGGCACCTGGCAAAGCGGCAGGGTGTGGGGCGGCGTGAAAGACGGGATGATCCGCGTCGATGCCTTCGGCAGCAAGGTGCCCGCCGCCGTGCGCGACGAAGTGCTGGCGCGCCAGGCCGACATGGCTGCGGGCAGATGGCCGGTGTTCGCCGCAGCGCGCACCGCGCCGGTGCGCGACAACCAGGGCAAGACCGTGATCGAAGCCGGGCAGGGCCTGAGCGACGCGCAGATTCTCGGCATGAACTGGCTGGTGGAAGGCGTGCAGGGTTCTGTAGACCGTTGACCCTCGGCGGCGGTATGGGTCCTATCGGCAGGGCGTTATGCCGTCGCGCGCATGAGGCGTTAAGCTCGTTCAAATGAGAGCCTACCGCGCCGCCATCCTCCGTTTTGCCGACGATCAGAGCCCCGTGTACGAGGCCGATGGCCTGCTCGTGGTGGGCCCCGATGCTCAAGGTCGGCGTGTGGTGCGTGCGGTGGGCGACCACGACACGCTGATCGGGAACTTTCCCGGCGTCTCGGTGGAAGACCTCCGCGGCAAGCTGATTGCACCGGGGTTTGTGGACATGCATGTTCACTACCCGCAAACCGATGTGATTGGTGCGCCGGCAGCGGGCCTGTTGCCCTGGCTGGAAAACTACACATTTCCGCACGAGACGCGTTTCTCCGACCCCGAGCATGCGAGCGAGGTGGCGGGCTTCTTCTTCGACGAACTCGCGCGCCACGGCGTGACCACGGCGCTCACATTCGCCACCTCGCACCCCGCCTCGGTGGACGCAGCGTTCGAGGCGGCGCGCGCTCGCGGCCTGCGCTTCATCACCGGCAAGGTGCTGCAGGACCGGCACAGCCCGGACGGCGTGCGCGATGAGACCGAGCAGAGCCTGATCGACACCGAATCGTTGATTCAGCGCTGGCACGGTGTGGACCGCCTGGGCTACGCGATCACGCCGCGCTTTGCGCCCACCAGCACGCCGGCGCAATTGCGCGGAGCGGGGGAACTGGCGGCGAAGTACGGCGACGTGTGGATCCAGTCGCATGTGGCGGAAAACCGCGACGAGGTGCGCTGGGCGGCGGAGCTGTTTCCCGACTCGCGCAGTTACCTGGGCGTGTACGACGACTTCGGGTTGCTCCGAAAGCGCGCGGTGTACGCCCACTGCATCCATCTGGACCAGGCCGACCGCGAGCTGATGGCGCGCACTGCCACGGTGGCGGCGGTGAGCCCGACGAGCAACCTGTTCCTGGGCAGCGGGTTCTTCGACTACGCAGCGGCGAACGCGGCGGGCATGGGCTATGGGCTGGCGAGCGATGTCGGTGGCGGCACCAGTTTTTCGCCCTTTCACACCATGCTGGCCGCGTACTGCGTGGGCCGAGAGGGCCACACCAAGACCGGCCTGAGCCTCACACCGGGGCAGTTGTGGTGGCAGCACACGGCGGGTGCCGCGAGGGCTTTGGGTCTTGAAGGTGTGGTGGGGAATCTGCAACCGGGCAACGAGGCCGATTTTGTGGTGCTCGATCCGCAGGCCACGCCTTTGCTGGCGCGCAAGACGTCGCAGGCCAGCAGTCTGGATGAATTGCTGTTTGCGTTGATTGTTCTGGGAGATGACCGGGTCGTCGAACGCACGGTGATCGCCGGACAGTAAGGTCGCCCCGTCGACTACCAGGGGCAACAAGGGTCCGGCTCCGCCGACCCGAGATGCCGTCCCCCCCTCCAAGTGCCGAAGGCGCGCCAGAGAGGGGGGAAGCCGCAACAGCGGCGCAGGGGGGCTACGTATACGTCAAGGCCCGCGCTTTCCCCCAGAACACCCGGTACATGTAGATCGTGTACACGATGATCACCGGCAAGGTGATCGCCACACCCACGAACACGACGGTGAGCGACTCGGTGGAAATGGCGGCTTCCCACACTGTCATGCGGCCGATCACGATGTCCGGAAAGATGCTGTAAGCCAGACCGAAGAAGGCCAGGATGAAGATCAGCACCGTGGCCGCAAACACCACCCAGCCGTAGCCCGCCTTCACCACGTTCGGGTGCGTCACCACCCAGCGCACCGCGAAGAAGGCGATGGCGCAGCTCAGCGGAATCGGCATCAGGCCGAACACCTCCGGCACGCTGAACCATTTCGCCACCACGCCGGGGTTCACCAGCGGTGTCGCCGCCGAGATGGCCACCAGCGCAAAACCCATGGGCCACAACACGCGGGCTGCCCAGCGCACCGCGTGCGCCTGCAGTTCACCCTCGGTCTTCATGATCAGCCAGCCCGCGCCGAGCAACACATACGCTGCCGGCAGCGTGATCGCTATGCCCAGGCTGAACGCCAGGCCGATCCAGCCGCTGTCGAACCCCGTGATGTAGCTGCCCAGCATCCAGCCTTGCGAGCTGCTCGCCAGCAGCGAACCCACGAAGAACGAGCGGTTCCAGAACGGCACGTATTTCGTGGGCGCCTTCACTCGGAAGTCGAACGCCACGCCGCGCAGGATCAGGCCGATCAGCATCACCGCCACCGGCAGGTACAGCGCCTGCAGCACCAGGCCGTGTGCCATGGGGAAGGCCACCAGCAGCACGCCCACCCCCAGCACCAGCCAGGTCTCGTTGGCGTCCCAGAACGGGCCGATGCTGGAGATCATGGTGTCTTTCTCTTCCTTGCTCTGCGCCAGCGGCAGCAGCAGGCCCACGCCGAGGTCGTAGCCGTCGAGGATGACGTACGCGAGCAGCGCCAGGCCCATCACGGCGAGAAAGATCAGAGGCAGGATTTCGGCCCAGGTGGTCATGTGGTGTTCCCCTTGATCAGACGCCCGCCTTGCCGAGCGCCGCGCCGGCCGGGGCTTCGGGTGCGTGCTTGAAAGGATGCTCGGCCATGTACTTGAGCACGCCCACATAGGTGATGAGCAGCAGCCCATAGACGATGAGGTAGGCCGTGAGCGTGAGCGCGATCATGGGCGGCGCGATCTGTGTGGCCACATCCGCCGTGCGCAGGTGACCGTAGACGACGAAGGGTTGGCGGCCGATTTCGGTGACATACCAGCCCGCGAGCGTGGCCAGCCAGCCCGAGAAGGTCATGCCCGCCAGCGTCCACAACAGCGGGCGCGGCAGCTTCACGCGGCCATCGGGGTGCGCACCTTCCCTGCGCTGGCGCCAGAGCATCCAGGCACCCCACCAGGCCACCACCAGCATCAGAGAACCCACGCCCACCATCACGCGGAACGCCCAGAAGATCGGCGCCACCGGCGGATGCGCGCCGGGAAATTCGTTCAGGCCCTTCAGCTCCGCGTCCATGTCGTGCGCCAGGATCAGGCTCGCCATCTTCGGAATCTTCACGGCGTAGTGCGTGGTGCGTGCCGCTTCGTCGGGAATGCCGAACAGCGTGAGCGGCGCGCTCTTCTCGGTGTGCCAGATGCCTTCGAGCGCAGCGATCTTGGCGGGCTGGTGCTCCAGCGTGTTCAGACCATGCATGTCGCCAGCCACGAACTGCAGCGGCATGGCCACCGCGGCGGCAACCAGGGCCGTGCGCAGCGCCTTGTGCGTGCCGTGCGTGGCGCTGCCCTTGAGCAGCTGCCAGGCGCACAGGCCAGCGATGAGGAAGGACGCGGTGAGTGTGGAGGCCAGCAGCTTGTGCGCGAAGCGGTAGGGGAACGAAGGGTTGAACACCACGGCGAGCCAGTCGACCGGAATGAACTTGCCATCCACGATCTCGAACCCGGCGGGTGTCTGCATCCACGAATTCAGGCTCAGGATCCAGAACGCCGACATGGTGGTGCCGAACGCGACCAGCATGGTGGCAGCCAGGTGCACACGCTCGCTCACACGCCCACGGCCGAACAGCATGATGCCCAGGAAGCTGGCCTCCAGGAAGAAAGCGGTGAGCACTTCATAGCCCAGCAGCGGGCCCGAGATGTTGCCGGTCTTTTCCATGAAGCCCGGCCAGTTGGTGCCGAACTGGAAGCTCATGACAATGCCCGACACCACGCCTAGCGCGAAGGTCAGCGCGAACACCTTGGTCCAGAAGTAGTAGGCCTCTTCCCAGGCCGGGTCGCGCGTCTTGAGGAAGCGCAGCCGGAAAAACACCAGGAACCAGCACAGCGCGATGGTGATGGTGGGGAACAGGATGTGAAAGCTGATGTTGGCGGCGAACTGGATGCGGGAGAGGATCAGGGCGTCCATGGGGTTGATCTCCGGTTCAGGCGGCGTCGGGCAGCTTCTCGGGCCGCGCGCCTCGCGCACCCTTGCCGGTCAGACGGTCCTTGAGTTCGAGCACACGCGTCACCGTGGCGCCCATGCCCATGAGCTGCATGGCGGTCTCGGGCGCGAGCTTCTGCACGTCGTCAAACCACGTCATGAGCCGGTCGATCAGATCGTGCATCTGCCGCATGCGCTCCTGGGCATGGCGCTCGGCCTCGGTCTTGGGCGTTTCCAGCAGCGCGGTGCGCAACATCGACAGCGTGGGCTCCACCTCACGGCGGCGCCGCTCCTCGGCCAGCACGCGAAAGATTTCCCACACATCGGCCGGCGCCTCGAAGTACTCGCGCCGGTCGCCCGGCTGGTGGCGCAGGCGCACCAGTCGCCACGCCTGTAGCTCCTTCAAGCCCATGCTCACGTTTGAGCGCGAGAACTCCAGCGTCTCGGCAATCTCGTCGGCATTGAGCGCGTTGGGCGAAATGAAGAGCAGGGCGTAGATCTGCCCCACGGTGCGGTTGATGCCCCAGCGGCTGCCCATCTCCCCGAAGTGGGCGACGAATTCTCGGTTGAGCGGGGGGAGGTGGTCTTGCAGCGGCATGGGCGTCACTGTAGCGGCTTCAGCCTGAATTTTCAGTAATTACTGAAAATTCGCAAACTACGCAGGGTTATTCAGCGGAGCACGATCCGCCGCCGGGCCGCCCCAAGGCGGATCAGCCCCCTCGGGGGGCAGCGACCCGCGCAGCGGCGGAGCGCGGGGGCCCTATGCATACAATCGCGCCCCATGAGCATCAAAAGCGACAAGTGGATCCGCCGCATGGCCGAACAACACGGCCTTATCGAACCCTTCGAGCCCGGCCAGGTGCGCGAGGTGGATGGCCGCAAGGTGATCAGCTATGGCACCAGCAGCTACGGCTACGACATCCGCTGTGCGCCCGAATTCAAGGTGTTCACCAACATCCACAGCACGGTGGTGGACCCGAAGAACTTCGACGAAAACAGCTTCGTCGACATCAACAAGGACGTGTGCGTCATCCCGCCCAACAGCTTCGCGCTGGCGCGCACCATGGAGTACTTCCGCATCCCGCGCAATGTGCTCACCATCTGCCTCGGCAAGAGCACCTACGCGCGCTGCGGCATCATCGTCAACGTCACGCCCTTCGAGCCCGAGTGGGAAGGCTATGTGACGCTGGAGTTCAGCAACACCACGCCGCTGCCGGCCAAGATCTATGCCGGCGAAGGCTGCGCGCAGGTGCTGTTCTTCGAGAGCGATGCAGACGACGTCTGCGAAGTCAGCTACAAAGACCGCGGCGGCAAGTACCAGGGGCAGACCGGCGTGACGCTCCCCAAGGCCTGAAGGCTTTCCGGTTCTTGACCTGCGTCAAGGCCATCGGGGGAGGTCGGGTCTAGCATCCCGGCCCATGTCCAGTCTCCCTCCCTCCTTCACACTCCCCGACCCCGTTCCCGCTGGCCAGCCGCTGCCACACCGCAAGGTGATTCGCGGCTGGCTCGCGCCCATTGTCGAGCGCCGCACCGTGCGCGCCATCGCCCTGCTGGCGTTCGACTGGCTGGTGTTCGCCGCATGGATGAGCGGCACGGTGCTGCTCGGCGCGTGGTGGGCCAAGCTGCTGTGCGGCCTGGGCGCGGGCTTCATGATCGGCCGTCTCTTCATCATCGGCCACGACGCCTGCCACCAGAGCTACACGCCGCACCGGGGCTTGAACCGCGTGCTGGGTCGCATTGCCATGGCGCCATCGCTCACGCCCTACAGCCTGTGGGAAGTGGGGCACAACGTGGTGCACCACGGCTACACCAACCTCAAGGGCGTGGATTTCGTCTGGGCGCCGCTCACCCGCGAGGAGTACGAGGCCCTGTCGCCTGCTCGCCGTGCCATGGAGCGCGCCTACCGCAGCGGCTTTGGCCCGGCGCTGTATTACCTGGTGGAGATGTGGTGGCACCGCATGTTCTTTCCGCGCAAGACCTACATGGGCACGCGCCGCGCCGAGTTCGTCTGGGACGGGGTTTTCGTGGTGGCCACGGCGGCGGTGTGGATCGGTGCGCTGGTGGGCGCTGCGTTCGCCACCGGCCAATCGCCGTGGTTGCTGCTGGGCACGGGCTTCGCGGTGCCCTTCCTGTTCTGGAACGCCATGATCGGCTTCGTGGTGTACGTGCACCACACCCACACGGCGGTCCAGTGGCACGACGACAAGGCCGCCTGGGCGAAGGCCGCGCCCTTCGTTTCCACCACCGTGCACCTCACCTTCCCCCTGCGCATCGGTGCGCTGCTGCACCACATAATGGAGCACACCGCACACCACGTGGACATGAGCATCCCGCTCTACAAGCTCAAGGGCGCGCAGAAACTTCTGGAAGGTGCGCTGCCCGGGCGCATCATCGTGCAGCGCTTTTCCTGGCGCTGGTATTTCGACACGGCGCGGCGCTGCAAGCTCTACGATTTCAGCCGCCGCTGCTGGACCGATTTTCAAGGCCGGGCGACCGGCCCTGTGCCTTCAGCAACGGCCTGAGGCGCCCCCCCATAATGCGGATACTTGTGGCCGTATTCGGGCCGCAGAGGAGCCGCGCATGAAATGGGAAAACAACCGCCAGTCGGACCAGGTGGAAGACCGTCGCTCGCGGCCGGGTGGCGGCGGACTTGGCGGCCTGGGTGGAGCAGGACGCGGGCGCGGCATCGGGATCGGCACCATCGCGGTGGCGTTGGTGGCGGGCTGGATCTTCGGCATCAACCCCCTGACCATCCTGGGTGCCCTCAGTGGCGGCGACATGGCGCCTTCGGCCCAGGTGGAGCAGGCGCAGGGCCCGGCCCAGGCGCCCAGCGACGACATGGGCAAATTCGTGGCGTCCGTGCTGGGCGGCACCGAGGATGTGTGGGGCCAGGTGTTCCAGCAGGCTGGCGCGCAATACCAGAAACCGCGCCTGGTGCTGTTTCGGGGGGCCACGCCCACCGCCTGCGGCACCGGCCAGTCGGCCATGGGACCGTTCTACTGCCCGGGCGACCAGAAGGTCTACATCGACCTGAGCTTCTACGAGACCTTGCGCCGCCAGCTCGGCGCCCCGGGCGACTTCGCGCAGGCCTATGTGATTGCCCACGAGGTGGGCCACCACGTGCAGAACCTGATGGGCATCACCGACCAGATGGAGAAACTGCGTTCGCGTGTGAGCGAGCGCGAATACAACGCCATGTCGGTTCGGCTGGAGCTGCAGGCCGACTGTTTTGCCGGCCTCTGGGCGCACCACAACCACAAGTCCAAGGCGATTCTGGAGCCGGGCGACGTGGAAGAGGCACTGACCGCAGCCGCAGCCATTGGCGACGATGCCTTGCAGCGCAAGAGCCAGGGCCAGGTGGTGCCCGACAGCTTCACCCACGGCACCAGCGCGCAGCGCCAGCGCTGGTTCAACGCGGGCTTGCAGAGCGGCCAGGTGCAGTCTTGCGACACCTTCAAAGCGACGTCGCTTTGACAGATCCCGGGCACTTTTGGGTCAAAAGTCGTCAAAGTGAGACAATACCCGGCTAACTTTGAAGTCCATGACCCAATCCTTTTCCGAACTTTCCCTCTCGCCCACCATTGAGCGCGCCGTGGCCGAAATGGGCTACGAGACCATGACGCCGATCCAGGCACAGGCCATTCCGGTGGTGCTGGAGGGCCGCGACGTGATGGGCGCCGCCCAGACTGGCACTGGCAAAACCGCCGCGTTCACCCTGCCGCTGCTGCAGCGCATGCTCAAGCACGAGAACGCTTCCACCTCGCCAGCCCGCCATCCCGTGCGCGCCCTGGTGCTGCTGCCCACACGCGAACTGGCCGACCAGGTGGCCGATCAGGTCAAGCTCTACGCCAAGTACACCAACCTGCGCAGCACGGTGGTGTTTGGCGGCATGGACATGAAGCCGCAGACCGCCGAACTCAAGAAGGGCGTGGAGGTGCTGGTGGCCACGCCAGGGCGCCTGCTGGATCACATCGAAGCCAAGAACTGCGTGCTCAACCAGGTCGAATACGTGGTGCTGGACGAAGCCGACCGCATGCTCGACATCGGCTTCCTGCCTGACCTGCAGCGCATCCTGAGCTATCTGCCCAAGCAACGCACCACGCTGCTTTTCTCGGCCACGTTCTCGCCCGAGATCAAGCGCCTGGCCAACAGCTACCTGCAGGACCCGGTGACGATCGAGGTGGCGCGCTCCAACGCCACCGCATCCACCGTGGAACAGCATTTCTACCGCGTGGAAGACGACGACAAGCGCACCGTGCTCAAGCAGATCCTGCGCGAGCGCGGCCTGAAGCAGGCCTTCGTGTTCGTCAACAGCAAGCTCGGCTGCGCGCGCCTGGCGCGTTCGCTGGAGCGCGAAGGACTCAACACCACCGCCTTGCACGGCGACAAGAGCCAGGACGAACGCCTCAAGGCGCTCGATGCCTTCAAGACCGGCGCGGTCGACCTGCTGGTCTGCACCGATGTCGCTGCGCGTGGCCTGGACATCAAGGACGTGCCGGCGGTGTTCAACTTCGACATCCCGTTCAACGCCGAAGACTACGTCCACCGCATCGGACGCACGGGGCGTGCCGGTGCATCGGGCCTGGCGGTATCGTTCGTCAGCGGGCGCGATGCGCGACTGATGGGCGATCTGGAGAAGTTGCTGGGCAAGAAGCTCGAACTCGAAGCGCTGGAATTCGAGGCCGACCGCCGGCCTGCGGGGCGTTTCAACGACGGCCAACGCGCCTGGCAGGCACCGGACGACGGCGAGGAACGGCGCGAAGCCCGCGCCAGGCGCGAGCGCCCGGAACGTGCCGTTTCACCGGACCGCCCGCCCGCGCGCGCGCCGCGCGCCCCGGCCGATCCGCTGTTCGACAAGCCCTATGAGCCGTCGGCCACCAGCGACGCCCCGCCGTCGTGGGAAGTCGCGCAACGCGCCACCACGCGCAGCGCATCGCCCAACATCAAGACCCGCAAGAAGGTGCCTGCGCTGTTCAAGAGTGCCCCCGCACCGGCACCAGTGCAGGAAGAAAGCTGAGGGCAGCGCCCTTGCCCGACCCTGCCAGGCGGCCCTCGCCGCCGCCCTTGCCTCAACGCTTGCCGGGCCTGCTGGCCTGTTCGCAGCGCACCGAAATTCTTTCCACTTCGCCCGGACGTTGTTCGTCGATGCGAGCGGCTGTGAGGCATCCGCCCCACACACACCCCGTGTCCAGCGCCTGCAGGTTCGCCCGGTCCACTGTGCCCAGCGTGGACCAGTGTCCAAACGCGATCGGCACGCCCTCGGTGCGCCTGCCCGGCACGTCGAACCACGGCATGAAGCCTTCGGGCGGCACGGCCGCGCTGCTCTTGACTTCGAACTCCATCACGCCCTGGGCGGTGCAGAAGCGAAGCCGGGTCAACGCGTTCACCACCACGCGCAAGCGCGAAGTGCCGCTGAGCGATTCACTCCACAGGGCTGGTTCGTTGCCGTACATCGTGTGCAGGAAACCCACCCAGTCCGTTCCTTGCAGCACCGCGTGCAGTTCGTCAGCCAGCGCCAAGGTTCGATGCACATCCCATTGCGGCAGCACACCGGCATGCACCATGAGCCAGCCGTGCGCATGGATCGCCATGCGCCGCGTGCGCAGCCAGTCCAGCAAGGTGTCGCGGTCTGGTGCGCTCAGGATGTCGTCCAGCGTGTCGCTGCGATGCAGCCTGCGCACGCCGTGCGCCACCGACAGCAGAAACAGGTCGTGGTTGCCCAGCAGGCAGTGCGCCGAGGTGCCGAGCGCCATCAGGCGGCGCATCACCGCCAGGGACTCCGGACCGCGGTTCACCAGATCCCCCAGCAGGTACAGCGTGTCGCGGCTGGGCGAGAAGCCGATTTTGTCGAGCAGGTGGCCCAGCGCCGTGTCGCAGCCCTGCACGTCACCGATCATGTAAATTGACATCCACGCATTATGGATATCCTGCTCATCGTCTTTCTCACCGTGCTCAACGGCGCGTTCGCCATGTCCGAACTGGCCCTGGCCTCCAGCCGCAAGGCACGCCTGGCGGCGATGGCCGAGGCCGGCGACAAGGGTTCGATCACCGCGCTCAAGCTGCTGGAAAATCCCACGCAGTTCCTTTCCTCCGTGCAGGTCGGCATCACCTCCATCGGCATGCTCAACGGTATCGTGGGCGAGGCCGCCTTCAGCGACGACCTGGGGCGCTGGCTGGAGGGCCACGGTTTCACGGTGGCCACCGCCAATGTTCTATCCACCGGGATCGTGGTGGTGGTGATCACCTTCATCACCATCGTGTTTGGCGAGCTGGTGCCCAAGCGCATCGGGCAGCTCTACCCGGAAGCGGTGTCGCGCTGGGTGTCTCGGCCCATGGCCTTCGTGGCCAAGGCCGCCAAGCCGTTTGTGTGGCTGCTCACGCACACCACGCAATGGGCGCTCAAGCTGCTGCGCATCGACACCAACGCGGTGCAGCACGTGACCGAGGAGGAGATCAACGCCAGCCTGGAGGAGGGCGTGGACGCCGGCATCATCGAAGAACACGAACACCAGATGGTGCGCAACGTGTTCCTGCTCGACGACCGGCAGCTCACCTCCATCATGGTTCCTCATTCCGAGATCAAGTGGCTCGATGCGCAGGACAGCATCGACATCGCGGTGCAGAAAGCCTGGACCACTGGCCATTCGTGGTACCCGGTGTGCCGGGGCGGCCTGGACGACGTGGTCGGCGTGATTCACCTGCCTCGCATGCTGGCGCTGCAAGCCGAGGGCGACAACGAACCGCTCATGCGCCATGTGCAGCCTGCCGTGTTCGTGCCGGAGACGCTCTCTGGCATGGAGTTGCTCGAGCAGTTCCGAGAGCGCGCCACGCGCATGGTGTTCGTGGTGGATGAATACGGCGTGGTGCAGGGCCTGCTCACGCCGCTGGACATGCTGGAGGCCATCACCGGTGAACTCTCGCCACGCGCGGCGGTGGATGCCTGGGCCACGCAACGCGAAGACGGTGCCTGGCTGGTGGACGGCGCCATGCCAGTGGCCGAACTCAAGTCTCGGCTGGACATTGAAGAGCTGCCGGATGAGGACAAGGGCCGCTACAACACCGTGGCCGGGCTCATGCAGACCGTGGCGGGCGACCTGCTGGAAAAGGAAGACAGCGTGGACTGTGCGGGCTGGCGTTTCGAGGTGCTGGTGCTCGACGGCCGGCGCATCGACCAGGTGCTGATTTCGCGCCTGCCGGAGATCGACCCAGCGATCGACGCAGGCATCTGAGTTTCAAAGGCCCCACCAGGCGGGCAACAGTCGCCGTACCTCGGGACGGCGGTAACGATCGTCCATCAGCACCACCACGCCTTCGTCCTGTGGTCCTCGAATCACGCGGCCAGCGGCCTGCACCACTTTCTGCAGGCCGGGAAAGAGGTAGGCATAGTCGTACCCCTGTCCGAAGCGAGCCTGCAGCCGCAGGCGCAGGTGCTCGTTCACCGCATTCCACTGCGGCAGGCCGAGCGTGGCAATGAAGGCGCCGATCAGCCTGCGGCCCGGCAGGTCGATGCCTTCGCCAAAGGCGCCACCCAGCACCGCGAAACCGATGCCCTGGCCTTCCTCGGCGAAGCGGGCCACGAAGGCTTCGCGATCGGGCTCGCACATGGCGCGCGACTGCGCCCACACGGAAATGGTCGGGTGCCGTTGCTTCAACCGGTCCAACGCCTGCTCAAGGTAGTCGAAACTGCTGAAGAAGGCGAGGTAGTTGCCGGGACGTTCGGCATATTGCATGGCCATCGCGTTGACCAGGTGGTCCAGCGAGGCGGTGCGGTCGTGGTACCGCGTGGAAATGTCCTGCGCGATGCGCACGCGCAGCCTGGAAGGATCGAAGGGTGAAGGCACTTCCAGCCGTGCGGTGTCCTCGGGCAGGCCTAGCAACTGGCTCACGTAGTCCATGGGGCGAAGCGTGGCCGAAAACAGCGCCGCGCTGTGCGCAGCCTCCCAGCGGGGCTTGAGCAGCGGGCCCGGATCGAGGTTGCGGATGTTCAGCGTGGGCATGCGCGCGCGGCCACGCATCGGCGGCGTGCGCGTGAGATCGACCATGGAGTGGTCGGCGAACACCTCAGCCACGCGCAACACATGCAGCACCTCGAACAGCCAGGCTTGCAGGTCGCCGTGGGTGTCGCCCGGTTCCTGGGCGATGTGGTCCGAGAGCTCGGCGCCATGGCGCTGCAGCGCGCCCATGAAAGCACTGGGCAGCTCGGGCAACACCTCGTGGTCCTGCGTCTGCGAACGGGCCAGTGCCCCCCATTGCCGGTGCAGCCGGTCCATCGACTTCTTCAGCGCGGCGGGGGCCGACTTGCGCACCGTCTGGAAGACCACCGGTCGCAGCTCGGCGCTGTACATCTGGCGTGCGCGCTCGATCAGGTTGTGCGCTTCGTCCACCAGCAGGCCCACGCGCAATTCATCGTTCACCGTGAGGGCCCAGGTGCTGGCGCTGAGATCGAAGAAGTGGTTGAAGTCGCCCACCACCACGTCGCTCCAGCGAAGCACCTCCTGGCCCAGGTGGTAGGGGCACACCTCGTGTTTCAGCGCGATGTCGCGCAGCGAGGGTTTGTCCAGCCAGCCCGCTTGTGCCGCATCTTCGCGGGCCTTCGGCAGGCGGTCGTAGAAGCCACGTGCGAGCGGGCAGGACTCGCCGTGGCAGGCCTTGTCGGGATGCTCGCAGGCTTTCTCGCGGGCCACCAGTTCGAGCACGCGCAGCGGTTGAACTTTCAGGTGCTGCAGCGCGTGCAGGGCCAGCCGGCGGCCTGGGGTTTTGGCCGTCAGGTAGAACAGCTTGTGCGTGCCTTGCGCCGGCGCAGCGCGAAGCGCCGCGAACAGTGTGGCCATGGTTTTGCCGATGCCGGTGGGCGCCTGCGCGAGCAGGTGGCGCCCCGAGCCGTGGGCGCGGTACACGGCGGCGGCCATCTCGCGCTGGCCGGGCCGAAACGCCGGGAACGGAAATGCCAGTGCCTGCAAAGCCTGGTCGCGCGCGATGCGATGGCGGCGTTCGGCACCGGCCCAGTCGGCGAAGCGGGCGCACAGCGTTTCAAAGAAGGCCTTCAACTCCACTGCGCTGTGCCACACCGGCAGCACGGTTTCCTGAGCGGTGTCGATGTTGAAGTACACCAGCGCCAATTCGATGCGATCCAGGCCGAGCTGCTCGCACAGCATCCAGCCGTACACGCGGGCCTGTGCCCAGTGCAGGGCGCGGTGGTTGTCGGGGATGTGATCCGCCTCACCCCGATGGGTCTTGATCTCTTCCAGGCGCGGGATGGCGGGGTCGAAGCCGTCGGCGCGGCCCTGCACCAGCAGCTCGCCGCAGCGCGCGCTGAGCGAGACCTCGCGCTGGTAGCCCGCACCGCGCCGGGCCGTGACGGTGTCGTGACCCAGGATGCCTTCCTGTGCGCTCGGCGAGGGGGTGAAGCGCAGGTCAAGGTCGCCGGTCTTGGCCGCGAACGCGCACAACACGCGCACCGCCACCGCGGTGGGCGCAGGCATTTCGTCGGGCATTGGAACGGCGGGCATGACGCGGCATCGTACTGGATATATAGTCAGTGAATGGACGCCAGCACCGCTTCCCTCACCCGACGCCACCATCGGCGCCTGCGCGAAATCCACCGCTCTGCGGGCTGGCCTTGCCACGACATGCTGGAGGTGGAACTGCTCGCCGCCGGCCTGCTGGAACGGCGGCTCGCGCCCGATGGGTGCGAGACCCTGCGCGTGAGCGACGCGGGCATCCGGTGCCTGGCCGAGGTGTTTGCGCACAACAAGGCCGTGCGCACGCCACACGAGGCATTGGTGGAGCGTGTGGCGGTGGCCATGGCGCAGGCTGGTCGGCTCACCTGGCGCGGCCTGATGCTGCGTGTGCCCCTGCCACGCGAGCTGTTCGAGGTCGAGGCACGCGAAAATTTGCCCGGCGCACCTTTGCATCAGCTGGCCGCTTTCGAATCCGGACCGGTGGCTTCCGCACCGGGCCATGTCTGGTGCATGGCCAGTCCTGATGTGTTCTCGGTGCGCCACACCACGGTGGAGGCCTACCTGGAGCCCGTGGTGCACGAAATCAAGGTCAGCCGCGCCGATCTGCTGGGCGACCTGCGGCGGCCCGCCAAGCGCGCGGCCTACCTGGGTCTGGCAAGCGCCTGCTGGTACGTGCTCGGGCAGGATGCCAGGGGGCGTCCGATTGCGCAGCCGGAAGAGGTGCCGCCCGAATGTGGCGTGCTGCAACTCGAAGGCGAGCGGCTGGTCGTGGCCCGTGAGGCGCCACGCCGCGCCATGGCGCAATTGCCGTTCCACGTGTGGATGGCGCTGGCGCGGACCGGGCCGGCCGTGCGCCTGGAGGACGACGCGCAGTCGCTGTTGTGACGGGCGTTCGTGCTTTTCCGCTGGCGTGCCCGGGCGACTCTGGCGATGATGTTCTCCTGTGCCGAGTTTGCAGGAGACACATGATGAAGACCCTCAACGACCAATTGAGCAACTACGCCGCCTACCACCGCGACCGCCGCAACATCCTCACGCACTTCGTCGGCATTCCCGTGATCGTGCTCGCGGTCGTGGTGCTGCTGGCGCGCCCCGTGTTCGATGTGGGCGGACTGTCGTTGACGCCTGCCACCCTCGCGGTGATCACCGCCACCTGGTACTACCTGCGGCTGGACCTTCGCTACGGCGCGGTCATGGGCGTGCTGCTCGCGGCCTGCCTGGCGTTCGCCCATGCCACCGCACCCATGTCCACCGGCACCTGGGCCACGCTGGGCGTGGGCCTGTTCGTCGTGGGGTGGGTGATCCAGTTCGTGGGCCACATCTTCGAAGGCCGCAAGCCTGCCTTTGTCGACGACATCATGGGCCTGATCATCGGTCCGCTTTTCGTGGTCGCCGAATTCGGTTTCCTGCTGGGTTGGCGCCGCGAGGTGGAGACCGTGATCGAGTCGCGCGCGGGCGCGGTGCATTCGGGCCGCACGCTGGCGAAATGATCAGGTGGCACGCGCCACGTCGAGGCGCGTCGCGAGCTGCAGTTCAAAGGCCTGATTCGATGCTGCGTGGTCCCATTGTTCGACCACGCAGACGCCATCAACGGCCGACCAGTGCAACACGTTCACCGAATTGGGCACGCCACGCCGCACACGGCTTGACACGGCGGTGCCCGCTTGCACCGCCCACATGCGCCGCGCCAGACCCGGCAGGGCCAGCACATACGGCAGATGGATGTGACCGCCCAGAACGATGTCGGCACCCGCAGCCGCCCAGGCCTGCTGCGCCGACGTGTGGCCGATCAGGCGATCCGGTTCATCCTGCGGTCGCATCACTTCAATGGGTTGATGCACCACCACCACGCGCAGCTGATCGGCACGGGCTTTGTTCAACCGCTCTGCCACGCGCTGCACCTGGGTGAAGGACACCTCGCCGTTCTTGTGGCGCAGCGCGCGCGTGGTGTTCACCGCCAGCACCATCAGGTCGCGGGATTCGAACGCAGGCTCAAGCTCCCGACCAAATGACCTCTGGTGATTCGCATAGGGGTGCGCCAGCCGCGCCCAAAGGTTCATCAAAGGAATGTCGTGGTTGCCGGGTACCGCCAGCAGCGGCGCGTCGATGCGACTCACGAAAGCCTTTGCCGCCTTGAACTGCCTACCACGCGCGCGCTGGGTGATGTCGCCCGAGAGCACCACCAGATCCGGCTTCAATTGGGAGGCCAGCCGCGCCAGAGCTTCCACCACCTCAGGCACCTCGGTGCCGAAATGCGGATCGGAGATTTGCAGGATGGCGCTCAAGCCGCGACCTCTGCGGTGGTGCCCGGCTTGAGCAGGTACAACGGTTCGGGCATCACGCGAAACCGCAGCGGCGGTTTCATGCGTGCCACCTCGCCGTCGAACGCCACCTTCATGCGTCGCAGTTGCATCATGCGCGGCGGCTTCACCACCATCTCGTCAAACTCGAAGTGCTCGATGCCCTCGGCGTCGCCCAGTGAACCCAGTGCGCCACGAAGCATGAGGCCGAGCATGCCCAGTGTGCCGATGGGCTTGAGCACCACGGCCGTCACTCGGCCCGTGTCGGTGGCGTCGCCATCGTGTTCACCCGACTGCACTCCCAGTTGTTCCAGTTGCAGGCGGTTGTTGCCCACGAACAGCGTGAGCGTGCGCACCTCGCGCTTGACCCCTTCGAGCTCGATGTTCAGCTTCAGGCGGTTGGGTGTGCGCATCAAGGTGGCGAAAGCCGCTCCCAGCGCCACCAGCCGGTTGCGCCCGAAGCGCGATTTCCAGGCCTCGCGGTCTTCCAGCAATTGAGGGTACAGGCCCACACTGGCATTCACGAGAAACACCTGTTCATTGATGGCCCCGACCTGCACCGGCACGGGATTCGCTTCCAGCAGTTGCGCGGTGGCCTTGGCCGCGTCGAGCGGCAGGCCATGCGTGCGGGCAAAGTAGTTGAAGGTGCCGCGTGGAATCACGCCCATGGCGCAGCCCGAGGCGTGCGCGGCCCGGGCCACGGCGTTGATGGTGCCGTCGCCCCCCACGGCCACGATGGCGGAACGCTCGGCCAGCGCCTGCTTGGCGGCCTTCGCTGCCACGCGCGGCAGTTCGCCAGGCTGGCAATAGATGACTTCGCTGGGCCGGCCAGCAAACTTCAGCGTGGACTCGATGGCCTCACGCGTTCCCTCGCCGTCCTGGCTGCCGGAATGGCCGTTGACGATGAAGCGCAGTGTGGCGGTGGGATCGAGATCGGGCGGAGAGGCCATTCGGGCCAGTTTAGCCCGTGCTGTTCGGGCCAGATGCACCCACTTCACGCCTCCTTCGGGTGATTCGCGCCATTTTTCTGGCGCTTGGTGCCTTTTCTCCCCTGGGTTGATCCGCTTTCCTAATCTCGGAACGAGCAAGGTCAGGGCCACTGCGCGTGTCGAAGAAATGCGCTATCCCGAATCCGCTCCTCTCAGATCACCGGAAGAAGGAAACCCCATGAACAGCCCCGCCACCCAGGCCGGCCTCCCGCAGCAGCACGCCACCGAAGCCGGCAGGCACGACACGCCGGCCGTGCTGTCCGCTCAAGAGGCCAGGAAACTGCTCAGCCTGCCCGGTGTCACCTCGTTCCGGCAGGGTGCGGTACTGATCGTGGTGGACGCCCAGGGCAAGCAATACATCGTGCAAGACCTTGAAGCGCAGGCCTCGCCGCCGCAGGCGAGCCCGGACAACGCAGACGGAACCGACGGCACCGACAGCACGGACGACACAGCGCAACGGGCCGGGCAGGAGACGCCCAAAGAGGCCCCGGCCGACTTGCAGGTGGCCGCCGCCAGCGCAGAGGTGGCTTCAGCCACACTGGCTGAAGTTCACATGGCGCAAGCGCCCGCAGACAGCACGCAGCCGGAGGCCAAGTCCGGTGATCAGACCTGCAAGGGCGACGACAACGCCTGCCCCGTGGTGCGGGATTCAGGCTCCGGCTGGGGCCTGGGGCTGGCAGGCGTGGGCCTGGCGGCCGCCATGGGGGGTGGAGGCGGCTCAGGCGGTGGTTCCGGTGGCGGCACACCGGGCGACACCACCCCACCCACCCCACCGAGCGCGCCCGACCTGGCCGCCGAAGACGACAGCGGGACGAGCGACACCGACGACATCACGGTCTACACCACCGGCCTGACCTTCAGCGGCACGGCCGAAGCGGGCGCCACGGTGCAACTGTTTGTCGACCTGGACGAAGACGGCGTGATGGATGAAGGCGAGGAGCTGGGCACGGGCGTGGCCACGGGCGGGACCTACAGCATCGACACCAGCCTGGCACTGGGCAGCCACAAGGTGCGCGCCATTGCCACCGACCTGGCGGGGAATGTCAGCGAGGCCTCGGGCACCACGGTGGTGACGGTGATTCCGGCGATGGGCTTTGTGATCAATGGGCAGTCGGCAGGGGACGCGAGTGGCAGGTCCGTCTCGTCCGCCGGCGACGTGAACGGCGACGGCCTGGCCGATCTGATCGTGGGGGCGGAATATGCAGCAGGTTATGCCGGGCGCAGCTACGTGGTGTTCGGCAAGGCCGACGGCACGGCGGTGGAGCTCTCGGACGTTGCCGCTGGCATGAACGGCTTCGTGATTAACGGGCAGTCAGCGTTGGACTTGAGCGGGAATTCCGTCTCCTCCGCCGGCGATGTGAACGGCGATGGCCTGGCCGACCTGATCGTGGGGGCTTCCCGAAGCGATCCTGCGGGCATGACGGAGGCCGGTCGCAGCTACGTGGTGTTCGGCAAGACGGGCGGCATGCCGGTGGATCTGTCCGACATTGCCGACAACGAGACCGGTGGCTTCGTGATCAACGGGCAGTCAGACTATGACAACAGCGGCATTTCCGTCGCCTCCGCCGGCGACGTGAACGGCGACGGCCTGGCCGACCTGATCGTGGGGGCTTACCGAAGCGATCCTGCGGGCATGACGGAGGCCGGTCGCAGCTACTTGGTGTTTGGCAAGGCGGGCGGCACGCCGGTGGAGCTGTCCGACATTGCCGACAACCAGACCGGCGGCTTCGTGATCAACGGACAGTCAGACGCTGACAACAGCGGCATTTCCGTCGCCTCCGCCGGCGACGTGAACGGCGACGGCCTGGCTGATTTGATTGTGGGGGCTTACCGCGGCGACCCGGCATCAGGAGGTACCGATGCCGGTCGCAGCTACGTCGTCTTCGGCCAGACGAGCGGCACGGCAGTGGAGCTCTCGACCATCGAAGCCGGCACGGGCGGCGGCTTCGTGATCAACGGTCAGTCAGAGGGGGACCAAAGCGGCTATTCCGTCTCCTCCGCCGGCGACGTGAACGGCGACGGCCTGGCGGACCTGATGGTCGGGGCGTATCAAAGCGTCCCAGCTGCAGGCACCCATGCCGGGCGCAGCTACGTGGTGTTCGGCCAGACGGGCGGCACGGCGGTGGAGCTCTCGACCATTGAAGCGGGCACGGGCGGCGGCTTCGTGATTAACGGGCAGTCAGCGAATGACTACAGCGGCTATTCCGTCTCCTCTGCGGGCGACGTGAACGGCGACGGCCTGGCCGATTTGATTGTGGGGGCGCGGTATGCAGAAGGATATGCCGGGCGCAGCTACGTGGTGTTCGGCCAGACGGGCGGCACGGCGGTGGAGCTCTCGGTCATCGAAGCCGGCACGGGCGGCGGCTTCGTGATCAACGGGCAGTCAGACTATGACAACAGTGGCTGGTCCGTCTCCGCCGCCGGCGACGTCAACGGCGACGGCCTGGCCGATCTGATCGTGGGGGCGCCAGGGGGCGCCCCCGCAACGGATCGCGAATATGCCGGCCGCAGTTACGTCATCTTCGGCAAGACCGACACCGCCGCCGTGAACCTGGGCGACGTGGCCCTGGGTGGCGAAGCCGCCCTGCCCTTTGACTTTGCCGGCACCAGCGACCCAGACACCTGGAGCGGCACCACCGAGAGCGAAACCGCCCTGGGCGGCGCAGGCGACGACACCCTCACCGGCAACGGCGGTGCCGACGTGCTCTACGGCGGGGCCGGCAACGACACCCTGGTGCTCAACGCCGACAACATCGCCCACCTCTCCCAAGGCCTCACCGATGGCCGCCTGGCCCGCGTGGACGGCGGCGGCGGCATCGACACCCTGGCCATCGACGGAGAAAACGTCACCCTCGACCTCACCCAGATCGCCAACCAGGCCGCCGGCGACCCCGAGACCGGCAGCCGCATCGCCAGCATCGAGAAGATCAACCTCATCACCGGCAGCGGCAACAACACCCTGAACCTCTCGGTGGGCGACGTGCTCGACATGGCGGGCATGAACCAGTTCAACGACGGCAATGGCTGGACGGGGCTGGGCGCGAGCGTGCAGCGCCACCAGCTGGTGATCGACGGTGATGCGGGCGATAGCGTCACCTCCAGCGGCTGGACCGACACCGGTGGCACCGTGAGCTATGGCGGGCAAACCTATGCGGTCTACAACAGCACGGCGGCCAGCACGCTGGCGCAACTGCTTGTGGATGTGGACATCACCTACACGGCGGTGGTGATGTGAGCAAGCCATGCGGCTCGGCGGGCGCCTGCGGCTCGGCCGTCTGCACGGGCTCCCAGCCATACATCGTGTTCATCCACTGCCAGGGTTCGCGGGACACCCGCTGTCCGGGCGGCCGTCGAGGTGGGCCAGCAGCACCGGGCCCATGGACCGCAGGATCTGCACCGGCAGGCCAGAGGTGAACCGGTATTGCGCGGCGTCGGGCCCCACCACGTAGGCCGTGATGGTGCCGAAGTGGCGGGGCCCGAGGTAGAAAACGAAGGTGGCCGTGCGGTTCATGGCCTGGCCGCTGCGGCCCTTCACCACCACGCGGTTGTCGCCGGTGCCGGTTTTGCCGCCGGGAGACAGGTCTTCGCCGGTCTTGCTCTGGAAGCTGCCGGCCAGCCGCCGTGCCGTGCCCGCTTCCACCACTTCCGAAAGGGCCTTTTTCAGCGTCTGGGCCACCTCGGGGGGCATGACCCTTTCGCCCTCTGCCGGGATGGACCTCAGCTCGGTTTCCCAGGGCGTGCCCTGGGCGAGTTTCAGGTCGGCGATGCGGTGCATGGGACGGCGCACGCCGCCATTGACGATGATGCCCATCAGTTCGGCCAGCGCGGCGGGCCGATCCCCCGAACTCCCAAGCGCGGTGGCCAGCGAGGGCACGAGGTGGCCAAAGGGGTAGCCCAGGCGCGTCCAGCGGCGGTGGATCTCCAGGAAAGCCTCCACTTCGAGCATGGTGTAGATGCGGGTGTCCTGCGCGTCCTTGGCGCGGGTGCGGAAGAGCCATCGGTACACCGCCTGGCGTTCGCCTGCGCTGGCGGCGATGGCTTCGCTCAGGGTAGCCTGGGGATGGCGCAGGCGGTAGGCCACCAGCCAGAGTTCCAGGGGGTGTACCCGGGCCACATAGCCACGATCGGGCAGGTCGAAGGCGTCGAGGGCGAAGCGTTCGTGCAGGGTGGCCACCCGGTCGGTCGGCGGTGCGTTGTCACCCAGGCGCGTGGCCAGGAAAGCGCTCAGTGCCTCCACCGAGGCCTCCGGCTCCAGGTAGCGGAACACCGCGCTCAGCCGATCGGCGTTGGGCGTCAGGCCGTCGAGCAGCATGGCGCGCAGGTCTTGTGGCGTTCGGTTGTCGGTCTTGCGCCAGAAGCGCCGCAGAAAGGCCTGGCCTTCGCGGTCGGCAAAAAGGGCCAGGTAGGCTTCGCGGCGCGGATCGAGGTCGTCTTCCAGCAGCCTGGCCGTGCTGCCGGGCACCTGGTACATGGTGTGGCGCACGATCTCGCGCATGAGGCGCACGAAGGGCAGGTTGATGGAGGCTTGCATGGACTCCCGCAACGAGGGGTTGCGAGCATCGTCCGAGCGGTTGAAGTTGTGAAAGCTGTGCAGGCCGCCGCCGGTGAAGAACTGCTCGCCCGGGTCGGCGGAAAAGCGCCGCTCCATCGCGGCTTCCAGCATGGCACCCAGGCTGGGGTCGTTGGGGCCGCTGAGGTAATCCACCGCCCAGCGGCCCAGGCTGTCCTGCCGGCTGACTTCGGTGGCCCGCAGCGCCGCCGGCGCCAGTCCGTTCAGCCGGCCGTGCAATTCGGCCACCAGCTCCAGATAGGTGGCCAGCACCCGCAGCTTGGCGGTGGAACCCAGTTCCAGCTTGCTGCCTTCGTTGATGTCCAGCGGCTGCTGCGTGGTGTCGGTCTGCACGCGCACCAGATTGCCCTGCGGTGTGCTCTCCACCAGCGTGAAGCTGTAGCGCACCTCGGAGAGGGTGTTGGGCTGCAGCAGTCGATCGCCCATGAGCTGTTGCGAGCTGGCGAAATCGGCATCGCCCAGGCGACCCAGGTACTCGCTCACCGCTTCCTGCAGCTTGCCGTTCAAGGTGGTGCTGGCCTCGGCGTCGAGCCGGTCGAGGTTGTAGAGCGAGGTGCCGAGCATGCCGGCCAGGCGGGTGCGCACGGCGGTCGTGCCCTTGCTGGCGGTGGAGGGCAGCAGCGGCGGGTCTTTCTCCATGTCGCGGAACACGAGCGTCTGCTTAAGCGCGGCATCGCGCCAGGCGGTGTCGATGATGCCGGCGGCAGCCAGCAGGCGCAGGTGGGCGTCTGTGCTCTGGTCCAGGTCCTTGCGGCCCTGCCCGAGGTACCAGGAGGGGCGGCGGTGCGCGATCATCAGTGCCACCGCCTGGCGCAACACCTGGGCCTGGGCCTCGGTGTCGCCTGACGGGCCGGCCTGGCCCGCGAGCAAGGCCTGGGCGCGTTCGAAATCGGTGCCAAACCACACCCACAGGCCATCACCCAGACCGTGCACCTCGCCGTGGCGCGGCGCAGCCGACAGCGGCACCGTGTTCAGGTAGTCGAGCACCAGTTGCCGCCGCGCGGGCATGGTCTGCGTGCCTTGCTGGTAGGCCCGCACCGAGGCCGAAATCATCTGCCGCAGCTTTTCGCGCGCATCGTGCGTGATGCCGCCAGGCGAATGCCGGTATTTCTCGATCTGGGTGGCCAGCGTGCTGCCGCCGTGGGTGTCGATGTCCGGGTCGATCTGGCTGCCCAGTTGCGACATCACGGCACGCGTGAAGCGCACCCAGTCCACCGCTGGATTCATCTCGGGACGTTCGGTGTCGAGCAGGTCTCGGTTCTCGATGAAGAGCAGGGCCTGCACCACCACCGGCGGGAGGTTTTCGAAGTGCTCGAAGCGGCGATAAGGGTAGCGAAAGGCGTGCAGCGTCTCGCGGCTGCAATCCAGCACTGTCAGGCCGGCGTGCGTCTTCTCGCCGTACGGGGCGAACCAGCCGCGTTCCAGATGAACGCGCAGATCGTTGCTGTGGCGAGCCTGCGCGGCGATGTCGAATCCGCGCTCCTGAAGGCGTGCGGCGAAACCCGGAATGGCGGCGTAGCCCAGGCGCTCGTCGAACGGCCCCTCGTTCGGAAAGCGGATGTGTTCCGCCGGCCCAGGGGCCACGTGGTACCTCAGGCTCGCGGCGTAGCCATTGAGTTCGCGCGCTTGCCAGTGGGAGGACTGCACCTCGCGCCACAGCAGCATGGCGCCCGCAGTGCTCAAAGCCAGCAGGACCAGCAGGGCCACGCGCCAGCGGCGGCTCATGCGTTTCGGACGCTGGTAGCCCGGTGGATCGCCCAGACCCGCCGTGAAAGGCTCCTCACCGAATCGGTGTTCGAACATCGTGAATCCCATGGATGCAAAACACCTGAAAATTTCCTTCGCCGGACGCCATCGCGTCTGAGCATTGTCCCGGTCGTCGCGCCTCAGCCGAGCGGGCTCGGGACAGGCGGTTGCGCCCTTCCGACCGACCAGAGCGTATTGTGATGGCTGTCACAAAGCCGGTCGCCCGAACGTCTGATGAACATGCCCACCGACATCTTTCACCGCCTGCGCCCACGCCTGCACGGCATCGCCTATCGCATGCTCGGTTCCTCGGCCGAAGCTGAAGAGGTGGTGCAGGATGCCTGGCTGCGCTGGCATGAGAGTCACCACGACGAGATCGACAATGCCGAAGCCTGGCTGGTCACCATCACCACGCGCCTGGCCATCGACCGCCTGCGCAGCGCAAAGGTGCAGCGTGAGCACTACGTGGGCACGTGGTTGCCCGAGCCGCTGATGACCGAATCGCCGGTCACGCCCGAGCAGCTGCTTGAACGCGCGGACGACGTGTCGGTGGCTTTCCTTGCCCTGCTGGAACGCCTGGCGCCCGAAGCGCGAGCGGCCTTTCTGCTGCGCGAAGTGTTCGACGCCGACTACGGTGAAGTGGCCCAGGCCCTGGGAAAAAGCGAGAGCGCCTGTCGGCAGATCGTGCACCGTGCCAAGGCGCAGCTGCAGGACGAGCGGCCGCGCCACATCGTCTCGCGCGAGGACCAGCTCCGCCTGTTGCGCGGCTTTGCCGAAGCCGCCTCCAGTGGCCGCTTCGACGAGCTCCAGGGCCTGCTGGCCGAAGATGCGCAGCTCATCGGCGACGGCGGTGGCAAGGTGCCCAGCTTCGGCGTGCCCATCGTCGGCGACCGACGCATCGCGCAGCTCTTCTACGCCACCCATCGGCGCTTCGGCGCGGCGGTGCGTTTCGAGGTGGCGGTGCTCAACGGGCAATGGGGGCTGCTGCGCTTCATCGACGGCGGCCTGGAGTCGGCGCAATCGTTCGAGACCGACGGTCAGCGCATCCTGCGCCTGCACGTGCAGCGCAACCCGGACAAGCTCGCGCGCATCGCCGCCGCGCTGGGGCGCGAACTGGCTGTCACAAAACCCGTGTCCTGAGCGTCTTGTGAGGTGTGTATCCCAACCACCTCATCGGAGACCCATGAACACCCCAAGACTTCCCTGGACCGACCTGTCTCCCAAGGCCTACCACGCCATGGCCGCCGTAGGCGCCACCACCGCGGCTTCCTCGCTCGGCCACCTGCTCATGGTGCTGGTGAAAGCCCGCGTTTCCCAGCTCAACGGCTGTGCTTTCTGCGTCGACATGTATGTGCGCGACCTGCGGCAGCACGGCGAGACCTGGCAGCGCATCAGCAGCCTTGTCACCTGGCGCGAAGCCGGGCTTTACAGCGAGCGTGAGTGCGCCGCCCTGGCCTGGGCGGAAACCCTGACCCGTCTGGTGGACCACCAAGTCAGCCACGACGCCGAGTTTGCTGGGCTTCAGGGCCAGTTCAGTGACCAGGAAATTGTTGAACTGAGCTGGACCATCGCGCAAATCAACGCCTGGAACCGCATGGCCATCGGCATGCGCGCGCCCGTGCCGGAAAAAGACATCGTTTGAACCCATCTGGAGAACACCATGAACATCGTGATCATCGGAGGCACCGGCCTCATTGGAAGCCAACTGGCGAATTTGCTGGAACAGGCTGGCCACGCCGTGACCCGCGCCTCGCCTTCGAGCGGCGTCAACGCCGTCACAGGCGAGGGGCTGAGCACTGCCCTGGCCGGTGCGCAGGTGGTGGTGGATGTGACCAATTCCCCGTCGTTCGAGGACGAGGCGGTGATGCACTTCTTCCGCTCGTCCACGCGCAACCTGCTCGACGCTTGCGCTCGGGCCGGCGTGCAGCATTTCGTGGCGCTCTCGGTGGTGGGCTCCGAGCGTGTGCCCGACAGCGGTTACTTTCGCGCCAAGGTGGCGCAGGAGGCGTTGATTCAGGCCGGGCCGGTGCCGTACACCCTGCTGCGCGCCACCCAGTTCTTTGAGTTTCTGATGCCCATCGCCCAGGTGAACACCGATGGCCAGAAGGTGCGCCTGCCATCGGCGCGGCTGCAACCCCTGGCCTCCGCCGACGTGGCCGCCGCCTTGGCCGACCTGGCGGTGCAGCCACCGGTGAACGGCATGCGCGAGGTGGGTGGACCGGAGGCGATTCCGCTGGATGCCCTGATCCGGCGCGTGTTTCAGGCGCGCAAGGACCCGCGAGAGGTGGTGACCGACGAGAATGCGCGCTACTTCGGCTCGCACATTGGCGATGGCACCCTGGTTCCCGGTCCGGGTGCCCGCCTGGGAAAAATCACACTGGCGCAATGGCTCGGGTAGCAGGACGTGCGGCTCAGTACGTGCGGCTCAGTAGTGCGGCTCAGTAGTGCGGTGGCAGCTCGTCGCGGGGGTCGCGCTGCGTGGGGGATTCGCCGATGTCCCCACGCTGGCGCAGCCGGCTCACCTCGCGCAACAGCAGCTCGATCTGGTCCTGCTGGCGCGCGACCTGCTGGTTCAGCGTGTCGAGCAGGTCGTCGGCATAGCTGACCTTGATTTCCAGCTCGGTGAGCCTTTGCTCCACGTGGTGGGCATGGGGAGATGGGGTGGTGTGGGACGTCATGAGGGTATTGGACTCCATGTCGATTCTCGCGGCGACGTCACGCTGGCGCCCTGCAGGGCCTCATTCGGCTGGCGCCGGCAGTCGGGCTCAGCCGCGGCGCTCAGCGAGCGGCGATCGCCGCGTTCCAGGTGGCCACTGCCGCATCCAGGTCGGGTTCGGCCATGAGCGCTCGCACCACACCCACCGAACCCACCCCGCTGGCGAGCACGCCCGGCAAGCGCTGCAGGTCGATGCCGCCGATGGCCACGCGGGGGTAGCTTCGAAGCAGGCGGGCGTAGACACGGAGACGACCAGTGCCCTGCGGTGCGGTGGCCATGAGTTTGAGCGTGGTGGGAAACACCGCGCCCATGGCAATGTAGCTCGGGCTGTGTCGATCGGCGATCAGCATCTCGGCGTAGCCGTGGGTGCTCAGGCCCAGGCGCAGTCCGGCGTTCCGGATCGCGTCCAGGCCCGCCGGCGTCATGGCTTGCAGGTCTTCCTGCCCCAGATGCACGCCATAGGCGCCGGCGTCGATGGCGGCCTGCCAGTGGTCGTTGATGAAAAGGCGTGCGCCGGTGCCCTGCACACCATCCACGGCCGCGCGCACCTCGGCACGAATGGCCGACGCATCGGGAGACTTGAAGCGCAATTGAACCGTCGGCACGCCGGCGTGTGCCATGCGAACGGTCCACGCCGCATCGGGCATCACGGCGTAGAGACCCAGCGCCTGGGGACATTCCGCAAACGCGTCCGCACGCGGGAAGGGCGCCATGCCGAAATCGACCGGATCGTCGGGCCATTGCTCCGGTTCAAATGCGCCTGTGCGCTGCACCTGGCGCGACCACGCGCGCGCCACGCACAGCGCATCGTCGGGCACGAAGCCCAGCGCCTGAGCGGCCTCAAGTGCGGCGGTGAACACCGCGTCACCGGTCTGCACCGACATGGGTTCGGCATGCGGCTGCACCGGCAAGGCCAGGGCATGGCGATGGGCATTGACGATGGCGGCGGCCATCTGCCGGGAGGGCGTGTTGCTGCTCATGGCGTGTGGTGCCAGAAGGGCGTGCCCATCACGGGCGTGCTGGGCTGGGCGCTGTCCTGCGGCTGCATGGCGCCTGAACGGTAGGCGGCGCGGCCCGCGCGCACCGCGTCGGCAAACGCGCCTGCCATGTCCACCGGCGACTGCGCCAGTGCCACGGCGGTGTTGAGCAACACGGCATCGAAACCCCATTCCATCACGGTGCAGGCGTGCGAGGGCAGGCCCAGACCGGCGTCCACGATCAGCGGCACCGCCAGGCGCTCGCGCAGCAGGCGCATGGCATACGGGTTGACGGGACCTCGGCCGGTGCCGATGGGCGCAGCCCATGGCATCACCGCCTGGCAACCCACGTCCACCAGGCGCTGGCACAGCACCAGGTCTTCGGTGCAGTAGGGCAGCACCTTGAAGCCGTCGTTGATGAGTTGGCGCGCGCAGTCGACCAGGTTCAGCGTGTCGGGCTGCAGGCTGTAGTCGTCGCCAATGAGTTCGAGCTTGATCCATGGCGTGCCGAACACCTCACGCGCCATCTGCGCGGTGGTGATGACCTCTTGCGTGCTGTGACAGCCAGCGGTGTTGGGCAACACCGGCACGGCGAGCTCCTGCAGCAGCTTCCAGAAGGCGGCGCCGGCCTCGGGTTGAGCCGCGCCCTGCCGCCGCAGCGAGGCCGTCAGCATGGCGGGTTGCGCACGTTTCACCGCCGCTTCCAGCATGGCAGGCGAGGGGTAGCGCGAGGTGCCGAGCAGCAGGCGGCTGGCGAAGGTCTCGCCGTAGAGCACCAGCGGGTCTTCGTGGGTGAGTGGGGTGGTCATGTCCATGGTGCGGTGTTCTCCTCAGCCCCCGGTGATGGGCGCGATGATCTCGATGCGGTCGCCTTCGGCGAGCCGGTGCTGCGCGTAGGCAGTGCGGGGCACGAACTGCAGATTGACGGCGGCGGCGAACACGGCGGGGGTTTCCCAGGCCTGTACGGCATCGGCCAGCGTGGCGCCATCAGGCAGTTCTCGGGATTCCTGGTTGATGAGCACGTTCATGCGGAAGTTTCCTCTATCGAATCACCGGCAGCCCGAGGGCCGTCGCCAGCGGCGAGTCGTCGTGGTCCACGATCTCCAGCACCGCGTCCAGCACGGCTGGGGCGATCATGAAGCCGTGGCGGTACAGGCCATTGATCGCCATTCTTCGCGGCGCCGGCAGACGCAGCGCGGGCAGGTTGTCGGGCAGGGTGGGGCGCAGCTGCACACCCAGTTCGATGATGCGCGCTTCGCCGAACCCCGGGTGAACGGTGTAGGCCGCGCTCAACAGCTCCAGGGTGGAGCGCACGCTGGCCGGGCTCAGGTCGTCGGATTCGATTTCGGTGGCCCCGATGACGAAGATGCCTCCCGGCTTGGGCGCGATGTAGAGCGGGTAACGTGGATGCACCAGGCGTGTGGGGCGCGAGAGCGTCACGGCGGGCGCGTGAATGCGCGCCACCTCGCCTCGCACCCCGCGCAGTGCCGCCCATTGCGGCTGCGCGCCCAGGCCCCGGCAGTCGAACAGCCAGGCTCCGGGTCCGGGGTCCACCTCGTCGGGCGTGCGCGGCGTGTGCCAGTGAACCTTGATGCCCAATACCTGCATCTGGTGCGCCAGCCCAGTGAGCAACGCCCGGTTGTCGAGCTGCCCTTCGTCGGGCAGGTACAAACCCTGGGCGAAGCGGTGTTCCAGCGCGGGCTCCAGCGCGGCAATGGCGTTGGCGTCGATGCGTTGAGCCCGGGGCAGCGTGGCCAGGGCGTCGCTGGTGCGGGCAAGCTGGCCTGCGAAGCGTTCGGCCTCGGCCGTGTCCTGCCGGTGCCACAGCACCAGTGTGCCGCTTTGCTGGAAAAACACAGGTTGACTCATGGTGGCCAGCAACTGCGGCCAGCGCGTCAGCGCATATTGGCCCATGCGCACCACGGCCAGCTCGGTCACCGCCGATTCGGCCAGCGGCGCGAGCATGGCGGCGGCCACGCGCGCCGCCGCCAGTTCGGCATCGGGGCTTCCCGCGTCGTACACCTCGACCTGGTGCCCGCGCTGCGCCAGCGCGCAGGCCAGCAGCCGGCCCATGAGCCCGGCGCCCAGCACGACCGCCTGAGGTTTCAGCATGCGCGGCCCCCGGCGCTGCGACAATTCGCGCCATGACAAACAACGAACCCTGGCGCTACACCCGCGTGCTGTCCATTGCCGGCTCCGACAGTGGAGGCGGCGCCGGCATCCAGGCCGACCTCAAGACCTTTGCCGCCCTGGGCTGCTACGGCATGACCGCCATCACCGCGCTGACCGCGCAGAACACGCTGGGCGTGAGTGACATCCATGGCGTGCCGCCTGAACTGCTGAGGGCGCAACTGAGCGCGGTGCTCGACGACATTGGCGTGGACGCGGTGAAGATCGGGATGCTGCACACGCCAGAGATCGTGCGCACCGTTGCCTGGGCCCTGAAGCAGTACGGTGTGCGGCGCGTGGTGCTCGACCCGGTGATGGTGGCGACCAGCGGCGACCGCCTGATCGCGCCCGAAACCGTGCAGGTGCTGGTGGACGAACTGTTCCCGCTGGCCACCGTGGTCACGCCCAACCTGGACGAAGCGGCGCTGTTGCTGGGCCGGCCCATCACCCAGGCGGACGAGCTCGAGGTCGCCGCACGCGATCTGATGACGATGGGTGCGGCGGCGGTGCTGCTCAAGGGCGGGCACCTGCCCGGCCATGAAGTGACGGACTGGCTGGTGAGCGGCCCCGGTGCCGCGCTGCGCCTGGCCTCGCCACGCATCGAGAGCCGCAACACGCATGGCACGGGCTGCACGCTGTCCTCGGCCATCGCGGCGCAGCTGGCGCTGGGCGCGCCGCTGGATCGGGCCGTGGTCCTGGCACGTGACTACATCCTGGAGGCCATTGCGCAGGGTGCAGACGTCTGTACCGGCGCCGGCCACGGCCCCTTGAACCACGGGCATGCACCTCTGGTTCAGGGAAAACAGGCGCGGACCTGATCGCATGGTGTTCAGGCGCTGGCCGTGGCCACTCCGGTGGCCCCGCGCGGGCGCGTGAGCGCGGCGAGCACGAAGGTGACGGCCAGGGTGGGCAGCGCCGAGCCGAATTCGGGTGCGAACCTGGCCAGCAGGTGGTAAGTGGCAATGCCCAGCACCCACAGTGCCGCTGCGCTCCAGTCCACCGTGCGGCCCGGCCCCAGGGCGGCGCCCGTGCCCAGGCGGCCCAGGATCACGCCGTAGAGCGGAACGAACACCGAGCTCAGCAGCAACAGGAACGGCTCCAGCGCGTGCATGGGCAGCAGCAGCGCCAGCACAGTGCACAGCGCGGCAAACCCCAGGCCTGCGGCGCGGATGCTCCAGCGCGGACGCAGGCTGTGCACCGACACCGCGCCCGAATGCGCGTCGCCGTAGGCGTTGTCCATCTCGTCGAGCAGGATCAGGCCGAGCGCGATCAAGCCACCCTGCGCGAGCAGCAGCGCCGCCACCAGCGGGGTGCCGGGCTCCACGGTGCTGACCACCAGCACACCCAGCGCATAGCACCAGATATTGGCCAGGGCGTAGCCCAGCCAGGTGCCGCCCAGCGTGGTGGTGGCGCGCTTTCCATGACGCGCGTAGTCGGCCACCAGCGGCAGCCAGGAGACCGGCATGGCGATCACCAGGTCCATGGCGGAGAACAAACCCATGCCGCCGCTGCCCGGGCGGTTCCAGAACGCGTCAAAGCCCTGCGCCTGCAAGCGCGTGCCGAACTGCCAGGTGAGCCACACCAGCGAAGCGATCACCAGCGGCAGGCCGAAGCGGCTCACGAAACGGCGCACCAGCGTGAGCATGGACCCCGCCATGAGCGCGATCAGCACGCCGCCCCAGAGCAGCGTGGCCATCAGCTTGCCACCGGTGCCATCGAGCAGGCCACCGGGTTCGGACCCCAGCGCCTGCTTGAGGATGGCGACCGTGCCCTCCTGCATGATCACCAGCTCGAAGGTGGTCCAGCCAACGAGCTGTGCGATGTTGAGCAGCACCGGCAGCCTGGCGAATGCGCTGCCGTAAGTGGCGTGCATCAGGCCCGCGCTGGCCAGGCCGGTCTGGCAGCCCAGGCGCGCGGTCCAGGCCAGCAGGCCCGCGCCGATGAGCGAGCCCAGCACGATCGCAATCAGCGCGTCGCGCGTGCCCACGGCGGGCACCAGGTAGGCGCCGATCTGCATCACCAGGAGGCCGGTGCCCAGGCTGAACCACAGCGCGGCGTGTTCGTGGAAGTGGAACACCCGGTTGCCGGGCGCGACGGGCGTCAGCGCCTGGTTGGCGGGTGAAGAAGACGGGTGGGACGCCATCAATGTGCTCCATGCAACGTTGAGGCAGGTGGGCTGGGCCGGCGTGCGTCCCGAACGCTCGTTGGCGGTGGAAGGACTGTCCGGCCTGCTTCCCTGCGCGAGGATTACCTCAACAGGTTCAAAGGGACTTTCTCAGTCGCACCCGGGTTCCTGAGTCCCCCGGTGCAACACCCCTAGCGGATGTGCCTTGCGGCAGTGGGCGAGTATACGGTCAGCGCCTGCGCGGTGGGCGGAGAAGCCGCAGGCCGTTGAACACCACCAGCAGGCTCGCGCCCATGTCGGCAAACACCGCCATCCACATCGACGCATTGTCGAACAGCGCCAGCAGCAGGAACACGAACTTGATGCCCAGGGCGAGCGCGATGTTCTGCCACAGCACCGCGTGCGTGCGCCGCGACAGGCGGATGGTCTCGGGCACCTTGCGAAGATCGTCGTTCATGATGAGCACGTCGGCCGCTTCCAAGGCGGTGTCGCTGCCCGCGCCGCCCATGCCAAAGCCGATCGTGGCCGCACTCAGAGCAGGACCATCATTGATGCCATCGCCCACCATGGCCACCGCGCCTCGTGCTCGCAAGGCGTCGATGGTGTCCAGTTTGTCCTGGGGCAACAGGTTGGCGCGCACGTCGGTGATGCCGACCTGTGCGGCGATGCTGCGCGCGGTGGCGGGGTTGTCGCCGGTGAGCATCACGGTGTCGACACCCAGCGCCCGGAGTTCTTCGATGGCGTGCCGGCTGGAGGCCTTGGTCGTGTCGGCCACGGCGAAGAGCGCGAGCACGCCTGTGGCATCCGCAAGCAGCGTGACCGTGCGGCCCAGCGCCTCGTGTGCCTGCAGGCGCGCTTCGAGTTCGGGTGAGCATTGGCCGCGTTCCTCGATCCAGCGGTGGTTGCCCAGCACATGGGCCTGGCCGTCGAGCGTGCCGCGCACGCCACGCCCCGCCTCGGCGCCGAAGCCTTGCACCGCCTGGACTGGCACCTGCAGGCCGAGTGCGATCGCCTGCGAGACCGGGTGGTCCGAGCGGGCCGCCAGGCTTGCCGCCATGCGCAGCACCGCGTCGGCGGGCAGGCGGTTGGACATCACGTCCTGCGCCACCAGGCGGGGCTTGCCCTCGGTCACGGTGCCGGTCTTGTCCACGGCCACGGTCCGCAGCTTGCGCGCCTCCTCCAGGTACACGCCACCTTTGATGAGAATGCCTCGGCGCGCCGCCGCTGCCAGGCCGCTGACCACGGTGACCGGCGTCGAGATCACCAGGGCGCATGGGCAGGCGATCACCAGCAGCACGAGCGCCTTGTAGATGGCGGTGAGCCAAGGCCAGCCCAGCAGCAGCGGCGTGCCGATGGCCACCGCGAGCGCGAGGAAGAACACCGCCGGTGTGTAGATGGCGGCAAAGCGGTCGACGAAACGCTGCGTGGGGGCCCGCTTGCCCTGTGCCTGCTCCACCGCGTGGATGATCCGCGCGAGCACCGTGTCGCTGGCGGGGCGAGTCACCTCGAACACCAGTTCACCCTGCTGGTTGACGGTGCCGGCGAACACCTCGTCGCCCGGGCCTTTGTCGACGGGCATGCTCTCGCCGGTGACGGGCGACTGGTCCACGGCGCTGTGGCCTTCGGTCACGCGACCGTCGAGTGCAAAACGCTCGCCTGGCCGGATGCGCACACCATCGCCCACCGCCACGGCCTTCGCATCGACCAGCAGCCAGCGGCCATCTGGCTGCCGCACGTCGGCTTGCGGTGGTGTGAGCGCGAGCAGACCGGCGATGGCGTTGCGCGCTCGCTCGACCGAGCGGGCCTCGATCAGTTCGGCCAGCGAATACAACGCCATCACCATGGCCGCCTCGGGCCACTGGCCAATGAGGAAGGCGCCCGTGACGGCGACCGCCATGAGCGCGTTGATGTTGAGCTGGCCGCGACGCAATGCCAGGAGGCCCTTGCGGAACACGGCCGTGCCCGCCAGGGCAATGGCCAGTGCGGCCGCGCCCATGCCCACCATCACCCAGGCCGTGGTCTCTGGTGCGAAGAAATGGATGAGCTCGGACAGCAGCGCGACCCCCAGTGCGGCGACCAGGCGCGTGAGGTCGGCGCGTTGCGCGCGCGCCGTGTCGTCGGGGCGCGGGGGTGCCGAGACCTGTTCGGCCCGGAATCCGGCCGCCTCGATGGCAGCCACCACCGGCGGCCATGAGCCAGCCGGTGCGTCCACCGCGAGCAGGCGCGCAGGCAGATCGAAACGCAAACCCCGCACCTGCCCGAAACCTTCCAGCGCGCGTCGGATCCGTCCTTCCTCCACCGGGCAATCCATGTCCGGGATGCGCAGCAGCAAGGCGTCTGAAGTCCAAGGAGGCGCCAGGGGCGACTGGGCAGGGGCGCACGCTCCGCCACCGCAGTGGCTGGCGTGATCGTGTTCTTCGTGATGGGTGGCGGGCATGCAGGTTCTTTCAGGAATGTCGGTATTGAAATCCCTGTAGTGACTCCAGAGTCAAGTGCTTTCGTCAGGTCCAAAAAAAAGAGCCCCGCCATCGGCGGGGCTCTGGGCAGGCTTGTGGGCCGTTCAGGCCAGCGTATCGGCCCAGATGTTGCGCGCCCAGGCCATGGCGTACTGGCCCTCGAGCTCGCTGGCCGCACTGGACAGACCGCCCGAGCCGGGCACCGTGAGCATGGTCTTCTTCTCGGCGTCGTACCTGTGCACGCTGGCCACGTGGACCACGTCCCTGGCGGTCACGAAGCTGTAGCAGGTGTTGGCGTAGATCGGCAGCGCGGGCGGTTCCTTGCCCTGCAACAGCGAGACCACGGCCGCCGCGCAAGTCTTGCCATGCTGGTTGGCCATGTGGCCTGACTTGGGCATGGCCGGCGCGACCTGGATCGAATCGCCCAGCACGTGGATGTTCTTCTGCGCCTTCGATTCGAAGGTGAGGAAGTCCACCTCGCACCAGCGCGCATTGGCCGTGGCCAGGCCGGTCTTCACGGCGATGTCGCCGGCGCGCATGTTGGGTATCACGTTGGCCACGCCGGCCTTGAAGTCATCGTTGAAATCGAACTTCAGCGTGTTGGTGGCGGCGTCCACATCCACCACCTTGTGCTTGGGTCGGTACTCGATCAGGCCCTTGTAGTGCTCGTCCCAGGCCTTCATGAACAGGCCCTTCTTGGAGGTGATGTCGTCGTTGGCATCGAAAACCACCACCTTGCTCCTGGGCTTGGCCACCTTGAAGTAGCTCGCCACCATACAGGCGCGCTCGTAGGGGCCGGGCGGGCAGCGGTAGGGCGCGAGCGGAATGGACAGCGCGTACACGCCGCCATCGGGCATGGCTTCGAGCTGGCGGCGCAGCGCCAGCGTCTGCGGGCCGGCCTTCCAGGCGTGCAGCACCTTGTCGGCGGCGCCCGGCCTGGCCATGCCGGGCATGGAGTCCATCATGAAGTCGATGCCGGGCGAGAGGATCAGTCGGTCGTAGGGCAGTTCGCCTCCGCTGGCCAGCTTGACCGTGCGCTTGGCCGGGTCGATGCTGGCCACCATGTCGCGCACCACTTTCACGCCGTGGCGTTGGCTCAGGTTGTCGTAGGGCGTGGTGATGTCGGCCATGGTCTTGTGGCCACCCAGCACCAGGTTGGAAATGGGGCAGGAGACGAAGGCCGCGTTGGGCTCGACCAGCGTCACCTCGATGCTGTGGTCCGAGAACAGGCGCACGTACTTGGCGGCGGTGGCGCCACCATAGCCGCCTCCCACGACGACGACCTTGGCCCCGCTGCCGGTGGTGGCGCAGCCACCCAGAAGGCCCAGGCCAGCCACGGCCGAGCCGGCACCCAGAGATTGAACGAATTGACGACGTTTCATGGCGTGGGCTCCTTATTTCTTCTGGGCGGCGAAGTAGGTGGCGATCTGCGCCAGCTGATCGTCGGAGTAGCCCTTGGAGAGCTGGTGCATGATGGTCGCGGGCCGCTTGCCGGCCTTGAAATCCAGCAGTTTCTGCAGCAGGTCGTCTTTGGTCTGGCCGGCCAGCGAAATGGCGCCGGGCGCTGCGCGGCCATCGGTGCCGTGGCAGTTGGCGCAGGCAGCGGCCCACACCTTGACCTGATTCACCTGGGCCTGCGCCCCCAGGGCAGCGGCGCACAACACGCCGCCTGCCAGCCATCTGATTGATTTCCCCATCGTGGTCTCCATTGGATTGGTTGTACAGAACTGCGCTGAAAAATGTAGCAGAGCATCCTCTCACGCAGATCAAAAAAAACCGTTCGGGTTTTCACCAATCCGAATATCAGCAATTACTCATATATTCAATGCGTGACCCGTCAACCTCCAGGAAACCACCGTGTCTGAAGATCTGAGCCAAGTGATCGGGCGTGTGCTGCCCGCGCCGGAGAACCACCTGAGCGCCGAGAAACTGGAGCAGGCCCGAAAGGCTCGACGCGGCTTCATGGGCCGGGCGCTGGCCATGGGCGCGGGCGTGGCTTCCGGTGCCGTGGCGGCCACGCGGGCGCTGGCCGCCGAGGGCGAAAGCGCCATTCTCGAACTGCCGGCCCACACCAAGGGCCTTGGCCAGCCGGTGGCCTCGCCGGGCTACGGCGTACCCAGTCAGTGGGAGGGCAATCTGCAGCGCCGCCAGAGCCCCGGGCTCACGCGTGTACCGCAGGCTTCGGTGAGCTTTGCGCCGCTGCAGGGTCTCTTCGGCATCATCACGCCCAACGGGCTGCACTTCGAACGCCACCACCAGGGCTGGTGGGACATCGACCCTTCAAAGCACCGGCTGATGGTGAACGGCCTGGTCCGGCGCGAGCGCGTCTTCACCATGGACGACCTCATGCGCCTGCCCAGCGTTTCGCGCATCCACTTCATTGAATGCGGCGCGAATTCGGCGCCGGAGTGGGGCAATGTGGCGCTGCCGTCGGTGCAGTACACGCACGGCATGCTGAGCTGCTGCGAATACACCGGCGTGCTGCTCTCCACCTTGCTGGAAATGTGCGGCTACGACAAACAGAAGGGCAGATACGTGCTGGCAGAAGGTGCCGATGGTTCGTCGATGACACGCACCATCGCGATCGAGCGCGCGATGGACGACTGCATCGTGGCCTGGGCCATGAACGGCGAGATGCTGCGGCCTGAAAACGGCTACCCGCTGCGCCTGGTGGTGCCGGGCGTGCAAGGCGTGAGCTGGGTCAAGTACCTGCGCCGTCTCGAAGTGGGCGACATGAAATGGGCCAGCAAGGACGAAGCGGTGCATTACATCGACCACATGCCCGACGGCACGCACCGGCAGTACACCGGGATCCAGGAATGCAAGAGCGTGATCACGACGCCATCGGGCAGCCAGACGCTGCTCGACAAGGGCTACTACAACGTCACGGGCCTGGCGTGGTCGGGACGCGGCAGCATCAAGCGGGTGGACGTGAGCGTGGACGGTGGACGCAACTGGCGCACCGCGCGGCTCGAAGGCCCAGTGCTGCCCAAGGCGCTCACGCGCTTCAACATCGACTGGGTGTGGGACGGCAAGCCCGCCATCTTGCAGAGCCGAGCCATCGACAGCACGGGCTATGTGCAGCCCAAGATCAACCAGTTGCGCGCAGTGCGCGGCACGCGCTCGATCTACCACCAGAACGCCATTCAATCGTGGAAGGTGTCTGAAAACGGCGAAGTGTCGAACGTGCAGGTGTTCTGATGAAACGTCCTCTCCAATCCACCATCCTGCTCGCCGCAACGCTGGCCGCCAGCGCCGCATTTTCGCAAGGCAAGCCCTGGCAAGACATTGGCCGCGATGCCACGAAAGCCGAAGTCAAGGCCTGGGACATCGACGTGCGACCGGACTTCAAGGGTTTGCCCAAGGGCTCGGGCACGGTGGCCAAGGGCGAGCAGGTGTGGGAGGCACAGTGCGCTTCCTGCCACGGCAGCTTCGGCGAATCGAACGAAGTGTTCACGCCCATTGTGGGTGGCACCACCAAGGCCGACATCGAGCGTGGTCGCGTGAAGAACCTCGAACCCGGTAGCAGCTTTCCGCAGAAGACCACCATGATGAAGGTGGCCACGGTCTCCACGCTGTGGGACTACATCAACCGCGCCATGCCCTGGAATGCGCCCAAGACGTTGACCACCGAAGAGGTCTACAGCGTGACGGCCTACATCCTCAGCCTCGCCGAGGTGGTGCCTGCGGACTTCACGCTGAGCGACGCCAACATCGCCGAGGTGCAAAAGCGCATGCCCAACCGCAATGGCATGGTGTTTCACGAGCCGCTGTGGAAGCTCGAAGGCAAGGGCGACGTGAAGAATGTGGCTTGCATGAAGGACTGCCCGGTGGAGGCCACCATCCGGTCTTCGCTGCCGGATTTCGCGCGCGATGCGCACGGCAACATCCAGGAGCAGAACCGGGTGATCGGCCCGGTGCGTGGCGCCGACACCACCAAGCCCCCGCCCACGGCCCCGGTGGGCACCGCCGCACCGCCGCCCATCGTGGTCGCCAGCGCCAAGCCGGCGGTGGGTGACGTGAAGGCGCTGCTCGCGGCCAACAGTTGCACCGCCTGCCACGGCATGAAGCAAAAGGTGGTGGGCCCCGCCTTCAGCGAGATTGCGGCCAAACACAAGGGCCAGGACCGCCTCGAGGCTTACCTGGCGGTCAAGATCCGCGAAGGGGGTGTGGGCGTGTACGGTGCGGTGCCCATGCCGGCACAGCCTCAGCTGAGCGCGGCAGAGGCCGCCACGATTGCGCGGTGGATTGCCGCTGGCGCGAAGTGAAATCTCATGCTTCTCAATATTTGCATTTACTCGTAAACCCCATTTCCCCACCTGGAAGGAGACCGTAACCTATGACCATGAATTCGATCCTGCTGTGCCTGGCAGCGTCCGGCCTGTTCTGGAGCGCAGCGGCGCAAGCCCAGGATGCCGTTGCCGCAAAGGCGCTGGCATCCAGGAGCGCCTGCCTGGCCTGCCACGCGGTCGACAAAAAGCTGGTGGGTCCTGCCTACAAGGACGTGGCCGCCAGGCACAAGGGGCAGGCCGGTGCGCACGAGGTGGTGGCCGCGCGCATCAAGTCGGGCGGCTCTGGCCTGTATGGCCCGGTGCCGATGCCCCCACAACCCCATCTGAAAGACGACGAGCTCAAACTGCTTGCCGGCTGGATCCTGGCCGGCGCACCCGACCGGTAAACTCTTCCCCGTTTCCCATTTTCTGCAGGAGCTCCCCATGAACAATTCACGCCGAGTCGCCCTCAAGACCACCGGGGCGTTCGCCACGCTGGTCTCGCTGGGCATCATCACCCAGAGCCAGGCGCAGGCCGCGGTGGATCGCGCCGGCTTCGAAGTCAAGACGCTGGCCGAGGCGCTCAAGGCCGTGGGCGGCACGCCCGCCAACAGCGACCAGGTCACCGTGGTGGCACCCGACATCGCCGAGAACGGTGCCGTGGTGCCCGTGGGCGCTTCAAGCAAGCTGCCCAACACCACCGAGATCTTTCTCATCGTCGAAAAGAACCCGATGCCGCTGTCTTGCGGGTTCACCATTCCCGCCGGCACCGCACCCGACGTGCAGACCCGTCTGAAGATGGGCCAGAGCAGCAACGTGGTGGCGGTGGTCAGGGCCGATGGCAAGCTGTTCTCGGCCACCAAGGAAACCAAGGTCACGCTGGGCGGCTGCGGCGGCTGATCGCCCCGACTCTCCACGTTCCGAGCAACCCCGTACACAGAATTTCAGGAGTCCATCATGGCCGATCCGATGCGCATCCGCGCCGCCCTCGCCGGTGACGAAACCACCGTCCGCGTGCTCATGTCCCACGTCATGGAGCCCGGCACCCGCCGCGATGCGGCGGGCGCTCTCATTCCCGCTCACTTCATCAAGGACGTCGAAGCCACCCACAACGGCAAGGTGGTGCTGCAGTCGCAGTTCACTGGCTCGGTGGCGCAGAACCCTTTCCTCTCTTTCAAGTTCAAGGGTGCAGCCAAGGGCGACAAGATCGTCGTCAAATGGGTCGACACCAAGGGCGACACGCGCTCCGACGAAGCAACGGTCTCGTAAGCCCCTGTGCAGCGCCAACGGCCAGCCCGCGACGTCTGGCCGTTTCGATTTTTTCACCACCAAAAAGAGGAGACCCCCGATGACCCACCACCTCCGCAAAGGTTTGCTGGCGTTCGCGGCAGCGGCCACCGCACTGGGCACCGCCCACGCTCAGAGCTCGACGGCCGACGGCATTGCCAAATACCGCGAGATGCTGCAGGACGGCAACCCGGCCGAGCTGTTCGAGATGAAAGGGGAGGAGCTCTGGAAAAAGAAGCGGGGTCCGAAGAATGCATCGCTTGAACAGTGCGACCTGGGCAAGGGGCCTGGCGTCATCAAGGGCGCCTTCGTGGAAATGCCGCGTTACTTCGCCGATACCGGCCGCGTGCAGGATCTGGAAACGCGCCTGATCACCTGCATGGAAACCCTGCAGGGCTTCAACGGCGCCGAAATCGCCAAAACACCGTTCGGGCGTGGCGAGATGGCCAACCTGACTGCGCTGGCCACCTACGTGGCCACGGCGTCCAAAGGCATGCGCTTCAACCTGCCGCAATCCCACGCACAGGAAAAGCTGATGTACGAAACCGGCAAGCGCATGTTCTTCACGCGCGGCGGCACGCACGATTTCTCATGCGCTTCCTGCCATGGCAGTGACGACAAGCGCATTCGCCTGCAGGATCTGCCCAACCTGACCAAGAACCCGGGCGACGGCGTCGGTTTCGCTGCCTGGCCTGCCTACCGTGTCTCCAACGCACAGATGTGGGGCATGCAACTGCGCCTGAACGACTGTTTCCGGCAGCAGCGTTTTCCCGAGCCCAAGTTCGGCAGCGAGGCCACCATCGCGCTGGGCGTGTACATGGGTGTGAATGCCAAGAGCGCCGAGTCCATCGTGCCCGCCATCAAGCGCTGAACCGGAGACACCCCCATGAACAAGACCCTGATGTATTCCCTGCTGCCCGTGGCAGCGCTCGTGCTCTCCGGTTGCACGTCCTCGCCCTCGGCGGCCGACGTGGACAAAGCCACCGTCGAGATGCTCAAGAATTCGTTCCAGAACCGCGGCATTGCCACGGTGGACCGCCTGGTGCAGGACGACGCCAACCGCGAATGCGTGGCGGCCGACGTGGCCGGCAAACCGCTGGACGAGAAAACCGCCAAGGCCATCGAGGCCGCCAACATGAAGACCGTGAAATGGCCCGCCGACGGCAAGTTCCTCGGCGACTGGAAAGAGGGCGAGAAGATCGCCCAGAGCGGTCGCGGCATGACGTGGAGCGACAAGGCCGACGCCGCCAACGGAGGCAACTGCTACAACTGCCACCAGATCAGCAAGGAAGAAATCTCCTTCGGCACGCTGGGCCCCAGCCTCTACAACTACGGCAAGCTGCGCGGTGTGACCGATCCCAACGCCGCCAGCGGCAAGGCCATCGTGGAATACACATGGGGCAAGCTGTACAACTCGCGCGCCTACAACGCGTGTTCCCAGATGCCGCGCGTGGGCCACAAAGGCATTCTCAATGAGCAGCAGCTCAAGCATGTGATGGCGCTTTTGCTGGACCCGGCTTCACCGGTGAACAAATAAGCGCACGATCCCGGCCGCTGTGAGCGGCCGGGATCGGCCACCAAAAAAATTTCGCGCAAATATCAGCGAACAATTGTTAAGGGATGGACATGAGTTTCAGCCGCCGTGAATTCATGCAGGTGCTGGCCGTGGCCAGCGCCACCGGCATGGCGCTCAATCAACAAGACGTGCTGGCTGCTTCGCCCGGCGCCGGCGAGCGCCTGTACGAGGTGCCGAAGTTCGGCAATGTCAGCTTCCTGCACTTCACCGACTGCCATGCGCAGCTCACGCCCATCCACTTTCGGGAGCCGAGCGTGAACCTGGGCGTGGCCGAGGCGCTGGGGCGCCCGCCGCACATCGTGGGCGAAAAGCTGCTCAGGCACTTCAACATCCGGCCGGGCACGGCGCAGGCCCATGCCTTCTCGTACCTGAACTTCAGCCAGGCCGCCAAGACCTACGGCAAGGTCGGTGGCTTTGCGCACCTGGCCACCTTGGTCAAACAGATCAAGGCAAGCCGACCGCATGCGCTGCTGCTCGATGGCGGCGACACCTGGCAAGGTTCGGCCACTTCGCTGTGGACCAATGGCCAGGACATGGTGGACGCCTGCAAGCTGCTCGGCGTGAACATGATGACCTCGCACTGGGAGCACACCTTTGGCGCGAAACGCGTGCAGGAAATCGTGGAGAAGGACCTGAAGGGGAACATGGAATTCCTTGCTCAGAACATCAAGACCACCGACTTCGAAGACCTCGTCTTCAAGCCCTACGCGTTGCGCGAAATGAACGGCGTGCAGGTGGGCGTGATCGGGCAGGCCTTTCCCTACACGCCCATTGCCAACCCGCGCTACATGGTGCCCGACTGGACCTTCGGCATCCAGGACGAGCACATGCAGAAAATGGTGGACGAGGTGCGCGGCAAGGGCGCGCAGGTGGTGGTGGTGCTATCGCACAACGGCATGGACGTGGACATCAAGATGGCCTCGCGCGTGCGCGGCATCGACGCCATCCTCGGTGGTCATACGCACGACGGCATGCCGGCCCCCACCATCGTGAAGAACGGCGGCGGCCAGACGCTGGTGACCAATGCCGGCTCCAACAGCAAGTTTCTCGGTGTGCTCGATTTCGACGTGCGCGATGGCAAGGTGCAGGACTTCCGCTACAAGCTGCTGCCCATCTTCTCCAACCTGTTGCCCGCCGATGCCGCCATGCAGGCTCACATCGACAAGGTGCGCGCACCCTACAAAGATAAGCTCGAGGAAAAACTCGCGGTCACCGAAGACCTGCTCTACCGCCGTGGCAACTTCAACGGCTCGTGGGACCAGCTCATCTGCGATGCGCTGATGCAGAACAAGGGCGCTGAGATTGCGTTTTCGCCTGGTGTGCGCTGGGGCACTTCGCTGCTGCCCGGCGACACCATCACCTACGAACGCATGATGGACCAGATGGCGTTGACCTACCCGGCCACATCGCTCAATGAATTCAGTGGCGAACAGATCAAGACCATTCTGGAAGACGTGGCCGACAACATCTTCAACCCCGACCCCTACTACCAGCAGGGTGGCGACATGGTGCGCGTGGGCGGCATGCAGTACACCATGACACCCAACGCACCCATGGGCCAGCGCATCAACAACATGACGCTCAAAGGCAAGCCCATCGAGGCCGGCAAGGTGTACAAGGTCGCTGGCTGGGCTTCGGTGCAGGAAGGCGCCAAGGGCGAGCCGATCTGGGACGTGGTCTCCGGCTACCTGCGCGAGCGCAAGGTGGTCAAGGGCGTGAAGATCAACACGCCACGCATCGTGGGCATGCAGGGCAACCCGGGTCTGGCAGCCTGAACAGCGTCTTCGGGCACGCAAAAAAACCCGCCACCGATGAAGGTGACGGGTTTGAAAAACCTTGGAGCCTGAAGGGCGCTGGAAATCAGAAGTCGTGGCGCACGCCCACGGCGTACAGGCGGCGTTCACGCGCCGTGGCACCCGCGCCGTTTTCCACATCGCCATCCAGCAGGCCGCCATAAAGGCGGGTGCGCTTGGAGAGCGCGTAGGTGGCGCCCAGCGAGAAAGCCTTGCCCTCGCCCGTGGTCACGCCATTGAGTTCGGACTTGCCGCTGGCGAAACCGGCGGACACGTCGAAATTGCCGAAGGGAACGGTCACGCCGAAGGAATAGTCGCGGTCTTCCAGACCGTTGGACTGATCGGTGATCTGGTACTGCCCTGAGACGCGGGCCACGCCGAAGTTGTACGACGCTGCCAGCACGGTGAAGTTGCGGTCCAGCGTGGCGGTGGCATTCTTCTGGTCCTGGTAGCCCAGGCCCACATCCAGCGGGCCGCTGCGGTAACGCAGGTTCAGCGCGGTGATCTCGGAATTGGTCGTGGCAGGCGCCACGTTCTCGTCAAACGCATAACCCACGCTGCCGCTGAAGCCGCCGAAGCTGGGTGAGTCGTAGCGAACCATGTTGCTCGGGCGGCTGGTGAAATCGCTCACGCCCGATGCCGTGCCCACGGCACCGCTCAGGTAAGCGATCTTCGTTGGAGTGAACTCCGAGTCGTACAGGTTGTTCGACACGCCCAGGTCGTAGATGTCCTTGTAGGGGCTGTCCATCAGGCCCAGGCGCACGGCGCCGAAGCCACCGCTCAAGCCCACCCAGGAGGCGCGGCCAAAACGCAGACCAGCGGCGGTGCCATCGTCCACCGTCAAGGCGCTTTCAAGCTGGAAGTTGGCCTTGAGACCGCCCCCCAGGTCTTCCGTGCCACGAAAGCCCAGGCGGCTCGTGGTCAGGTTGCCGCTGAACAGCTGCGTGGTGCTGGTGGTGTCGACCTTGTTGCTGCCAACCGATGCGTCCATGCGGCCATAGATGGTAACGGTGGACTGGGCCGATGCGGTGCCCGCGGCGGCGAGGGTGGCCAGTGCGGCCAGAGCGATGAGGCTCTTCTTCATGTGGATGCTCCGATGAAAGGGATGCAGGGCTCTATGCCCCTGCTTCCTGCACCATGCAGGAAGTGAGGTCCATTTCATCGGAGGGCGGCGAATGCTCTGTGACACCCAGTCACCACAACGGGGTTTGCCCTGAGATACAACACATGACCCTGCAGACCGCGCGGCCTGTCATCTCCATGCCATCAAAATCGCAGCAACTAGAATCATCGGCACCATGACACACGACACCATCGTTCTCGGCGCAGGCATGGTGGGCGTGAGTTGTGCGCTTCACTTGCAGGCCCGGGACCAGGCCGTCGCGCTGGTGGACCGCCGCGCCACCGGCCTGGAAACCTCTTACGGCAACGCCGGCATCATCCAGCGCGAAGCCATCGAACCCTATGCGCTGCCGCGCAACCTGGGCTTCCTGCTGTCGGGCGCCACCAACCGGCGCGTGGACGTGCGCTACCAGCCCGCCGACGCTGCGCGCATGCTCGGGCCACTGTGGTCTTACTACCGCAACTCGGCACCGGGCCCACTTCAAAAAATCTCCCGCGAGTACGAGACGCTGATCGCGTTGTCGCTCGAAACGCATCAGCAGCTCATGAACGATGCCGGAGCGAACGATCTCATCGGCGGCAGTGGCTACGTCATGCTCTTTCGGACCGAGCGCGAACTGCACGCCTTTCATCAAGTGGCCGATGCACGCGCACAGCACGGCGTGCAACACATCAAACTCTCAAGCGCCGATGTGGCCCGCGAGGAGCCGTCGCTGATCGGCAGCTTTGCCGGTGCCGTGCGATGGACCGACCCCGTGGCCATCCGCAGCCCCGGCGAACTGGTGCAGCGCTACGCACAGCTTTTCGAGGAGCGGGGCGGGGCGGTGCATCTGGGTGACGCCATGACGCTGCGCAGAACCGATGCAGGCGGCTGGCAGGTGGACACGGCGAGTGGCGAGACCTTGACCGCAAGGCAGATCGTCATCGCCCTCGGCCCATGGACCACGCAGCTCACCTCACGCTTCGGCTACACCGCGCCCGTCATCCCCAAGCGCGGCTACCACATGCACTACGCGCCCGTGCCGGGCAAGGCGCTGAACAGCACCGTCATCGACGCTGAGTACGGCTACGTCATCGCACCCATGCAGAAGGGCCTGCGGCTCACCACCGGCGCGGAGCTTGCAAACGTGGATGCCCCACGCAACCCGGCCCAGATCGAAGCCGCCGAACAGATCGCCCGCCAGAGCTTCCCATTGGGCGAACGCGTCGACGCGGAGCCCTGGATGGGCACGCGCCCCTGCATGCCGGACATGAAGCCCGTGTTCGGCGCCGTGCCTGGGGTGGCGGGCATGTGGTGCGCGTTCGGGCATGGGCACCAGGGGTTCACGCTGGGGCCGGTGACAGGGGAGTTGCTGGCTGCGATGATGACTGGGGTAGTGCCGAGGGTGGATGTGAGGCCGTTTTCGCCGGCGAGATTCGCGTAATCCGCTTCGGTGCTCTTGCACCAAGCGGATGGCGCTCGCGGATTTCGGGTGAGAACTTTGAACTTGTTCATGGCTACTTCTTATCAAGGGTTGGAGCCTTCTCAAATTCGGGGCGGTTCAGTTGCACGCGTCTGACCCCGCAGGTGTGACCAGTACGCGCGCGCGAGGGCAGCACCACGTCATGCCCGTTCGGAGAGTTTTCGGAGTCCCTAAAGCCCGCCGCGTGCGGGTTTTCTTTCGCCCCGAGGTGGGCCAATTCTTGAAATCGTCTTACATCCGCCCTTACATCGGACGGACAAGAAAAAAGCCCACTACCAATTTGGTAGCGGGCTTTCCTGTATCTACGTGGTGCCGGAGAGATGAATCGAACACCCGACCTTCTCATTACGAATGAGCTGCTCTACCGACTGAGCTACACCGGCAACGCCCGCGATTATAGCCCGGTGTGGTAGCGGGTCACCCGGTCGACCTCGTTCTTCGAACCCAGGATGACGCTCACGCGCTCGTGCAGCTTGCCGGGCTTGATGTCCAGAATCCGCTGTTTGCCGTTGGTGGCGGCGCCGCCGGCTTGTTCCACCAGCCAGCCCATGGGGTTGGCTTCGTACATCAGGCGCAGCTTGCCGGGCTTGTTGGGTTCGCGCTTGTCCCAGGGGTACATGAAGATGCCGCCGCGCGTGAGGATGCGGTGCACGTCGGCCACCATGCTGGCGATCCAGCGCATGTTGAAGTCTTTGCCGCGGGGGCCTTCCTGGCCGGCGAGGCATTCGTCCACGTAGCGCTTCACCGGTTCGTCCCAGTGGCGCATGTTGCTCATGTTGATGGCGAACTCCTTGGTGTCGGCGGGAATCTGCACGTTTTCCCTGGTGAGCACGAAGGAGCCTTGCTCGCGGTCGAGGGTGAACATGGCCACGCCGTCGCCCACGGTGAGCACCAGGGTGGTCTGCGGCCCGTACACGCAGTAGCCGGCGGCCACCTGCTGGGCGCCAGGTTGCAGAAAGTCTTGCTCGCTCACGCCGGCGCTGCCTTCGGGCTTCTTGAGCACGCTGAAGATGGTGCCGATGCTGACGTTGACGTCGATGTTGCTGGAGCCATCGAGCGGGTCGAACAGCAGCAGGTATTCGCCCTGCGGGTAGCGGTTGGGCACCACGTAGATGCTGTCCATTTCCTCGCTGGCCATGGCCGCGAGGTGGCCGCCCCATTCGTTGGCCTCGATCAGCACTTCGTTGGCAATGATGTCGAGCTGCTTCTGCACTTCACCCTGCACGTTCTCGGTGCTGGCCACGCCGAGCACGCCGCCGAGGTCGCCCTTGTTCACGGCCTGGCTGATGCTCTTGCAGGCGCGGGCCACCACTTCGAGGAGCAGGCGGAGTTGCGAGGGGATGTGGCCGTCGACGCGCTGCTGTTCGACGAGGTAGCGGGTGAGGGAGATGCGTTTGGACATGGGGGCTTTCGATCAATCTGCGAGTGCCCGGGTGACGACTTCGCGCAGGTCGTTGCTCAGGTCGGGCTTGGCGGCGACGCGGGCGATGGCTTCGCGGGCGGCGCTGCGGTAGGGCTCGGCCAGCTTCCTCCAGCGGTCGAGGGCGCGGGCGAGGCGGGCGGCCACCTGGGGGTTGAAGGCGTCGAGTTCTGCCACGCGGTCGCTCCAGAAGCGGTAGCCGGCCGCGTCGGTGCGGTGGAAGGCGCCGGGGTTGGCGCTGCAATAGCTGAAGATCACGCTGCGCGCGCGGTTGGGGTTCTTGAGGTTGAAGTCCGGGTGGTTGAGCAACTGGCGCACGGCTGGCAGCACGTGGCCACCGCGGTCGCTGGCGCCGGCTTGCAGGGCAAACCATTTGTCGATGACGAGGGCTTCATGCTTGAACAGGGCATGGAAGCGTTCCAGTGCCTGGCGGGTCAGGGCGTGCTCGCTGGCCACCAGGGCGGTGAGGGCGTTGAAGCGATCGGTCATGTTGGCCGCGGCCTGAAAGTGTTGCCAGGCTTTCTCGGGCCAGCCCAGGCGCGTGTCGTCGCGTGAGGCCAGGCACAGCATGATGAGCGCCAGTCCGGCGAGCGCGCGGCGCCCGGTGCTGCGAGGGTCTGGGCGATAGGCGCCGTTGTCCTTGTGATTTTCAAACGCCCAGGCCCAGTCGTCCTGCAATGCCGTGGCCAATTGGGCGCGCATGGCTTCGCGCACGGCGTGCACGCGCTGCGGGTCCACTTCGGCCAGTTGCTCGGCGATGTAGGTCTCGCTGGGCAGGGTGAGCACCAGTTCCTTGAACGCAGCGTCGAGGTTGTCGTGCCGCAGCACATCGCGCATGGCGCCGAGAAAGGCGCCGTCCAGCGGCTCCTGGGACACCGGGCCCTCGGCCAGGATGGCCTTGAGCGCACGGCGCAGGGCCAGGCGCTGGCCGGCTTCCCAGCGGTTGAAGGGGTCGGTGTCGTGAGCCAGCAGGGTCATGAGCTGGGCGTCGGTGTAGTGGCAGTCCAGCACAACGGGTGCAGAGAAGCCGCGCAGGATCGACGGCACGGGCTCGCTGTCGAGGTTGACGAAGGTGAAGCTCTCGCGCGCCTGCGTCAGCACAAAGGTGCGGCTGCCGGTCTCGGGCTGGTTCCAGTGGGCCAGTTGCAGCGGCAGTTCTGTGCCCTGGGCGTCCAGCAGGCCGAGCGAGATGGGAATCACAAAGGGTTCTTTGGTGCTCTGCCCCGGTGTGGGCTGGCAGCTCTGGCTGAGTGTGAGGGTGTAGCTGCGCGCAGCGGCGTCGTAGCTGCCTTCGGCCAGCACATGGGGCGTGCCGGCCTGGCTGTACCAGCGCTTGAACTGCGGCAGCAGGCGGGCGAGCTCGGAGTCAGGGTTGGCGTCGGCAATGGCCTGGGCGAAGTCGTCGCAGGTGACGGCCTGGCCGTCGTGGCGCTCGAAGTAGAGCTTCATGCCACTGGCGAAGCCTGCTCGACTCGTCAGGGTCTGCATCATGCGCACGACCTCGGCGCCTTTTTCGTAGACGGTGACGGTATAGAAGTTGTTGATTTCGGCGTAGCTGTCGGGCCGCACCGGATGGGCCATGGGGCCGGCGTCTTCGGGGAACTGCGCGGTGCGCAGCACGCGCACGTCTTCAATGCGCTTGACCGCGCGCGCCGACGGCTCGGCGCACAGGTCCATGCTGAATTCCTGGTCGCGGAAGACGGTGAGGCCTTCCTTCAGGCTGAGCTGGAACCAGTCGCGGCACGTCACGCGGTTGCCGGTCCAGTTGTGGAAGTACTCGTGGCCCACGACCGACTCGATGTTGGCGAAGTCGGTGTCGGTGGCGGTCGCGCTGTTGGCCAGCACGTACTTGGTGTTGAAGATGTTGAGGCCCTTGTTCTCCATCGCGCCCATGTTGAAGTCGGCGGTGGCCACGATCATGAAACGTTCCAGATCGAGCGGCAGGCCGAAGCGGGCTTCGTCCCAGGCCACGCTGGCAATCAGCGAGTTCATGGCGTGCTCGGTCTTGTCCATGTCGCCGGGGCGCACATACACCTGCAGCAGGTGCTTGCCCCCGCTGCGCGAAATGATGTGCTGCTCGCGCGCCACGAGCTGGCCGGCGACCAGGGCGAACAGGTAGCAGGGCTTCTTGTGGGGATCGACCCACTTGGCGAAATGGCGACCATCTGGCAGGCCACCTTCTTCCACCAGATTGCCGTTGGACAGCAGCACCGGGTACTTTGCCTTGTCGGCGCGCAGTGTCACCGTGTAGCTGGCCATCACGTCCGGGCGGTCCAGGAAGTAGGTGATGCGGCGGAAACCTTCGGCTTCGCATTGCGTGAAGAAGGTGCCCTGGCTCACATAGAGGCCCATGAGCTGCGTGTTCTTCTCGGGCGCGCAGGTGGTGAAGATCTCCAGGTCGAAGGGTTCGGGTCCTTCGGGCAGGCTTTCCAGCACCAACTGCACACCGTCGATCTTGAACGAGCAGCCCGCGCCGTTGACCAGCACGCGCGCGAGGTTCAGGTCTTCCCCATCAAGTCGCAGCGCCTGGGCCGGCACGTCCGGGTTGCGGCGCAGACGCATCTTGTTGAGCACACGGGTCTTGGCCGGGTCCAGATCAAAGACGAGTTCGACCGTCTCGATCCAGTAGGCCGGGGCGGTGTAGTCTTCGCGGCGAACCACGGTGGTGGGGCCTTCACGCAATGAGCTCATGGGTCAGACGCCTTGTTTGAGTGATGCTTCAATGAAGGGATCGAGGTCGCCGTCCAGCACCTTCTGCGTGGCGGATATTTCGACGTTGGTGCGCAGGTCCTTGATGCGGCTGTTGTCCAGCACGTACGAGCGGATCTGGTGGCCCCAGCCCACGTCGGTCTTGGTGTCCTCCAGCTTTTGCTGTTCTTCCTGGCGCTTGCGCAGTTCGTGGTCGTACAGGCGCGAGCGCAGGCGTTTCCACGCCACGTCTCGGTTGCTGTGCTGGCTGCGGCCATCCTGGCACTGCACCACGATGCCGGTGGGGATGTGGGTCAGACGCACGGCCGAGTCGGTCTTGTTGATGTGCTGGCCGCCCGCACCGCTGGCGCGGTAAGTGTCGGTGCGCACATCGGCCGGGTTGATGTCGATCTCGATCGAGTCGTCGATCTCGGGGTAGACGAAGATGGACGCGAACGAGGTGTGGCGCCCGCCCGAAGAATCGAACGGACTCTTGCGGACCAGGCGGTGCACGCCGGTTTCGGTGCGCAGCAGGCCGAAGGCGTATTCGCCTTCCACCTTGATGGTGGCGCTCTTGATGCCGGCGGTGTCGCCCTCGGTCTCGTCCTCGATGGTGGTCTTGAAGCCCTTGCGCTCGGCGTAGCGCAGGTACTGGCGCAGCAGCATGCTGGCCCAGTCGCAGGCTTCGGTACCGCCAGCCCCGGCCTGGATGTCGACAAAGCAGTTCAGCGGGTCGGCCGGGTTGTTGAACATGCGGCGGAATTCGAGCTTCTCCACCTCGGCCGCCAGCTTGGCCGCCTCGCCTTCGATCGTGAGCAGGCCAGCGTCGTCGCCGTCTTCGCTCGACATGTCGAAGAGCTCGGTGTTGTCTGAGAGTTCGCCGGTGAGCCGGTCCAGCACCAGCACCACGTCTTCCAGCGTCTTTTTCTCGCGGCCCAGGTCCTGGGCACGCTTGGGGTCGTTCCAGACCGTGGGATCTTCCAGGGCCGACTCAACCTCTTTCAGCTTCGATGCCTTGGCATCGTAGTCAAAGATACCTCCGGAGCTCGACCACTCGGGTGGTCAGGTCTTCGAGCTGGCTGCGGATGGTGTTGCTGCGTTCGGCGTCCATGGGGCTTTTCCTGCGGTGCGTGATTCAAAACGGCGATTTTCTCATGGCACGCCCCGCACCGCCGGATCAGAAGCGCCAGGTGGCGCCCAGCATGAAGGCTGCGGTACCCAGGAGCTGCACTTCGACCGCCGCGCTGGGTGAAAGGCGGTAGCCGATCGCGGGAATGATGGCCGGCGCGAAACCGCCCAGGTTGAGCGGCACCTTGTTCTTGTACTTGCCCACGTAGCCATAGATGATGCCCGCGCTCACCGAGGCATACACATTGGGCTGGGCTGCCCAGAAACCGGGCCATGACTTGCCGATGAAGGCGTACGCCGAGGGCTGGCCAAAGGAATTGCTGAACAGGCTGAATCCGCAGAAGCGGCCTTCGGGCAACAGGCGGCTCAGGCTCAGCGCATAGACCTGCTTGTGCTCTTCCGAGTAGGTCCAGTGGTGGGTGTAGGGCGAGAAGAACGCCTCGTACCGGGGGCCTGTGCCACGGGCAGGCTCGTCGAGACCGGGGCACAGGGCTTCCTTCACCCGTCCTTCAGCGTGAACGGGACCGGAGAGCGCAGCGCACAACAGCGCGGCAGACAGCCCGGGGCCGAGGGCTTGAAGTTGTTTCATGGGCATGGCGTCCGAGTATGCATGGAGGGAGCTGAAAGCCGGGTAGCTTCATGAAACAACCCGTACAGCGGCTGGCTACTGGGCGATAAAGCCCTCGATCAGGCGAGCCAGCTCGGCGGGCTGGTCGTGGTGCATCATGTGGCCGGCATCGTTCACCACGGCGTTGTGCAGGTCGGGCACCGCCTGTATGCGCTCCCGGTACTGTGCCAGCGTGAACCGGCCCTTCCACCAGATGGAGAGGCTGTCGTCGCTCGCGGTCACCGACAACACCGGCGCGCTGATGCGGCGGTACAGCTCCAGCGTTTCGTCCACGCGAAAGAGTTGGGCGCTCACCACTTTGTGGGCCGCATCGCCGAGGATTTCCCATTTCCCTTGCGCATTGGGCGCGGCCCATTGGCGCGCCAGCCAGTCGGCCTTGTCCTGCGGCAGGCGCGGGTTGGTCTTCATCAGGCGCTGCGCCACGCCATCGGGCGAGCTGTAGCCGGCCAGCGCCTTGTCACCCCGCCGCAAGGCCTTGATCTCGTCGAGCCACTGGGCATAGCGTCCGGGCGCCTGCGAGGGGCGGGTTTCGGGCATGCCGAAACCTTCCAGGTTGATCAGCCGGCGGATGCGTTGTGGCCGCACGCCCGCGTAGATCATGGCCACGTTGCCGCCCATGCTGTGGCCTACCAGGTCGACCGGCCGCTCGCCCACCACTGCGTCGAGCAGGGCGTCGAGATCGGCCATGTAGTCAGGAAACCAATAGCTGTCGGGTGGAGGGCCTTCGGCCTTGGTGAGGCCGAACCCGCGCCAGTCGGGCGCAAGAATCCAGCGTTCGGCGGCCATTGCATCCACCACGAACTGCCACGAAGCCGACACATCCATCCAGCCGTGCACCAGCACCAGCGGCGCCTGCACGGGGTCGGGCTGGCCCCAGCTTCGAAGGTGACAGGTGAGCTGGCGGATCGGGAGAAACTCGCTGCGCGAGGGCTTCAGGGCTTGGTACATTCGACGGATCATAAAGAACGGGCTGGAGACCACACATGCGCCAGAGTCAAGCCAGAGACAAGCGGGCGAGCCAGGTGGTGAACGCCTACGACGCACTGCACCGGGGCTTCGGCTGGCAGGTGCCCGACCATTTCAATATTGCGCAGGTCTGCATGCGCCGTTGGGCGACCGATGCCGCCGGCGCGGCACAAACGGCCGTGGTCGCCTGCGCGCCGGAGCGACCCGACCGACGTCACACCTATGCCGATTTGCTGGATCAGGCCAACCGCCTGTCCCAGGCGCTGGCCGCGCTCGGTGTTCAGCGCGGTGACCGCGTGGCCATCGTGCTACCGCAGCGCTTCGAGACGGCGGTGGCCTACATGGCGGTGCTGCAGATGGGGGCCGTGGGCATGCCGCTGTCGCAATTGTTTGGCCCGGAGGCGCTTGAATACCGGCTGCACGACAGCGAGGCCGTGGTGGCCATCTGCGACGCCGCTTCCCTGCCCGCCCTGCTGGACGTGCGCGAGAACTGCCCGCTCCTGCGCTGCGTGATCGGAGTCGATGGCGACGGCACGCCCGAAGGCATGCGCGCCGATCTGGACTGGAGTTCGCTGCTGGCACAGGAAAGCGCCGAGTTCGATGCGGTGAACACACTGGCCGAAGAGGCGGCGGTGCTCATCTACACCAGCGGCACCACGGGCAACCCCAAGGGTGCGCTCATTCCGCACCGTGCGCTCATTGGCAACCTGCCCGGTTTCGTGTGCAGCCAGAACTGGTTCGGCTTCGACCCGTTCAATGCCAGGGTGCCGACGAAAGCGGTGTTCTGGTCGCCGGCCGACTGGGCTTGGACCGGCGGGCTCATGGATGCGCTGCTGCCCACGCTGTACTTCGGCCGGCCCATCGTGGCCTGGAACGGCCGCTTCAGTCCGCAGACCGCGTTTGAGCTCATGCAGCGCCACGGCGTCACGCACAGCTTCCTGTTTCCCACGGCACTCAAGGCGATGATGAAGGCCGTGCCCGACGTGCGCGCGCACTACCGCCTGAAACTGCAAGCGCTCATGAGCGCGGGCGAGGCGGTGGGCGATGCGGTGTTCGCCTACTGCCGCGAGCAACTCGGCGTGACAGTGAATGAAATGTTCGGCCAGACCGAGATCAACTACATCGTGGGCAATTGCTCGCGGCTGTACCCCGCCCGGCCGGGCAGCATGGGCAAGGCCTACCCGGGGCATCGCGTGGCGGTGATCGACGATGACGGCCGCGAGTCGGCGGTGGGCACTCCCGGCGAGGTCGCGGTGCATCGTCTGGATGTGCACGGCCACCCCGACCCGACCTTCTTTCTGGGCTACTGGAAGAACGATGTCGCCACGCGGGCGAAGTACACCGGCGATCCGGCCAGCAGCTGGTGCCGCACGGGCGACCTGGCCATCCGCGATGCCGATGGCTATCTCTGGTACCAGGGGCGAGCCGACGATGTGTTCAAGTCGGCGGGGTACCGCATCGGGCCGAGCGAGATCGAGAACTGCCTGGTGAAGCACCCCGCAGTGGCCAATGCGGCCGTGGTGCCCAAGCCCGATGCCGAGCGGGGTGCCCTGGTGAAGGCCTATGTGGTGCTGGCGCCAGGGCATGTGGGGGATGAGGCGCTGGTGAAGGCCCTGCAGTCGCATGTGAAGGGCATGCTGGCGCCTTACGAATATCCGAAGGAGATCGAGTTCATCGCTGCTTTGCCCATGACCACCACGGGCAAGGTCCAGCGGCGGGTTTTGCGATTGCAGGAAGAGTCTCGTGCCCGCGATGGCCTTCGGGCTTGACGCCCGGTGCCGTCGGCGAATGGCTCAGGCAGCCGCTCGCCGGGACCGAGACTGATCCCGCGCCACCTCGATGAACTCCAACACCTCCGCGCGGGGTTGCGAACCACGGCGCCACACCAGCCCCACGTCCACCGTTGGCACGGCATCGCGCAAAGTGCGGGCCTCCACATGTTCTGCGTCCAGCGTCCAGGGCCGGTAAAGGAAATCGGGCAACACCGCCAGCCCCGCGCCCACGCCCACCAGCGAACGCACCGCCTCCAGCGACGAAGTTCGCAGCACCGTGCGCGGCTTCAACTGGTGGCGTGCCCACACACTGCGCATCAGCAGCTCGATGCGGTCGGCCTGCAGCACCACCAGATCGTGCTGCACGCATTCGGCCAGGCCCACCTCGGCCTGCGAAGCCAGCGGGTGGTCGGCTGCCATCCACACGCGGTTGGGTGAACGCGTGAGTGTCTCGGCCACCAGCGCTTGCGGCTCGCCCAGGGCGTTGCTCACCATGATGGCGATGTCGAGCTCGCCATTGATCAACAAGTGTTCGAGAAAAGGGGGCGCGTCCTCCACCACCTGCAGGTCCACGCCCGGACAGGTGCGCCGAAAGCGCGCGAACACCTCCGAGAGGTAGTAGCCCGCCACCAGGCTGGTCACGCCGATGGTGATCGCACCCGCCAGTGGCGTGGCGCCAGGGGACACGCCGCGTGTTGCATCGGCCACTGCGCCGATCACGCGCAGTGCCTTCACCTGAAAGCGATGCCCCTCAGGCGTGAGCCGCATGCCCTTGGGGCTGCGCTCGAACAGCACCAGCCCGAGCTCGTCCTCCAGCTCCAGCACGCTCTTGGTGATGGCCGACTGCGCGATGTTGAGCATGCGCGAGGCGGCGGCCACCGAATCCGATTCGGCCACCGCCAGGAAATAGCGAAACTGCTTGAGCGTGATGTGGCGGTTCATTCGGGTGCGCACCACAGCGGAGCGGCGCCCTGTTGCGGTGCAAAAAAGATATGGGTAAACCCTTGATCTCTATTTTCGAGATAGCTTACCGCAGCAATATTGAATTTTGAAAGCGGGGCGCGGCTTTCTACGATGCGCTGCAGACGGCCTGCCGGGCGGTGGGTCGTGTTTGTTGAAACCGCTCTCAACCTGGAAGGTGATCGACCCATGAAACTCGCACAACGCCCCCTCGCCCGCACCGTCGCGGGTCTCGTGACGACGGCCCTGGCGCTGGCCACCCTCGCGCCGGCCGCCCATGCGCAATCGGCCCTGAAGAAGCTGGGCAAAGGCGAAGGCCAGGTCGATATCGTGGCCTGGGCGGGCTACATCGAACGCGGCCAGACCGACAAGAACTTCGACTGGGTGACCGACTTCGAGAAGAAGACCGGCTGCAAGGTCAATGTGAAAACCGCCGGCACGTCTGACGAAATGGTGGCGCTGATGAACGAGGGTGGCTTCGACCTCGTGACCGCCTCGGGCGATGCCAGCATGCGGCTGATTGCCGGCAAGCGTGTGCAGCCGATCAACGTGGACCTGATCCCCAGCTACAAGACCGTGGATCAGCGCCTGCAGAAGGCCCCCTGGCACTACGTGAACAACACGCACTACGGCACGCCTTACCAGTGGGGCTGGAACGTGCTCATGTACAACACCACGGTCTTCAAGGACAAGCCGCCCACGAGCTGGAGCGTGGTGTTCGAGGAAACCACCTTGCCAGATGGCAAGAGCAACAAGGGCCGCGTGCAGGCCTTCGACGGCCCCATCTACATCGCCGACGCCGCGCTCTACCTGATGAAGAAGAACCCGGCCCTGGGCATCAAGGACCCCTACGAACTCAATGAGGCGCAGTACAAGGCTGCGCTCGACCTGCTGCGCGGCCAGCGCAAGCTGGTCGGCAAGTACTGGCACGACGCCTTCGTTCAGATCGACGACTTCACCAACGAAGGCGTGGTGGCTTCGAGCAGCTGGCAGTTCATGGCCAACATCCTGAAAAGCAAGAACCGCCCGGTGGCCACGGTGGTGCCCACCGAAGGCGCCACCGGCTGGGCCGACACGACGATGATGCACGCCGACGCGAAGAACCCGAACTGCGCCTACATGTGGATGGAGCACTCGCTCAACACCAAACTGCAGGGCGATCTCGCGGCCTGGTTCGGATCGGTGCCTGCGGTGCCCGCCGCCTGCAAGGGCAACAAGCTGCTGGGCGATCAGGGCTGCGCCAACCAGGGCTTCAACAGCTTCGAGAAAATCTCTTTCTGGAAGACGCCCACCAGCAAATGCGCTTCGCAGAACAACGCTTGCGTGCCCTATCACAAGTGGGTGTCCGACTACATCGCGGTCCTCGGAGGCCGCTGAAGCGGCACACCCCCGCGCCGCGCCGCCGGCGCGTCACCCCCTCAAGGGGGCGATGCCTGAGGCCCGGCAAGGCCGGTTCCTCGGCACCTCTGGTTGAAGTTCCTTAACGCGTTGTTGCATATCTATATGACCGTTGCTGTCACCCTTGAAGGCGTGTCCTGCGTGTTCGGCAGTGGCGCACAGACGGTGCGCGCTGTCGATCACGTGGACCTGACGATCGAAGGAGGGGAGTTCTTCACCTTGCTCGGGCCCTCGGGTTCGGGCAAGACGACCTGCCTGCGCATGATCGGCGGCTTTACCCTGCCGACTTCGGGGCGCATCCTGATTGGTGGCCAGGACGTGTCTCACCTGCCACCGTACGCGCGGCCAGTGAACACGGTGTTTCAGGACTACGCGCTGTTCCCTCACATGAACATCCGCGACAACGTGGCCTATGGCCTGATGGTGCAGGGGATGGACCGGGCGCAGCGGCACGCGCGTGCGGAGCAGATGCTGGAACTGGTGCGGCTCTCGGGCGTGGGCACGCGTCGGCCGGGCCAGCTGTCGGGTGGCCAGCGCCAGCGCGTGGCACTGGCACGCGCATTGATCAACCAGCCGCAGGTGCTCCTGCTCGACGAACCGCTTGGCGCGCTCGATCTGAAGCTGCGCGAGCAGATGCAGACCGAACTGAAGGCGCTGCAACGCCAGCTGGGCATCACTTTTCTCTTCATCACGCACGACCAGCACGAGGCGCTGTCCATGAGCGACCGCATCGGCGTGTTCAACAACGGCCGGCTGGAGCAGGTGGATGCGCCGCAAGCGATCTACAACAAACCGGCCACGCGCTTTGTGGCCGAGTTCGTGGGCGCCGCCAATGTGTTCGACGGTGCGCGGGCGCACGAAATTGCCGGCGTGGACAGCGTGATGCTGCGGCCCGAACGCATCCGCCTGGGTGCTGCGACGCAGGCGCGAATCAGCGGCTCGGTGATCGACGCCCAGTACTTCGGCTCGTTTTCTCGCGTGCGGGTGGACTGGTCGGGCGAAGCGGTGGCGGTGGACCTGAACCCCGAGTTGCACCCGGTGCTGCCCACGGCCGGCGACACCGTGCACCTGCACTGGCAGGCCGACGCGGTGCATGCACTGGCAGGCTCAGGAGCCGTGCCATGAACATGGTCATGCCCGTTCCCGCTGCGACGCCGCAAGGCGGGCTTCTGCGCAGGCTCTCCGATCTGCTGTACGCGCGCCGGGGCCTGTTGCTGCTGGCGCTGCTCGGGCCACCTTTGCTGTGGTTCGGTGTGATCTACCTGGGTTCCCTGTTCGCGCTGCTGGCCAACAGCTTCTTCACGCTCGACGAATTCTCCGGCGTCGTGGACCGCTCTCAACTCTCGCTCAACAACTTCCGCGAGATGACCGACCCCGCCAATGTCGATGTGGCGCTTCGCACGGTGGTCATGGCCATCAGCGTCACGCTCGCCTGTGGCCTCATCGCCTTTCCCATTGCCTACTACATGGCGCGCTATGCGCGCGGGCCGCAGAAGGCCATGCTCTACATCGCGGTCATGCTGCCGCTGTGGTCGAGCTACCTGGTGCGGCTGTATGCGTGGAAGCTGCTGCTGGCCAAGGAGGGTGCCATTTCCTGGGTGCTGGCCGAAGTGAACATGACCTGGCTGCTCGACGCGCTACTGGCCACCCCCGGCATTGGTGGCAACTCGCTCTCGTTCTCGCGCCTGGGCACCTTCATCGTCTTTGTCTACATGTGGTTGCCGTTCATGATTCTGCCGATCCAGGCGGCAATCGAACGAATTCCCGGTTCGCTGCTCGAAGCCTCCAGCGACCTCGGTGCGCGCTCGGGCACGACGTTCTGGAAGGTGATCTTCCCGCTCGCCATGCCCGGCATTGCGGCCGGTTCCATCTTCACGTTCTCGCTCACGTTGGGCGACTACATCATTCCGCAGGTGATCGGCGACTCCACGCTGTTCATAGGCCAGGTGGTCTACCGCCAGCAGGGCGTAGCGGGCAACGTGCCCTTTGCCGCCGCGTTTTCGCTTGTGCCGATCGTGGTGATTGGCGTGTACCTGTGGCTGGCCAAGCGCCTGGGAGCATTCGATGCGCTCTGATCCCGCGCGTGCCGGCTGGGGCCTGAAGGTGGCCACCTGGGCTGGAGTGCTGTTCCTGCATGTCCCGCTGGCGCTCATCATCCTCTACGCCTTCAGCGCAGAAGACAAAAGCTACGTGTTTCCACCACCGGCGCTCACCACGCAGTGGTTCGCCGCGGCCTGGGCGCGTGATGACGTATGGGCTGCCATCGGCCTGTCGTTTCGCGTGGCGCTGGTATCCACCGCCGTGGCCCTGGTGCTGGGTACTTTGGCGGCAGCGGGCCTGGCGCGCACGCGCTTCTTTGGCCGCGATGCGATTTCTCTGCTGCTGATTCTGCCGATTGCACTGCCCGGCATCGTCACCGGGATTGCGCTGCGCAGCGCCTACAGCACGATGGAGATACCGTTCAGCTTCTGGACCATCGTCATCGGCCATGCCACCTTCTGCGTGGTCGTGGTCTACAACAATGCCGTGGCCCGGCTGAGGCGCACCAGCCCTTCGCTGATCGAGGCGTCGATGGATCTGGGTGCGGACAGCTTCCAGACCATCCGTTACGTGATCCTGCCGCAGCTCGGTTCAGCCTTGCTCGCGGGCGGCCTGCTGGCATTCGCGCTGAGTTTCGACGAGGTCATCGTCACCACCTTCACCGCCGGTCAGCAGACCACGCTGCCGATCTGGATGCTGCAGGAGCTCATCAGACCACGCCAGCGACCGGTGACCAATGTGGTCGCCGTGGTCATCATCGCGCTCACCTTCATTCCCATCCTGGCGGCGTACTACCTCACGCGCACCGACGAGCAGCCAGCCGGCCGCTGATCCCGAACCCCTTCACCCGACGGAGACCACCATGGGCAAGACACCCGACTTCCAACCCCCTGCCATGTACACCGAGTTGTTCATCGACGGCCAGTTCGTGGCGGGCGAAGGCGAAGCTGAGCGCGTGCTCAACCCCGCCACCGGCGAAGTCATCGTCCAGGTGCCCGAGGCGTCCTTCGAGCAAATCCACAAGGCGGTGCTCGGCGCAAGCCGGGCGTTTGACAGCTGGAGCGAGACCACGCCCATGGAACGCTCGCGCCTGTTGTTGAAGGTGGCCGATGCCATCGAGCAGCGCGCCGAGCAGTTTGCGCGCCTGGAGTCACTCAATTGCGGCAAGCCCTATGCGCGCGCGCTGGAAGACGAGATCCCGGCCATCGTCGACTGCTTCAGATTTTTTGCAGGGGCGGCGCGCTGCATGTCGGGCTCGGTGGCAGGCGAGTACCTGGCGGGTCACACCAGCATGATCCGGCGCGATCCGGTGGGGGTGGTGGGGTCGATTGCCCCATGGAACTACCCGCTCATGATGGCGGCCTGGAAGTGTGCGCCAGCCCTGGCAGCGGGGAACACGGTGGTGCTCAAGCCAAGCGAGCAGACCCCGCTGACCACGCTGCTGCTGGCGCGCGTGGTGGCGGAGATCTTGCCCAGGGGTGTGTTCAACGTGGTGTGCGGGCGCGGACCGAGTGTGGGCCAGCCGCTGGTGGAGCACCCGCTGGTGCGCATGGTCTCGCTCACGGGTGACGTCTCCACGGGCCGCAAGATTCTGCAGGCCGCGACGGGCACCTTGAAGCGAACCCACCTTGAACTCGGCGGCAAGGCGCCGGTGCTCGTGTTTGACGACGCCGACATCGAGGCGGTGGTCGAAGGCATTCGCACCTTCGGCTACTACAACGCTGGGCAGGACTGCACGGCGGCCTGCCGCCTCTATGCCGGCGCCAGGGTGTACGACCGGCTGGTGGCCGACCTGAGCAGCGCGGTCAAGACCATCCAGATGGGCACGCAGGACGAGGCCGGCGTGGAGTTGGGCCCGCTCATCAGCGACCGACAGCGCGACCGCGTGGCCAGCTTCGTCGAGCGCGCACAGATGGTGGGTCACATGGAGGTGACCGCTGGCGGCAAGGTGCGCACGGGCAGCGGCTTCTTCTACGAACCCACGGTGATCGCCGGTGCGCGGCAGGACGACGAGATCGTGCGCCGCGAGGTGTTTGGTCCGGTGGTGTCCGTCACGCGGTTCAACGATCCCGACGAAGCCGTGACCTGGGCCAACGATTCGGAATACGGGCTGGCGTCTTCGGTGTGGACGCAGGACGTCTCTCGTGCGTTCAAGGTGGCCCGCAAACTGCAGTACGGTTGCACCTGGATCAACACCCACTTCATGCTGGTCAACGAAATGCCGCATGGCGGCATGAAGGCCAGCGGCTACGGCAAGGACATGTCGATGTATGCGCTGGAGGACTACACGGTTGCCAGGCACGTGATGTTGAGGCTGTGAGACCCCCCCGCCACGCTGCGCGCGACCCCCTGGGAGGGGGCGACACCTGAAGCCCGGCCAAGCCGGTTCCTCGGTGTCTCAAGCAAGGGGTTGCTACATGCGGGCGGTTCAGCGAGCGGCGGTCTGTGCCGGCTCGGCCACGTAGATCTCCACGCGGCGGTTGGCGGCGCGGCCCTGGGCGGTGCCGTTGTCGGCGATCGGTTCGCGCGAGCCACGCCCGTCGGTGGTGAAGCGGGCGGGGGAGACGCCGCGCGACACCAGGTAGTCGCGTGTGGCGTTGGCGCGGTCGAACGACAGCGGATTGTTGACAGCGTCGCTGCCCGTGCTGTCGGTGTGGCCGATGATGGCCACGGTGGTCACCTGGTTGCTTTGCAGCGTGGTGGCGAACTGGCTGAGCACGCGCGCGAGCGTGGGGTTGACGGCCGAGCGCCCGGTGGCAAAGCCGGCGTCTGCGGGCACATCGAGCTTCAGGCGGTTGTCGGCGGTCTGGCTCACGCCGATGCCGGTGCCCTGGGTGGCCTGTTCCATGGCCTTCTTTTGCTCCTGCATTCGCGTCGACCAGATGTAGCCACCCAGCGCACCCGCGCCCGCGCCGATGACGGCGCCTTGTGTGGCGCCCTTGGAGCCACCCGTGAGGCCGCCCAGGATGGCGCCGCCCAGCGCCCCGATGCCGGCACCCTTGGCCGAGTCGGACTGGGTTTCGCTCATGTTGGCACAGCCAGCCACGGCCATGGCGGCAGCCAGGGCGGAGACGGTGAGACCGCGGGAGAGTCGGGTGGTGATCGTGTACATGGTTTTTTGCTCCACTGCGTTTTGGACAAAGGTCAACGGGATTCTTGAAGATGCCGGCCTGAGAGGCCGAGGCACTCTAAACTTATACCCCTCCTTCTGAAATTCGCAGTAGGAGCTGTCTGACTTTACAAAGATTTTCATGAACTCCATTCCACTCGGCGCCAGCGACTTGAAGGTTTCTCCCGTATGCATGGGCACCATGACTTTCGGGCAACAGGTCGATGAAGCCACCTCTCACCGCATCCTGGACCGCGCACTCGAGCGCGGTCTGAATTTCCTGGACACCGCCGAGATGTATTCGGTGCCCGCGCGCGCCGAGACCTATGGCGCCACCGAGACCATCCTGGGCACCTGGTTCGCGCGCAACCCGGGCGTGCGGCAGAAAGTGGTGCTGGCCTCCAAGGTGGCAGGGCCATCGCGCGGCATGCCCTGGGTGCGCGGCGAGGTGGCTGGCCTCACCAAGGCAGAAATCATCCAGGCCTGCGAAAACAGCCTGCGCCGCCTGCAGACCGACACCATCGACCTCTACCAGATCCACTGGCCTGCGCGCAACGTGCCCATGTTCGGCGCGACGGCTTTCGACCCGACGAAGGACCGGCCATGTGCGTCGATCCAGGAGCAGCTGGAGGCCATGGCCGATCTGGTGCGCGCAGGCAAGGTGCGCGAGATCGGCCTGTCGAACGAATCGCCCTATGGGGTGCATGAATTCGTGCGCGTGGCCGAACAGCAGGGTCTGCCGCGCATCGCCACAGTGCAGAACCCGTATTGCCTGATCAACCGCAGCCACGAGAACGGGCTCGATGAAACCTGCCACCGCCTGGGTGTGTCGCTGCTGGCCTATTCGCCCCTGGGCTTTGGTCTGCTGAGCGGCAAGTACGACGCGACCGGCCTGGTGGGCGATGCCGGGCGCCTGGCGCTGTTCGAGTCCATGCGCAAGCAGCGCTGGGGCCGCGCCGAGGCGCTGGAAACTGCACGCCGATACAACGCCCTGGCGCGTGCGCACGGCCTCGCACCCACGCAATTGGCGCTGGCCTTCTGTTACACCAACTGGCGTGTCGCGAGCACCATCATCGGTGTGACCACGCTCGCTCAGCTCGACGAGTGCCTGGACGCGTGGAGCACGAAGCTCTCCCCTGAGCTTCTGGCCGAGGTCGACAAGATCCGTTTCGAGCACCGCGACCCCGCACAGTGAGTTCCAGCGTGGCGAAGAAGTCCCATGTCAGCGAAACGCCTGCCACCGCCTGGCTCAAGGTGCATAGCGTGGCGTATACCGAGCATCCTTACAAGTACCTGGAACACGGAGGCGCACAGTACAGCGCGCAGGCACTGGGACTGGACCCGTTCGCGGTGGTGAAGACGCTCGTCATGCAGGACGAAGCCGCCAGGCCGCTGGCAGTGCTCATGCACGGCAATCGCACGGTCTCCACCAAGAACCTGTCGCGGCAGATCGGTGCGAAATCGGTTGAGCCCTGCAAGCCGGAGGTGGCCAACCGGCACAGCGGTTTTCTGGTGGGAGGTACTTCGCCTTTTGGGTTGAAGCGCGCCATGCCGGTCTATGTGGAGGCGAGTGTGCTCGCGCTGCCGCGCATCTGGATCAATGGCGGGCGGCGCGGCTACCTGGTGGGTGTCGACCCTGCGGTGCTGAGTGGCCCGCTCGGCGCGAAGCCCGTGAACTGCGCGCTGGCAGAATAGCCAGCCCGGCGTCGCGCCCAGCGCGGCGACCCAGAAAGACAACGAGGAGATTTTCCCTTGGCAACCATCTACCCGCTGCTGGCCACGCTGGCCGCCTACCTCATCGGCTCGCTGTCGTTTGCCGTGCTGGTGAGTCGAACCATGGGCCTGGCCGATCCACGCACCTACGGCAGCAAGAACCCCGGTGCCACCAACGTGCTGCGCTCGGGGAGCAAGGCCGCCGCCATCGTGACGCTGCTGCTCGATGCCCTCAAAGGCTGGGTGCCGGTGGTGGCGGTGCAATGGTGGGGCGAGGCGTGGGGACTGGGCGAGGGCACCGTGGCGCTGGTGGGCCTGGCCGCCTTCCTCGGCCACCTCTACCCGGTGTTCTTCCGTTTTCAGGGCGGCAAGGGTGTGGCCACAGCGGCTGGCGTCATTTTCGGTTTCCAACCCTGGCTGGGCCTGGCCGCGCTGGCTACCTGGGTCATCATCGCGTTTTTCTTCCGCTACTCGTCGCTGGCATCCATCGTCACGGCGGTGTTTGCGCCGGCGTATTTCCTGCTCGGCCACCGCGTGGCGTGGGACGCCCCCGGGGTGCAGGTGCTGGCGCTGGCCGCCATGGGCATGTTGCTGGTCTGGCGCCACCAGGAGAACATCAACCGGCTGATCGCCGGCAAAGAAAGCAAACTGGGAGCGAAGAAATCATGAACCCATCGACACACATCACCCGCATTGGCGTGGCCTCGCGGTACAGCGAGGCGGCGGTGTTCAACGGCGTGGTGTACCTCGCCGGCATGGTGCCCGAACGCGGCGACACCGACATACGCGGACAGACCGAGGATGTGCTGGAACAGGTGCAACAGCGCCTGCTGGAGGCGGGCAGCGACAAGTCGCGCATCCTGCGCGCGCAGATCTTCCTCACCGACATGGCCGAGATCGGCGTGATGAACGAAGTGTGGGACGCGTGGGTGGTGCCAGGTACCGCACCGCCGCGGGCCACAGTGCAGGCCGCGCTGGCGCAGACGAGCTATCGCATCGAGATCGTGGTCACGGCGGCGCAGAAGGCGGCCTGATCAGAACCGGCGTTCGAGGGTGAGCTGGTCGTTGTTGCGCTGCATCTGGAAGCGCGTGAGAAAGCTGTTGCCCAGCAGCACGAAAGGCATGCTTTGCGGCAGCACGATGCCGGGCACGTCATACACCTGGGCCTCGCCCACCCTGATGGACGCCAGTCGAACCTCGTAACCCGCCACCGCGCCATTGGCGGTGCTCACCTTCACCTTGCGGCCCTTCTCATAGGCCAGGTTGATGCGCCGGGCATCCGATTCACTGAGGATCACCACCGTGGCGCCGGTGTCGATCATGAACTGTACTTCGCGGCCATTGATCTGGCCGGGCGGCATGAAGTGGCCTTGCGCGTCGGCGGTGAGCACAATGCGCTGTGCCCCGGTCTCCGCCGCAGCCTTGCCAAGGCTCACGGGCGCATCGCCCACGCGCAACGTCTGTCGCTGGCCGCGGATCTCGATCACCGCTGAATCGCCTTGCGCGCTGAGCAGGCGCACGCCATTGTGGGTTTGTCCGGGCAGCAGAAAGCGGGGCTTGGCGCCGTCAATCACCAGCAACGCCCGCCCGTTGGACAGGCCTGAGAGCGCCACCTGCTGCGCCAGCACCGGCGCGGCCGCGAACAGCCAGCAGGCCAAGGCCAGGAACGCGGCGGCGGCGCGGTGGTGCATCAATCCCTGAAGTTGTTGAAGGAGAGAGGCAGGTCTTTCAGCTCGTTGCGGATCAGGGCCATGGCGGCCTGCAGATCGTCGCGCTTGCCTCCGGTGACGCGCACCGCATCGCCCTGAATCGCGCCCTGCACCTTGAGTTTGCTGCCCTTGAGCACCTGCTGAATCTTCTTGCCGTCCTCGGTACTCACGCCGTTTCTCACTTTGACAACCTGCTTGACCTTGTCGCCGCCGACTTTCTCGACTTTGCCGACGTCGAGGAAGCGTGCATCCACCCCGCGTTTGGTGAGCTTGTTGCGCAGCACGTCGTCGATCTGCTGCAGCTGGAACTCGGCGTCGCCGTGCAGGATGATTTCCTTGTCCTTCTCCTTGAGCTCGATGGCCGCCCCCGTGCCCTTGAAGTCGAATCGCGTGCCGATCTCTCGCGCGACCTGGTCGACTGCATTCTTCACTTCCACAAAATCGGCTTCAAGGACGGTATCAAAGGAGGGCATGGTGGTCTTCTTGGCTCAGGAGGAAAGGGGAATGATGTCGCGATAAAAGTCGATGATCTTCTGCTTGGACGAGCCCATGACGCGCGTGCTCCAGACCAGCTTGCGGTCCTTGTTGTCGGCGATCACCTCGGCGTCGCGCAGCGCCAGCAGTTTTTCGGGCTTGATGTCCAGTCCGCACAGCGTGATGGCCGCCAGCTTCTCGCGCCGTGCCCGCACCCAGGGAAGGAGCGCTTTTACATAGAGCCAGCCGGGCAGGTGGAACATGAACTCGTTGGGGAACTTGACCGCGAAGGACTTCGGGATGCGCTCCATGTGCGGCTGCGCGGCCCAGCTGATGAAGCGTTCATCGGCCACCATGGGTCGAAAACCGAAGTCGGGATGGCGTTCGTAGAGCTCGCGAAACCGCTGGGCGACGTAGGTGCAGCGAGCCGGGTGGAACACCACCACCGACGAGTTGCCGCGTGCGTACTTGCGGCCCTTGGTGGCGCGCCAGATGGCGCGACCGATGCGGCCAAAGGGGATGATGGCGCTTTGCAGCATGAGCACCGTGTCCTGGTCTTTCATGAAGCCCACCGCCTCGCCCATGTCGCCCATGACCACGGTGTCCAGGTCAATGTAGACCACGGGCAGGTCCTGCGGCAGCACGCCATCTTCGAACATGGCCAGCTTGGCCTGACAACCCACCGACTTGAACGGCTTCTGCATGTAGAAGGGCGGAAAGATGCTGGTCTGCACAAAAGGCAGCAGGCCCGCCTTGGGCTCGTCGCAGATGAGAACGAAGCGCGGCACGCTGCGGCTGTGCGCGGCGATGCGTTCGATCAGGTGGTTGATCAGCGTCACCGGGTATTTCGTGCCCCAGCACACCAGCACGCATTGCCAGGTGGGTGGATTGGCGGGCGTCGGGGTGGCTGAATTCATGGGCTGACGGACATGCTTGGAGCCCGGTCCGGGCGCGGGCGGGTGAGACAATCGACGGATGATAGTCGAGAACCAGGTTCCTCTACAGGCCCACAACAGCTTCGGAATCGTGGCGCGCGCACTGCATCTGGCACGGGTGAAGAGCGACGCGGACGTGTCCACGCTCATGGCCAGCAGGGATTGGCCAGGGCTCACGCGCGAGGCACCGCCTTTTGTTCTGGGTGGCGGCAGCAACCTGGTGATCACAGGCGACATCAAGCCGCTGGTGATCAAGGTGGAAATCGGCGGGCGCCGCCTCCTGGAGGAAACCCCCAGGGGCTGGCTGGTGGAAGCGGGTGCCGGCGAGAACTGGCACGACTTCGTGAACTGGACGCTGGAACAGGCTTGGCCCGGGCTGGAGAACCTGGCGCTGATTCCCGGCAGTGTGGGGGCTTCGCCGGTGCAGAACATCGGGGCCTACGGTGTCGAGCTGCAGGACCGTTTCCACTCGCTGGATGCCATCGACCTGCAGACGGGCCGCTCTTTCACGCTGGACGCGGCGCAGTGCGGTTTCGGTTACCGGGATTCGGTGTTCAAGCACGCGCCAGCGGGCGAAAAGGGTCTGGGGCTGGCGGGGCGTGCGCTCATCACGCGCGTGCGCTTCTGGCTGCCCAAGCCCTGGAAGCCGGTGCTGGGCTATGCCGATCTGGAGCGAAAAATGGCCGACACCGGCAGCCCGCATCCCGATGCGAGGCAGATCTTCAACTGGATCTGCGCGATCCGCCGCGCCAAGCTGCCTGACCCGGCGGTGATCGGCAACGCGGGCAGTTTCTTCAAGAATCCCACGGTGAGCGTGGAGCAGTGCGCAGACATCATTGCCCGCGATCCCAAGGTGGTTCATTACCCCATGGCGGACGGCAGCATCAAGCTGGCGGCGGGCTGGTTGATCGACGCCTGCGGCTGGAAGGGCCGGGGCGTGGGGAATGCGGGCGTGTACGAGAAGCAGGCGCTGGTGCTCGTGAACCGGGGTGGGGCGACGGGTGGCGAAGTGATGACTTTGGCCAAGGCCATCCAGACCAGCGTGTACGAGCGCTTTGGCATCCTGCTGGAGCCAGAGCCTGTGGTGGTCTGATTCCTTGTGGGATCGGAGTGACCCGTCACTCCGATCCCGCGAGGTCGACGCACGAAAACGACGAGAAGAGGTTACTCGCCCTCAAGCTTCAACATCTGCGACCCTTCACCCAGCGAGAGCAAACCCGATTTGGCATAGATGCCCAGCTTGGCCCGCGTGTCGGTGATGTCGAGGTTGCGCATCGTCAACTGGCCGATGCGGTCGAGCGGCGAGAACGGCGCGTCTTCCACCTTCTCCATGCTCAAGCGCTCCGGCGCGTAGGTGAGGTTGGGGCTTTCGGTGTTCAGGATCGAATAGTCGTTGCCCCGGCGCAGCTCGACAGTGACCTCACCAGTGACCGCGCGTGCCACCCAGCGCTGCGCCGTTTCGCGCAGCATGATGGACTGGGGATCGAACCAGCGGCCCTGGTACAGCAGACGGCCCAGGCGCAGGCCGTTGATGCGGTACTGCTCGATGGTGTCCTCGTTGTGGATGCCGGACACCAGGCGCTCGTAGGCGATGAACAGCAGCGCCAGCCCCGGGGCTTCGTAGATGCCTCGGCTCTTGGCTTCGATGATGCGGTTCTCGATCTGGTCGCTCATGCCCAGGCCATGGCGCCCGCCGATTTCGTTGGCCTTGAGGATCAGTTCCACGGGGTTGTCGAAAGTCTGGCCGTTCAGCGCGACCGGCTGGCCTTCTTCAAAACGCACGGTCACTTCCTCGGCCCTGACCACGCAGTCCTCGCGCCAGAACGGCACGCCCATGATGGGGTTGACGATGCGGATGCCGCTGTTGAGGTTCTCCAGGTCCTTGGCCTCGTGGGTGGCGCCGAGCATGTTGCTGTCGGTGCTGTAGGCCTTTTCAGCGCTCATCTTGTAGCCGAAGCCGTTGGCCGTCATGAAAGCGCTCATCTCGGCGCGCCCCCCCAGCTCGTCGATGAACAACTGGTCCAGCCAGGGTTTGTAGATTTTCAGGCTCGGGTTGGTCAGCAGACCGTAGCGGTAGAAGCGCTCGATGTCGTTGCCCTTGAAGGTCGAGCCGTCGCCCCAGATGTGGACGTCATCCTCTTTCATGGCCGACACCAGCATCGTGCCGGTCACAGCGCGCCCCAGCGGCGTGGTGTTGAAGTAAGTCACGCCGGCGGTGCTGATGTGGAAAGCGCCACATTGCAGCGCGGCAATGCCTTCGTGGGCGAGCTGTGTGCGGCAGTCGACCAGGCGCGCTTTCTCGGCGCCATAGGCCATCGCCTTGCGCGGGATTTCTTCGTAGTCCGGCTCGTCGGGTTGGCCCAGGTTGGCGGTGTAGGCGTAGGGGATCGCGCCCTTCTGCTTCATCCACAGCAGCGCGGCCGAGGTATCGAGCCCGCCGGAAAAGGCGATGCCGACTTTCTGTTTCGTGGGAAGGTTCTGGAGGATGGTGGCCATGGGGTTCAGCCGAAGTGGCAGATGTAGTGGTAGGGCTCGGTCACGCGGATCTGAAAACTGCTGTTGCCCGGCACGCTGAATTTGTCACCCGGGCCGGACTTCACCCACGTGCTGGTGCCGTCCAGCTGGTATTCGCAGGCACCGGCCACGCACTCCATGACCTCGGGCGCGCCGGTCTTGAAGGTGAGGGTGGCGGGCAGCACCACGCCGACCGATTTTTTCGTGCCGTCGGCGAAGGTGATGCCGTGGCTGACGCACTTGCCGTCGAAATAGACGCTGGCCTGGGTGTTGACGGAGACGCCGTCGAATTGGGTGGTGGTCATGAGGTGAAGCAGAAAAAAGGCGAATCCGCGATTTTAGGCCGGAGGCCTCAGGCCATTCAGATGCGGGTCTGCCAGTCTGAGGCGATGAAACCCACGGTGATGGCGCCATCGTTCCATTGCACGACCGGGCGCTTGATCACGCTGGGGTTCGCCAGTGCCACCGTCCGCGCGCTGGCTGCATCGCTCACGCCAGCCTGGGTGGCAGCGTCGAGTTGCCGCCAGGTGTTGCCCTTGCGGTTGATGATGGTCTCCCAGCCGGCCGCAGCCAGCCAGCGGTCCAGCGCTTCGGCGGGCACGCCCTGCTTCTTGAAATCATGAAACTGGTGATCCACACCGTGGGCGGTGAGCCAGGTGCGGGCCTTTTTCACCGTGTCGCAATTGGGAATGCCGTAAAGGGTGGTCATGCCCTGCATTGTCCGCGATGGGACAATCACCGCATGCTCGACATTCCCGTTCCCGCCCACCCCACCACCCTGGCCGAGTGGCTGGCCCATGCCGAACGCCTGCACCCGGTCACCATCGACATGGGACTCGATCGCGTGCGGCGCGTGGCGCAGCGCATGGGCCTGGCGCTGGATTGCCCGGTGATCACCGTGGCCGGCACCAATGGCAAGGGCTCCACCTGCGCCATGCTGGAGGCGATTTACACCCAGTCGGGCTACCGCACGGGGGTCTACACCTCGCCGCACCTGGTGCATTTCGAGGAGCGCTGCCGCGTGGCAGGCGCGCCGGTGGAACAGGCCGAGCTTCTACCCGCCTTTGCCGAAGTCGAGGTGGCGCGCAAGGGGCAACCGGGCGACGACGGTTCGGGCGAGATCAGCCTGAGCTATTTCGAAATCACCACGCTGGCCATCCTGCGCACGCTTTCCCGAGCTGGTCTGGACGTGGCCATTCTCGAAGTGGGCCTGGGCGGGCGGCTGGACGCGGTGAACATCATCGACGCCGATTGCGCGGTGATCACCAGCATTGCGCTAGACCACATGGCCCTGTTGGGCAACGACCGCGAGGCGATTGGCTTCGAGAAGGCCGGGATCATGCGCACCGGACGCCCCGTGGTGGTGAGCGACCCCGTGCCGCCGCAAAGTGTGCTCGACCGCGCGGTGGAAATCGGCGCCCGTCTGTGGCGCCTGGGGAAAGACTTCCACTTTGCCGGCGACCAGCAGCAATGGGGCTGGGCCATGCACCCCTCGCACGGCGGCCGCCGCTATGCCGGCCTGGCATATCCCGCACTGCGAGGCGCCAACCAGCTGGTGAATGCCTCGGGCGTGCTGGCGGCAGTGGAAGCGCTGCGCGCACGCCTGCCAGTGACGGCTCAGGCCGTGCGCAACGGCATGGCCCTGGTGGAGCTGCCCGGGCGCTTTCAGATCGTGCCCGGCACGCCCACGCTGGTGCTGGACGTGGCGCACAACCCGCATTCGGTGGCGGCGCTGGCTGAAAACCTCGACGCCATGGGCTTCTACCCTGGCACCCATGCCGTCTTCGGCGCCATGGCCGACAAGGACCTGCCGGCCATGCTCGAGCGCATCGCGCCACTCATCGACCACTGGCACGTGACCGACCTGCCGCTGCCGCGCGCCAGCACGGCGGCGGCCCTGGCTGCCATGCTCGACGCCCATCCCGCTGCCGCGCCCGGTGGCAAGAGCCGGGTCGCCGGCTGCCACGCCAACCCCATGGACGCCTTGCGCGCAGCGGTGTCCGCCGCAGACCCCGCTGATAGAATCGTCGTCTTCGGATCGTTCTACACCGTGGGTGGCGTTTTGCAGGACGGTGTGCCCCGAATGTCGGCGAAACACCTGTCCGCCTGAACGCCTCCCGCGCCCCGAGCGCTCCCCCTGCCGCGCCCCCCGCCAGGCCTTTCATGGCGCCACGGTCCCACCCCGAATGTTCAAATCCCGTTCAGGTTCCCAGGGCAATTCCTCGACACCGCCACCCCAGAGCATCGAGGCCGTGCGCCGGCGCGCGCGCCACCGCCTGATCGGTGCGAGCGTGCTGGTGTTGCTGGGTGTGGTGGGGTTCCCGCTGCTGTTCGATACCCAGCCCCGTCCGATTCCGGTGGACATTCCCATCGAAATTCCTGCCAAGACGCTCCCGCCGGTGCCCGCCAAGGCGCCCGCCGCCGCCACGGCGGTGCCGCCCGCTGCACCGGCACCAGCCCCCAGGCCGCCCCCCGAAAGCGTGAATGCGCGCGAGGGCCTGGGCGCCAAAGAGGAGGTGGTGGAGGCCAAACCGGCACCGGCACCGGTCAAACCGCCCGCCGATGCCGAGCGTGCCCGGGCACTGCTGGAGGGCAAGCCGACGCCGCCTGCAGCGGCTTCACCGGCCCCCGCGCCCGCGGCCGGTGCCTCCGAGCGCATGGTGGTGCAGGTGGGTGCGTTTGCCGAAGAAGCTGGCGCGCGCACGGTGCGGCAGAAACTTGAAGCAGCCGGCCTCAAGACCTACACGCAGGTGGCTCAGACGGCCGACGGCCGACGCATCCGGGTGCGGTTGGGTCCGTTTGAGAGCCGTGCGGAGGCCGAAAAGGTGGCGGCTCGTGTCAAGGCGCTGGGCCTGAGCGCCAGCGTGCTCACACTGTGAGCCTGGCGGGACGCCAACCATGGTGACGACGGACTGGGTGCTGCTGGCGGTTTTGCTGCTGTCCGTGCTGTTGGGGCTCTGGCGCGGGCTGATGTACGAAGTGCTTTCGCTGGCCGGATGGGTGCTTGCTTTCATCCTCGCCCAGGCCTTTGCCGACGACGTCGCTGCCCGGTTGCCGATGGATGGCTTTTCGCCGCCGCTGAAACTGGCGCTGGCATTTGTATTGGTGTTTATCCTGGTGGCGTTTGCCGGAGGCATGGTGGCCTGGCTGGTGCAGAAGATCGTGGCCAGCGTGGGCCTGAGGCCGGTGGACCGGGTGCTCGGTGGCGCCTTCGGGCTCGCGCGGGCACTGGTGATGTTGCTGGGCGTGGCCGTGGTGGTGAGCATGATGCAGTTGCAGAGCGCGGCGTGGTGGCAGGGTTCAAGCACCGCAGGCATGCTGTCGGCCACGCTGCTGGAAATACGCCCCTTGTTACCCGAGCCGGTGGCCCGACATATCCGTTAGTTTTCCTGAGGGTTCAAATCATGTGTGGAATCGTGGGCGTGGTGAACAAGACGCCGGTCAATCAGCTCATTTACGACGCCTTGCTGCTGCTGCAGCACCGGGGGCAGGACGCGGCTGGCATCGTCACCCAGCAGGGGCGCAAATTCTTCATGCACAAGGCCAAAGGCATGGTGCGCGACGTATTCCGCACCCGCAACATGCGCGCACTGCCCGGCCTGTGTGGGCTGGGCCAGGTGCGCTACCCCACGGCAGGCAACGCCTTCAGCGAAGAAGAGGCGCAGCCCTTCTACGTGAATGCGCCGTTCGGCCTGGTGCTGGTGCACAACGGCAACCTGACCAACGCCAAGGCGCTGGCGCAGGAGCTGTTCCAGACCGACCACCGCCACGTCAACACCGAGAGCGACTCCGAGGTGCTGCTCAACGTGCTGGCGCACGAACTGGAAAAGGTCACGCGTGGCATCACCCTCAAGCCGGCCGATGTGTTTGCAGCCGTGCGCGGCGTCCACCAGCGCGTCAAGGGTTCTTATGCGGTGGTGGCGCTCATCGCCGGTCATGGCCTGCTCGCCTTCCGCGATCCGCACGGCATTCGTCCGCTCTGCGTGGGCCACAACGACCAGGGCGGCGTGATGGTGGCGAGCGAATCGGTGGCACTCGAGGGCACCGGTTACGTGCTTGACCGCGACCTGCAACCGGGCGAGGCGGTGTTCGTCGATCTCGAAGGCCAGATGCACTTCCAGCAGTGCGCCGACAAGGTCAGCCACCATCCCTGCATCTTCGAGTTCGTGTACCTGGCCCGTCCCGACTCCGTGCTCGACGGCATTTCGGTCTACCAGGCGCGCCTGAACCTGGGCATCACGCTGGCCAAGCGCGTGGTCTCCACCGTGCCGCCCAACGAGATCGACGTCGTCATTCCCATCCCCGAATCCTCGCGTCCGAGCGCGATGGAGCTCGCCCAGTTGCTCGGCCTGCCGTACCGCGAAGGTTTCGTGAAGAACCGCTACGTGGGCCGCACGTTCATCATGCCGGGGCAGGGCGTGCGCAAGAAATCGGTGCGTCAGAAGCTCAACGTGATCGGCAGCGAGTTCAAGGGCCGCAACGTGCTGCTGGTGGACGACTCCATCGTGCGCGGCACCACCAGCCGCGAGATCGTCCAGATGGCTCGCGACGCTGGCGCGCGCAAGGTCTATCTGGCCAGCGCTGCGCCCCCGGTGCGCTATCCCAACGTCTACGGCATCGACATGCCCACGCCCGACGAACTGGTGGCGCACGGTCGCACGGTCGAGGAGGTGCGCGAGAGCATTGGCTGCGACGCATTGATCTACCAGGACGTGGACGCGATGAAGCAGGCCATTGGCTCGCTCAACCCCAGTCTCTCCGGCTTTGATGCCTCGTGTTTCGATGGCGTCTACGTCACCGGCGACATCACCCCCGACGACATCGCCCGCCTCAACGCGGGGCGCGACCACAGCGAGGAGGGCGAAGAAGACACCTCGCGCCTGGCCCTGCCCAACGCACAGGTCGCCTGATCACCCTTGTAGAAGACCCTCCCATGACGCAGAAGAAAACCGCGCCCGGTCTGCACCGCGACACGCTGGCCGTGCGAGAAGCCGTGGAGCGAAGCCAGTACGGCGAAAACTCCGAGGCGCTCTACCTCACCAGTGGCTATGTACAGCCCAGCGCCGACGCATCGGCGCGCCGCTTCGCGGGTGAGGAGGACGGCTACACCTACGGCCGCACGGGCAACCCCACCGTCACCAGTTTCGAGCAGCGCCTGGCCGCGATGGAAGGCACGCAAGCCGCGATGGCCACCGCCTCCGGCATGGCGGCCATCATGCTGATGTGCTTCAGCATGTTGCGCTCGGGTGACCACGTGGTGTTTTCGCAGTCGATGTTCGGCTCGACCATCAAACTGATCGGCACCGAGTTCGCTCGCTTTGGCGTCGAATCCACGATCGTCCCTCAGTCCGACATCGACGCCTGGCGCGCTGCCGTGCGGCCGGGTACCAAGCTGCTCTTTGCGGAAACGCCCACGAATCCGCTGACGGAAGTCTGCGACATCGCCGCGCTGGCCGACCTTGCGCACGGCGTGGGCGCCTTGCTGTGCGTGGACAACTGCTTTGCCACGCCGGCGCTGCAGCGCCCTGTGACGCTGGGTGCCGACATCGTCATGCACTCAGGCACCAAGTTCCTGGACGGCCAGGGACGCGTGATGGCTGGCGCGTTGTGCGCGGCCGAAGAACTGGTGCGCGAGAAATTCCTGCCCGTGCAGAAAAACGCCGGCATGGTGCTTTCACCCTTCAATGCCTGGGTGGTGCTCAAGGGACTGGAGACGCTGAGCCTGCGCATGAACGCACAGAGCGCGGCCACCCTGACGCTGGCGCAGTGGCTGGAGCAGCACCCCGCGGTCGCGCGCGTGCATTACCCTGGACTTCCCAGTCACCCCCAGCATGCGCTGGCCATGCGCCAGATGTCCGGCGTGGGGGGCGCGGTGCTGTCGTTCGATCTGAAGGCCGACGATCCCACTCAGGCGCGGGCGCGCGCTTTTCATGTGCTCGACGCGTTGCAAGTGCTGTCGCTGTGCACCAACCTGGGCGACACCAAGACCTTGCTGACCCACCCGGCCAGCACGTCACACGGCAAGCTGGCCGAGACACAGAGGCAGGCCGCCGGCATCGGTCAGGGCCTGATCCGCGTGGCGGTCGGCCTGGAGCATCTCGACGATTTGAAGGCCGACCTGTCGCGCGGCCTGGACACCCTTTCATGAGCACCGTCAGAACCCGCTTCGCTCCGTCGCCCACCGGTTTCATCCACCTCGGCAACATCCGCTCGGCGCTCTATCCCTGGGCCTTCGCACGCTCCACCGGAGGCGTGTTCATCCTGCGCATCGAAGACACCGATCTGGAGCGCTCTTCGCAGGCGGCGGTGGACGTGATCATCGAAGGCATGAAGTGGCTCGGACTCGATCACGACGAAGGCCCCTTCTACCAGATGCAGCGCATGGACCGCTACAAGGCGGTGCTCGCAGGCATGTTGGCTGCCGACCTGGTGTACCCCTGCTACATGAGCGTGGCCGAACTGGATGCCCTGCGCGAGAAACAGATGGCGGCAAAAGAAAAGCCGCGCTACGACGGTACCTGGCGCCCTGAGCCTGGCAAGGCCCTGCCGCCGGTGCCCGAAGGCGTCAAGCCTGTGCTGCGTTTCAAGAACCCGCAAGGTGGCGTGGTCGCATGGGACGACAAGGTGAAAGGCCGCATCGAGATCGCCAACGACGAACTCGACGACCTCGTGATCGCGCGTCCCGACGGCACGCCCACCTACAACTTCTGCGTGGTGGTCGACGACATCGACATGGCCATCACCCATGTGATCCGTGGCGACGACCACGTGAACAACACGCCGCGCCAGATCAACATCTTCCGCGCGCTCGGCAAGGAGCCCCCGGTGTATGCCCACCTGCCCACCGTGCTCAACGAGCAGGGCGAAAAGATGAGCAAGCGCAACGGCGCCAAACCGGTGACGCAATACCGTGACGAGGGTTACCTGCCCGATGCCATGGTCAACTACCTCGCCCGCCTGGGCTGGAGCCACGGCGACGACGAGATCTTCAGCCGTGCGCAGTTCCTGGAGTGGTTCAACCTGGATCACCTCGGCCGAAGCGCCGCGCAGTTTGACGAAACCAAGCTTCGCTGGGTGAATGCCCAGCATCTCAAGGCCATGACCGATGAGGCTCTGGTGCCGCTGGTTTCGCAGCAGTTGGAAAAGCTGGGCGTGCGCGCAGACGCACGGCTGCCGCGCATCTGCGGACTCTTCAAGGACCGCTGCGACACCACCGTGGCGCTGGCGCAATGGGCGCGGGCGTTTTATGCCGACGTCACGCCCCACCCCGAAGAGCTTGCCCAGCATGTCACCGACGCCGTGCGCCCCGTGCTGGCCACGCTCGTCGCCAGGCTGGCCGACTGTGCGTGGGACAAGGCCGCCATTGCTGCGGCCATCAAGGCAACGCTGGCCGCGCATGGCCTGAAGATGCCGCAACTCGCGATGCCGGTGCGAGTGCTGGTGATGGGCACGGCCCAGACGCCTTCGCTGGACGCTGTGCTCGAACTGCAGGATCGTCAGATCGTGTTGGCGCGTTTGCAGGGTGCTTGAAAAAATCGCCTATAATCTGAGGCTTGCTGAAATGCACCGCTTGGAGCGATTCACCCGGTACAGAACAGCAACCCGCGTGGGGGTATAGCTCAGCTGGGAGAGCGCTTGCATGGCATGCAAGAGGTCAGCGGTTCGATCCCGCTTACCTCCACCAAAGTTTTTCAATCGTGAAGAAGAGTACCGGTAGCCCGATGCTAGAATTCGCGATTCGGTTAGTCCCAAGGTTTTGACCCTATCGTCTAGAGGCCTAGGACATCACCCTTTCACGGTGAGTACCGGGGTTCGAATCCCCGTAGGGTCGCCAAACAAGCCGCAAGGCAAGTAGGCAAACAAGTGGTTGGCACTTGGCTCGCAAGAGCGAACGCCATCTACCAGGAGTGGTAGTTCAGTTGGTTAGAATACCGGCCTGTCACGCCGGGGGTCGCGGGTTCGAGCCCCGTCCACTCCGCCAAAAATCCAGAAGCCGTTGCAAGTTTTGCTTGCAGCGGCTTTTTGCTTTCATCTGCTGGCCAACGAACCAGGCCGATGGGATGGCGCCTCCCGGGGTCAGAAGCCTGCGCTTACACTGCGCGTTCTTTTTCAGGCCTCCAATTTCATGCCAGTGCCGTCCTCCGATCACAAGCTTCAGATCACGCCCGTGCCGGCCCGGCGCACTTACGAACTGGTGGTCAACAGCATTCGAGAGCAGTTGGCCAATGGTGCGCTCAAGCCCGGCGACAAGCTGCCATCTGAAAAGGACCTGGCCGAACAACTGGGCGTGGGGCGCAACGCCGTGCGTGAGGCGCTGCGCAACCTTGAGAACGCCGGGCTCATTGCGATGGAGCTGGGCGTGAAGGGCGGGGCGTTTATCCGTGAGGGCGACACCACGGGCAAAGTCACCGAGGTGATGCGCGACATGGTGCACCTGGGTTCGATCTCGGTGGACGACCTGACGGAGTTGCGCATCCACTTGCTGGACGTGGTGGTGCGCCTGGCCTGTGAGCGGGCCACAGAAGAAGATTTTTCGGCGCTCAAGGACATCGTGGACAAGACGGCGTCCACGCTGTCGGACCCGAGCTACGAGCAGCGGCTGGCCTATTCGCTGGAGTTCTATCGCATCCTGGCCAGGGCCACGCGCAACCGCGCCATCAGCATGGTGGTGGACTCCATCAGCGACACGGTGGGTCGCCTGCTGGGCCCCACCTACTTCTCGCCGGTTGAACTGGCGGCGGCGCGCCAGCGGTTCTACGAGCACTTCGTGCGGCGCGATGCCGATGCCGCCAGCCGCGAACTGCGCGCATTGCTCGTCGCGCTGAGAGACCTGGCCAAGAGCCTCGACATCGGGCCAGGTCGTTGACCGGCCAGGCGCTTCGCGACACTGCTTTTTGCTGACAGGGTTTACCCCCATGGCGGAATTTCTGTCGTCTCTCAAAATAGTGGGACCTTTTAAAGGTGGGACATTTAAACCACAGGAGACCGTGTGAGACTCGCAAACAAGAAGGCCATCGTGACGGCCGCCGCTTCCGGCATGGGTCAGGCCGGGTGCGAGGCATTTGCCCGCGAAGGCGCTACCGTGGTGGCCATCGACATTGACGCCCAGCGCCTGAAGACCGTCGTGGACCAGATCAACGCCAGCGGCGGCAAGGCTCACGGCATCGTGGCCGATCTGCTGGACGCGAATGCCTGCCGCAGCACCATCGAAGAGGCGGCCCGTCTCATGGGGGGCATCGACGTGCTTTGGGCCCACGCGGGCATGCCGGGCCTGCGTGAGGTGGAGAACCTCGACATGGTGGCCTACGACGAAGCCATGAACCTCAACGTGCGCGCCGGCCTGCTGGCGGCAGGCGCGGCTCTGCCCTTTATGCGCAAGGCCGGCGGTGGCTCGATCCTGTTCACCGCGTCCACGGCGGGCCTTGTGGGGGCGTCGGTGAGTCCTGTGTATTCCACCGCCAAGTTCGCCGTGGTGGGCATGACGAAGTCGCTCGCGCTGCGTTGTGCGGCCGACCGCATCCGGGTGAACGTGATCTGTCCGGGCCCGATCGACACGCCCATGTTCCCGAAATTCTTCGATCCCAACGCCAGCGCCGAGATGGCGGCCAAGTCGCAGGCCGCGGTGCTCGCTGCGATCCCGCTGGGGCGCATCGGCCAGCCGCACGAAGTGGCGAACGCCGCGCTGTGGCTGGCGTCCGACGAGGCTTCTTTCGTCACCGGCGCGGCCTTGCCGGTGGACGGGGGTTTCACCGCCCGCTGAACCCCGGCCCCGGGTTGCCACGAGGCAGCCCGCGCGCCCCTCGGAGTCCGTCATGGAATATTTCATCGTTGCCCTGCTCAACGGCGTGAGCTACGGCCTGCTGTTGTTCATGCTCTCGTCCGGTCTCACGCTGATCTTCAGCATGATGGGCGTGCTGAATTTCGCGCACGCCAGCTTCTACATGCTGGGCGCCTACCTGGCTTACGCCATCAGCACCTACCTGGGCTTCTGGGTGGGGCTTGTCGTGGCGCCGCTCGCGGTGGGAGTCATTGGCGCGCTCATCGAGCGCCACGGCTTGCGTGTGGTGCACAGGCATGGCCACATTGCCGAGCTGTTGTTCACCTTCGGCCTGGCCTACATGATTGTCGAGGTGGTGCAGGTGATCTGGGGCCGGACCACGCAGCCCTACGCCGTGCCGATCGAGCTCGACCGCCCCCTGTTCACGCTGTTCTCGACCACCTTTCCAGCCTACCGGGGCTTCATGATGCTGGTGGCGCTGCTGATGCTGCTCTCCATCTACCTGCTGCTCAAGAAGACGCGCATCGGGCTGGTGATCCAGGCGGCGCTCACGCATCCGGAATCGGTGGAAGCGCTGGGCCACAACGTGCCGCGCGTGTTCACCATGGTGTTTGGGGGTGGCGCCGCACTGGCCGGACTGGCTGGGGTGATTGGTGGCAATGCCTTCGTCACCGAGCCGTCCATGGCCGCTGCCGTGGGCAGCATCATATTTGTGGTGGTGGTCATTGGCGGGCTGGGCTCGCTGGTGGGTGCGCTGCTGGCTTCGCTGCTCATCGGCGTGGTGCAGACCTTTGCCGTGTCCATGGACTATTCGCTGATCACGCTGGTGAGCCACTGGGGCGTGGTGATCGACGAGTCGGCACCGGCATACGACCTCTTCAAGCTCACGGTGGCGCAGGTGGCGCCCATCCTGCCCTACGTGCTGCTGATCCTGGTGCTGGTGTTCCGGCCCCGAGGTCTTCTGGGAACACGGGAGACCTGAAAATGAAACACCCCCGCATCGCTTCGCGCTACCCCCTCAAGGGCGCGGCACCAGCCGTCCAGCAAAGCTGGCCCGGCGGCGCCACTCGATGGAATCGCTTCAAGCTGGCATTCCCCTGGCTGGCACTGACGCTGGTGGTGGTGTTCGCGCCGCTGCTGTTCAGCAGTTCCGCGTCGGTCTACTTCCTCTCCACCATGGGCACGCTCATTCTGTTCTGCCTGTCCTACAACATGTTGTTGGGGCAAGGCGGCATGCTGTCCTTTGGCCACGCGGTGTATTCAGGGCTTGGTGCGCATTTCGCCATCCACGCGATGAACATGGCCGCCGGCGGCGCGATGTGGATGCCGGTCTACCTGATTCCCCTGGTGGGTGGTGTGGCCGGCATGTTGTTCGGTGCATTTTTCGGCCTGATCATGACCAAGAAGGCCGGCATGACCTTTGCCATGATCACGCTGGGCATTGGCGAACTGGTGTTTGCGCTCTCGCACATGTTCCCGAGCTTCTTCGGTGGGGAAGGCGGTCTGTCCACCAACCGCAGCTACGGCGAACCGCTGTTCGGCCTGTCGTTCGGGCCACAGATCCAGGTGTATTACCTCATCGCGTTCTGGCTCGTGCTCAGCACGCTGGTGATGTACGCTTTCACACAGACGCCGCTGGGCCGTATCGCCAATGCGGTGCGCGACAACCCGGAGCGTGCCGAATTCATCGGCTACGACACCCGCCGTGTGCGCTACATCGTGCTGGTGGTGGCCACCTTCTTCGCAGGCGTGGCAGGGGGCCTCTCGGCCATCAATTTCGAGGTGGTGAGCGCCGAAAGCCTGAGCGCCCAGCGCTCGGCGGACGCGCTCATCCTCACCTTCATCGGCGGCACCACCAGCTTTGCTGGTCCCATCGTCGGCGCCTTGGTGGGCGGCTTCCTCATGCACAAGCTTTCAGACTTCACCGGTGCCTGGCAGTTCTACCTGGGCGCATTCTTCGTGCTGTTCGTGATGTACGCGCCCGGTGGCCTGGCGGGTCTGTTCACCGCCAACTGGCGCGTGCTGCGCTCGGGTCGATTCGGCCGCGTGGCACCGCACTGGATCGCCGTGGTGCTGGCCGCCGCGCTCATCGCGCTGGGCACCGTGATCCTGGTGGAGCTGGCTTACATCCACGCCTTTGGCACCAGCAAGGCGGCGGCGGCCCGGCTGCTGGAGCAACTGGGCGAGCATGGCATGTGGATCGGCGCGGGCATCGGTGCCGCCCTGGTGGCGCTGGGCGCTGTCTGGCTGCGTTCGCGCAAGGTGGCCTTCGTGAGCGCCTGGGACAGCGTGAACGCTGAGATCGACGCACGTGCCCTGGAGGGCAGGAAATCATGAATCACGCTCCAGCCATCGAACTGCGCGATGTGCGCAAGCGCTTCGGCGCCACCGAGATCATTCGCGGCGCCAACCTGGTGGTGCCGGCGGGTGAACGCTTCGCCATCATCGGGCCCAACGGCGCCGGCAAGACCACGCTGTTCAACCTGATCTCGGGCCGCTTCGGCCTGAGTTCGGGCGACATCCTGCTCAAGGGCCATTCCATCGTGGGGCTCAAGCCGTTCGAGATCAACCGCGCGGGTCTTTCGCGCAGTTTCCAGATCACCAACATCTTCCACCGTCTGAGCGTTTACGAGAACCTGCGCTGCGCGGTGATGTGGTCGCTGGGGTACCGCTATTCCTTCTGGCAGCGACTCGCCGCACTCGGCGACGTGCGCGAGCGCGCCGAAGCCATCCTGGAGCAGACCGGTCTGGTCGCCAAGCGCGACGTGGCCGCCGGCCTGCTGCCCTATGCCGAACAGCGTGCGCTGGAGATCGGCGTGACGGTGGCCGGTGGTGCCGATGTGATCCTGCTCGACGAACCCACTGCCGGCATGAGCCGCTCGGAGTCGGACGCAGCGGTGGACCTGATCCGCCGCATGACGGTGGGCAAAACCCTGCTGATGGTGGAGCACGACATGGGTGTGGTGTTTGGCCTGGCCGACAAGATCGCGGTGGTGGTGTATGGCGAGGTGATCGCCTGCGACACCCCCGAGCGCATCCGCTGCAACGCCGCGGTGCAGGAAGCCTACCTGGGCACCACCGCACACGAGGAAGCATCGGCATGAGCGCAGTCAACACCACATCGCCGCTGCTCGAACTGCGCGACGTGCATGGCTTCTACGGCAAGAGCCACGTGCTGCATGGGTTGAACCTCCATGTGGGACAGGGCGAGATCGTGAGTCTGCTGGGCCGCAACGGCGTGGGCCGTTCCACGGCGGTCAAGGCGGCCATGGGACAGGTGCAGGCCACCGGTTCGATCCGTTTCAAAGGCGAGGAGATTCTCGGCCTCAAGGCGTTTCAGATCGCCCACAAAGGCCTTGGCTACGTGCCCGAGAGCCGCGACATCTACCCCACGCTCACGGTCGAACAGAACCTGATCCTCGGCGAGAAAAAGGGTAAGGCCTCGCGCTGGTCCATGGACGACATGTACACGTTGTTCCCGCGCCTGAAGGAGCGCCGGCACACGGCGGCTGGCGTGCTATCGGGCGGCGAGCAGCAGATGCTCACGCTGTGCCGCACGCTCATGGGCGACCCTGATCTCATCATGATCGACGAGCCCACCGAGGGCCTGGCGCCAAAGATCGTTGAACAGGTGGGTGCCTACCTCGAAGAACTCCGCCGGCGCGGCATCTCGGTGCTGCTGGTCGAGCAGAAGCTGGCCATTGCCATGCAGATTTCCCAGCGCGTCTATGTCATGGGACACGGCGCCATCGTCTTCGAGGGCGCGCCCTCGGACCTCCAGCGCAACAGCCAGATCCGCAAGGAATGGCTGGAGGTGTAGCGACTCGCTCTCTGGCTTTGTCCCATCCACCCCCCAAAGGAGACACCATGAAATCTTTCATCCGTTCCGCCACCGGCCTGGCCGTTGCACTGGCCTGCTCAGCGTCGTGGGCCGATGTCGTGAAGATCGCGCACATCGACCCGTTCTCCGGACCGGCCGCGGCCATCGTGGAGAACGCCAACAAGACCCTGCGCCTGGTGGTGGACATCGCCAACAAGGAAAACTGGGCAAGCGGCCACACCTATGAGGTGGTGAACTTTGACGGCAAGGGCAGCCCGCAGGAATCGCTGCAGCAGCTCAAGAGTGCGTCGGACCAGGGCATCCGCTACATCGCGCACGCGCACAGCTCGGCCGTGGCCGCCGCACTCATCGACGCCATCAACCGACACAACGAGCGCAATCCCGGCAAGGAACTGATCTACCTGGACGTGACCAACGGCGCACCCGAGCTCACCAACGAAAAATGCAGCTTCTGGCATTTCCGTTTCGATTCGCACCAGGACATGAAGACTCAGGGCCTGGTCAGCTACATGGCCACGCTGCCCGATCTCAAGAAGATCTACCTGATCAACCAGAACTACTCCACCGGCCAGCAGACCAGCGCCGGTGTGAAGGCCGTGCTCAAGCAGAAGCGGCCCGACGTGGAAATCGTCGGTGACGACCTGCATCCCATGCTGGCGGTGAAGGACTTCGCGCCCTACGTGGCCAAAATCAAGGCCTCGGGCGCGCAGGCGGTGGTCACTGCCAACTGGAGCGCCGACTTGACCTTGCTCATCAAGGCCGCCAAGGACGCCAGCCTGAAGGTGCCCTTCTTCACCTACAACGCCGCCACCACCGGCGCACCCACTGCGCTGGCCTCTGCCAACGCCGAGGACGTCAAGCTCATCACCTACTGGAACCCGAACGACTACCCGAACGAGAGCAAGAAGGTGATGGAGCCCTTCCGCGCCAAGTACAACGACGACTTCGTGGTGCTGCCCTACTACAGCACGGTGAAGCTGCTCTCTGCGGCCATGGCCAAGGCCAAGTCGACCGAACCACTGGCCGTGGCCCGCGCCCTCGAAGGGCTGAAGGTCATGAGCATGAATGGCGAGATCGAGATGCGCAAGATGGACCACCAGATCCAGCAGTCGCAAGTGGTCTCGACCTGGACCAAGGCCGACGGCAAGGCCGTGAAGTACGACCTGGAGAAGACCGGCTACGGATGGAAGACGCTGCAGAAGCTCGAGCCTTACGTCTCGTCGCTCCCCACTTCCTGCCAGATGAAGCGACCGGGCTGAAGCCCTCTACAAGGACACACACCATGGGAAGCATTCCAACCCCATTCAAACTGCCCGCGTTCCTGGACGGAAAGCCCAAGCTGCTGCTGATTGACGGCCAGCTGGTGCCTGCGGCCTCGGGCAAGACGTTCAAGACCTACAACCCGAGCACGGGGCAGGTGCTGGCCGAAGTGGCCGAAGCCGGGCCCGAGGACATCCACCGCGCGGTGGGCGCCGCGCGGCGCGCCTTCGAAGGCCCGTGGAGCAAGTTCAAGCCCTTCGACCGCCAGGCCGTGCTGCTCAAGCTGGCCGACCTGCTCGACCAGCACTTCGAAGAACTCTCCACCCTGGACACCCTGGACATGGGCGGACCGATCGCGCGCACCGCAGCCGGTCGGCGCCGGGGCATTGCCCTGCTGCGCTACTACGCCGGGCTGGCCACGGCCACCCACGGCCACACCATCGAGAACTCGGTCGACGGCCACGTCTTCTCCTACACGCTCAAGGAACCCGTGGGCGTGGTCGCGGCCATCAACCCCTGGAACGGTCCGCTGGGGCTGGCCATCTGGAAGATCGCCCCGGTGCTGGCCACGGGCTGCACCATGGTGCTCAAGCCGGCCGAGCAGGCGCCGCTGTCGCCCCTGCGCCTGGGCGAGCTGTGCCTGGAAGCGGGCATTCCGCCCGGCGTGATCAACGTGGTGACTGGTTTCGGTGAAGCCGGAGCGGCGCTGGCGGCCCACCCCGATGTGGACAAGATTGCCTTCACCGGCTCGACCGAAGTGGGCCAGCACATCGTGCGCGCCTCGGCCGGCAACATGAAGCGCGTCTCGGTCGAGCTGGGAGGCAAGTCGCCCAACATCGTGTTTGCCGATGCCGACCTGGACGAGGCGGTGCCTGGCGCGGCCATGGCGGTGTTCAACAACTCGGGGCAGATCTGCAGCGCGGGCACGCGGCTGTTTGTCGAGCGCCGCATCCACGACGAATTTGTCGAACGCGTGGCCGCCTTTGCCAAGACGCTGCGCGTGGGCGATCCGCTGGACCCGCAGACGCAGCTTGGCCCGCTGGTGAGCGACGCGCAGCTCGAGCGCGTCACGGGCTACCTGGCCACGGGCAAGACCGAGGGGGCCAGGGCCTTGTCGGGGGGAGGGCGCATCACCGAAGGGGCGCTGGCGCAGGGGTACTTTGTGGCGCCGACCATCTTTGCCGGGGTGAACGACGGCATGACGATCGCGCGCGAGGAGATCTTTGGTCCGGTGATCTCGGCCATGCCGTTTGACGACGTGGACGAAGTGATCCGGCGGGGCAACGACACGCCGTACGGGCTGGGCAGCGGGGTGTGGACGCGCGACATCAGCAACGCGCAGCGCGTCTCGCGCGGGCTGCGCACGGGCACGGTGTGGGTGAACTGCTACCAGGCGATGGACCCGGCGGTGCCGTTCGGGGGCTACAAGATGAGTGGCTACGGCCGCGAGTCCGGCACCGAGCACATGGAAGAGTATTTGCAGACCAAGGCGGTGTGGCTCAAGGGCCACCCCATGAAGCGCTGAGCTGAGAGCACCCATGTCACGTTCCAATACGGGTTTCGACTACATCATCGTGGGCGCTGGCGCGGCCGGTTGCGTGCTGGCCAACCGGCTTTCGGCCGATCCGGCCGTTCGCGTCGCGCTGGTCGAGGCCGGGCCCTCCGACCTGAACTTCCCCGTCAACGTCAAGACCACGGTGCCGATCGGCAACGTGTTCCTGCTGCCGCACGAGCGTTACAACTGGCAGTTCAACTTCAGGGGCGGCGAGGGCGTCAACCAGCGCGACATTCCTTGCCCGCGCGGACGACTCTTCGGCGGCTGCACCTCGGTCAATGGCACGGTCTACATCCGGGGCCACCAGCGCGACTACGACGAGTGGGCCGCGCTGGGCAACCCCGGCTGGGGATACGACGATGTGCTGCCGTTCTACAAGCAGCACGAGAACCGCGCCGCCGGTGCATCCCGCTGGCACAACCGGGGTGGTGAGCTCGACGTGCAGCGGCTCAGGCACACCAATCCGTTGTCGCACGCGTTCGTGAACGCGGCGCAGCAGGCCGGGCACGCACGCAACGACGATTTCAACGGCGAGCAGCAAGACGGCTTCGGCCTGTTTGAACTCAACCAGCGCGATGGCCGTCGCCTGAGCAGTTCGCGCGCCTTTCTGCACCCTGTGATGGGCCGGCCCAACCTCACGGTGTTTGCCGACACGCTGGTGGAACGCATCCGCCTGCTTGCGGGCCGCGCCGTGGGCCTGACCGTGGTACACGGCGGCAAGCGCGTCGAGCTGGACGCCGGTACCGAGGTGGTGGTGTCTGCGGGCGCCATCAATTCACCACAATTGCTCATGCTTTCCGGCATCGGGCCGGCGCACATGCTGCACCAGCACGGCCTGCAGGTGCAGCATGAACTGCCAGGCGTGGGCGCGAATCTGCAGGATCACCCGACCGTGTCGGTGGCCATGGCCAATCCTGGCGCAGAGTCCTACGCGCTGAGCTGGCGCGTGGCACCGCGTGTGGCCATGGCCCCGTTCCAGTATCTGTTTGGCCGCACTGGCATGCTGTCGTCGAACGCCGCCGAGTCGGGCGGCTTCTTTCGCAGCCAGCCCGGCCTGGATCGGCCCGATGTGCAATACACCTTCATGGTGGGCATGAAGGAAAACGCCAAGACCATGCCGCGCCGCCACGGTGTGGTGCTGCACGTGGCGCTCCTGCGGCCACGCACGCGCGGCCAGGTGTCACTGGCCTCCGCCAACCCGGCCGACAAGCCGGTGCTGGACGCACGGTTCCTGGAAGACCGCGAGGACGCCCGCACCCTGGTGCGCGGACTGAAGGAAGCGCGGCGCATCCTGGGCATGCCGGCGATGGCGCCCTACCTGGGCGACGAGCTGTCACCCGGCGCCAGCGCTGTCAGCGACGATCGCATTGAAGCCTATGTGCGCCAGGCCACCACCACCACTTACCACCCGGTAGGCACCTGCAAGATGGGGCCTGCCGAGGACCCGATGGCGGTGGTGGATTCCCGCCTGCGCGTGCACGGCATCGAAGGCCTGCGCGTGGCGGACGCGTCCATCATGCCCAACATCATTGGCGGCAACACGGCTGCGCCTTCGATGATGATCGGCGAGCGCGCTGCGCACTTCCTGTTGAACCCTCAGGAAGCGGCGGCGCGCCCGGTCAGGCTTGCAGCGTGAACCCTTCGTAACCCTTGAACGCCACGTCCGCGCACTTCATGCGGTAGACGCCGTGACCGCCCACGTAGGGCAGGAACACGCGTGGTTTGCCCGGGATGTTGGCGCCGGTGTACCACGAGTTGGCGCGCGGGAAGAGGGTGGTATCGGCGACCTCGTTGACGTGGCGGACCCAGGCCTCTTCGAAGTCGGGTTGCGCCTCCATGCGCCGGATGCCCTTTTGACCGAGGTAGCGCAGGCAGTCGGCAATCCACTCGATGTGCTGTTCGATCGAGGTGATCATGTTGGTCAGCACCGAAGGGCTGCCCGGGCCGGTGACCATGAACATGTTGGGGTAGCCGGCGGTCATGAGCCCCAGGTAGGTCTTGGGGCCATGAGCCCATTTCTCGGCCAGTGAGGGACCGCCGTCGACGCGGATGTCGATGTTGAGGATGGCGCCGGTCACTGCGTCGTATCCGGTGGCGAACACGATGGCATCGAGCTCGTGTTCTTTTTCAGTCGTGCGGATGCCCTTGGGTGTGATCGCTTCGATCGGATGCTCACGCACATTCACCAGCTTCACGTTGTCGCGGTTGTAGGTTTCGTAGTAGTCGGTGTCCACGCAGATGCGCTTGGTGCCGATGGCGTGGTCGGTGGGCGTGAGCATTGCGGCCACCGCCGGGTCCTTCACCTTCTGTCGGATCTTGTTGCGCACGAACTCGGCCATGGTCTCGTTGGCCTTTTCGTTGGAGAGGATGTCCTTGTAGATGCGGGTGAATCCCGGTCCACCGTGCGCCCATCCCGCCTCATAGACTTTGGCGCGCAGTTCGTCGGACACCTCGAGTGCGCCCTTGTCGGGCGTGGGATGGTTGGCAATGCCGGCCGAGGAATAGCGTGCTTTCTCGCGCCGTGCCGGGTAGTAGGCCTTGAACCAGGCCTCGTACTCGGCAGGCATGGGCGTGTTCCAGGCCGGCAAGCTGAAGTTGGCGGTGCGCTGGAACACCGTGAGTTGCTTCGCCTGCTCGGCGATGCGTGGAATGACCTGGATACCACTGGAGCCGGTGCCGATCACGCCGACCCGCATGCGGGTGAAGTCCACGCCTTCGTGCGGCCATGTGCCAGTGTGATAGAGCTTGCCCTGGAAGCTGTCGCGGCCGGGGAAGTCAGGCATGCGTGGCAACGAGAGGCAGCCACCCGCCACCACGAAAAAGCGTGCGCTGACGGTGTCGCCTTGGTCGGTGCGGATCGTCCAGAGGCTGCTCGCCGAATCGAAAGCAGCGCTCACCACGCGCGTGCTGAACTGGATCGCATCTCGCAGCTCGAAGCGGTCCGCCACGTGGTTGGCGTAGCGCAGGATCTCGCTCTGCTGCGCGTACTTCTCGCTCCACTTCCATTCCTGCTGCAATTCGTTGCTGAAGGAATACGAGTACTCCATGCTTTCCACGTCGCAGCGAGCACCGGGGTAGCGATTCCAGTACCAGGTGCCGCCCACGCCGTCGCCGGCCTCGAAGGCGCGCACCTTCAGGCCCTGCTGGCGAAACTTGTGGATGGCATACAGGCCGCCGAAACCGGCGCCCACGATAACGACGTCAAGCCCGGCGGCTGGCTGCGATGAGGCTTTCAAGGGACAGGTCTCCTGAGGATCTTGGTGAAAGGGAAACGGAAAGGGGAATTCAGACCACGAGCGGCACCGACGCGCCGTCCATGGACATCACCACGCCCGTGACGTACGCCGCGCGGGGCGACGCCAGGAACACCACCACGTCGGCAATGTCCTGGGGTGTGGCCAGGCGACCCAGCGGTGCGCGCGATTGCGCCTGCCGCAAGGCTTCCTCCTCGGGCACGTTGCGCTGCCGCGCGTCGGCCGAGATCGCGGCGGTGGCGCGCTCGGTGAGCGTGAGGGCGGGGTTGACCGCGTTCACGCGCACACCGCTGGGCGCATAGGCCGCCGCCAGGCCAGCGGTGGAGAGCATCAGCGCGGCATTGGCCGAGCCCCCGGCGAGGTGGTGGATGGTGGCGACCTTGCCGCCCATGCCCACCACGTTGACCACGGCACCATGGCCGCGCGCGCCCATGCGTTTGATCAGCGGGTCCGTGACGTTGATGTAGCTGAAGAACTTGGCCTGCATGGCGGCTTGCCAGGCGGCCGGGCTGAGTTCGGCAAACGGCGTGAGCCTGGCTGCGCCGGCAGAATTCACCAGAATGTCGATGGGTCCGCCTTCGCGCTCGGCGGCATCCACCAGCGCCAATGCGGCCTGCGCGTCGCTCAGGTCGGCGCTGTGGATGGCCACGTTGGCGCCTGTGTCTTTCTGCAGTTGTGCCTGCGCGCTCTTGAGGTGTTCAGGGTTGCGGCCAGCGATGCTCACGCGTGCGCCTTCCCGCAGGAATTCCAGCGCGCATGCCAGGCCAATGCCGCGGCTGCCGCCGGTGACGAGCACGTGCTGCCCGGTGAGTCTGAGGTCCATGGGGTCTCCGTTGGGAAAGCTGGAATTGAAATGGTCTTACCAGTAGAATTCTACGACCTTTGAGCGTTTTACAGCGTGAGTTTTGAGGAGACTTCCGTGAGCATGAGCAACACCCATCCCCCCGTAGAACTGGACGCCGTGATCGTCGGTGCCGGCTTTGCCGGCATCTACCAGCTCTACAGCCTGCGCCGCATTGGGCTTTCCGCCCGCGTGCTGGAAGCGGGCGAGGGCGTGGGCGGCACGTGGTTCTGGAACCGCTACCCCGGCGCGCGTTGCGATGTCGAGAGCCTGGATTACTCCTATTCGTTCAGCGAGGAACTGCAACAGGAATGGGACTGGAAAGAGCGCTATGCGCCGCAGCCCGACATCCTTCGATACATCAACCACGTGGTCGACCGCTTCGACCTGCGCCGCGACATCCAGCTCAATGCGCGCGTGACCTCGGCCATCTTCGATGAGACGCTGGACCGCTGGCTGGTGACCACCGAGGGTGGTGATCGGTTTTCAGCGCGCTACTGCATCATGGCCACGGGCTGTCTGTCGATACCGCAGGCGCCCACCTTCTCCGGGCTCGATGTGTTCAAGGGTCGTTGGTACCACAGCGCCAACTGGCCGCACGAGGGAGTGGACTTTTCAGGCCAGCGCGTGGGTCTCATCGGCACTGGCTCCAGCGGCGTGCAGATGACACCGGAAATTGCCCAGCGGGCGAAGCACCTCACGGTTTTCCAGCGCACCGCCAACTACAGCGTGCCGGCGCAGAACGAGCCGATCACGCCTGAGCAGCTCGCCGAGGTCAAGGCCAACTACGGGGCACGCCGCGAGCGCGCCCTGGAAACCCACACGGGGCACTTCCTGATCGCCAACGACAAGTCGGCCATGGAGGTGAGCGAAGAGGAGCGGCGCAAGGAGTTTGAATTCCGCTGGAAGGGCGCCGGCGGTGGCTTTCGCATGCTGCGCGCGTTCAACGACCTGATGGTGAACAAGCAGTCGAATGACAAGGCGGCCGAGTTCGTGCGCAGCAAAATCCGTGCGACCGTGAAAGACCCCGCCACGGCCGAGCTGTTGTGCCCAAAAGAAGATCTTCCGTTCGGCACCAAGCGCCTGTGCGTCGACACCGACTACTACCAGACCTTCAACCGGGACAACGTGGCGCTGGTCGACGTGAAGACCGATCCGCTGGTGGAGGCCACGCCCGGTGGCCTGCGCACGCAATCGGGCCAGGAATACCCGCTGGACATCATCGTCTTCGCCACCGGGTTTGACGCCATGACCGGTGCGCTCAAGTCCATCGACGTGCGCGGTGTGGGCGGGCAACACCTGCGCGACAAATGGGAGCATGGACCGCGCACCTATCTGGGCCTGGCGGTGGCGGGCTTTCCGAACCTGTTCATCCTGGCGGGCCCCGGCAGCCCTTCGGTGCTGAGCAACATGGTGCACTCCATCGAGCTGCATGTGAACTGGCTCACCCAGTGCCTGCAAGACGCGCGCGCCAAGGGTGCGCGCCGCATCGAGGCCCAGCAGCAGGCCGAGGACGGCTGGGTGCAGCACGTGAACGAGGTCGCCGACCGCACGCTCTACCCCACCGCCAACTCCTGGTACATGGGCTCCAACATGCCGGGCAAGCCGCGCGTGTTCATGCCCTACGTGGCCGGCGTGCCCGCCTACCGAAAGATCGTCAATGAGGTGGCGGCCGATGGCTACAGGGGCTTCGAGATGGCTTGAAGCTGGACCACCCGGTGTGTCACTGCTGCCTCATTCACCGCCAGAGCGGCCTGCAGCGTTCGCATGCCGTCCAGACCGGAGCACAGTGGCTGCTCCCGCCCTTCTGCCACGGCGCGCACATGGCGCAGCTGTTCCATGTAAGGGTCCTGCCGGTGCAGCATGGTCTGGCTTGCGGTGAGCGGTTCGTGCCAGCCGCGCTTGCCATCGAAACGCCAGACGTTGAGCCGGGGCAGGGTGATCGAGCCTTCGGTACCGCTGAGGAAGTGCGTGTCCACCGACACCTGCGCGTAGTGCGGCGCTTCGCCGGCGGCGAGGTCCCAGTTCCAGGGCGTCACGGCCGCATCGGACACCGTGAGCGTGCCCAGGGCGCCGTTGGCAAAGCGCAGCAGCACGGCGGCGGTGTCCTCCACCTCGTAGCCGCGCACCGCGCTGGAGGCCATGGCCTGCACGCTCTCGATTTCACCCATCAGATAGCGCAGCAGATCCAGGTCGTGAATCAGGTTGATCAGCACCGGGCCGCCGCCTTTCTCGCGCCGCCAGGCAAGATCGAAGTAGGCATCGGGTTTGAGCCAGGTGGCCATGCCGTTGGCGCAGACCGGCTTGCCCAGCACGCCTTCGTTCACCAGCGCGCGGGCGCGCTGGATGATGGGGTTGTGGCGCCGCTGGTGTCCCACCATGATGGGCACACCGGCTCGTGCGGCGGCATCGCACAGGCGCTGAGCGTTCTCGAGGGTGTCGGCCACCGGTTTTTCCATCAGCACGGGCAGGCCGCGCGAGATGCAGTCGATGCCCACGTCGGCATGCGTGTGGTTGGGCGTGGCCACGATGGCGGCGCGCGCGCCCGATTTCTCCAGCAGATCGCGGTGGTCCGCGAACCAGGCCAGGCCCAGGCCTTCTGCCAGGGTTCTGGCCGCAGGCGTCGGATCGGCGATGGCGGCCACGGTCACGTCCGGATGGCGCAGCATGCGCTCGATGTGCATGCGGCCGATGGCGCCCGCACCGATGACGGCCACGGGCATGCGAGAAGAAGGGGAAGTGGTCATGGTCGTTGGTGGTGGTCTGTATTTTCGCGATAGTATCCTATGGTCCAACCAAACACGACCCCCTCCGAACATCTGGAAAAAGCACACCGTGAGCAGTCCGTCATCCCTCAAGAAAGAAGTTGATCTCGTGGTCGTTGGCGCGGGAGCCGGCGGCATGACCGCCGCCGTCATGGGCACGCTGGCCGGGCTGGACGTGCTGCTGTGCGAGGGCACCGAGCAGGTGGGCGGCACCACCGCCACCGCAGCGGGCACGATCTGGGTGCCCAACAACAACCTGGGCAAGGCTGCGGGCTTCGAGGACAGCCTGGAAGAGGGCATGCGCTACCTCGACGGCCTGGTCCCATCGGGCGAGCTGCGCCGCCTGCGCGAGGTGTACCTGGAGAGCGGACCGCGCATCATCGACGACATCGTGCGGCGCACGCAGGTGAAGTTCATGGCGGCGGGCAAGCACCCCGACTATGTGGACATCCCCGGCTCGCGCGTGGCGGGGCGCGCGCTGGCGCCGCTGCCGTTCGATGGTCGCCTGCTGGGCAAGGAGTTCCATCGCATTCGCCCGCCCATGAAGGAATTCATGGTGCTCGGCGGCATGATGGTCGGCAAGGCCGACATTGGTCACTTGCTGGGACGTTTCCATTCGTGGGCCAGCTTCAAGCACAGCGCGGGCCTGGTGCTGCGCTACGTCAGCGATCGCCTGCGCCATGCGCGTGGCACGCGGCTGGTGATGGGCAACGCGCTGGTGGCGCGACTCTTTGCGAGCCTGCGCGACGCGGGCACGGCCATTGCATTTGGCGCGCAGATCGAGTCGCTGCTGAAAGACGGCGAGCGTGTGACCGGCGCGCGCTTCAAGCTCAGCACTGGCGAACTCGTAGAGGTCAAGGCGCGCCGGGGCGTGGTGCTGGCCACGGGTGGCATCGGTCGCAACCCGGTGCTGCGCAAACAATGGATGGCGCCCGGGCACGACCGGTGGCCATCGCTGATCTTCGAGGGCAACCAGGGCGGCGGCGTGCGTGCAGCCGAACTCGCTGGTGCGGCGATCGACGCCAGGCCGGGCGGCGCGGGCGTGTTGTGGCAACCGGTCTCGGTCACGCAAGATGCCAAGGGCGGCACCGGTCTGTTCCCGCACCTTTTTCTTGACCGGGCCAAGCCCGGCCTGATTGCGGTGGACAGCGCTGGCCTGCGTTTCACCAACGAGGGCGCGTCGTACCACTATTTCTGCGAAGACATGATCCGGCGCCACGCCACCACGCCGGCCATTCCCGCCTGGCTGATCTGCGATGCCGCCTTTGTGGAGAAGTACGGCCTGGGCCTGATCCACCCCGGCACCACGAACCTGAAGCCGCACGTCCGGAGCGGCTACCTGCATGTGGGCGACACGCTGGACGCGCTGGCGCGCAGCATCGGCGTGGACGCGGACGGCCTGAAAGACAGCGTGGCCCGCAACAACGCGTACGCCCTCACTGGCGTGGACAGCGACTACGGCAAGGGCGCCACCGAAGTGAGCCGCTTCAATGGCGACCCCGATCACCAGCCCAACCCCTGTCTGGGTCCCATTGCGCAAGCGCCGTTTTGCGCCATGGCCTTGTGGCCGGGCGATGCGGCGGCCGACGCCGGTCTGGCCACCAACGAAAACGGACAGGTGCTCGACGCCGAAGGCCAGCCCATTGCCGGGCTCTACGCCTGCGGCAACGATGCGGCCTCTCTCATGCGCGGCACCTATCCCGGTCCCGGCGCCACCATCGGCCCGGCCATGGTCTTTGGCTACCGCGCCGCCATGCACGCGGCCGGAACATGATTTCCCTTTTTTGCGAGAACTTCGATGTCACCTGTCTCCTCTCCTTCTGTGGCCCTTGTCGCGGGCGCCAGCGGCATCGTCGGTATCGGCGTGACCCAGCGTCTGGTGGCTGATGGCTGGCGCGTGCTCTGCGCCTCGCGCTCGGGCGGCGGCGACATCGAAGGCACCGAAGGGATCGCGCTGGATCTGATGGACCCGCAGGCCTGCAGGAAGGTGCTGGCGAACCACCCCGGGATCACGCATGTGTTTTTCACGGCTTACCAGCCCGCACCCAGCCGCGCAGCCGAAGTCGCCCCCAACCTGGCCATGCTCAGGAATCTCGTGGAGGCCGTGAGTGCGACGGCGCCTCTGCTGGAGAAAGTGGTGCTGACCACGGGTGCGAAGTTCTATGGCATCCAGTGGGGCCAGACGAAGACGCCGTGCCGGGAGACCGACCCGCGCCAGTTGCCGCCCAACTTTTATTACGACCAGGAAGACTTCCTGCGCCAGGCGCAGCAGGGCCAGCGCTGGTCCTGGGTCAACCTCATCCCGCCATTCGTGTCCGGATTCGCAGTGGGCAACCCCATGAACCTGGTGATGGGCGTGGGCATCTACGCCGCCATCAGCAAGGAGATGGGTCTGCCGCTGCGCTTCCCCGGCAGCGCAGGTGCCTACGAAGCGCTGCACCAGATCGCCGACGCGCACGTGATCGGCGCGGCCGCGAGCTGGGCCGCCCGCTCGGAGACAGCGGCGAACCAGGCCTTCAATGTGAGCAACGGCGACCCCGCGCGCTGGCGCAACACCTGGCCGGTGATCGCCCAGGGCCTGGGCATGGAATGGGCCGAGCCCAAGACCATGCCGCTGGTCGATGTGATGCCCGACCAGCAAGCGCTTTGGGACCGCATCACCGAACGCCATGGCCTGCGCAAGATCGACATCAACCGCATCGTCAACTGGGCCTGGGTCGACTACATGCTGCGCATGTCGCACGACGTGTTGCTGGAGACCGGCAAGATCCGCCGCGCCGGCTTTCACGAATGCATCGAGACCGACGCCATGTTCGTGCAGCGCCTGCGGGAATTGCAGCAGCACAAGGTGCTTCCGTCATGAACGCGCGTCACCGCCGCATTGGCGATCTCACCCTGGGCTTTCTGACGCTGGGCGCACAGGCCGCCCCGCTGGACGTGATCGACGCGGCGGCGAACGCCGGCTTCGGCGCTGCGGGCCCGCGCATCAGCGGACGCTACCCCGGTGACGCCTGGCCCTCGGTGGATGGCAACCCGGACGCGTTCGACGAGATCCGGCGGGTGGCCGCGCAGCGCGGCGTTCGCCTGTCCAGCATCAGCGGGTACTACATCTCGCCGCAAGTGACGCTGGAGCATCTGCTGGCCAACGTGCGAGCCGCCAGGGCCGTGGGCGCGCCCATGATCCTGCAAGGGTGCTTTGACGGCGACCAGTCACGCGTGGCCGCGCTGGTGCGCGACTACGCCGCCGCTGCGCGCGAGGCGGGCGTGCGCATCGCGCTGGAGTTCATGCCCATGAGCGAACTCAAGACACTGGCGCAGACGGTGGCGCTCATCGCTGCCAGCGGTGCGGGCAACGTGGGCATCCTGGTGGATGCGCTCCACCTGGCACGTTCAGGGGCCACCCCTGGCGACGTGGCCGCGCTCGATCCGTCGGTCGTGTACCTCACGCAGCTGTGTGATGCGCCGGCACAGCTCGCCGAAGGGGACACACTGTTCAACGAAGCCATGGCCGGACGCAGGCTGCTGGGCGACGGCGGGCTGGATCTGGCCGGGCTGGTGAATGCCTTGCCGCCGGACGCCGAACTGGAACTGGAGACGCCCGCCGTGCAGCATGCCGACCTGGCACCCACCCTGCGTGCTCGCCATGCGGCCGAGGCGGCACAGCGCTTTTTCTCACGGCACTTTCAGGGGTAGAGGCCCTCGGCCCTGGCCTTGACGGTGGCCAGGGTCACCAGCAAATCGAGCGTGGGGGTGGAAACCCCCTGCTCGCGCGCCATGCGCAGGGGCGCCAGGAACATGCTTTCGAGTTCGATCCTGCGGCCGGCAGCGGCGTCCTGCGCGATGCTCGGCACATGGGGTGAACGCTGCGCAAAGGCCAGTTGTCCCGCAAAGTCGATGTCTGCTCGGCTGCCCACCGCAATGGCCGTGGCCGCCACCTCGGCCAGCACGCGAAAGCGCGCGTCCACCAGCACCTGCTCTGCAAACAGATCGCGTATCGGCACCGGCACCAGAACCCCCATCGGACCAGAGCCCAGGTTGAGCGCCAGCTTGGTCCAGATGGCGTCGCGGATGGCGGCGGTGGTCTCGACCGGGAAGCCCGCCTTTCGCAAGGCCTCAGCAGCCTGGCGCAGTCGTGGCGTGTCCTGCCCGCTGGGTTCACCCAGGGTGAGTGCGCGGTTGCCGCCCTTGACTTCGATCAGGCCGGGCGCGAGCACGGTGCAGGCGCTCGACGTGACACCTCCGATCACGCGCTGGGGACCGATGACGCGCCAGAGCGCATCGGTGGGATCCAGATCGGTCATTCGCCGGCCTTCGCGCGAACCCCCTACGCCATGGTGGTACCACCAGGGAATGCCGTTCTGCAGGAACACCACGGGCGTGTCGGGTCCCAGCAGTGGCGAGATGGCTTCTGCCGCCTCGGGCAGGGCATGGGATTTGAGCGTGACCAGCACGAGATCTTGCGCGCCGAGTTCGCCCGCGTTGTCGCTGGCCCTCAACTCGGCCCTGATTTCACCTTCGTCGGTGCGCAGTGTCAGCCCGGAGCGTCGCACGGCGGCCAGTGTCTCTCCACGCACCACCACGCTCACGTCCTGCCCCGAGCGGGAAAGAAGCGCCGCGAAGTGGCCGCCGGTGGCGCCGGCGCCAAACACGGCGATCTTCATGGCGGTGTCACTTTCTGTTCCGGATCGTTGGCTTCCAGGTGCTCGCGGTCGGCGTGCAGCTCGATCAATTTGTTCAAAAGCGCCAACAGCTGCTTGCGTTCGGCGCGTGGCAGTGGTTCGAGCACGGCCTCCCGGGTCTCGCGCGCGGCCACGCTGGCCTCGCGCAACACCTTCTCTCCCTCGCGCGTGAGGTGCAGCGTGCGCGCGCGTCGATCGCTCGGATGCGGTCGGCGCTCGATCAGCGCCTTCGCTTCGAGGCGGTCGATCACACCGGTGAGGGTGGCCTTGTCGAACTTGATGAGGGCCGACAGCCGGGTGGCGTCCACGCCCGGGTGCTCGTGGATGCCCACGAGCGAGGCGAACTGCACGGTGGTCAGGTTGTGGGGGGTGAGCTGCTCGGTGGCGATGGCCACGGAAAGCTGGAAGGCCCGGCGGAAAAGGTAGCCGGGCGCCTGGCGCAGGTCCTGGATCGAGAGGATGGGCATGGACGCAGTGTAGAGGGGCGGATCGAGGCGGAGCAATCGGCGCAGCGGCTGCCGGCCAGGCTTGGCAAATTCTATTTGAACAGATATAGTATGTATACGAACAACATGGCAGGCAACTCCACAGGAGCTGCGTGCCGCAGGAGACCCGCTTGCAAACCCCTATCTGTGAACGCCTCGGTTGCGAGGTGCCCATCTTTGCGTTTTCCCACTGTCGTGACGTGGTCGTGGAAGCCACGCGCGCCGGGGGCTTTGGCGTGCTCGGTGCAGTCACGTTTTCACCCGAGCAACTGGAGCGAGAGCTCAAGTGGATCGACGACCACGTGGACGGCAGGCCTTATGGCGTCGATGTGCTGATTCCCTCCAACTACGACAAGGATGCAGAAGCCTCCGAACAGCCGGTGCAGGACATGCTGCCTGCGGAGCAGCGCCAGTTCATGGAAGACCTGCTGGCGCGCGAGGGAGTGCCCGAGCTCGGCCCCGACGATGCCAAAGCCGCTCGCGAGGAACTGAGCGGGCGCGGTCGCAATTCGACGCCGGCGGGCGCCAGGAAGCTCATCGACGTGGCGCTGCGCCATCCGCAGGTGAAGCTGGTGGTGAGCGCTCTGGGCACGCCACCCAGGGCGCTGGTGGACGAACTGCACGCGCGCGGCATTCTGGTGGGTTCGCTGTGCGGCAAGCCCGAGCATGCGGTGGACCAGCGTGAGGCGGGTGTGGACATCATCGTGGCGCAGGGCACCGAGGCGGGTGGCCACACGGGCCAGATCTCCACCCTGGTGCTGGTGCCGCAGGTGGTGGATGTGGTCGCGCCTGGCATGGCCGTGCTCGCTGCGGGCGGAATCAGCCGAGGCAGTCAGATCGCGGCGGCCTTTGCGCTGGGCGCGCAGGGCGTGTGGATGGGCACGGTGTGGCTGGGTACGCGCGAGAGTGAACTCACGCCCATGGAGAAAGACGTGCTCTTCAAGGCCCGCACCGAAGACGCGGTGCAACGCAAGTACCAGACCGGCAAGACGGTGCGCATGATCCGCAGCAAGGCTTCCGAGGCCTGGGAGAAGCCAGGCGCACCGAAGCACCTGCCACCTCCGTTGCAGAACGTGCTCTACCACAGCGCGCGCATCCGCATCGAGAAGGCACGCCGTGCCGACCTGTGCTCGTTCCCCGCTGGCCAGGTGGTGGGCACCATGCGCGACGAGACCTCGGTGCGCCAGGTGATGGCCGACCTGATGAACGAATACGCCGCGACAGCCGAGCGACTGTCGCCCCTGATCAACCTCTGAAACCCTCACGAAGCATTGACATGAGCCAGATCACGCAACGAGAGTTCTGCACCGTCGAACGCGACGGTCACCTCACCATCGTCACCATGAACCGCCCCGAGGTGATGAACTCGCTTCACTACGAAGCCGACCTGGAGCTTCACGAGGTCTGGAACGATTTCGCCACCGACGATGACCAGTGGGTGGGCATCATCACCGGTGCCGGGGAGAAGGCCTTCAGCACCGGCAACGACCTGAAGACCCATGCGCAACGTGGCGTTCGGCATTTTCCGCCCACGGGTTTTGCCGGCCTCACCACGCGATTCGACCTGGACAAGCCGGTGATCGCTGCCGTCAATGGCATCGCCATGGGAGGTGGGTTCGAGCTTTCGCTGGCGTGTGACGTGGTGGTGGCATCGGAGAACGCGTTCTTTGCCCTGTCCGAGCCGCGCGTGGGCCTGGCGGCACTGGCCGGTGGTGTGCAGTACCTGCCTCGCGCCATCGGCCTTCCTCGCGCCATGGGCATCCTGCTCACCGGGCGGCGCGTGCCAGCGGCCGAGGCCTTCAGCCTGGGCATCGTCACCGCGCTGGCGCCCGCGGGCGGGGCACTTGCCGAGGCCCGTCAATGGGCGGGTCAGATGCTGGAATGCGCTCCGTTGTCATTGCGGGCCACGAAGGAAGTGGCGCGCAAGACCATGCTGGGCGACGACTTCGAGACCAAGCTCATGGCCGCGCGCGAGTTCCCGGCGGCCAAACGCCTGCGCAGCAGCGAGGACTACCAGGAAGGGCCTCGCGCTTTCGCCGAGAAACGCAAACCCCAATGGAAGAACCGGTGATGCTGGACAAAACCCGCGTTCCTGTCATCGTCGGCACCGGCCAGGTGACCGACACCTCATCGCCACCCGAGTCTGCGCGTTCGCCGCTGCAGTTGATGGTGGAAGCCGCACAGCTGGCCGCGGCCGACAGCGGCTCGGGTGCGGCCCTGTTGCGCTCCCTCGACTCGGTGACGGTGATTCGCCTTTTCTCAGACACGGTGCCACGCTTTGCTTCGCCGTTCGGCAAGCTGGTCAATCCCCCATGGTCGCTGGCCCAGCGCCTGGATGCGCAGCCCACCGACCTGGTGTACCCACCGCAAGGTGGCGATTCGCCCCAGGTGCTGCTGGCTCGCGCCTGTGAGCGCATCGCCCAGGGCGAGTCGCAGGCGGCGCTGATCGTGGGCGGCGAGGCCTTGCGCACCGAGCTTGCTGCCAGGCGCGCCGGGTTGGCGCTGCAATGGGGCGAGGACGCGCCGTCGCAGCCCAACGGCCTGGACGGCGTGAAGGACATGTACACCGCCGAAGAAGAAGCGCATGGCATGCGCTCGGCGATTGCCATGTACGGCCTCATTGGCCAGGCGTTGCGCGGCGCGGCCGGCCAGTCGGTGGACCAGTACCGAGAGGCCAGCGCCCGCCTGTTTGCCGGCTTCGCCGCCGTGGCCAAGGCCAATCCGCTGGCCACTCGCCGCGCCGGCTACAGCGCCGAGGCCATCGCCACGGTCACGCCAGACAATCCCTACGTGGGCTTTCCGTTCACCAAGCTCATGACGGCAAGCGCCTTCATCGACCAGTCCGCCGCCTTCATCGTGGTCTCGGAGGCGCGTGCCGACGAGCTGGGCATTCCCGAAGACCGGCGCGTTCACCTGCACGGCAGCGCTGCAGCGCACGACGAATGGTTCGTCAGCGATCGTCCGCGCCTGGACCAGTCCCCTGCGATGCGGCTGTCGGCGCAGCACGCGCTGGCGCAGGCAGGCTGCACGCTGGACGACCTGGCTTTCCTCGACATCTACAGCTGCTTCCCATCGGCGGTGCAGATCGCCTGCAAGGAGCTCGGCATTTCCCCCGACGATCCGCGTGAGCTGACAGTGACCGGCGGCCTGCCGTATTTCGGCGGGCCGGGCAACAACTACGTGACCCACGCCATTGCCGAAATGGTGCGGTGCGTGCGCAGCCAGCCAGGGTCGTTCGGCCTGGTCATGGCCAACGGCGGGCTGGTGACCAAGGAGGCCGTTGGCGTTTACTCCACCCGGCGACCCACGCGGCCGTTCGTGCGCGAGCGCGCGGCGCTGATCCAGGACCAGATCGACCGCATTCCCAGCCAGCCGCTGAACCACGCGCCGCAGGGCGAGGCGGTGATCGAGACCTATGCCGTGTTGCATGGCAAGAACGGCCCGGAGCGCGGCGTGATGTTTGGCCGGCTCGTGGCCACGGGCGAACGATTTCTGGCCAACACCCCGGACGATGCGCAGACGCTTGCCCGGCTGGAGAGCACGGAAGCGCTGGGCCTGCGTGGACAGGTGTCCCGCGTGGGCGAGATCAACGTGTTCGTGCCGACCTTCTAGGGGCTGGTCAGGCCAGCAGCGGAAGCCCTTCGCGATGTTCGCAGTCCGCACAGACTTCCTGCACCACCTGCCGCATGGCGGCGCGCACCCACTGGTGCAGGGGTTGGCGGTGCGTGCGCTCGTGCCAGACCATGGTGGTCTTGAACGGCGCGATGTCCACCGGCAATGCATGCAGGCGCAGCTGCAAGGCGACCTCGCTGCGCCGTGCCAGCCAGGTGGGCATGGTGCAGAGCAGGCTGGAGCTGGCCACGATTTCCGGGGCCAGCACGATGGAGCTCACCCGGGCGCCCACGGTGCGCACGAGGTTGCGCGACTTCAGTGCCTCGGCCACCGAAGATTCGGCCCACGAAAGGGCCACGTTGGGCGCAGCGGTGAGCACGTGCCGTTCGCGCATGAACGCATCGAGTGTGAGGCGATGGTTCTGGATGCGCGGATGCCCGGCGCTGCGGATCGCCGAGAGCGACTGGATCAGCAGGTCGCTGGCATACATCTGCTCGGGCACCTGCGTGGCGTAGCCCACCGCCATGTCGATCCGGCCCTCGGCCATCAACGCGAACAGATTGGTGTGATCGAGCCGCTGGATCGCCACGCACAACTGCGGTGCCTCCAGGTCAAAGCGGCCGATCAGGTGGGTGCCGAGCAGCAGCGCCATGGAGTCCGACATCGCCACCGTCAGCGTGCCTTCGGCGCGTGCGGGCTCAAAGGGGCGGGGGTCGGAGAAGATGTCCTCCAGCACCGACAGGCCGGTCTTCACCAGGGCGGAAAGTTCCAGCGCGCGCGGTGTGAGTTCCATGCCTTTTCCGGTGCGCACCAGCAGCGGGTCGCGCGTGAGCTCGCGCAGGCGCGAAAGCGCATTGCTCATGCCCGGCTGGCTCATGCCCAGGCGGTTGGCCGCGCGCGTGACCGATTTTTCGGCCAGCAGGGCTTCGAGGCAGAACAGCAGGCTGACTTCGATGCGCTGGGTGCTCACGTCCATCCAATCATTGGAGTCTTGAATGGTCCAATTCTAGGTCCTTTGTTGTTCGAATGGGTGTGTGCTGGGTCTAATGCATCGCTCTGCACACCGATCGACACATTGCCATGAGCCATAGCACCACCCTGATCGAGAAACCCGCCGCTGAACGGAGCACGCCGTTGCGCGAGAGCGCCGAGCTGGTCATGGTGCGCGACGCCGCCCGTGCGCTGCTCGACGCCGAGTGGCCGAGCCAGCAGGCGGCGGCCCTGGCGATGCAGCCGCAGGAACTGCGCCGCCTCTGGCAGCAGGCGGTGCGTCAGGGCTGGACCCAGCTCGATCTGGACGACCGTGAGCTTGGCCTGGCGGCCGCGCTGGTGCTGCAGCAGGAACTCGGTCGCGCCGAATGCCCGCTGCCACTGGCCGACGCGGTGCTTTGTGATGCCGTGCTGGGCGCCTCCCCGCTTCCCGCTGCAAGCTCACTGCGCACCGCGCTGCACGATGGCGATCTTGTGCCCACCTGGTGCTTCGGTCCTGAAAGTGGCGAGGCCGATGCTTTCGAATGGCTGGACGACGGCAAAGCGGTGACTGCGCGGCTGGCCTTTGTGGAGAACACCTCGGTCGCCACCCACCTCTTCGTGGTCACAGGTGGTGCGCGCGAAGTGTTGGTGGTCCCGTTGTCGACCACCCAGGTGCAAACCACACCCGGCCTGGCGCGCCCCCCGCTGGCACAAGTGGTGCTGGATCGCGCGACTCAGTTCGAGCGCATCGACACCGGGTTCGATCTGTCCACGCTGCCGGCCCTGGCCAGGCTGCTGCTGGCTGCTCGTGCGCTCGGTGCCACGCGCCACGGGCTGGAGCTGCTGTGCGACTACGCACGCGTGCGCACCCAGTTTGGCCAGAAGATCGGTCAGTTCCAGGCCATCCAGCACAAGCTCGCGAACTGCCTGATGGGTGTGGAGGTCTGTCGACTTGCGTTGCTGCACGCGAGCACCCCGAACGACACCCCGGCGGACGAGTTGCGGACAGCCACAGCCGTTGCGCTGGCCGGCCAGCACCTGCGCCAGGTGGTGCTGGAGCTTCACCACGGGTTCGGCGGCATCTCGTTCTGGGAAGAGCATGAAATGCCACGCATCTTTCGCCGCGTGCACGGCGACCTCACGCGGCTGGGGGGCGTGGGGGCTGCGCGCATGCAACTCGCGCGCAGCCTGCTCGCACCGGGAGCGCGCATGCCCGAATTCGACCTGGGTGAACAGGCCAACGCCTTTCGCCACGAGGTGCGCGAATGGCTGGCCGAGCACTGGGATCACCGCTACCCGGACGAGACGCTGGGCCAGCCGGTGAACCACCGCAAGGCGCGCCAGGACTTCAGCCGCAAGCTGGGCGCGCGCGGCTGGCTGGGCGTGAGCTGGCCGCGCGAATACGGTGGGCAGGCGCGCAGCGCGCTGGAACACCTGGCCTTCGAGGAAGAGATGGCGTACAGCGAAGCGCCAGTGACCTTTCACAACACGGCGGCCACCATGATCGGGCCGACGCTGATCCGCCATGGCTCTGCCCAGCAGAAGCAGGTCTTTCTGCCCGGCATCGCGCGTGGCGACATCTCCTTCGCGCTTGGCTACAGCGAGCCCGACCACGGTTCCGATCTGGCCGGTATCCGCACCGCCGCCACGCCGCTGCCTGAGGGCGGCTGGCGCATCCGGGGCCAGAAGATCTTCACCTCCACAGCGGGCTTCTCCACGCACGTGTGGCTGGCCGCACGCACCGACCCGGCCCAGCAGCGCCACCGAGGCATCAGCGTCTTCATCGTGCCGTTGGATGCGCCGGGCATCACGCTGCAACCCATGAGCGGCATCAACGGCCATCGCTCCAACGTGGTGTTCTATGACGATGTGCAGGTGGGTGAAGACGCACTGGTCGGCGAACTGCATGGCGGCTGGGAGGTGATCACCGCCGCGCTGGCCTTCGAGCGCGTCTCGCTGGCCGCCATTGCGGCTCGCACGCGTGGCTACTTCGACTTGCTGCTTTCGCATGTGCAGACCGCGCGAAAGGGCGGCCAGCCACTGGCCACGGACTCGCTGGTGTGCGATCGCATCGGCCAGCTCGCGGCGCAGATCCAGGCCGCGCGACTGCTCGCGGTGAACACCGCGCTGGTGGTGCAGGACGGCGAAGTGCCGGTGCACCAGGGCGCGATGGTCAAGGTCTTTGCCAGTGAACTCATGGAATCCCTGTCCGAAGCCGTCATTGACCTGGTGGGCACCGGTGCCACGCTGGAAGCCGGTGCCGCCAGCACCTTGCTGGATGGCCGCTTCGAATACGCCGTGCGCGACGCCTTGCTCTACACCATTGGCGGCGGCACCAACGAGATCCAGCGCACCCTGATTGCCCAGAGAGGCATGGGGATGCCGCGCTGAGCGCGCCGCTCGCGAAAGCGGAATTTCACTTCGAACCACCCTGAAGGAGACCTCCATGACCCTGAATCGCCGCACCCTGCTGGCCGTCACCTGCGCCCTTGCCATCAGCCCAGCCGTCCACGCGCAGGCCTACCCGGACCGCCCGGTGAAGATCATCTATACCTACGCCGCCGGTGGTCCCGGTGACGCCTTGACCAGGTTGCTGGCCCAGCACATGTCTACCTCGCTCGGTCAGCCGGTGGTGGTGGAGAACCGCACCGGCGCGTCCGGTGGCGTCGGCACCATGGCGGTGGCCCGGGCCGATGCAGATGGGTACACCTTCCTCCTGACCACCATCACCACCGTGGTGCAGATTCCCATGGTGATGCGCGACGACACGTTCGATCCGGTGAAATCGCTCACGCCGATCGCCAACGTCTCCATGCAGCCACTGATCCTGATCGCCAATCAGAGCGTGCCTGTCAACGACTTCCCTTCCTTCGTGGAGTGGTCCAGAAAGCAGCCCGATGGCGTGCACGTCGCGGTATCCGGGCCCACGCTGGAAGTGGCTTCCGCGCTGGTCAACAAAGGGGCCAACATCAAGATGGTGAATGTCCCCTACCGTGGCGCCGCACCAGCCTTTCAGGCCTTGCTCGGTGGTGAAGTGAAGCTCTACTTCACCACCCCGTCCGCGTCCACGCTGGAGTTCGTCAAGCAGGGCAAGGTCAAGATCCTGGGCATCACGTCGGCCGAGCCTTCGCCGCTGATTCCCGGCGGGGAGCCACTGATCAAGCATGTGCCTGGCTATGTGCAGGACATCAACTTTGCCGTGTGGGGGCCGCCCGGTTTGCCCGCGCCCATTCAGGCCAAGGTCAACGATGCGATTCGCACCGCGATGGCGGTGCCCGAAGTCAAGGAGCGCCTCAACAGCATGGGCATGGCACCCGCCTATGCCGACGCGGCCAAGGTGGTGAAGACCACCCAGCACGAAGCGGCCAACATCAAGCGCGCCATGGAGGTGGCCACCATTCGCTACGGGCAGTGAGTGCGCATGCCATGAAATCGCCCGTGTCGATGCGCGAGCGCGTTTCCGAGGCGGAGTGGGCCACGCGGGTGGACCTCGCCGCGTGTTATCGGCTCGTGGCCCGCCACGGCATGGCCGATCTCATCTACAACCACATCACCGCGCGAGTGCCGGGTGAGGAAGGTCACTTCCTCATCAATCCCTTCGGTTTCCTGTACGAAGAGATCACCGCGTCCTGCCTGTTCAAGATCGACCTGGAAGGTCGAGTGATCGAGCGGCCCGATGTGCCCTATGAGGTCAATCACGCCGGCTTCGTGATCCACAGTGCGGTGCATGCAGCACGACACGATGTGGCTTGCGTGATCCACACCCACACGCGCGCCGGGATGGCTGTGTCTGTGATGGAGTGTGGCCTGCTGCCCGCGACCCAGGGCGCACTGCGTTTTCATGATCGTCTGTCCTACCACGACTTCGAGGGCCCGGCGGTGGACGAAGGTGAGCGAGCGCGGCTGGTGTCGGACCTGGGTTCGTTCGACGCCATGGTGTTGCGCAACCACGGCTTGCTCACTTGTGGTCGCTCCATCGCCGAAGCCTTCCTGCTCATGCAGCGGCTGGAGATGGCCTGCCGCGTGCAGATCGACTTCATGGGGGCCAACACGCCGCTGCGCCTGCCAACCCCGCAGGCCATGGCGAAAACCGCACGCGTGCTCGCTCCGTCCACCTTCACCGGTCGCCAGGGTGCCGAAGCGTCCCTGGGCAACTGGAGCGGCCAGCGCGAATGGTCTGCGCTGCTGCGCCAGCTCGATCGCGCCGATCCTTCCTATCAACACTGACCCCCTCACCCATGTTTCAACTGGACCAGATCGAGCGGCAACTGCCTGTTGCGCCCACCCGCAATCCTGCTGCGCCCACCGCGCTCGGCGGCATCCGAGTCATCGACTTCAGTCACTTCATTGCGGGACCCTATGCCACGATGATGCTGGCCGACTTCGGTGCCGATGTCATCAAGATCGAGGCGCCAGGCAAGGGAGATGATTTCCGGCACTACCCACCGACCGACCCGAAACTGCCTGCGCAGGGCGCTTCGTTTTTCTTTGCGAACCGCAACAAACGCAGTGTGGCGCTGGACCTGAAGAATTCGGCGGCGCTGGAACTGGTGCGCGAACTCATCGCCGTCAGCGACGTGCTGGTCGAAAACTTCTCTACCGGGGTCATGCAGCGCTTTGGTCTCGACCCGCAGACCTGCCTGAAGCTCAACCCGCGCCTGGTGTATTGCTCGGTACCGGCCTACAGCCGGGATGGCGAGTTTGCCGATCGACCGGGGTTCGATCCGGTGGTGCAGGCCGAGAGCGGCTTCATGTCGATGAACGGTCACGCCGACCGCGATGGCGTTCGCGCGCTATCACCTGTGATGGACCTGGGCACTTCGATGATGGTGAGCAACACGGTGCTGGCCGCGCTCATGGCGCGCCACGCCACCGGCCGTGGCCAGTATTGCGAAGTGTCGCTGTTTGACAGCGCCGTGGCCATGCTCGGCTACGCACCCATGCAATACCTGCTGGGCGGCATGGAGCCGCAGCGCAATGGCAACGTCAGCCCTGACACCTCCCCCTCGGGAGTGTTCCACTGCACCGATGGCAGCTTCTATGTCAACAGTGGCAACGACCGCATTTTTGAACGCCTCGTGGCGGGTGTGCTGCAGCGCCCCGACGTCGCGGCCGACCCGCGCTTCAACAACCGGGTGGGACGCAACCAGCACCGCGCCGAACTGTTCCCCTTGCTGGAGCAGGCTTTTGCCGACAAACCCTGGGCCTACTGGAGCGCCAAGTTTCGCGAAGCCGGCATCCCCAGTGGCCAGGTGCGAACGGTGTCGCAAGCGCTGGCTTCGGATGAAGTGGCCGCACGTGGCCTGGTCACACGCGTCTCCCATCCGGTGGCGGGGTGGGTGCCCAACCTCACGCCGCCTGCGCGGTTGCAGGACACGCCCGTGGTCGATCCGGTGGCCGCGCCTTCGCTGGGCCAGCACACGCAAGAGGTGCTGCGCGAGGTGCTGGGTTGCGACGATGCGCGGCTTGCGCAACTGAGTGCTGCGGGCGCTTTCGGTGCCACCTGAGGCCAGGCGGCGTGCAGCCGCATTTGCCGGAATTCGTACTTATTGGCACAATGGTCGGATATTTTGAAATTCATCCACCACCACTGAAACCGACCATGTCCACGAGCCCATCCCGCACCTTCGACCAAGAATCACTCAAGGGACGCGTTGCCGTCGTCACAGGCGCCAGCGGCGGCCTGGGCGGCGCCATGGTGGCTCGCCTGCATGGCATGGGCGCGAGTGTGGTGACGGTCGACATGAAGGTGCCCGACAACGCGCTGGCCGCGCTCTCGCTGGCCTGCGATGTCACCGACGAGGCAGCCATCGAGGCGATGTCCGCGAAGGTGAAGGAGAAATTCGGCCGTTGCGACATTCTTGTCAACAACGCCGGCATCATGGCGCCGGTGATCCCGCTGGAGGAGCTGCCAGTGGCCACCTGGGACAAGGTGATGGGCGTGAACCTGCGGGGCTCGTTCCTGTGCGCCAAGCACCTGGTGCGCATGATGCTGGCACAGAGGAGCGGCGCGATCATCAACATCGCCTCCATCGGCGCGCGCGTGCCCAACGACATCGGGCCCTACGGCCCGAGCAAGGCCGGTGTGCTGGGCCTGACGCACCAGATGGCGGTGGAGTGGGGGCCGCGCGGCGTGCGCGCCAACTCGGTGAGCCCGGGCATGATTCGCACGCCAATGTCCGAACACTTCTACCAGAACGAGAAGCTTCATCAGGGCCGCATCAAGGTGGTGCCCACCGGGCGCATCGGCCGTCCCGATGACATTGCCGATGCGATCGCCTTTCTGGCCAGTGATGCAGCTTCCTACATGAATGGGCAGGACATCATTGTCGACGGGGGCTTCATGCGCACTGCGCTCATGAATGTGCAACCCGCTGTCTTCGCCTGAAGGTTCGGCCGGCCAGGTGCTTTGCGGGCAGCGCCCGCGCCATCTCATCGAGGCTGCGTCGGCCTGGGGGCTGCGGGCAGGTGCAACATGTCCCGGACGTCGGCTGGCGACGCCAGTTCGCGCCCGTTGTCACGCGCCAGCGCTGCCACGCGCCGCACAAGCTCGGCGTTGCGCGGTGCGCCCAGTTCGGCATAGCCGTGGTCACCGATGCCGATGGAAACGTGGCCTCCCAGTGCGACGGCGGTGGCTGCCAGCGGCAACAGATTCGCACCGGTGAGCGCCACCGTCCATTCATGCGGAATGTCCGTGGGCAGAAAATCCACCAGCGCCATCAGCCCGCGCAGCGTGGGTGGGTGGTGCGCCAGCGAGGATTCGCTGAGCCCAAGGTAGATCCAGGCGGGTGCGTCGATCAGGCCGGCGCGCAGGAAGGCGGTTGCGCTGCGCAGCATGGGCAGGTTCCAGCACACCAGCTGCGGCTTGACGCCGGCTTTGCGCAGCGCCTGCGCGAAGTGGCGAAGGGTGGCGTGGCTGTTGACGTAGGTGCGGTCCTCGCTGGTGAACCACCCGCGCTTTGCGTCGAAGCGGTCCGCATTCGTCGAGCCCATGTCCATGGGTGCGATGTCGGGCGCCTCGCCCATGTCGGCCAGTTGCACGATGTGGGCCAGGCGGTCCTGCGCCGACAACGGCCGTTCGAACGCGCCGAGCGTGGGGTAGGTGAGCATGTCGCAGCGCGCGCGAATGGCTGCAATGGGTGCGCGATAGCTCTCCAGTCCGAAGGCGGGTTCCCCCGCCGGTCCGCGCGCATGAAAGTGAACGATCGCTGCGCCGGCCTCGCGGCACTCGGCCGCGTCCTGCGCGATTTCTTCTGCGGTCCACGGCACGTGAGGGTTGTCCTGACGCATCGCGTACTCGTTGACGCGCACCTCGATGATCAGCTTTTTCGGCATGACGGTCGTCTCATGCAGGTGGCGCAAGTCCGAGCCCGCAGATGCACTGGCTCTGCCGGGCCTCAGGCCCCGGGTGGCCTCAATCTGCCCTGATGCCCGCCGCTTCGATCACGGGCTTCCAGCGTGCGATCTCGCTGGCAATGGTCTTGCGGAACGTGGCCACGCTGGTGTCGGGGGCGGATTCGGTGTTCAAGGTCTTGAGCGCGTCTTTCACCCGCTGCGTTTGCAGCACCGCGGTGATCTCGCGGTTGAGGCGGTCGATGATGGGTTTGGGCGTGCCAGCCGGTGCGACCACGCCGTACCAGGATTCGAGCATCAGCTCAGGCATGCCGAGTTCAGCGGTGGTCGGCACGTCGGGTGCGATGGACACCCGCTTGGGGCTCATGACCGCGAGTGCACGCATCTTGCCGGCGGCCACGTGCGGGAGGGAATCGGTGTTGCCGAACACGACATGGGTCTCATTGCCCAGCAGTCCCATGAAGGCGGGTGCGCCGCCCTTGTAGGGCACGTTCACGAGCTCCCCCTTGGTCAGTTGCGAGAACAGGCCGGCGGTGAGGTGGAAGGTGCTGCCATTGCCAGCGGTGCCGTAGCTGAGTTTGCCCGGGTTGGCCTTGGCGTAGGCCACGAGCTCGCCGAAGGTTTTGATGGAGCTGGACGCGTTGACGACGACGAGATTGGGGCCGATGAAGGTCATGGCCACAGGTTCGAAATCCTTCACCGAGTCGTAGCTCAGGTTCTTGTAGAGGCTGGGTGCCAGGGAAAGCGGCGCGATGGTGCTGAGCGCAATGGTGTAGCCATCGGGCGGCGAGTTCTTGAGCACGCCCATGCCCAGCGTGCCGCCAGCGCCGGGACGCACGTCCATCACCACGGGCTGACCCAGTCGCTCCTGCAGGCCGTCGGTGATCAGGCGCGCCAGGTTGGCGCCCAGACCACCTGCGGCGTACGGCCAGATGAGCTTGATCGGGCGGTCAGGGTACTCGGCCAGCGCGGGAAGTTGCCAGCTGGCGGTGATGGCGAAAAGTGCAGCCAGCGCAGTGCGGCGCAGCATCTTCAAGGACGTCATGGTGTGGTTTCCTGTAGGTGTGGATAGGCGGCGACTGCCTGGCTTCAGGCGCTGGCTTTCTGAGGGCCGCGCACCAGGCGCCCGGGGGTGGCTCCGGTGGCTTCGCCGTTCAGGTAGGTGATCTCGCCGGAGAGGATGGTGGCGGTGTAGCCCGTGGCCTTCTGCAACAGGCGCTTGCCACCGGCGGGCAGATCTTCGACAACGTAAGGCACGCCGAGGGCGAGGCGGTCGAAGTCGATGATGTTGACGTCGGCCTTCATGCCGGGCCTGATGAAGCCGCGATCGTCCAGACCCACTGTTTTCGCGGGGTCGCTGGTGTAGCGGCGCACCAGTTCTTCCACGGGCTGGCGCCCACTGGCGCGGTCGCGACCCCAGTGGGTGAGCAGGTAGGTGGGGAAACAGGCGTCGGTGATGAAGCCCACGTGGGCGCCACCGTCGCCCAGGCCAATCATGGCGTTGGGGTGGGTGAGCATCTCGCGTGTGGGTTCGCACTCGTAGTCGTGGAAACCCGTGAAGGTGGCGTAGAGAAAGCCCAGGCCGCCGTCGGCCAGCAGCATGTCGTAGGCCACCTCGGCCCCGGTGCGGCCTTCGCGGCGCGCGATGCTGGCAATCGAGCTCTCGCGCGGTGGCTCGTAGTTGGGCGGGTTGCCCAGCAGGAACATGTGCTCGTACATCTTCTCGAAGCCCATGCGTTCGAACAGTGGGAAGGTGCTGTCCTTGTAAGGGTCTTCGCCAAGAATGCGCTTGCGGATCTCGGGGTCGCGCATTCGGGCCACGCGCTCGGCGAGCGGCAGATGGGCAATGCTGCGGTAGGTGGGCGTGGCAGCAAAGGGGTTCTGCGTGCCGGTGAGGCCGAACAGCGAACCAATGGGTCGTGGCGCCGTCACCGGGCGGATGCTCAAGCCATCGGCGGCGGCCTGGTCGGACAAGGCCAGCAACTCGCGCCAGACCTCCTTGCGTTCGCCGTGGCGCTGGTTGAGCGAGAACACACAGGTGCGGCCCGACTTCTCGACCAGACGGCGCATCATGCCGAATTCACCGGCCGGGCTGGGCTGGTCCCAATCCGAGACGAACTCGAGCTGACCGTGGCCCGCATCGGCCAGGCCCATGGCAATGCCGGTGAGTTCGTCTTCCTGCGCGCGCAGCATGGGCGTGGGATCGCCCGAAGCACTCTTGTGGCTGATGGTGCGCGAGGTCGTGAAGCCGAAAGCGCCCGCGCGCATGGCCTCGGCTGTGAGCCGACGCATCTCGGCGATGTCTTCCGGTGTGGCGTTTTCCAGGCGCAACGCGCGTTCGCCCATCACGTACACGCGCAGCGGGCCGTGCGGCAACTGGGCGCAGATGTCGGTGTCGCGTGTCTGCGATTCCAGCACATCGAGGTAGTCGCCGAAGCTCTCCCAGTTCCACTGCAGGCCTTCGACCAGGCAGGGGCCGGGGATGTCTTCCACACCCTCCATGAGTTCGATCAGCGCATCGCGGTCTTTGGGGCGAACCGGCGCGAAGCCCACGCCGCAGTTGCCCATGACCACCGTGGTCACGCCATGCCATGAACCGGGTGCGAGGAACCGGTCCCAGATGGCCTGGCCGTCATAGTGGGTGTGGATGTCCACGAAGCCGGGCGTGACCAGTTGGCCACGCGCGTCCAGTTCCTTGCGGCCCTGGCCGGCAAACTGCCCGACGGCGGCGATCTTGCCGCCCTTGATCGCGACGTCGGCGGCGAAGGCGGGCGAGCCCGATCCGTCGATCACCTGTCCGTTGCGGATAACCAGATCAAATTCGAATGTCATGCCGTTGTCCTCATTCGCTGGTGATGCCGGACTTGTCGATCACGGGCTTCCAGCGCGCGGTTTCAGAACGGATCTTGTCAGCGAAGTACTTGGCACTGGTGTCGGGAGCGGCCTGCATCGACAGTGTCTTGAGCTGTTGCTGCACCGAAGGCATGGCCAGCACGGCGGCTGTGGCCTTGTTGAGCTTCTCGAGGATCGGCCTGGGCGTGCCCAGGGGTGCAAAGACGCCGTAGAACGACTCCATGACCAGCTCGGGCATGCCGAGCTCGGCGGTGGTGGGAATGTCCGGCGCGGCGTCCAGGCGTTTGGGGCTCATCACCGCCAGCGCGCGCATCTTGCCGGCCTGCACATGAGGCAGCGAAGACAGGTCGCCAAAGACCACCGAGGTCTCACCACCCAGCAGGCCCATGAAGGCGGGTGCGCCGCCCTTGTAGGGCACATGGACCATCTTCGATCCGTTGATCAGATCAAACATCGCCGGCATGAGGTGGAACGTGGTGCCATTGCCCGCCGAGCCATAGGTGAGCTTGCCCGGATTGGCCTTGGCCTGCGCTCGCAGGTCCGCGAAGTCCTTGATCGTGCTGTCCGCACGCACCACGACCGCATTGCCACCCACATACACCATGGCCACGTGCTCGAAGTCGCGGGTCGGGTCGAAGGGCAGATTCTTGTTGATGGAGGGCACGAGCGTTGACGTGCTGTTGGTGCCGAGCATGATGGTGTAGCCATCTGGCGTGGCGCTCTTGGTGAACTGGAACGCCAGGATGCCGCCCCCACCGGGCTTGGCTTCCACGTACACCGGCTGGCCCAGTTCCTGCGTGAGGCCTTCTGCGAGGATGCGGGCGAGGCTCGCGCCCATGCCACCGCTGGCGAAAGGCCAGACCATGCGGATCGGCCTGTCTGGCCAGTCGGCCAGCGCCGGGGTCTGCCAGGAGGCGGCGAATGCCAGCAATGAGGCCAGCAGGGTGCGGCGAAGCAGCTTGGGGGATTTCATGTTGTGTCTCCTGTGATGTGGGTGTGTACTGCCTGAGGACTCAGTTCGGTGCGTGTTGCGGGCCGCGCACCAGGCGGCCGGGCAGGGCGCCCGTGGCCACACCCTGTCGATAGACCGGCGTGCCCGAGACGATGGTCGCGGTATAGCCATTGGCGCGCTGCATCAGTCGGCGCCCGCCGGCGGGCAGATCGAACTGCATGTGCGGCACGGCCATGCCCAGCGCTTCGGGGTCGATCACGTTGAGATCGGCCTTCATGCCCGGGGCCACCACGCCACGGTCGTTCAGGCCCACGGCGCGCGCGGTGTCGGAGGTCTGGCGCTTGATCAGCCAGGGGAGCTCGAAGCGTCCTGTCTCACCCGCCCAATGGCTTAGCACGAAGGTCTGGAAGCTCGCATCGCAGACCAGGCCCACATGAGCGCCACCATCACCCAGGCCGATCACGGTATCGGGGTGCGCGATCATGTCTCCGCACACGTCCAGGCTGCGTTCGGCGTAGTTGGCAAAAGGCGAATACAACATGCCGTAGCCCTCGTCGGCCATCATCAGGTCGTACGCCACTTCGCCTGGTTCGCGGCCTTCGCGGGCTGCGATGGCGGCGACGGATTTCTCTGGACCCGGGTCGTATTCGGGCGGGTTGCCAAAACGGAAGATGTTGGTGAACTCGACCAGGCGCATGCCCAGCGGTGTGGTGCCGCTCTGGGGCAGTTCACGCAGAAGCGCTGCGCGCAGTTCGGGCTGGCGCAGGCGCGCCACACGCTCTTCGAACGACATCTCCGCGATGGCCTGATACGAAGGGCATTCGGAGAACACGTTGCGGCTGCCCTGCAGGCCCAGCATGATGCCCACGCCGCGTGGCGCCACCTGGGCCAGCATGTTCAGGCCATCGGCATTGGCTTGCCGTGTGAGCTCCAGGATGCGCTGCCAGCCGCGAGGGTTCTTGTGCTTCTGCATCAGCGAGAACGACAGCGGACGGCCCGAGGCGGCGGTGAGCCGGCGCATGAGCGCGAATTCGCCATCCACATCCTCGCCATCAAAGTCGGTGATCATCTGCAGCACGCCACGGCCCGCGTCCTTCACGCCCATGGCGATGGCCATGAGCTCTTCCTCGGAGGCCTTGAGCGTGGGCGTGGGCGTTCCCTTGATCGACTTGTGGTTGATCGAACGCGAGGTGGAAAAACCGAGGGCGCCTGCGCGCATGGCTTCGGTGGTGAGCTCGCGCATGCGGGCGCGGTCCTCGGCCGTGGCCATTTCCAGCCGTGAGGCGCGTTCACCCATCACGTACACACGCAGGGCGGCGTGGGGAAGTTGTGCGCAGAAGTCGATGTCGTGCGGCTTGCGCTCCAGTGCGTCCAGGTAGTCGCCAAAGCTCTCCCATGCCCAGTCCAGGCCCTCTTGCAAGGCTACGCCGGGAATGTCCTCCACGCCTTCCATCAGGTCGATGAGGCGGTCGCGGTCTTGCGGGCGCACCGGCGCAAAGCCCACGCCGCAATTGCCCATGACCGCAGTGGTCACGCCGTGCCAGCTTGAAGGCGCAAAACGCTGATCCCACACGGCCTGGCCGTCGTAGTGGGTATGGATATCAACGAAGCCGGGGGCCACCACCTGGTGCCGCGCGTCGATTTCCTCGCGCCCCTGTGCAGTGACCTTGCCCACTTGCACGATCACGCCGTTGTCCACCGCCACGTCGGCCTCGACCAATGGGCCGCCAAGGCCGTCGGCAACCGCGCCGCCGCGAATCACCAGATCCAGGGTCTTGTTCATCGTATGTCCTCTTGAAGTCATGTCTCCAGCGAGACGTGATTGTGGGATTGCAAGGTTGTAATGTCAACCTAATAAGTTGATAAAACAACAAAATAATCGAAGCCGGGCACATGCGGCTGCGCCATGAATAATGGCGTTCCCGAATGGGGATGCGTTCGCCAGTGTGTCTGGCGATAAAATGGTAAGACCATATGTTAAATGAATGGAATATGCAATGCAAACTGTCCTGATCACCGGTGCCTGCGGCAATCTGGGGCGCGCTGTGGCGCAGGCCTTTTCCGATAAAGGTTGGACCTTGGTCCTGCTGGATCGAGAGCAGAGCCTGCTGGGCTCCATCTATGGACCTGACTCGGATCGGCAGCTCAGCCTGGCCGCCAACTTGCTTGACGCCACAGCGGTGGATGCCGCGGTGCAGCGCGCCCTCAAGCAGTTCGGCCGCATCGAGGTGTTGTGCAACCTCGCTGGCGGCTTCCGCATGGGGGAGGCGGTGCACGAGACCAGCGACAGCACCTGGGACTTTCTCATGGGGCTCAATGTGCGCTCGGTGCTGCACACCGCGCGCGCCGTGGTGCCGGCGATGCTGGCTGCCGGCGGCGGGCGCATCGTCAACGTGGGCGCAGGCGCCGCAGGCAAGGGCGGCGCGAACATGGGTGCCTATGCCGCCTCCAAGAGCGCCGTCGCACGCCTGACCGAATCCATGGCGGCCGAATTGCGCGACAAGGGCATCAATGTGAATTGCGTGCTTCCCAGCATCATTGACACACCTGAAAACCGCAAGGACATGCCCAAGGCCGATCCTTCGCGTTGGGTGTCGCCCCAGTCGCTGGCCGGCGTGATCGCCTTCCTTGCCTCGGATTCGGCCAGGGACATTCATGGCGCGAGCGTGCCGGTCACGGGCCTGAGCTAACTCCCTTTCACGAGCCAGAGAGACAGACACCATGATCCCCACCCGTTCACTCGGACGTTCCGGCATTCAGGTCGCCCCGCTGGCATTCGGCGGCAATGTGTTCGGCTGGACCCTGGACGAAGCGCAGTCGTTCCGCCTGCTCGATGCATGGGTCGACGCCGGCTTCAACCTCATCGACACAGCCGACGTCTACTCCAGCTGGGTTCCCGGCAACCAGGGTGGCGAATCGGAAACCATCATCGGCAACTGGCTCAAGGCCACCGGCAAGCGGGACCGCGTGGTGATCGCCACCAAAGTGGGCAAGCCCATGGGGCCGGGCAAGCAGGGCCTGAGGCCCGAGTACATCCGTCAGGCGGTGGAAGCCTCGCTCAAGCGACTGCGCACCGATCACATTGATCTCTACCAGTCCCACGACGACGATGCAGACACGCCAATGGCTGACACGCTGGGCGCGTTCGCCGACTTGATCCGCGAGGGCAAGGTGCGTGCCATTGGCGCGTCCAACCATTCGGGCGCACGCTTGCAGGAGGCGCTGGACACCAGCAGGCGCCTCGGCCTGCCCCGCTACGAAACCTTGCAGCCGCTCTACAACCTGTACGACCGCCAAGGCTTCGAATCCGACCTGCTGCCGGTGTGCCAGGAGAATGGCGTGGGTGTGCTCACCTTCTATGCGCTGGCCGCCGGTTTTCTCAGCGGCAAGTACCGCAAGCCGGAAGATGCGAGCAAAAGCGCACGTGGCAAGAGCACCATCGCCAAGTACCTCAACCCCCGGGGGCTGGCCATCCTTGACGCGCTCGATGAGGTGGCCGCTCGCCATGCCAGCACCCCGGCGCAGGTGGCGATTGCCTGGCAGCTGGGCATGCCGGGCGTCACCGCGCCCATCGCCAGTGCCACGTCCCTCGATCAGCTCAAGGATCTGGTGGCGGCGGTGTCGCTGAAGCTGGAAGAGGCCGACATGAAGCGCCTGAACACGAGTTCGGGCTCGGGCACCTGAGGCCTGTTCACACTATTTCTCTACTCCATTCCCTCCGGGTTGCAGCCAAAAAGGCCATGCGCCGCGTTGCGAAGCCTAGCCGGAGGCAACCCCGGCTGCGTTTCGCGCCTTGCGCATGGCCTTTTTGGTCCGCAAAGCCTCTTGGAAAAACCGTGTGAACAGGCCCTGGATTTCAGGGCGCCTCGAGATAGGCCTTGACCATGCGGGTCAGTTCGGTGACCAGGGCCTCGTCCTCGAAGGCCAATGGACCTGGGTTGTTGAGCGTGGCATGTACCAGCGTGCCAGCCAATGCCTGATACGCAAACAGAATGCGGAGTTTGCGCTGCCTGGGTGGCAGGTGCGTCAGGTGTGGCGAGATGCGGTCGATGAGTTCGACGCGGTAGCGGTCACCGGAAGCTTTGAACAGATCCCACATGCCTTCCTGGGTGTGCTGAAGCGCAGCGCGCAGCACACCGAGGTTCGAGCGAAAGCCATTGACCGTGAGACTGACCATGTCCAGACAAAGATCGTCCAGCGTTGAAGGGCTGCTTTTGTGCTTTCTGGAAAAGTCCGCAAAGATGGATTCGGAGTGGAAGGTTTGCACCCGTTCCATCGTCATGAAGAAGGCGTGCTTGTTTTCAAAGCGGCCGTAGAACGCGCCCACCGTGGTGCCCGCCGCCCGGCACACCATCTCGACAGACAGATCTTCCAGAGAGCGGTCCCGCAGGAGTTGGCGGCCCGCCTCGATCATGGCCAGGGCGGTGCGCAGACTGCGATCCTGTTGCGTCGGGACCAACTCCGGCAGCCTGCCTTCGGCAATCCAGTTGCGCAATTCGTCGAGTGAAGCGACGGTGGAGGACCCGGGCACATGGGCTGCCTTGGCGAGGGCGTTGGTGGTGGCTTTCATGGAGGCCTACTTTAGCGGCGCAGCAAGTGATCGACCGCCCTCGGGTAAACACCAATGGGAGGACCATTGATGTTTTAAAAAAATAGAATCAGAATGATGATTCTATTTTGTGAAAGCCACTCTTTGAAGGAACAGGCATGGACACCGCAACCGTCGAGCGCAAGGAATCTACTGTGGCCGTGATGGCCAAACCGCCCCGCGGCCAGGCCGCACCCTCGAAGGCCTCCGGGCAATTCGGCAAGTGGGCAGGGCGCCTGCTCTCGCCCACGTTGGGACTGGAGCTGTCAGGCATTTCGCTTGCCACCGATTTCAGCACTGAGGACACGACGGCGCTGCGCGGCTTGCTGGCGCGCCACAAGGTGCTGGTGTTTCGCGACCAGGACATCACGCCCGCCCAGCACGTGGCGTTTGCCCGCCGCTTTGGCGAGCTGGAGGTTCACCCCATCATCAAGCGCCATCCCGACCATCCGGAGCTGGTGACCTTCATCCACAACGACGTGAACGTGGGCGTCGAGAACGTGTACCACTCGGACACCTCTTTCTATCCCGAACCGTCGATGGGTTCGGTGTTGCGTTGCGTTGAATGTCCCGAGGTGGGGGGTGACACGATCTTCGTGAACATGGTGGCGGCCTATGAAGCGCTGCCCGATCAGGTGAAAGAGAAACTGGTCGGATTGAATGCGATGCACGACGCGTCGGTGGTGTTTTCCAACCGCACGCCCACGCCCGAAGGCCGGGCGAAGCTCCGGCAGGACATTCCGGCGGTCGAGCACCCGGTGGTGCGCACCCATCCCGAGACCGGTGAAAAGATTCTGTACGTCAACGAGGCGTTCACCACGCACTTCGCGAATTTCAGGCAGGTCAATGAAGGTGTCTGGAACCGCGATGCGCCCACGCAGGCACGTGATCTGTTCGCCTACCTGCTGCGCCAGGCGCGCACCCCCGAGTTCCAGGTTCGCATCCAGTGGCAGAAGGACACCGTGGTGTTCTGGGACAACCGGGCCGTCCAGCACTACGCCATCATGGACTACTACCCCCATGTGCGAAGCATGATGCGTGCGACCGTCATTGGCGATCGACCCGCGTGAGGGCCCAGTCCATGAAAAACGATTGGCCTCTTCCTCCCTTTCTCGATGGTTCCCCCAAGCTGCTGCTGATTGACGGCCAGCTGGTGCCTGCGGCCTCGGGCAAGACGTTCAAGACCTACAACCCGAGCACGGGGCAGGTGCTGGCCGAAGTGGCCGAAGCCGGGCCCGAGGACATCCACCGCGCGGTGGGCGCCGCGCGGCGCGCCTTCGAAGGCCCGTGGAGCAAGTTCAAGCCCTTCGACCGCCAGGCCGTGCTGCTCAAGCTGGCCGACCTGCTCGACCAGCACTTCGAAGAACTCTCCACCCTGGACACCCTGGACATGGGCGGACCGATCGCGCGCACCGCAGCCGGTCGGCGCCGGGGCATTGCCCTGCTGCGCTACTACGCCGGGCTGGCCACGGCCACCCACGGCCACACCATCGAGAACTCGGTCGACGGCCACGTCTTCTCCTACACGCTCAAGGAACCCGTGGGCGTGGTCGCGGCCATCAACCCCTGGAACGGTCCGCTGGGGCTGGCCATCTGGAAGATCGCCCCGGTGCTGGCCACGGGCTGCACCATGGTGCTCAAGCCGGCCGAGCAGGCGCCGCTGTCGCCCCTGCGCCTGGGCGAGCTGTGCCTGGAAGCGGGCATTCCGCCCGGCGTGATCAACGTGGTGACTGGTTTCGGTGAAGCCGGAGCGGCGCTGGCGGCCCACCCCGATGTGGACAAGATTGCCTTCACCGGCTCGACCGAAGTGGGCCAGCACATCGTGCGCGCCTCGGCCGGCAACATGAAGCGCGTCTCGGTCGAGCTGGGAGGCAAGTCGCCCAACATCGTGTTTGCCGATGCCGACCTGGACGAGGCGGTGCCTGGCGCGGCCATGGCGGTGTTCAACAACTCGGGGCAGATCTGCAGCGCGGGCACGCGGCTGTTTGTCGAGCGCCGCATCCACGACGAATTTGTCGAACGCGTGGCCGCCTTTGCCAAGACGCTGCGCGTGGGCGATCCGCTGGACCCGCAGACGCAGCTTGGCCCGCTGGTGAGCGACGCGCAGCTCGAGCGCGTCACGGGCTACCTGGCCACGGGCAAGACCGAGGGGGCCAGGGCCTTGTCGGGGGGAGGGCGCATCACCGAAGGGGCGCTGGCGCAGGGGTACTTTGTGGCGCCGACCATCTTTGCCGGGGTGAACGACGGCATGACGATCGCGCGCGAGGAGATCTTTGGTCCGGTGATCTCGGCCATGCCGTTTGACGACGTGGACGAAGTGATCCGGCGGGGCAACGACACGCCGTACGGGCTGGGCAGCGGGGTGTGGACGCGCGACATCAGCAACGCGCAGCGCGTCTCGCGCGGGCTGCGCACGGGCACGGTGTGGGTGAACTGCTACCAGGCGATGGACCCGGCGGTGCCGTTCGGGGGCTACAAGATGAGTGGCTACGGCCGCGAGTCCGGCACCGAGCACATGGAAGAGTATTTGCAGACCAAGGCGGTGTGGCTGAAGTCGAAGTGAACTTCGGCCCCCGCCACGTCCCGATCCAGAAAACCAGGAGACCCACATGATCCAACGTCGCCAAATCCTCGCCACGGCTTCCCTGATGGCGCTTGCGCCCCTGTCTCGCGCACAGGCGTTTCCCAATCGTCCCATCAAGCTCATCTACAACTTTGCGCCCGGCGGCCCAGGCGATGCCATTTCGCGCTACCTTGCGCAGCAGATGGGCGCGATCCTGGGCCAGCCCATGGTGGTGGACAACCGGACGGGTGCCGGTGGTGCGGTGGGCATTCTCGCCGCCGCGCGCGCCCCTGCAGATGGCTACACGCTGCTCTACTCCACTGTCACGGGACTGGTTCAGGTTCCTCTCGTCACGAAAGACGAAGGCTTCGATCCTTTCGCCAGTCTCACGCCCGTCATGGGTGTCGGGGTGACGCCGCTGGCCATCCTTGCGCATCCCAGCGTTCCCGCCAACGACATACCCGGCTTTCTAGACTGGGCGCGCCAACAGCCCAAAGGCGTCGATGTGGCGGGTGCCGGGCCCATCATTGAAGTGACCACTGCGTTGCTGGCCCGCGAAGCCAGGCTGAATCTGGTGTACATCGGCTATCGGGGTGCGGCGCCTGCGGTGCAGGCGGTGCTGGCCGGCGACGTGAAGCTGTACCTGAACGTGCCGTCGTCGCTCACGGCCGAGCACATCAAGGCGGGCCGCCTCAAGGTGATCGGTGTGACGTCCGCTGAGCCCTCGTCGCTTTTCCCCGGTGGCGAACCCATCAGCAAGCATGTGCCCGGATTCGTTCAGGAAATCAACTTTGCCCTGTATGCGCCAGCGGGCACGCCAGCCGATGTGGTCGGGAAGTTGCGCGAGGCCTTGCAGAAGGTCCTGACCGAACCGGGCATCGCGGAACGTTTCCACCTTCAAGGTTTGAGCCTCAAGCCCATCGGACCCACAGAGGTGTCCAAGGTGGCCCGGCGCGAAGACACCAGCATCCGCAAGATCCTGGAAACCACCCCGGTCAAGTTTGGTGGTTGAGGCCTGGCCTGGCGGCCTTCAGTCGTTGACCAGCACGACCTTGCCGCTGGTCTGGCGGCTGGTGATGCTGCGAAGCGCCTGCACCGCATCGGCCAGCGGGTAGCTTGCGGACACCAGGGGCTGGAACTTGCCTTCGGCGCACCACGCCAGCACCTGTTCGAGGTTGGTGCGGGCCTCGCTCCACCAGCCGTCGCGCCAGACGTCGTAGCGCACGCCGATCACGTCGTAGCCTTTGACCAGTGGCATGTTGATCTTGAGCATCGGGATGCGCCCCGAGGTGAACCCGATGACCAGGTAGCGGCCGCCCCAGCCGATGGCGCGCACCGCCTCGTCGAAAGCATCGCCGCCCACGGGGTCGTAGACCACATCCACGCCCTTGCCGGCCGTGAGCTCCTTGACCTTCAGGCGCCAGTCGGGCTGGGTGTAGTCCACCGCATGTTCCGCACCGTGCTCAAGCGTGAGGTCGCGCTTCTGCGGTGTGCTGGCCGCCGCGATCACGCGCGCTCCCATGGCTTTGGCCAGGTGCACCGTGGCCAGGCCCACACCGCCGGCAGCGCCCAGCACCAGCACCCATTCACCAGGCCGCAACTGGCCGCGTTGCTTGAGCGCATACAGCGTGGTGCCGTACACCACGGGCACCGCTGCCGCGGCCTCGAAGCTCATGTGGGGTGCCAGCCGGAAGATGCGCTCCTGCGGCAGGACGATCTCCTGCGAAAAGCCGCCGCCATCGGCACTGGAGACCGCCATCACGCGATCCCCCGCCTTGAACCGTGTGACGTCGGAGGCCACCTCGGTCACCACCCCGGCGGTTTCGCTGCCGGGAATCCACGGCAGCGTGGGCTTGATCTGGTGCAGGCCTTCGACCTTGAGCGAATCGGGGAAATTCACGCCTGCGGCCTTGATGGCCACGCGCACCTCGCCGCTGGCCAGAGGGCGTGAGGGTTGGTCGAGGTAGGCGAGTTGATCTACCGGGGCGAAGGCTTGGCAAACGATGGCTTTCATGGATCACTTTCAAATGGTCCGTCCATTGTACCTAAGTGCCATGCGGAGATGCCACGGACACAGCAGCAGCAGGCGCACCCCTTGTGATCAGCGCTTGCGATGCAAGAGCCCCATGGAAAGGGCGGTGCCTCCAATGACCACGGCCGCACAGGCAAGCATGGCCAGGGTGATCTCTTCGCTCAGGAAAACCACGCCGTAGAACATGGCGAACAGCGGCATGACAAAGGTGACGGTGAGGGCGCGCGTGGGGCCGGCACGCTCGAGCACGCGAAAGAACACGAGATAGCCCAGCCCCGTGCACAACACCCCCGCCGCAGCCACCGCCAGCCAAGCCTTCAGGCTCGGCGGTGTGCCAGGCCAGAGCCACAGAGCGGGCAGGGCAAGGCCGAGGGTGGCGCCGACCTGACTGCCAGCAGCGAGCACCAGGGCCGGCACGTCGGAAAGATGTTGCCTGGCGTAGACCGTGGAGACCGCGCCGCTCAGGGCTCCCGCCGAGGCCGCGAGCATGGCCAGCGCCGCAGGCCAGGCTTGCGTGCCGGCCTTGAAACCCACCTTGTCCCAGGCGAGCATGGCCACTCCGGCAAAGCCGATGCACAGGCCAATCGTCGCCAGCCGCGTGGGTCTGGTGCCCAGCCAAACAAAGGCCACCAGCGCACCGAACAGCGGGACCGTGGCATTGACGATGGACGCCATGCCAGAGCTGATCGAGAGCAAGGCAAAGGAGATGCAGGCGGTGGGAATGGCGGCGTTGAGCGTGCCCGCCACCAGGAGCGGTTTCCAGGCGCGGACCGCCCTGCTGGCCTGGCGACGCAGGAACAGCAAGGGCAGCAACGCCAGGGCGCCGATGCCCGCGCGAAGCGTGGCGGTGGGGAACGTGCCGAAATCCACCACCGCCAGGCGCATGAACATGAACGAAGAACCCCAGACGGCGGACAGCAGGATGAAGTCGAGCATCCAGGCCTGGTTGGTGTCGCCTTGCGGGTTATTTGGTCTGTCCATTTGACCTATGCTATCCGTTTGCAGGGTGGCACGTCGCCGCCCATGCCGGTTGTTCATGAAAGGCAGACCATGAATTCGAAACCCGCAAGCGCCACCACCGACCCCGCGCGCATTCCCTACCAGTTGCCGTTTCCCCGTGAGGCTGCGCCCGAAATCGTGGTGCCCTCTGTCATCCCGGACGATGAGCGGGTGTGGGTGCCACAGGCGGAAAACGTTTGGTTCCGCCCGCTGTGCCTCAACACCGTGCAGGGCTACTGGGTGAACCTCTTGCGCGTGCGACGCGCCGGCGTGCTCAGCCGCCACCGCCATCCGGCACCGGTGCACGGCATGGTGCTGCGCGGCAGCTGGCACTACCTGGAGCACGCCTGGGTTGCCTCCGAAGGCTCATATGTGTTCGAGCCGCCCGGTGAAACACACACCCTGGTGGTGCCCGACAACGTGCCGGAAATGATCACGCTGTTCCACATCACCGGCGCCATGGTGTATGTGGACCCCTATGGCACCCAGACGGGCTACGAGGATGTTTTCACCAAGATCGACCTGAGCCGGGCGCACTACATCCGCTGCGGCCTGGGAGAGGGCTTCGTGGATCAGTTCATCCGCTGATGAGCCGGCGCCTGCGAGAATGGTTGGACCATAGTAATTTTGGAGCCGGGGTTTCCCTAGGTTTTTTGGATGGATGATTTATAACGTTGATTTAAAAAGAAAAAATGTCTTGTTGACGCTCGAAAAAACACTGCCTACAATGGTCTTACCAAGAAAACAGGAGACTGGTAGCCATGTTGAGCGGACTGAACGGCCGGGTCGTCATCGTCGGAGCAGGTCATGCGGGTGGCACTGCTGCCACGCTGCTGCGCCAGTACGGCTGGACCGGTGCGATCACGCTGGTGGGTGCCGAAGCGCGTCCGCCCTACCAGCGACCGCCGCTCTCCAAGGGCCTGATGCTGGGCAAGGTGACGCCGCAGGAGCTGCAACTCAAGCCCGAGGGTTTCTACGCCGAGCGTCAGATCGAGTTGCGCACGGGCACCTGCGTCACTCGCGTTGAGCGCGAGGCGCAGCGGGTGCTGCTCGAAACGGGTGAGGCACTGGCCTACGACCACCTGATCCTGGCCACTGGCGCGCGCCTTCGCCCGCTGCCGGTGCCAGGCATCGACCTCGCTGGCGTGGTGTCGCTGCGAACCGATGTGGACGCGTTGCGTCTGCGCGCAGCGGTGCAGCCTGGCACCCGAGTCCTGGTGGTGGGTGGTGGCTACATCGGTCTGGAAGCGGCCGCGTCGGCACGCACCCTGGGTGCGGAGGTCTGCGTGCTGGAGCGGGAAAACCGCCTGATGGCGCGCGTCGCCTCGCAGGAGCTCTCGGCCTTCGTCACGGGCTATGCGCGCAGCAAAGGCGTGGCCATCGAGCTGAGTGCCAGCGTGGTGGGTTTCGATGGCGAGCAGGGCCAGGTGCGCTCGGCCCGACTGGCCGACGGGCGCTCGCTGCCTTGCGATCTTGCCCTGGTGGGCATTGGTGTGCTGGCCGAGCAGGCACTGGCCCAGGAGGCCGGGCTGGTGTGCGAAGACGGCGTGGTGGTGGACGAAGAAGCGCTGACCAGCGACCCCCGCATCAGCGCCATCGGCGACTGCACGCGTCGCCCTGTGGTCCTGTTCGAGCGAAACGCGCGGCTGGAGAGCGTGCACAACGCCATGGAGCAGGCCAAACAGGTGGCGGCGCGCCTGTGCGGCAAGCCGCAACCCGTGGCCGAGGCGCCCTGGACCTGGTCGGACCAGTTCGACCTGCGCCTGCAGATCGCTGGCCTGACCTCTCCCGACGATCAGGTGGCCTTGCGCGGTGACACCGCCGGCAATGCATTCGCCATCTTCCACATTTCGCCGCAGGGCCTCCTGCGTGCGGTGGAAGCGGTCAACGCGCCGATGGACTTCGCGTTTGCGCGCATGGCCATTGGCAAACGCCTGCGCACGCCCGGCGTGCGCCTGTCCGATCCGGCCATTCCGCTCAAGGACGTGGCCATCGCATGAAACCGGTGTGCCCTCGCGGTGCGCTGTCTTAACCCCCTCAGGAGAACCCATCCATGCCCATCATCAAGTTTGTCGAACACGAAGGCACCGAGCACGTCGTGGACGTGCCAGTCGGCACCTCGGCCATGCAGGCGGCCGTCAACAACGGCGTGCCCGGCATCGACGGCGATTGCGGCGGCATCTGTGCCTGCGCCACCTGCCACGTCTATGTGGACCAGGCCTGGATCGAGCGCACCGGTGGACGTGGTGAACAGGAGCACTCCATGCTGACCTTCTCGCCCATCCTGGAGGACAACTCCCGCCTCTGCTGCCAGATCGCCATGCGCCCCGAACTCGATGGCCTGGTGCTGCACCTGCCCGTGGGCCAACACTGAACCTCACCCGGAGACCCCTCTCATGAACGCCGTGATGAAAGAAGCCCTGGCCCCTGCGCCCGATCCCGCCACGCAGAAGCTCGAAGACCTCGATCCGACGCTGCAGTACCGCTTCATGACCGACACGCAGGACGCGATCTTTGCGCGCCTGCGCAAGGAAGCGCCCGTCCACTACCAGAAGCACAGCCAATATGGCCCGCTGTGGAACGTGACTCGCTACAAGGACATCGTCGACATCGAGATCGACCACCAGACTTTTTCATCGGACGTGAAGTACGGCGGCATCCTCATCAAGGACCTGCCCGACAACATGCGCCGCACCAGCTTCATCAACGCCGATCCGCCGCTGCATGACGACCAGCGCAAGGTGGTGAGCCCGGTGGTGTCGCCCGGCAACCTGGTGCGCATGGAAGACCGGGTGCGCAAGGAAGCCAACGACATCCTGGACTCGTTGCCCGTGGGCGAAAACTTCGACTGGGTCGATCGTGTGGCCATCGAACTCACGGGCCGCGTGCTGGCCGAGCTGATGGACACCCCGCGCGACGAACGCCGCCTGCTCACCTACTGGAGCGACATCGTCAACGTGGATCTGCAGGTCGGCGGCGACATCGACACCGAGGAAAAGCGCTACGCCAAGCTCAAGGAATGCGCTGCCTATTTCGGCAAGCTGTTCGACCAGCGCAAGCAGCAGGCGCCCGGGCCGGATCTCATTTCCATGCTGGCACACTCGCCCGCCACCGCCAACATGCCGGCACAGGAGTTCCTGGGCATGATCGTCCTGCTCATGGTGGGCGGCAACGACACCACGCGCAATTCCATCACCGGTGGCCTGCTGGCGCTCAACCAGTTCCCGGAGGAATACGCCCGGCTGCGCGCCAACCCCAGGCTGGTCAACAGCCTTGTGCCCGAAATCATCCGCTGGGTGACGCCTGTGCCCCACATGCGCCGCACCGTCACCAGGGACACCGAGTTCCGCGGCCACAAGATGAAGCAGGGCGACAAAGTCGTCATCTGGTACATGAGCGGCAACCGCGACGAGGACATGATTCCCGAGCCCTACCAGTTCAAGATCGACCGCGCCAACCCCCGCGCCCACCTCTCTTTTGGCATGGGCATCCACCGCTGCCTGGGCAATCGCCTGGCCGAACTGCAACTGCGCGTGCTGTGGGAAGAGATCCTCAAGCGCAACTGGATCATCGACGTCGTCGGCCCCGCCGAGCGCAAGTACGCCAACAACCTGCGCGGCTTCTCGGCCCTGCCGGTCCGCATCCGCACCGCCTGAACCTGGAGAACATGACCATGAACGACATCACCGCCGCCCAATACCTGCACCCACCCTACCTGAACGGCAAGGCCAAGGGCCTGCTCATCGACGGCCAATGGGTGCCATCGGTTTCGGGCAAGACTTTCGCGACCACCAACCCGGCCACCGGCGAAGAAATTGCCACCCTGGCCGAAGCCGACGCGGTGGACGTGGACCGTGCCGTCGCCGCCGCGCGCCGTGCCTTCGATGGCCCGTGGCGAAAGACCAAACCCTTCGAACGCCAGGCCTTGCTGCTCAAGCTGGCCGACCTGGTCGAACAGCATTTCGACGAACTCGCCCTCATCGACACCCTCGACATGGGCGGCCCCATCACGCGCACGCGCGCAGCCAAACGCCGTGCCGTGGGGTTGCTGCGCTTCTACGCTGGCCTGGCCACTTCCGTTCACGGCGAGACCATCGAGAACTCCATCCCTGGCGAGGTCTTCAGCTACACGCTGAAAGAACCCGTGGGCGTTGTCGGTGCCATCATTCCCTGGAACGGCCCCCTGGGCCTGGCCATCTGGAAGATCGCCCCGGCCCTGGCCATGGGTTGCACCATCGTGCTCAAGCCCGCCGAGCAGGCGTCGCTCTCGCCGCTGCGCCTGGCCGAGCTCGTCATGGAAGCGGGTTTCCCGCCCGGTGTGGTCAACGTCGTTACCGGCTTCGGTCCGGCGGGCGCTGCCCTGGCGGCGCACCCCGGGGTGGACAAAGTGGCCTTCACCGGCTCCACCGAAACGGGGCAGGCCATCATCCGCGCCTCGGCCGGCAACATCAAACGCCTCTCGCTCGAGCTCGGCGGCAAGTCGCCCGACATCGTGTTTGCCGATGCCGACCTCGACGCCGCCGTGCCGGGTGCAGCCATGGCTGTGTTTTCCAACACCGGGCAGATCTGCAGCGCCGGCACGCGCCTGTTCGTGGAGAGAAAGATCTACGAGGAGTTCACCCACCGCGTGGCCGAGTACGGCAAGACCCTCAAAGTGGGCAACGGCATCGACCCTGGCACCCAGATCGGCCCGGTGATCTCCAGTGGTCAGCTCGACCGCGTGCTGGGCTATCTGGAGGCGGGCCAGCGCGAAGGCGCGAAAGCGCTCAGCGGTGGCCAGCGACTGAGCGGAGGCGACTACGACAAGGGTTACTTTGTACCGCCCACCGTGTTCGCGGGTGTGAACGACCAGATGACGATTGCGCGCGAAGAAATTTTTGGCCCGGTGATCAGCGCACTGCCCTTCGACGACATGGACGATCTGGTGAAGCGGGCGAACGACACGCCCTTTGGCCTGGGTAGTGGCGTGTGGACCCGCGACGTGGGCAAGGCGCACCGCATGGCCGGTGCCATCCGCGCCGGCACGGTGTGGGTGAACTGCTACCAGATGATGGACCCGGCGGTGCCCTTTGGTGGCTACAAGATGAGCGGCTACGGGCGCGAATCCGGCGTTGAGCACGTTCACGAGTTCCTCAACACCAAGGCGGTGTTCATCAAGAACAGTTGAGGCGGAGGCAACGATGGATTTCATGGCCCAACCCGCCGCTGCCGCGCGCGCCGAACCCCGCGGTCCCTTGCGTGGCATGCGCGTGATCGACTTCACTCACTTCGTGGCCGGCCCGTATGCCACCTTATTGCTGGCCGACCTCGGTGCCGATGTCATCAAGATCGAGAACCCCAGGCGCGGCGACGAGTTTCGTCACTACCCACCGGCGATGGACCAGCTCGGCGGCGAGGGTGCGCCTTTTCTCTGGGTGAACCGCAACAAGAAGAGCGTGGCCGTCGACATGAAGACGCCGCAAGGCCAGCAGTTGCTGCGCGAGCTCATCCGCGATGCCGACATCCTGGTGGAGAACTTCTCCACCGGTGTGATGGAGCGATTCGATCTGGGCTACGAACAACTGGCGAAGGACCACCCCAGGCTGATCTATTGTTCGGTCTCCGCCTATGGACGCAGCGGTCCGTTCGCCGACCGGGTGGGCTTCGACCCCATCGTCCAGGCCGAGAGCGGCTTCATGTCGCTCAACGGCTACCCAGACCGAGAAGGCGTGCGCACCGGCGCGTCTGTCATGGACATCGGCACATCCATGATGGCGGCCAACGGCATCCTGGCTGCGGTGATCGAGCGCCAGCGAAGCGGCCAGGGCCAGCGCGTGGAGACCTCGCTCTACGCCAGTGCCATGACCATGGTGGGCTATTCGCCGTTGCAGGTGATGAGCGACGCCAGCTGGACCGCGGGCCGACACGGCAACGGCAGTCCGGATACGGCGCCTACCGGCGTGTTCCACGCCAGCGACGGGCCGATCTACATCGCCTGCACGGGCACCGAGATCTACCAGCGCCTGTTCCGCCTGATTGGCCGCGAAGACATGGCCGATGACCCCGAACTGACCATCAAGGCGGGCCGACTCAAACACCGAGATCGCCTGTTTGAAGCCGTGAACGCGGCCTTCGCCACCAACACACGCGACCACTGGCTGGCCCGCCTGCGCCATGCGCGTGTGCCTGCAGGCGCCGTGCGCACCGTGGCCGAAGCCCTGCGCTCGCCCGAGACCGAAGCCCTGGGCATCGTCTCGCACATCCCGCACCCCGCGGGCGGGTCGATCGCCAACATCCGTTCTTCGGTAACGCTGGAGAAGACCCCCATGGCCGAACCGGTGGCCGCCCCTTTGCTGGGTGCGCACACGCGCGAAGTGCTGCAGGACGTTCTGGGTTACTCGGAGGAGCGCATTCAGGCCCTCAAAGCCGAGGGCGTGTTCGGTGAACGCCTGACCGACGCGCCCGTGCTCGAAACCCGCGAGGCGGCGATGCTGCGCTGCCCCTTTCTCAACCCTCAGCTCTCGAGCTGAGGCATTTCAAACAGTGCCGGCCAACAGGCACGCTTCTCACCCCCCAACCCCGGAGACATCACCCATGTTCATTTCACGCAAACTCGTTCCCCTGGCCACAGCGGCCGCTGCCTTCCTGTTGGTCGCCAGCCCGGTTCAGGCCCAGATCCAGGATCGCAACATCCGCGCCTCTCTGGTGCTCTCCAAAGACCATTCGCTGGGTGTCGGTCTGACCAAGTATTCGCAGTGCGTGGGCGAGAAATCCGGCGGCAGGATGAAGGTGCAGACCTTCTTCGACGGCGCACTGGGCAACGATGCGCCGGCCATTGCGCAGTTGCGTTCAGGCACGCTGGACATGGTGGTGACTGCCACGTCGGCCATGTCGCAGATGATCCCTTCGGCGGCGGTCTACGATCTGCCGTTCCTGTTCGCCGACGAAAAGGAAGCCGATGCGGCGCTCGACGGGAAGTCCGGCGCGTTGCTTTCTCGCCGCATGCTCGACGTGGGGCTGGTGAACCTGACCTACCTGGAGAACGGCTTTCGCAACGCCACCAACTCCAAGCACCCGATCAACAAGATGGAAGATCTCAAGGGCCTGAAGATCCGCTCCATGCCCAACCCGATGGTGGTGGAGACCTTCAAGGCGCTGGGCGGCTTCGCTTTCCCGATGCCTTTCACCGAGTTGTATTCGGCTCTGGAGACCAAGGCGGTGGATGGCCAGGAGAATCCGGTGCCCATCATCGAGACCGCCAAATTCTTCGAAGTTCAGAAGTACCTGAGCATGACGCGCCACATGTACAACCCTGCGCTGCTGCTGTATTCAAAACCCTTGTTCGACAAGCTCAACCCCGCCGAGCAGACGGTGCTGCGCGATTGCGCCAACGCGGTTCGCGACGAGCAACGCAAGATCAACCGCCAGATGGCCGCCGAGGGCGTGGACCGGCTCAAGGCCAAGGGCATGGTCGTCAACGCCATCGCGCCAGCCGAGGTTACGCGCATGCGCGAGGCGTCGAAGGTGGTCTACGAGAAAAACGCCCCCGTGATCGGCGCGGACATGATGGCGCTGGTGGAGGATGACCTCAAGCGCGTGCGCAAGTAGACAGCCAGCCAGCGGCGCGATTCAGAGGGGATCGCGCCGTGGCCTCTGTTGCGCCTCGGCCAGCAGGAAGCGGTCTTTCACGTGGACGAAGAACTCGTTGAGGTGCTCTTGCGCAGCTGCCGGGTCGCGCCGGCGCATGGCCGAAAGAATCTGGCGGCGCGTCTCGATCATGGCGGTGGTCTGAGGCCGCACCTGCATGACCATGCGCCGCACGATGATGCCCAGTGAATCGACCAGCAGCAGCAGCGCATCGTTGTGCGAGGCTACGGCGATGAGCCGGAAGAACTCGGTGCCGGCGATCAGGCGCTCTTCGAGTTCGCCATAGATTTCCAGGCGCTCGCTCACGTCGATGCTCTTTTCAATGGCATCGAACTCCTCGGGCGTGCCTCGTTCACAAGCCAGCCTGACCACCGATCCGGTGAGCACGATGCGTGCCTCCATGAGATGGTGCATGGAGATGTGGCCGAGGTTGATCAGGTCGTGGATCGACTGCGTGACCACGGTGGGGTCGCCTTCGCGCACAAAGGCGCCACCCTTGAGGCCCTTCTTGAGCACCAGCACGCCCGAGCTCTCCAGTGTTCGAAGCGCCTCGCGCACCGCGGGCCGACCGACGCTGAACTCGGCCGCGAGCTCGCGTTCCGTGGGCAGCTTGTCGCCTGGACGGAACTCGCCACGGGCCAGCTTGCGCCGGATCTGGTCGCAGATCTCCTCGAAGACGCGTCGTCGCCTCACTTTGGAGAATTGAAGGCGGGGTAGGGGTTCGGCGGTGTTGGTGGTCATGGGGACCCCGTGGGGGCCGTGGACAGGGGATGCTCTGGATTCTAGGTTGTGCGGCGCAGCAGGTTCAAGCCGCCAGTGGCTGGGCCTGGCGTGCCTGCAGTATGAAGCGAGCGGCCTTCTCGCCGATCATCATGGCCGGCGCGTTGGTGTTGCCGCCAACGATGTTGGGCATGATCGAGGCGTCTGCCACGCGCAGACCCTCGACGCCACGCACACGCAACTGCGGATCCACGACCGCCATGGCGTCGTGATCTGGCCCCATCTTGCAGGTGCCCACCGGGTGGTAGGCGGTGCCCACCTGGGTGCGGATCGCCACCTCCAGCTCGGCGTCGCTCTGGTACTGGGCGCCAGGCGTCACTTCGGCGCCCGCGTAGGGAGCGAAGGGCTCAGCGGCCAGCATGCGCCGCGCCTCGCGCACACCGCGCATGAGCGTGGCCACGTCCCCTGGCTGTGAGAGGAAGTCCGGGTGCAACAGTGGCGCGTCGGCCGGGTTGGTGCTCTGCAGTTCCAGGTGGCCGCGCGACAGCGGACGCATGAGGTGCACCATGAGCATGACGCCGTGCGTGCGCGGCAGCTTTTGCACCGCCGCCTTCAGGCCGACCACGAAGGTCATCTGCACGTCCGGGCGATCCAGGCCGGGCAGGGTGCGCATGTAGCCGCCCGCCTCGGCCGCGTTGGACGCCAGCATGCCGCGCCGGGCCAGCAGCCAGGCCAGCGGCGCAACGGCCACACGGGGAAGGGTGCGCGCACTCAGCGCATACGATTGCGCGCCGGGATTCAGGCAGGAGACCTGCACCGTGGGGTGGTCCTGCAGGTTGGCGCCCACGCCGGGGAGATCGCTCAGCACCTGGATGCCCAGGCGCGAGAGCGCTGCGGCGGGGCCGATGCCCGAGAGCATGAGCAACTGCGGCGAATTCACGGCGCCGCCCGAGAGCACCACCTCGATCGAAGCGGTCAGGGTTTCCCGGCGGCCTTCGCGCAGCACCGTCACGCCGATGGCGCGGCCTGCCCGCGTGTCCACGTGCTCGACCAGGGTCTCGGTCATCACCGTCAGATTGGGGCGGTGCCACACGGGATGCAGAAACGCCCGCGAAGCGCTGGAACGGACCCCGTTGCTTTGCGTGACGTGGGTCAGGCCAAAGCCGTCCTGCTCTGCGCCATTGGGGTCCGTGTTGTGCGCGTGACCCAACGACACCGCCGACTTCACGAAGGCGTGCGACAGCGGGTTGGTGCCGGGTGGAACGCTCACCTGCAACTCGCCGCCGGTGCCGTGCCAGGGGTTGGCACCGAGGGCGTGGTTCTCCTGGCTCTTGAAAACTGGCAGCACGTCGTCCCAGCCCCAGCCGGGGTTGCCCAGGGCAGCCCATTCGTCGTAGTCCAGCCGATGACCCCGGATGTAGACCGAGCCATTGAGCGAGCTGCAGCCGCCCAGCAGCTTGCCGCGCGGGCAAGGCAGTTCACGCTCGTTCACGCCCTTGTGCCTGGAGAAGTGGTATTTCCAGTTGTACTTGGCGTGGGGCAGCAGGAACAGATTGCCCGCCGGCAAGGAGGTCTTCAGGCTGGTGGGAAAACGTCGATCGGAGGGGCCGGCTTCGATCAGCAACACCTGCACGGCCGGGTCGGCCGAAAGGCGGTTGGCCAGCACGCAGCCGGCCGATCCACCGCCCACGATGATGTAGTCGAAACCTGTCTGGGAACGTGTCACGGCGAAGGCCTTTCGGTTGGTCAGTTGGCGCGAATGCGTTTGAGTTCGGCGGTCACGGCGTTCATCATTTCCGGCCCGATGACGGATGCCTGACGCTCCCAAAGCGCCATGGAGCGTTCGCGCATGCGCTGAATCTCGGTCGGGCTGACTTCGTTGACGACCATGCCGCGTTCTTTCAGTCGTGCCAGGCTCTGTTCGTTCTGTTGCCGGTTCACGCGGCGCTGCTCATCGCGGCCTTCGCGAACACAGTCCTTCAGCATGGCCTGCTCGGGTGGCGTGAGCTGGTCGAAGTTCTTCTTGGAGTAATAGACCATCACCGGGTTGTACATGTGCTTGGTCAGGCTCAGGTACTTCTGCACCTCGAAGAACTTCTGCTGCTCGATGGTGCTGAAGGGGTTCTCCTGCCCATCCACCGTCTTCGTTTCGAGCGCGGTGTAGAGCTCCGGCATGGGCAGCGTCATGGCAAAGCCGCCCATGTTCTTGAAGGCGTCGATGATCACCGGGTTGGGCATCACCCTCATCTTCAGGTTTTGCAGATCCTCCATCTTGTGAATGGCGTGCCTGGAGTTGGTGGTCTGGCGAAAGCCGTACTCCCAGTACCCCAGGCTCACCAGCCCCACCGAAGGCAACTTGCTGGCCAGCAGTTCGCCCACCGGCCCGTCCAGCAGCTGGTCGGCTTCCTTTTCGTTGTTGAACATGAAGGGCAGGTCGAACACGCCTGCGGCCGGCAGGATCGCGGTCACCGAGGCGGTCGCCCCGACGACCATGTCGATCGTTCCCGAGCGCGTCTGCTGTAGCGCTGGGCCGTCACCCGAGGCCAGGGCGGCGTCGAAGAACGGCTGAATCTTGAACTTGCCGCCGGTGCGTTGTGCGGCACATTGCACCACCTTGGTCAGCCCGATGCCCAGGGGGTGTTCTTTGCCCAGGGTGAGCGAGGCGCGCACGTTGCGTTCGGGGAACGTGGTCTGGGCATGCGCGGCGCTGAAGGTGGCGATGGCCACGGCGGCGGAAACCGCAGTACGGACTGTCAGTGAAAGGAAGTTCAGCATGTGTGTCTCCTGTTGTGGGGGTTGCAAGGCGGCCGCTTCAGCCATAGCTGGACACCTCGATGAGGTTGCCATCCGGGTCGCGGCGGTACACGGAATTCATGGGTCTTCGGCACCGTGTCAGAACATCCACTTGAGCGGGACCAGGACCAGCTCGGGGAAGATGATGAGCAGCAACAGGACCAGTGTCTGCGCGAAGAGGAAAGGCCAGACGCCCTTGACGATGGCGCCCATGCTGATCTTGGCCACGCCGCTGAGCACGTTGAGCACGATGCCCACTGGCGGCGTGATCAGGCCGATGGCGTTGTTCATGATGAACAGCACGCCGAAGTACACCGGGTCGATGCCCGCGTGCTTCACGATGGGCATGAGCACCGGCGTGAGGATCAGCAGGGTGGGTGCGAAATCGAGCGCCGTGCCCACCACGATGACCAGCACCATCATCATGAACATCAGCAGGCGCGGATCGTCCAGGAAAGGTTCGAGCATCTCGGCGATTTGCTGCGGCACGCTGGACGTGGTGATCAGCCAGGCCGACACCAGCGCAGAGGCAATCAGGAACACCACCACCGACGTGGTCTTGGCCGCTGTGACCAGCAGCGGGTAGAGGTGGCGCAGCTTGAGTTCACGGTAGAAGCAGGTGCCGACGATGAACGCATAGGCGCAGGCGGCCACCGCGGCTTCGGTGGGCGTGAAGATGCCGAACTTCATGCCGCCCACGATGCCGAAGGGCATGAACAGCGCCCACAGGGCGTTGCGAGTGGCCAGCAGGGTTTCGCGCAGGCTCTTGCGGGGCATGACCGCAACTTTGTCGCGGCGCGCCACCCACAGCCAGGCGATGAGCAGCGCCAGGCCCATCATCAGGCCGGGCACGATGCTGGCGATGAACAGTTTTCCGATCGACACGTTGGCGATGACGCCGAAGACGATCAGAGCCACCGAAGGGGGCATCACGGGCGCAATGATGCTGCCGGCCGCGATCAGGCCGGCCGAGCGCGGCACGTCGTAGTTGGCGGCCCGCATCATCGGTATTAGCAAGGTGCCCAGGGCCGCTGCGTCGGCCGCTGCAGAACCCGAAATGGCGGCCATGAGCACCGCGGCCATGACCGCGACAATGCCCAGCCCCCCGCGGACGTGACCCACGCATGCCATGGCGAATGCCACGATGCGCTTGGACATGCCGCCCGCGTTCATGAGCTCGCCCGCGAGAATGAAAAAAGGAATGGCCAGCAAAGGGAAGCTGTCCGCGCCCTCGATGAGTTTTTGCGACAGGATGGTCATGTCGACCGAACCCTGCGCCACCATGAGGGCCAGTGCGCACACCAGCAGCGCAAAGGCGATGGGCATGCCCAGCGCCATGGCGCCGAGCAGCGAAAACAGGAAGATGGCGACGGTCATGGGCCGTCTCCTGAGCGGGCCTGCACAGGGAGGTGATCGGCAGCCGCGCCAAAGATGTCTTTGTCGGAGGCGGTGCCTGTGACGATGCGCCAGAGCTTGGCCAGCACCAGCAGGCCAATGCCCACGCTGGTGAGGTAGGCCACGCCATAGATCCAGATCAGGGGCATGGAAGTGATCAGCGAGACGGAGGTGGCGTTCACCTCATGCTGCGACCAGGTGCCGCGAAACAGCAGCACGCAGCAGGCCAGCACGATGGATTCGCTCACGAACACCATCGCCAGCTGGCCCTTGCGGGGCAGTCGCCGCAACAGGCTGTCCACGCCCAGGTGAGTGCCTTCGCGAGTGGCCACCACCGCCCCGATGAAGGTCAGCCAGATGAACAGCGTGCGCGAGAGTTCTTCGGACGAAGCAATGCCCGTGCTGAAGCCGTAGCGAAGCACCACGTTGCTGAGCACCATGGCGACCATCGTCAGGAGCATCAGGGCCAGCAGGGCGTCAATGCCTTTGAACGCCAGGTCGATCGGGCCGCCAGATGGGTGCGGGACTGGCCCGGCCGCATGCGCGACGTCGTGTTTTTCGGGGGCGAGGTTTTCTGGCTTTCGCAATGGGGTCTCCGTGCTGTTCTTCGGGTTCAAGTCGATCGCCCGGGACCAGAGAATACGGTCGTACCATCGAATTCAACCTCGGGTTTACCCTGTTTGGAGCTTAGGTAAGACCAAGGTTGTCTGTTGAATAATCCAACCTCTTGGCTCAATGGTATTTGAATATGACGTTGATTTGTAACGACTTTATGGATATCTTCAGCTTGAGAGAAGGCGCCATATTGAATATTTCTATGAGTCGTGTTGTTTGGTAGGACATATAGCCACATGAGCGCCATTTTGGTACTTTGTACGGTGAATGGTCAGACCTATAATCGCGAATTGCCACGACACATCACCCTTTGAGAGAGACACGATGAGCATGAAGACCGTTTGCCTGGCCGCCCTCCGTCCCGTCCCCGAAGTCGTCGAGGCCGTCGAGCGGGCGGTGCGAGAACATCTGCTTGGCCTGGCCGATGTTCGGCAGATCGGGTTGGGCAAAGTGGTGCGCCATGTGCCCACCGACTACATCGCCAACGACCGGTCTTACGGCGGCGTGGTCGCAGAAGCCGATGACATCGGTGTCGTCCTGGACCTGCACGTGGCCCATGCGGGCGCTGGCGCCCAGGTGGTGGCCAGCCCCGCCTGGCGAAATTTCCTGCTGGCCATTTCTCCGGTGGCTCGACCACTGTTCTCGCTGGACAGCGAGGCCAATATCCCGGTGCCCCTGCGTGCCAGGTCCGTGCACGGGGGATTTCGGCGCTGGTTGCTGCTCACGCGCAAGGCCGCCACGCCGCAGGCCTTCCGGGAGGCCTGGTTCGTGCGGCATGCCAATCTGGTGCGGCACCTGCCTCGGCTGGATGGCTATGTGCAGAACCTGGTGAGTGCGCGCTACGACGCGCAGGGCAAGCCGGTGCCCTACGAGGAGCTGCCCATTGATGGCATCGCCGAAGTCTGTTACGCGGATGAAGCCGCCATGGTGGAGAGCTACGCATCTGACGCGCGCCTGCCACTGCGAGACGATGGCGCGGAACTCAACGCACGCGTGAGCACCGTGCTGATTGACGCTCGGGTGATCCAGTGAGCGCGGACCGCATCGGCTTCATCGGCCTGGGCGACATTGGTGCGCCGATGGCCATGCGCATCCTGGATGCGGGGCATCCGCTCACGGTCTTCAACCGGACGCCGGACAAGGCGCAGCCCTTCGCTGAAAAGGGTGCGGCGGTGGCACGGAGCCTGGGTGAACTGGCCGCAGTCTGCGACGTGATCCTTTTCTGTGTGAGCAACGGCGAAGCAGTGGAACACGTGGTGTTCGGCCCAGGTGGCCTGGCCGAGGCGGGTCGGGCCGGTCAGGTGGTGGTGGATCTCTCCACCATTCACCCGGTCCATACACAGCAAATGGCTGCGCGCCTGGCAGCCGAGCGTGGCATGGCGTGGGTGGATGCGCCGGTGTCGGGCGGCCCGGCCGGCGCACGCCTGGGCACACTGGCCGTGATGGCCGGTGGTGATGCGGCCGTGGTGGAGCGCGTGCGTCCGGTGCTCAGTGCCTTTGGTGGGCGCATCACCCACATGGGCCCGGTGGGATGTGGCATGGCCACCAAGGCGTGCAACCAGATGCTCAACTACGGCACTGGCGCCGTGGTGGCAGAGACCCTGAATTTTGCTGCCCGCTTCGGTATCGACCCCGCGCTCATACCCGAGGCCGTGGCGGGCGGCTTTGCCGATTCCAACGTGCTGCGCAACTATGGCCAGCAGATGGTGGCGGGCACCTACAAGGGAAACACCCTGACCGCAATGAAGGACATTGACATCATCATGGACATGGGCCGCATCACCTGCAGCGCCATGCCCGTGACGAGCCTGGTGGCTTCGTTCTTCCGCATGCAGATCGCGCAGGGCTACACCTCGGGTGGCCTGCCTACGCCCATGCGCATGTACGCGCAGGGTCCGCTGAAGGCCGTTGGCGTGAAGAAGAATTGAATCAAGGGGCATCTCATCATGAACGCGAACGAACAGGGTTTTGACCAGATGGTCGATGTGGTGGTGATCGGCACCGGCGCGGGTGGCATGGCGGCCGCGGTGGCCGCGCGCAAGCTCGGCCTGGATGTGCTGCTGCTGGAGAAGGAAGCGCTCTATGGCGGCACCACCGCGCGTTCAGGCGGAGTGCTGTGGGTGCCCAACAACCCGATATCGACCGCCCGGCCCGAGCCGGATTCGATGGACGATGCGCGCACCTACATGCGTTACGAATGCGGCGAGTTCTACGACGAAGAGCGCGTGGAGGCTTTCCTGAAACACGGCCCGCGCATGGTGGACTTTTTCGTCAGGCAGACCGAGGTGCAGCTCATCCCCCTGCCAGAGTACCCCGACTATCACGCCGAGAGCCCGGGTGGTCGCACGGCGGGACGTTCCATCATGGCTGCGCCGATGGACGGGCGCGAGCTGGGAGATCGCATCAAGTCGTTGCGCCCGCCGCTCAAGGAGATCACCTTTGTCGGGATGATGTTCAACTCCAGCGCCGAGGTGGGTCATTTCTTCAATGTCACGCGCTCTCTGACCTCGGCGATGTATGTGGCCCGGCGCCTCTTGACGCACGCATTTGAAATGTTGTTCCACGGACGCGCCATGCGCCTGACCAATGGCAACGCACTGGCCGCGCGTCTGGCGAAGTCGGCCTTCGACCTGAACATACCGATGTGGCTGGAGTCGCCCGCGAAATCGCTCGTCCGCGAAGGTGACCGCGTCACGGGCGTGGTGGTCGGTCGCAAGGATGGCAGCACCGTGCGCGTGGGTGCCCGCCGAGGCGTGGTGCTGGCGGCCGGTGGGTTCCCGCAAGACATGGAGCGCCGCAAACAGCTCTTTCCCCACGCACCCACCGGCCAGGAGCACCTCTCACCTGCGCCACCCGGCAACACCGGCGACGGTCTGCGCATGGCCGAGGCTGTCGGTGCCCAGGTGGCCACCGACCTGCCCAATGCCGCGGCCTGGATTCCGGTGTCTCGCGTGCAGCGTTCCAATGGCGATACCGGCGTGTTCCCGCACCTGATCGACCGCTACAAGCCGGGCATCATCGCCGTCAACCGCCGTGGCCAGCGCTTCGCCAACGAGTCGGACTCGTACCACGACGTGGGCATGGCGATGCAGAAGTCCTGCGCCGAACAGGCCGAGGTTTGCGCCTGGCTGATCGCCGACCACCGCACCATCCGCCGCTACGGCCTTGGCTTTGCCAAGCCGTTCCCGCTGCCACTGGGAGGCCACCTGCGCTCGGGCTATCTGCTGCGCGGGACCACGCTGAAGGAGCTGGCGGCCCAGGCGGGCATCGACGGCGAGCAATTGCAGAAGACCGTGGATGAATACAACCAGGGCGCGGTGGACGGGAGGGACCTGCAGTTCCGCCGCGGCTGGCGCGTCTACAACCGTTTCCTCGGCGACAAGACCCATCAGCCCAACCCGTGCGTGGCGCCGGTCGCGCAAGGTCCGTATTACGCGGTGCGCATCGTCATGGGCGATCTGGGCACGTTTGCCGGCATCCGGACCGACGCCCAGGCGCGCGTCCTGGATGCACAGGGGCAACCCATTGCTGGCCTGTTTGCCGCAGGCAACGACAATGCCAGCGTGATGGGCGGTGGTTATCCGGGCGGCGGCATCACGCTGGGCCCGGCAATGACCTTCGGCTTTCTCGCGGCAGAAGCGATGGCGGCCCAGGCAATTCCGCCTGCGGATGCGCCCGTTCGGCAGGCGGTGGAGGCCTGAGGCCGTCCGCAGCCCGCCTGCGCAACCCAGGAGACCTGCCATGACGAAACATCCCGCGCACCTGCCCGACCTGCGCGACCACTCCGGTGTGGTGCCCACCGTGGACCTGGCGGCAGAAGCCGGCCGCAGCGATTTCTACGCCCGCGCCGCTGAACACCAGCTCGCGCCGCTGTGGCGCGTGCTGCATGGTCTGGTCACCGAGAAGCCCGTGCCACGCTGTGTGCCGGCGATCTGGCATTACCGCGACGTTCGGCCCTTCCTGATGGAGGCGTGCGAGCAGATCTCCACCGAAGAAGCCGAGCGCCGCGTGCTGGTGTTCGAGAACCCGGGCCTGCCTGGGCAGTCGCGCATCACGCAGAGCCTGTTCGGCGGCTTCCAGATCGTGCTGCCGGGCGAGATTGCACCCGCACACCGCCACGTGGCCTCGGCCCTGCGGTTCATCGTCGAAGGCCGCAACGCCTACACCGCCGTCGCGGGTGAAAAAACCATGATGGAGCCGGGCGATTTCGTCATCACGCCTTCGATGGCCTGGCATGACCATGGCAACGAGAGCGATGGCCCCATGGTGTGGCTGGACGGGCTGGACATGCACATCGTCAACCTGCTTGGCGCGAGCTTTCGCGAGGGCTATCCGGGCAAGGTGCAGCCGCTGGACCGCCCCGAGGGCGCAGCCATGGCCGAGGCGGGCACCAACATGCTGCCGGTGGACCATGACTTCGGCAAGACGCTCACCTCGCCGATCTTCAATTACCCCTACGCGCGCACCCGCGAAGCGCTGGACCGCCTGGCCCGCTTTCGAGAGATCAACGCCTGGCACGGGCACAAGATGCGCTACGTCAACCCCGTCAACGGCGACTGGGCGATGCCCACCATGGCCACCAGCATGCAGCTGCTGCCCAGGGGCTTCACGACCCGGCCTTATCGCAGCACCGACAGCACCGTCTTCACCGTGGTCGAAGGCCGTGGCAGCACCACGGTGGAAGGCAAGACCATGCAGTGGGAGCCGCACGACGTGTTCGTCGTGCCGAGCTGGCACCAGGTGACCCACACCGCGAGCGAAGACGCCGTGCTCTTCACCTACTCCGACCGCGCTGTGCAGGAGAAGCTGGGGCTGCTGAGAGAAGAGCCGCTGTAAGTGCGCCAGCCGCGCCATCGTGACGCCTGCGGAACTGGCGCCGCCAGGCCGCAGGTCTTGCCCCCTTGCGGGGGGTGAGCCCAATCAATCCATCGTGATGTTGTTCGCCTTCACCACCTTGGCCCACTGCACGTTGTCCTTGCGGATGATGTCGCCCAGCGCCTGGGTGCCGCTCTGCGGCACCACGTTCACACCACGGATCTTTTCCTGGATTTCGGGCATGGCCACCACTTGTGCGATGGCATTGGCCAGGCGCGTGATGACGGGCTGCGGCGTGCCGGTGCGGGCGACGAGGCCGAACCAGGTCTCGGTGTCGTAGCCGGGCACAACCTCGCCAATGCTGGGCACGTCGGGCAGCAGCGGGCTGCGCCTGGCCGTGGAGACGCCGAGCACGCGCATCTTGCCTTCGGCCACGAGGCCGCGCGTGGCCGATGAAGGCGTGGACAACATGTACTTGGTCTGCCCGGCCAGCAGCGCCTGCGCCGACGGGCCTGCGCCGGGGAACGGCACCATCACCATGTTCTTGATGCCGGCGGCCTCGTGAAACGCTTCCATGGCGAGCTGGCCTACGCCGCCCAGTGCCGATGCGCCCCATTCGAGCTTGCCCGGGTTGGCGCGCGCGTAGTCCACGAAGTCCTTGAGCGTGGCTGGTGTCGATGGGTGCGTCATCAGCACCATCGGCGAGGTGCCGATCAACGAGACCGGCACAAAATCTTTCATCGCGTCGTACAGCGGCTTGCGCTGCACCAGTGGCACGGTAACCAGACCACTGCCGTGCAGCAGGAAGGTGTAGCCGTCGGCCGGTTGCGTGGCCACGTACTGTGAAGCGATGGCACCCCCCGCGCCGGCCTTGTATTCCATGATCACCGGCTGGCCCAGCAGCTTGGACAGTGGCTCCTGCAGGTGACGGCCGAGCACGTCGTTGGTGCCGCCGGCGGCGGCCGGCACGATGAATTTGATCGGCTTGCTGGGCCAGTTGTCCTGGGCCAGGGCAGTGGAGCCCAGCAGGGAGAAAACAAGGGAAGCGAGCAGTGTGCGGCGAGGCAGCATGGGTATCTCCGGTGGATGTCGTGGACAAGGATTGGTCTAAATGGCTATAGGACTGACCAATGAAATGAGCGATGCATAATAGCGCTGCCGCAGGGCGATCGAGTGAGTAAAACCCCTCACCAGACTTCGCTGCGAACACATGGACAGTGCCCTTCAGGAGACCCCCTTGGCTGGACAAAAGACTTCTTCAGATTCACCCGCGCGCGTGGCCGTTGTCACCGGTGCGGGCGATGGCATCGGCTGGGCCACCGCGCAGCGGCTGGCGCAGGATTTCGCGCATGTGGTGATCGCTGACGTGCGTCCGGAGGCGGCCGAGCAACGCGCCGCCGAACTGGGCGCAGGCCATCTGGGCCTGGGTTGCGACGTCACGGCCGAAGCTGCCGTGGTGGCGCTCATGCAGCAGGTTCAACAGCGGTTCGGCCGCATCGACGTGCTGGTCAACAACGCGGGCATCGGCGAGCAAACGGTGATGACGCTGGAGCAGACCGTGGATGCCTTCGATCGCATCCTGGCGGTTCACCTGCGCGGCACTTTTCTGGCCAGCCGCGAGGCCGGTCGCATCTTCGTGCAGCAGCAGTCGGGCGCCATTGTCAACATCAGTTCCATCGCCGGCCTGCAGGGCCACCCGGGGCGCAACGCCTATGGTGCGGCCAAGGCGGGCATCTCGACCATGACCGCAGCGATGGCCGGTGAGTGGGCGCGCGACGGCATCCGCGTCAACGCGGTGGCGCCAGGGTACGTTCTGACCGATCTCGTGAAGGACCTGGCCGCCAAGGGCGCCCTCAATCTGGCGGACCTCGAGAGTTGCACACCCATGGGCCGCACGGCGCGTCCGGAGGAGATCGCAGAAGCCATCGCGTTTCTCGCGTCAGACCGCGCCAGCTTCATCACCGGGGTCACGCTGCCGGTGGATGGCGGTTGGGCTTCGTTTGGCGCGCCGCCGGCCAAGCTGGGCACGGTGGCCGAAAAGCGGGTGGGGCCGAAATGACCCCCTGCCGCGCCTTCGGTGCCGGATCCCCGGTGTTCCTGGATGGCGGTCAGGCGCTCACATGAAAATGTTCGAAGGTCGCTGCATGCTTGTCACCGGGGGCGCCGGAGACATCGGCCGGGCCACCGCGCGCGCCTTTCTGCAGCAGGGTGCCCATGTTCACCTGGTGGACATCGACCACGATCGTCTCGCGAAGGCGCAAGAAGAGTTGCAGTCTCTGGGCCGCGTGTCGGCGCACGCGTCGGCGCTGGCATCGCCAGCCGAATGTCGGGAAGCCTTTGCCTCTTGCGGCCACGCCGTGCATGCGCTGATTCACATGGCCGGCGTCTTCGAGCCTGACCCGCTGGACAGTGACGACCGCCGTGTGTGGGAGCGGGCCATTGCCAGCAACCTCACCAACGCATACGACATGGCCATCGCGTTTCGGGCGCAGCATGTGCCGCCCGCAGCGGGCCGCATCGTGCTGTGCAGTTCCCGCGCCTTTCAGCGTGGAGCCCCTGGGCGCGCTGCCTACACCGCAGCCAAAGGCGGCATCGTGGGGCTCACGCGCACCTTCTCTCGCGAGTTCGCTCCTCACGTTCTCGTGAATGCCGTGGCGCCTGGCCTGATCGAGACGCGCATGACCACCGACGTGATCGCCCGCTTTGGCGACCAGCGCATGGCCGAAATTCCGCTGGGCCGCTACGGCACGCCTGAGGACATCGCGGGGGTGGTGAAGTTCCTCTGCGGACCGGACTCGGCGTACATGACGGGCCAGTTGATCACGGTCGACGGTGGGGTGTTGAACTCGTCCTGAGAATGGCTGTGGAGGGTCACTTGAGCTTGGTGGCCTTGTGGACGACCTGCAGGTATTCATTGAGGTGCTCGATCGCCTGTGCGGCGTTGCGCGCGCGCAGGCTGGCCAGGATCTTTCGGCGCAAGGGCACCAGTTGGGGCCGATGTCCGGCCGGCGTTTTTTCCAGCACCACATAGCGAAGGATCTGCAGCAAGGAGTCGATCAGGATCACCATCACTTCGTTGTGCGTCGCTTTCGCGATGAGGTGAAAGAAGAGGACGGCTTCGTCCGTCCGCTGGGTCCATTCCTTGGCCTTGGCCAGTGCTTCCATGCGGTCCAGATTCGCTTCGATGGCGGCGAAATCCGCGGCGGTGCCGTGCTCGCATGCACTCTGCAGGATGACGCTGTGGATCATCCGGCGGGCGTCGATCAGATTGGGAATCGAAATCCTGCCCAGCGCGATGAGGTCTTGCAAGGGCCGGGCCAGCATGTCTGCATTGCCCTGGCGGATGTAGGCCCCGCCCTTCGTACCCAGCTTGAGTTCGAGGATGCCCGCCATTTCCAGGGTGCGCAAAGCCTCTCGAATGACGGGACGGCTCACGCCAAAGCCGGTGGCAAGGTCCTGCTCCGAAGGCAGTCGGTCCCCAGCCTTCAACTCACCGGTATGCAGCATGGCCCTGATCTGGTCGCCCACTTCCTCGAAGCCACGCCGGGTCTTCACGCTGGTGAACCGGGCATTGGTTCGGGCCTGTGGCGGCGCACTGGCGGCGTCTTTTTTCATCTTGTGAACTCCAAAGACCGAATTACACAACAGCAGGGGATCGCCTGCGCCGCGATGTGGCGAAATATTCCGGCCTCCGCAGTGAGGTGTTTGGACTACAATGCAAATGGACAAACCATTTAAGTAGTTCGGTGGTTTTTCAATATACATCATCACTGGAGAAGGTGCGTGGCTGACATCTATCAGATCGGTTCATTGATCGCGGGAAAAGAGGTGACGCAGGGAGGCCGCGACACCCGTCCCGTGTTGAACCCCGCCACGGGCGAGACCATCGGAATGCTCTCGCTGGCCAGGTTGGAGGACATCGACGCCGCCGCCGAAATGGCCCAGAAAGGCTTCCAGCAATGGAGCGCGCTGTCCGCATTCGAGCGCGCCCGCTGCCTTCAGGCTGTGGCGGTGCAGGTCAGAGCCGACATCGAGCTGATGGCTTCCCTGTTGACGGCGGAGCAGGGCAAGACGTTGAACGAGGCCCGTGGAGAGGTGGCGGGCTCGGCCGATCTCTTTGAATGGCTGGCCGAGGAGGGCAAGCGCCTCTATGGCCGCATGGTTCCCTCCAGGAACGCCGCCATGCAGCAGATGGTGCAGCTGGAGCCGGTCGGGCCTGTGGCTGCCTTCTCACCGTGGAACTACCCTCTCGCACTGGCTGCTCGAAAGATTGCTCATGCACTGGCGGCTGGGTGTTCCGTGGTCATCAAGCCGGCCGAAGAGTCGCCCAGCGCGGTGTTGCACCTGGCGCGGATCTGTATCCGGTGCGGTGTGCCGGCAGAAGCCATCCAGGTGCTGTTCGGCGTGCCCGCCATGGTGTCCGAGCGACTGATCGCGTCTCGCCATATCCGCAAGGTGTCGTTCACGGGTTCGGTGGCGGTGGGCCGGCATCTGGCGGCCCTGGCGGGCCAGGCCCTGAAGAAGGTGACCTTCGAGCTCGGCGGTCATTCGGCGGTGATCGTCATGGACGACGCCGATGTGGAACGCGCTGCGCAACTCAGCGTGGCCAGCAAGTTTCGCAACGCAGGCCAGATCTGTATCGCGCCTTCGCGCTTCTTTGTGCATGACGCCGTTCACGACCGGTTCGTCGCCGAGTTCGTGCGCATGTCCCAGAAGCTCAGCGTTGGCGATGGCGCCAAGACGGGGACCGACATGGGACCGCTGGCTCACCTTCGGCGCACCGAGGCCATGCAAGTGTTCACCCAAGACGCGGTCGAGACGGGTGCGCGCATCGCCGTGGGTGCGCCAGATCGGCCCACCCGTGCAGGTTTCTTCTGGGCGCCCACCGTGTTGACCGACGTGCCCGACCATGCGCGCCTGATGCGCGAAGAGGTGTTCGGTCCCATTGCACCCATGGTCCGCTTCAACGATCTCGATGCGGTGATTGCCAGGGCGAACGACGTCGACTTCGGACTGGCAGGCTACGCGTTCACTTCCTCTTTGAAGAACGCCAGGAACATCCAGGACCGCCTGAAGGTGGGCATGGTGGGCATCAACTCTTTCAGCGTGACCGCCCCGGAGATGCCTTTTGCAGGCATCAAGGACAGCGGGCTGGGCGTGGCTCAGGGCCTGGAGGGCCTGCTGGACCACATGAATGTCAAGTCGGTCTACCGCGCCGACTGAATCGAGCATCGACCCATCAGGAGCATGTCCGTGCAGGAAACCTTTGACTACGTGATCGTCGGTGCTGGCAGCGCTGGTTGTGTGCTGGCCAATCGCTTGTCTGCAGATCCATCCAGCCGTGTGTTGCTGATCGAGGCAGGCCCACCCGACACCAACCCCTGGATTCACGTCCCCATTGGTTTCTACCGCACCATCTTCAATCCTTCCCTTGGTTGGAGCTACACCACGGAACCTGAACCGGGAACCGGCGACCGGGCCATGTCATGGGTGCGAGGCAAGGTGCTGGGTGGATCGAGTTCCATCAATGGTTTGCTCTACGTTCGTGGGCAGCATGAAGACTTCGACGACTGGAAGGCCCTGGGCAACCAGGGTTGGGGTGCCGAGGACGTGTTGCCCTATTTCAAGCGCTCCGAAAACCAGGTTCGGGGTGGCAACGACTGGCATGGCGCAGGGGGTCCGTTGACGGTTTCGGACGTCTCCCACCCCGACGAACTCTCCGACGCCTTTGTGCTAGCCGCCGAGCAGGCCGGCATTGCCCGCAACCCGGACTTCAATGGCGCCAGTCAGGAAGGTGCCGGCTACTACCAGCTCACCACGCGAAAGGGGCGGCGCGCCAGCTCGGCCGCTGCGTTCCTCAAACCGGTGCGGCATCGCTCCAATCTGGTGGTTCGCACCGGGGCGCTGGTCAGCCGTGTCCTCATGGACGGCAGGCATGCCAAGGGCGTGGAGTATCTGCAGGGCGGTCATCTCCACCAGGTGAGTGCGGCACGGGAGGTGATCCTGTCGGGCGGTGCGGTCAACTCACCGCAGTTGCTGCAGCTCTCGGGCATCGGACCGGGGGCGCTTCTGCAGGCGCATGGCGTGAAGCCCGTCCACGACCTGCCCGGTGTGGGGCAAAACCTGCAGGATCACTACAACGCCTATACGCTCGTCAGGTGCAAGTTGCCGGTGACCTGGAACGTCCAGTCGCGCCAGTGGGGCTGGAAGATCAAGGCGGGCCTGCAATTCCTGATGGGCGGTGGTCCATTGACGACCGGCTCGGCCAGGGCGGGCGGCTTTGCACGAACTCGCCCGGAGCTGGATCGCCCTGATGTTCAGTTCCATTTCATGCTTTTCACCACCAACGGCAAAAGCGCGGAGATGGATCGTTTCTCGGGGTTCACCATCACCGTGTGCCAGTTGCGCCCGGAGAGCCGTGGCGAGGTCAACATCGCCTCGGGTGACTTCCAGCGTGCGCCCCGCATCCTGCCGCGTTACCTCACGCATCCTCTCGACCAGAAAACGTTGGTCGATGGCATTCGCATGACCCGGCGAATTGTTGAATCGCCCGCCCTGCAGCCTTACGTTGAACGCGTAGCCCAGCCCAACTGGACCGACAGCGACGAGCAACTCCTGGCCTTTGCGCGCACCACGGGACGCACGGTGTTTCACCCCTGCGGCACCTGCAAGATGGGGAACGATGCGATGGCCGTGGTCGACGACCAGCTGCGGGTGCAGGGCCTGCAAGGGCTGCGCGTGGCCGATGCGTCCATCATGCCGACGCTGGTGTCGGCGAACACCAACGCGGCCAGCATCATGATCGGCGAGAAAGCCTCTGACCTGATTCTCGGCAGCCGGTGATTGGTCGCCAGTGAAGAGCAGCCGGGCTTGCCGGCTGCGTCTGCGTCTGCGTGAATGTGTCTGAGGCGATGACGCTCAGAACATCCGATTGGGCAACCAGAGCGAGAGCGCGGGCACGGCCGCCAGCATCAGAATGCGCACGATGTCCGCCGTGACGAAAGGCAGAATGCCTTTGACCAAAGTGGACAGCTTGAGGTTGGGCACCAGCGACTGGATCACGAAAAGATTGATGCCGATGGGTGGGGTGATCAGTCCGATTTCAGTGGCCACCACGACGATGATGCCGAACCAGACCGGGTCGTACCCCAGTCCTGTCACCACGGGGAACAGCAGAGGCACGGTCAGCAGAATGATCGACAGGCTCTCCAGGATGCAGCCCAGAAGAATGTAGATGCCGATGATGATCAGGATGACGGTGAAAGGTTGCAGCGTCGCGTCCTGCACCACGTCCAGCAAGGCCTTGTGTACGCCCGTGAGGTTGATGAACTCGCCGAACACGGTGGCGCCCAGCAGGATGGCGAACATCATGGCGGTGGTTTGCGCGCTGTCACTCAGGATGGAACGGATGGCCTCTCGCGTGAGCACGCGGCGGCCCAGCGCGAACAGGAAGGCACCGAAGGCGCCAATGCCCGATGCCTCGGTGGGCGTGAACAGGCCGCCATAAATGCCGCCCAGCACGAGACCAAACAACACGATCACCGGCACGAGGCCTTTGAATAGACCGTCGCGCTGTTCTTTCGGGATTTTCTCGGTGATGGGCGCCGCCGATGGATCGCGCCACACCACCCAGCGAACGGCCAGCATGTAGCCGAGGACACCGATGATGCCGGGGATGATGCCGGCCATGAAGAGCTTGCCGATGTGTGTCTCGGTGCTCACCCCGTAGACCACCATGATGACGCTGGGTGGTATCAGGATGCCCAGCGTGCCGCCAGCCGCCACGGCGGCAGCGCTCAGGCCTTCGGAGTAACCGTATTTCCGCATCGAAGGCAGCGACACCTTGCCAATGGTGAGCGCGGTGGCCACGCTGGAACCACAAATGGCACCAAAGCCGCCGCTGGCCACGATGGTGGCCATGGCCAGTCCGCCGCGCCGCCGTCCGATCAGCACCTGGGCAGCGCGAAAAAGATCCTGCGAAATGCCCGCGCCGGCCACCAGGTTGCCCATCAGCACGAACAGCGGGATGACGGCCAGGTTGTAAGAGAGCACGCTGTCGCGCGCACTGGCCGCGATCATGCTCAGACTGGGCATCAGCCCGCTGAGTGTGGCGAAGCCGGCGAATCCAGTCAGCAACAGGGCCACCGCGATGGGCACCCTGGCGAAAATCAGGGCGAAAGCGGCAGCGAAGCCCAAGGCGGCAGTCAGCATGAGGTGCGTGGGTCACCCGCAGTGGGTGTTTCTGTGGGAGGGTTGCAAAAGATGCCGAGAACAAAGGCCGCGCCCGTGACCAGGCAGACGGCGGACATGAGCCACAGCGGGTAATACAGAGGAATGCCGAGCTGGATCGTGGTGTCGCCATCCTCCATGACCCTCAGCGCGGCGCGGTGCAGCGGCCACGTCAGCCCGGCGAAGGTCGCTGCGCTCAACACCGCTGCAAATCGTGTCTGGATGCGCCGCGTCCTGGGGCCGGTGAGGAAATCCAGCAGGTCCACCACAATGTGGCCCTGTCGGTAGGCGAGCCTGGGAAACGCAAGAAACACGATGCCCGCCAGCATGAGCTCGGTGAGTTCGGTGGCGCCCGGTACGGGCTGTCGCAACAGGTTGCGCCCGAGCACGTCCACCGTGGTGAGCATCATCAAGGCGAGCAGCAGGACCCCCGTGAGGGTGTCCAGCGCCCGCTCTGCCGTGGCCACCACCCGGCTCATTTTCTGGCCTGGCGGTTCTTCGCGGCTTCAGCCAGCATGGCGCGGTATTCCTCCAGCATCTTGTCGGCGTCGGCCATGCCCTTCTTCTTGGCCGCATCAATCCAGGCCTGCTCCACCGGACGCAAGGTGCTCTTCAGGTCGGCCATCAGCTGCGGGCTGGCCACTTCGATCGTGCCGCCGTTCTTGCGCAGCGCGTCCACGCCTTCGCCGTCGATGCGGTTGTAGGCCTTGCCGATGCTGGTGGCCAGCGCTTCGCCCGAAATGCCCATGATGGCGCGTCGATCGGCCTCGGAAATCTCATTCCACTTTTTCTCGTTGATGACCAGGGAAAGCACGGTGTTGTAGATGCCGCCTGGAATCAGGGTCAGATGAGGCAGGGCGTCAAGCAGCTTGTAGCCGTACACCGCTTCCCGGTTGAGGAAAGAGCCGTCAACCACGCCCGAGGAGAGCAGCTCGTACATCTCCGTCACCGGCTTCTGCACGGGCACGGCGCCCAGTGCGGCCATGATCGGCAGGGTGCTGCCCTGCGGGTTGCGCATCTTCATGCCCTTGAGGTCACCGATGGCACGGAACTGTTTCTTGGCCAGGAAGATGTGGCCGGAGCCGACCGGGAACGTGCTGAGCACGTGTACGCCTTTGAACTCGCCGTACTTGGCCAGGTGGCGCTCATAGAAGCGGTGAAAGGTCGGCGAGGTCACTTCGGCGTCGTCTCCCATGAAGGGCAGCTCCGCAATTTCGGACAGGGTGAAGCGCCCAGGCGTGTAGCCATTGACGATCCACGACACGTCGGCCTGACCATCGCGGACCACGTCCAGTTGTCCCGGCACGGAGCCCACCACCTTGGGAAGCATGTCCACCTTGACCCGGCCGTTCGTGACCTTGGCCACTTCTTCCGCCCAGGGCTCGAAGACGGTCTTTTTCAGCGTGTGGGTGGGCGGCAGCCAGTTCGAGTAGCGCAGCACGGTCTGGGCGGATGCGCCGCTGGCGGCGATGAGCAGGGCAGCGGTGGCGGCCCAGAGTTTGGATGCTCCGAATTTCATGAAAGTCTCCTGTGCAGTGGCGGATTTGGCGGGTATCTATGCTGACATAAAACACAATAATTATTTAAATGGTCAGTCCAATAGATCAATAAGGGTAAACCATGAGGCTGAAGCGAGCGCGCGCGCAGAGGCTTGTCGCGATGGGCGACCGCTGATGCTGTCGAAGGAGGTCGAAGAACAACGCGCCCCAGGCCTGGGGTGCGATGCGCAGGGCTGTCTGCCCTGGGCTGGCTATCGGATGCCCATGGTGGGCTCAGTGCCCGCTGTCGCGTCCCACGTCACGCACCGCATCCAGATTCGCCAGCATGCGGTTGAGGTAGCCGATCAGCACGGTGCGTTCTTCCGGGCTGAAGCCGGTCAGCAGCGCTTCTTCGCGCGCCGTGGCCAGGCGGATGATGCGGTCGTGCTGCTTCTTGCCGGCCGGCGTGGTGGCGTACTCGATCTTGCGCAGACCCAGCGGGCGCGACTTGAGGAACCCGCGCTCCTGCAGCAGCGCCACGCTGCGGCTGACGGCGGCCTTGTCCAGCCCCATGAGATCGCAGGCGCTGGAGGCGGTGGACCAGGGATAGATTTCGAAATAGGAGAGCACCCGCCAGTCGGCCACGCCCATGTCGAAGCGGGCGCGGTACAGGCTGGACGCGCTGCTGGCCATCTTGTTGGACAGCCAAAGCAGCAGGCCGGGCACGTAACGATCGAGGTCTAGTTTCATGCCTCGAATGGTAGTGGCTGGATCAGGCTTGCATGAAACCTTCGTAGTTCTTTTCCGCCACGCCTTCGATGATGCGGCGGTAAGCAGGCACGCCCGCCACATAGGGCATGAACACCCGGGGCTTGCCCGGCATGTTGGCACCCAGGTACCACGAGTTGCCGACCGGGTAGAGCGTCTGGTTCGCAGCCTCGTTGACGTGGTCCACCCATTGGTCCTCGTGCGCCAGGTCGGCCTCGATGCGCTGCGTGCCCTGGACGCGGCTGCGTTCGAGGAAGTTGGTGATCCAGTCCACATGCGTTTCGATGGAGTGCACCACGTTGCTCAACACGGAAGGGCTGCCCGGCCCGGCAATGATGAACATGTTGGGGAAACCAGCGATGGACACACCCAGGTAGGTGCGGGGACCCGCCGCCCACTTTTCGCGCAGCGACTGACCGCCCGAGCCGCGGATGTCGATCGCCAGCAGTGCGCCGGTCATGGCGTCGAAGCCGGTGGCGAATACGATGGCGTCGAGCTCGTGGTGGCCCTGCGTGGTGCGCAGGCCGGTGGGTGTGATCTCGGTGATCGGATGGGCCTTCACGTCCACCAGGCCCACGTTGTCGCGGTTGAAGGTTTCGTAGTAGTTCGTGTCCACGCACAGCCGCTTGGTACCAAACGGAAGATCGGGCCTGGGGCAGAGAATGTCTGCCTTGACAGGGTCTTTCACCGTGGCGCGGATCTTGCCGCGCACGAAATCCCCGGCGTATTTGTTCGCCACGGGGTTGCGCATGAGGTCGTTGAAAGCGCGGAGCATGCGGAAACCACCGCCCGCTCCGCGCCAGCGGAATTCGAACTCCTTGAGGCGTTCTTCGTCGTTCACCTCCAGGGCGCTCTTGTCGTTCGCGCTGAGGTACTGGCCCGTGACGGCCTCGCGGCCCAGTGCGCGCCGCTCGGCATAGTGCGCCTTCACGTGGGCGAGCGTGGCTTCGGTCAGGGGTTCGTTCTGTGCTGGCACGCTGAAGTTGGCGGTGCGCTGAAACACGGTGAGGTGTGCCGCCTGCTCGGCGATCACCGGCGTCATCTGTACGCCACTGGACCCGGTGCCGATGAGGCCCACCCGCTTGCCTGAAAAATCCACGCCTTCGCGTGGCCAGTTCGCGCTGTGGTACCACTGCCCCTTGAAGGATTCGAGGCCCTTGAATTTGGGGGGCTGCGGGATCGACAGGCAGCCGGTGGCCATGATCAGGTATTGGCATTCGAAGCGCTCACCAGCCTGCGTGACCACAGTCCAGCGTGTGCTGGCGTCGTCGAAGCTGGCGCTGGCCACGCGGGTGTTGAACTGGATGTCCTTGCGCAGGTCGAAGCGGTCGGCCACGTGGTTGATGTAGCGCAGGATCTCGGCCTGTGGCGCGTAGCGCTCGCTCCAGTTCCATTCCTGCTGCAGTTCCTCGCTGAAGGAGTAAGAGTAGTCCAGGCTCTCCACGTCGCAGCGCGCACCGGGGTACCGGTTCCAGAACCAGGTGCCGCCCACGCCATCACCGGCTTCAAGCAATTGCACCGAAAGGCCCAGGCCCCGGGCACGGTGCAACTGGTACAGGCCGGCAAAACCGGCGCCAACAATGATCATGTCCACCTTGCGGACGGTCGGGCTGTTCATGAATGTTCTCCTCGGGAAGTGGGGGGCGAAGACTCGTGAATCGGCACGAGCCGGCTGTTGGTGATTCTGAGGCCGGCAAGTTGATCTGTCAACCTAATAGGTTGACCTGACAACAAAACGTACGTCTAATATCGGTATAGATACATAATGGTCATGCCATTGACACAGGAGACGCCCATGGACAAGGAAATCGAAGATCTGTTGCAGAAGGTCAAGGAGGCCAACCGAAAACCGTTCTGGCAGAGCACGCCGCAAGAAGCCCGCAGTGGCCCCATGCTCATGGCCCTGCTGTTCGGTGAACCGCCGGCTGTGGAGCGCGACGAGAGTTTCACGATTCCCTCTTCCCAGGGCTTTGCGCTGCCGGTGCGTCTTTACGTGCCTTCGGCGGCGCCGAAGGGTCTGATTGTCTATTTCCACGGTGGCGGCTGGGTCATCGGCACGGTGGCCGGCTACCACCCTTTCACCGCCACGCTGGCCAACCGCACCGGCTGCGCCGTGCTGTCGGTGGACTACCGGCTGGCGCCCGAGCACCCGTTTCCTCTGCCGGTGGACGACGCCCTGGCCGCGATCCGCTGGGCGGCATCGGATGCCGCAGCCAAGGCGATTGGCATCGCGCCACGGACGCTGGTCGCCATGGGTGACAGCGCCGGCGGCAACCTCGCCACGGTGGCCTCGCGCATTCACAACGCCAGCGGAGCCGGGCGCAAGGTGGACCTGCAGGTGCTGGCCTACCCGGTGGCCGACCACGATTTCCAGACCGGCAGCTATGCCGAGTTCGCCGAAGGCAACCTGCTCACGCGCAACGACATGAAGTGGTTCTGGGGCCACTATTGCTCGGACGAATCGAAACGCTCGCATCCGGATGCCTCGCCCATGCGCGCCCAGGACCTGTCGGCATCGCCCGAAGCCTTGATCGTCACCGCCGGGCGAGACCCGCTGCGCGACGAAGGCGAGGCCTATGGTCAGCGCCTTCAGGATGCCGGCGTGCCCACCGAGGTGGTGCGCGGCGAAGGTCTGGTCCACGGGTTCCTGGCCATGATCCACTACGCGCCCAGCGCAGGCCGCGCGTTCGAGAAGATGGTGAAGGCCATCGAAAGGGCGACGTCGAAGTGAGCGACCTGTCCTCCCTGTTCAACCCACGCTCGGTGGTGCTGGTGGGGGCCACGGACCGGTCTACCTGGTCAAAGATGGCGTTCGACAACCTGCGCCTGCTGGGCTTCGAGGGCCCGGTCCATCTGGTCAGCCGCGCCGGTGGCATGGCGCATGGCCAAGCCACGTACAAGTCCGTCACCGAGATCGGTGAGCCGGTGGACGTGGCGCTGCTGATGCTGCCGATCACGGCCATGGGCGACGCATTGCGCGACCTGGGGGTCGCGGGCATCAAGAGCGCGGTGGTGCTCGCGGGTGGCTTCGCCGAGACCGGTGTCGAGGGCCGCGCACTGCAGGACGACCTGGTGGCCACGGCGCGTTCGCTGGGCATTCGCCTGCTGGGGCCGAACTGCCTGGGCTTCATCAATTTCAACACTGGCGGCGTGTGCTGGACCGGTTCGATGCGCACCCCGCCGCTCCGGGGTGGCATCAGCATCGTCTCGCAAAGCGGGGCGGTGGCCACGGTGATGAAACACTTCGCGCACCAGCACGGCATCGGACTGAACGTGGTGGCAGCCACCGGCAACGAGGCGGTGCTGGGCCTGGCCGACGTGGTGGACTACCTGGTGGACGACCCGGCCACGCGTGTGATCACGGTGTTTGCGGAAACGGTGCGCGACACCACCTTGCTGCGCCGCGCGGCCGAGCGCGCCCTGCGCCTGGGCAAACCCATCGTGGTGCTCAAGGTGGGCCGCTCCGAGATCACCGTTCAGGCGGCGCAGTCGCACACCGGCTCCCTGGTGGGCGACGACAGCGTGTTCGACGGCGTGTGCCGTCAGCTCGGGTTGCTGCGCGTGCGCTCCATCGAGGAACTGATGTTCACCGCTGCGTTGCTGGAGAAAACCGGGGTGCTTCAAGGCGAAGGCGTGGCGGTGCTTTCGGCTTCGGGAGGCATGGGCGAACTTGCAGCGGACTACGCCCATCTCGAAGGCGTGAGCCTGCCCGGCCTGGCGCCAACCACGCTGGCTGCGCTGGCCGCCGCGCTGCCGCCCATGGCCACGCCGGCCAACCCGCTGGACCTCACGGGTGCCGTGGTGAACAGGCCCGAGCTGTTTCTGGATTGCATGCAGGCGCTGGAGCAGGACCCGGCCGTGGCGGTGCTGGTGTGTGTGTTCGATGTGCCGACCGATCTGAACAACGACTGGGCTCCGTTCGCCGTGGGCTCGTTGCAGGCCATCGGCCGCTTCAAGCCGCAGGGGCGCGTGCGTTTCCTGGCGATCAGCAACACGGTGAAGTACGTCTCCGATCGCAGCCGTGCAGAAATCGAGACGGCCGGCATGCCGTACCTGCCTTCCGGGCTGGATGTGGGCATGAGAGCTCTGCGCCATGCGTTGCGCTGGTCCGCGCAGCAGCGAGTGGGCGCTGCACAGGCTGAGGCTGCTCGCGCAAGGGTGGACTCGGCGGCCAGCCTCCCCGCCTCGGAGAGCGAAGCCATGGCCTTTCTGGCTGGTGCGGGTGTGCCCGTGGTGCCTCAGGTGCTGGCCAACAGCGAGGCGATGGCGGTTTCTGCCGCCGCAACCCTGGGCGACGGCCCGGTGGTGCTCAAGATCGCCTCGCCCGACATCGCGCACAAGACCGAGGTGGGCGGCGTGCTGCTCAACCTGCAGGGCGCAGCGGCGGTGGCCGAAGGTTTTCGCCGCATCATGGCCTCTGCACGCCAGGCGATGCCGCAGGCCCGACTGCACGGCGTCATCGTCTCGCCCATGCGCCGCGGCGGCGTGGAGCTTTTTGTGGGCGTGCGGCGCGATGAACAATGGGGCCACGTGATCGCGCTTGGCCTGGGCGGTGTGTGGATCGAAGCGCTGCAAGACGTGAGCCTGCGCGTGCTGCCGGTCTCGCCCGGGGAAGTCAGGCGCATGGTGGATGAACTGCGGGGCGCCCGCCTGCTGAACGGCTTTCGGGGAGCGCCACCCGTGGACCTCGACGAACTTGCGCGCATCGTCGCCCGCATCGGCGACGCCGCGCTGGCCCTGGGTGACTCGCTGGACACGCTGGAGGTCAATCCCTTGCTGGCCGAGGGGGAACGCATCGAAGCGCTCGACGCGCTGACCACCTACCGCTGAAACGGAGACGCACCATGGAATACGTACGACTCGGCCGCACCGGCCTCAAGGTGTCCAGGCTGTGCCTGGGCTGCATGACGTACGGCGAGCCCGGGCGCGGCTCGCACGAATGGACCTTGAATGAAGAGAACAGCCGGCCGCTGTTGCGTCAGGCGTTCGAGGCAGGCATCAACTTCTTCGACACCGCCAACATCTATTCCGACGGTACCAGCGAAGAGTTTCTGGGCCGCGCCATCCGCGAGTTCTCGCGGCGCGAGGACGTGGTGATCGCCACCAAGCTCAACGGCCCCATGCGCAAGGATGCGAACGCGGCCGGCCTCTCGCGCAAGGCCGTCATGACCGAGATCGACGCCAGCCTGAAACGCCTGGGCACCGACCATGTGGACCTCTACCAGATCCACCGTTTCGACTACACCACGCCGATCGAGGAAACGCTGGAGGCGCTGCACGACGTCGTCAAGGCCGGCAAGGCGCGCTACATCGGCGCGTCGTCCATGTACGCCTACCAGTTCTGCAAGGCACTCTACCTGGCAGACCTGCATGGCTGGACGCGTTTCGTCTCGATGCAGAACCACTACAACCTGCTCTACCGGGAGGAGGAGCGCGAGATGCTGCGACTGTGCCAGGAAGAGGGCGTGGGCGTGATTCCTTGGAGTCCGCTGGCGCGGGGCCGTCTTACGCGGGACTTCGACGAGAAGACCTTCCGCACCGAAACCGACCAGTACGGCAAGAGCCTGCACAAAGGGCTGGGCGAAGCCGACCGCCGCGTGGTCGATGCCGTGGCTTCGGTGGCCGCCGCGCGGGGCGTGCCGCGTGCACAGGTGGCGCTGGCCTGGGTGGCCAGCCGCCCGGGCGTCACCGCGCCCATCATCGGCGCCTCCAGGCCGGCGCACCTGCAAGACGCCTTGGCCGCGCTGTCGATCCAGCTCACCCCAGACGAGGTCGCCGCGCTGGAGTCGCCCTATATTCCGCACGCCGTGGCGGGCTTCTCTTGAACGCTGCATCGTCCTATAATGGTATGACCATTGAATACGAACGAGGCCAGCCATGCTGAACAAGACCATTCCCGAGCGCGTTTTCCAGGTCAAGGATGCCAGCGGTCGCCAGTACAAGGTGACGCGCTACGCCTGGCTGGAAAGCGAAACCGATGAGACCAGTGCCACCCAGTGGCACGAGACCTGGCACTTGCTGATGACCGAGAACGGGGGCTTTCTCGATCCCGTGGGCGATGGGCGCTACGTGATCGACGGCACCGGCACGGTGGTGGAGCCGGTCGACGCCCAACCCGCCTGAGCGGCTCGCTCCTGCCGAGCCGAAGCCCAGGCATGCCCACCACCCGGGACATTCACTTCTTCAGCGGCCCGCGCCTGAAACTCTCGGGTCGGCTCTACCTGCCCGATCCCGGGTGCGACCTTGGCGCCGGCGCCGTGTTCTGTCACGGCTTTGGCGGCGTGAAGGAGGGCACTCCTGTGGGCCTTTGCAGCTTGCTGGCCGAGGCCGGCTACACCATGCTGTCGTTCGACTACCGCGGCTTTGGCGCCAGCGAGGGCGAGCGCGCGCTGCTGCTGCCGCAGGAGCAGGTGGACGACGCGGTGGCTGCGCTGGAATACCTGGCCACGCAGGTGCGAGGTGTGGACCCGACACGCATCGGCCTCTATGGCACGAGCTTTGGCGCCGGGATTGCCGCGCTCGCGGCGGTGCGCAGTTCGCGCCCGCGCGCGCTGGTGGCTTCGGTGGGGGTGATGTCGGGCAGCGACTGGATGCGCAACGTGCACCGCTGGTACGAGTTTCGCGCCATCCAGCGCCGGGCACTTGCCGCCATCGCGCACAAGGCTGCCACGGGTGAGATCGAGCTGTGCGAGCGCCTGGACATCATGTCGCCTGAGCCTGAGTCGCTGGTGCGCTATGCCGAGAAAACGCCGATCTCGATGGAAACCGTGTGGCACCTGATGCACCACGAGCCGATCGACCACGCGCACCGGCTCGCCATGCCCGTGTTTCTGTTCGGTGCGGACGACGACACCGTGGTGCCCTGCGACCAGACCCGCCGTTTCTTCGACCGCGTGACCACCGAGAAACAAATCGAAGTCTTTCCCACCGGCAACCACTGGGTGGTGTACGACGAGGCACTGCCGCGCGTGGCCGAAGTGACGGCCGCGTGGTTCGCCAGACACATGGGAATTTCCGCATGAAGCAGACCAACGGGCCGCTGCACGGTCTCAAGGTGATCGAGATGGCGGGCCTGGCGCCTGGACCCTTTGCCGCCATGATGCTGGCTGACATGGGCGCGCAGGTGTTGCGCATTGACCGGCCCGACCCTGCGCCGCGCGCCATGCCGCAACGCTATTACTTCACCGACCGCAACCGCCGCTCCATCGCGGTGGACCTGAAATCGCCCGATGGGGTGGCCCTGGTCCGGCGCCTGCTGGCCGGTGCCGATGCGCTCATCGAAGGCTTTCGCCCCGGCGTCATGGAGCGGCTCGGCCTGGGCCCCGCCGACTGCCTGGCGATCAACCCGCGCCTGGTCTATGGCCGCATGACTGGCTGGGGGCAGGACGGCCCGATGGCCATGGCGCCGGGCCACGACATCAACTACATCGCGCTCTCCGGCGCACTGGAGGCGATTGGCGAAGCGGATCGGCCACCCGTGTTGCCACTGAACCTGGTGGGTGATTTCGGAGGCGGCGGCATGTACCTGGCCTTCGGCATCGCCTGTGCGCTGATCGAAGCGGCGCGCTCTGGCCAGGGACAGGTGGTGGACGCGGCCATGGTCGATGGCGCGGCGTCGCTCATGACCTACTTTCACGGCTACCGTGCGGGCGGCAAGTGGCCCGGCCGGGGCCGCAGCGTCACCGGCGGCGGGTCTCCGTTCTACGCCGTGTACGAAACGCTGGATGGCAAATACATCAGCGTCGGCTCGGCCGAGCCCAAGTTCTATGCCGAGTTGTTGCGCCAGACCGGGCTGGACCAGGCCGGCCTGCCGGATCGCGACGACCCCGCCCACTGGCCGGTGATCCGCGAGCGGCTGGCGGCCGTGTTCCGCACGCGAACGCGCGACGCGTGGTGCGCACAACTGGAGACCAGCGAGACCTGCTTTGCCCCTGTGCTCGACATGCAGGAGGCCGCCGCGCATCCGCACAACGTGGCGCGAGGTACCTTCATCGAGGTCGATGGCATGCTGCAGCCGGCGCCAGCGCCGCGCTTCTCCCGCACACCAGCGGCCATGCCGACCGCGGGCGTGGAACCGGGCGTGGACCTGCCAGCGGCCCTGGCCGGCTGGGGCCTGGAGGCCGACGAGCTGCACGCACTTGCGGCAGCCGGGACGGTGTCGTGAGCCTGCCGCCCCCCGGCCCGGGTGCCTGGACGTTCGAGCGCCTCCAGGGCTATGGGCGGCATGTCGGCCCTGTCTGGTGCCATCCCGATGGCGAGATGGCGTTGCGCATCGAGCCCGTGCACACCAACGTCAGCGGCCGAGTGCACGGCGGCATGGCCATGGGCCTGGTGTCCATGGCCATGACGCAGGCGGCGCAACGCGCCGCGCTGGCCGCACACCCTGGCGGGCACGCCACGCCGCTCTCTTATCACGGTGAACTGATTGATTCTGCGCAGGTCGGTGACTGGGTCTTCGCTCACACCGAGGTGGTGCGCACGACGCGCACGAGGGTCTTCGTCTCGGCAGAACTGCGCTGCGGTGAGCGCACGCTCATGACGGCCAGCGCCGTCTACCAGATTGAGGCCACGGCGCTGCGCCCAGACCGGCCCGGGCAGACACCCGCGGCGCTGCCCGCCGGCCATGCACTTCGAGCACCGGTGGATGCGTTCAGTGCCCACGTTGGAGCGATCCACGAGCGGCGGGACGAGCACGGCGAGCCCGTGGGCGGCCTGGTGGTCGACTCGATCCATCTGGACGCCCGTGGGGGCGACGAGATGGACACCGGCATGGCGCTGATGATGGCCGACCTGATTCTGGGTCGCCGCGCGCGCACCGTCAGCGGCTCGGTCTGCGTGACGGTGGGCATGGGCGTGATGCGACTGGCACCGGTGCGGCTGGGTGACGCTCTGGAAATCGACAGCCATACCGAGGGCCTGCACGGCGACACCGTGGTCGTCACCGGCCGCTTTCGTGTGAATGGCCTGCCAGCGATGAGCGTGACCAGCCTGTGGAAAATGGTGGAGAAAAAATGAAATGACACGAACCGACTCCAAGCCAACTCCCACCACCCTGCGCGCGGCCTCCACGCTCATTCTCCTGCGCGACTCGGAAGAAGGTCCGCAGGTGCTCATGCTCAAGCGACATGGCCTGTCTGACGTGCTCGCGGGGGCTTTCGTGTTCCCGGGTGGCAAACTCGATGCGTCCGACGCCGAATTGAAGGACACCACCCATCTCGATGAATCGCCCCAGGCGCTGCACCTGCGACTGGGCGAGAACGACATCGACGCCGCCACCGCCGTGGGCCTGTACGTGGCCGCCTTGCGCGAAACCTTCGAGGAATCGGGCTTGCTGCTGGCCGAAGACCTGGCGGCCGAGCGCGCAGAAGAAGCGCTGGCGCGCCAGGCCAGCGGCATGCCCTTCAACGCCTTGCTCGCGGAAATGCGCCTGCGCCTTCGCGTGGGGGCGCTCGCGCCGTGGTCTCGCTGGGTCACGCCGCCCGACTCGCCCAACAAGCGCTTCGACACCCGCTTCTTCGTGGCGCGCGCCCCCGACGGCCTGGCTCGCCACGACGAGCGCGAAACCACCGAAGCGCGCTGGGTGAAACCGCGTCCCGCGCTTCAAAGTTACTGGGACGGCGAACTCACCCTGGCGCCGCCACAGATCATGACCCTGGCCCATCTGGCACGGCACACCACCGTGGACAGTGTGCTGAGCGAGGCGCGTGGCCGGCTGCCGGTGCTGATCCAGCCGCACGTGATCCGCGATCCCGAGGGCAGAACCATGTGTTACCCCGGCGACGAACTGCACCCCGTGCGAGAGCGCGCCATGCCGGGGCCATTGCGGCTGTTCACACGGGGCCAGCGTTACGAGCCTCAAGACGGGTTCGAAGGTTTTTTTAGTCCGGCAGGAAACACCCATGCCCATTGAAGGCCCTGCTTTCGACACCATCCGCCTGGAACTCCAGGGCGCTCTGGCCTGGATCACGCTCCAGCGTCCCGAAGCCATGAACAGCATGAGCCCGCAGATGCTGGCCGACCTGACCGCGGCGCTGGATTTCGTGGAGGCCCGTCATGAAGTCCGCTGCCTGGCGATTCGCGGCACGGGCAAGGCCTTCTGCGCCGGCGCCGATCTCAAGGCCGTCAAGGGCTTTGGCGATGGCGAAGACGAAGCCACTGCCATACGCCTGTTCCTGGCTCGCGCCACCGCGCTGCTGCGCCGCATCGAATTGCTGCCCATGCCGGTGATAGCCGCCGTCAATGGGTTGGCGCTGGCTGGTGGGTTGGAGACCGTTCTTGTGTGCGACCTGGTGGTGGCCGCGGAGGAGGCGAAGTTCGGCGATGCCCACGCTCGCTACGGACTCATCCCAGGGTGGGGTGGCTCGGCGCGCCTGCCGCGAAAGATCGGTCCCAACCGCGCCAAGTGGATGATGTTCTCCGCCGAGATGGTGAGCGCCGCCACCATGGCCGAATGGGGCCTGGTGCACCAGGTGGTGCCGGGCGCTGAGCTGGAATCCACGGTGCAGGCGCTGGCTGCCCGCATGACCGACAAGAGCCCGCTGGGTCTGCGGCGCATGAAGCAGCTCGTGGACGACGGCCTGGAGCAGCCACTGGAAGTGGCGCTGCGCAACGAACGCGTCATGGTCGAGGCGCACAACGCATCCCACGACCGGCGCGAAGGCCTGGAGGCCTTCGCCCAGAAGCGTCCACCCCGGTTCAATGGCACTTGAAACAACATGAACAGCGCAAACCCCACACCCACACAGACCCGTTTGCAATCCAGCGCCCTGGGCGGCTTGCGCGTCATCGACTTCACCCACTTCATTGCCGGCCCCATGGCCACCATGATCCTGGCCGACGCCGGGGCCGATGTGATCAAGGTCGAAAAGCCCAAGGGCGATGACCAGCGCTACTTCGCACCCTCGGAAGCCCGTCTGGACGGGCAGGGCGCCAGCTTCCTCTGGGCCAACCGGAACAAGCGCAGCATCACGCTCGACCTCAAGACCGACGCAGGCCGCGCCATTGCCCAGGCGCTGGTGCGCGATGCGGACGTGGTGGTCGAGAACTTCACCTCGCGCGTGATGACGCAGTACGGCCTGGATTTTGAAACGCTGTCCCGCGACAACCCTCGCCTGATCTACTGCTCCGTCTCGGCCTTCGGGCGCAGCGGCGAATTCGCCGACCGCGCAGGCTTTGACACCATCATGCAGGCCGAGAGCGGATTCATGTCTCTGACCGGCTACGCCGATCGCGACGGCGTGCGCACCGGCCCTGCGGTGATGGACATGGCCTGCGCCATGATGGCCAGCAACGCGATCCTGATCGCACTGGCCGCGCGCCACCGCACGGGCCTGGGCCAGCATGTGGATGTGCCGCTGTTCGACACCGGGGTGCTGATGACCGGCTTCATGACCGCGCAATACCTCTTCAGCGGCAAGGTGCCCCGGCGCAACGGCAACGTGAGCAACGACGCGGTGCCCAGCGGCGTGTTTCCCACGGCCGACCACCCGCTCTTCATCACCTGCACGAGCACTTCGCTGTTCCGTCGTCTGTTCATCGACGTGTTGAAGATGCCCGACGTGGGCAACGATCCCGAGTTGCAGCGGATCGACGGGCGGCTGGCGCAGCGCGAGCGCGTGATCGAAATCCTGAACCGGGTGTTTGCCACCGACACGCGCGAGAACTGGCTGAAGCGGCTGGATGCCGCCAAGGTGCCGGCCGGTGCCGTTCGCACGCTGCCCGAAGCGCTGGAATCGCGCGAGGTGCAGGCCCGTGGGCTGGTCACGCAGGTGCCGCACCCCACCGCCGGCAGCGTACCCAATGTGGCCCTGCCCCTGCACTTTTCGGGCACGCCCGTGGTGCCACCGGTGGCTGCACCCATGCTGGGGCAGCACACCGACGAGGTGTTGCGCGAAGTGCTGGGTTACAGCGAAGAGAAGGTGCGGGAACTGCGTGCGCTGGGCGCGCTGGGCCTCACATGATGCGAACCGCGTTCACCGCATAGGCGGCCAGGGGTTCGTACGACGGGTGCCGGTGGATGAAGATCTGACCGGCAGGTGAGACCACCCAGTCGCGCAAGCCTTGCTCGCTGTCGAAGAACAACTCGGCCATGGCCTCCACCGGCACCTTGCCGCTGGGCACGTTGGCAGAAACCGGGTGCGCGCTGTCGACCACGGTGTTCTGAACGTAGGCGAAGGGGCCGCCCTCGGCGGGTGCGAGCTGCGCAGGGCGGGCACCCTCGGGCGCCGCCGGGCGCCGACGGGAAAGCACCAGCAGTTTGTTGGCCGGCCCGCCGGGTGCGCGGCCTTGCTCGGGCACCGGCGCCGTGCCGAACACCGGTTCACCCGCCAGCACCAGAATGGTGATGGCACCCTGGAAGTTCGGGATGTCGCGTTTGACCGCTGCGTACTCGGGCGATTGTTCGCAACGCTCCATGGCGGCCACATCGTCGAACCACTGTTGCGAGATGCCGCCCACTTCGTGGTCCGGAAAGGGTTGCACCTCGAACAGACGCTCGCGGATGTGGTTCTGAAGATAGCGGTGCAGGCCCGGCATGAAGCTGGCCAGGTGCCCATGCACCTTGAACCAGTGATCGCCGAACTGTGCCTCGCTGATGCCCTCTTTGCGGCTGAAGACGCCCGAGCGGAAGATCATGCTCAGTTCGGCGTGATGTTCAGGCGCTTGATGAGGTCGCCCCAGAGCTTGCTGTCGCGTGCCACGATCTTGGTGAAATCTTCCCCACTCACTTGCGAGGGCGACCCGCCGCCCTTGCGCACGATGGCCTGAAATTCCGGATCGGAGGTCATGGCCTTCACCGCGCCGGAGAGCTTGGCATAGACATCGGGTGGCAGGTTGGCCGGGGCCACCATGCCGAACAGCTGTTCGGGCAGCAGCACGTTGTAGCCAGCCTCTTTGATCGACGGGACATTGGGCAACGCGGGGTCGCGCGTTTCGCCAGTCACGGCGAGTGCCTTGGTGCGCCCGGCGTTGATGAGCGCGATCGAGCTCGGCACCGATTGCCATGCGTAGTGAACGTCGCCGGCGATGATGGCTGCATCCGTTTCAGGGCCGGTCTTGTAGGGCACGTGCACCGCCTGGATGCCGACGTCGGCGTTGAATTGCTCGGCGGCCAGGTGGATGCTGTTGCCAATGCCCGAGGAACCGAAGTTGAGCTTGCCAGGCTTGGACTTGGCCAGCGCAATGAATTCCGCCACGGTATTCACGCCCAGTGCGGGCGAGACCACCAGCACCTGGCGGGTGGTCTGGATCAGGCCGAGGTAAGTGAACGACTTGTTCACGTCGTAGCCGGGGTTCTTGATCAGGTGAGGGGCGGAAGTCAGGGCGGTGCTGGTGCCCATGCCGATGGTGTAGCCATCGGGCGCGGCGCGCGCGACTGCCGACAGGCCGATGGTGCCCGATCCGCCGAGCTTCACGTCCACGATCATGCTGCCGTTGAGTGTCTTGGCCATGTGAAGGGCAATCTGGCGGGCCAGGAAGTCAACCGCGCCGCCGAAGGGCGCAATCAGCGTGATCGGGCGCTCCGGGAAACTGGACTGCGCGAAGGCCAGCGAAGGCAGGGCGCCCAGGCTGGCCGCACCACCGGCCATGGCGGCCAGGCGCAGCGTGGCTGTGCGACGGGAAATTTTGTTGGAAGTGTTCATGGGAGTCTCCTTCAGGTGGTTGCGCGGCGGCGGGGGGGAAAGGGGGAAAGGGTTCACTCAATGACCGTGTTGACCAGTTCGCCAAGACCGTCAATGCGTGCGCGAATCACGTCGCCCGGTTCGAGGCAGCGCGGTGGAATCATGGCAAAGCCCACGCCCGAAGGCGTACCGGTGGCGATCACATCGCCCGGGTGCAGGGTGAGGCCTGCGGAGAGCTGTTCGATGATGGACGGTACATCGAACAGCATGTCCTGTGTACTCGCGTTCTGGCGCACCTCGCCGTTCACGTCGAGTTGCATGTTCAGGGCCTGGGCGTCGGGCACGGCGCTTCGGTGCACCACCCAGGGTCCCATGGGGCAGGTGGTGTCCAGGCCTTTGCCCTTGAACCATTGGCCGTGGCGCTTCTGCAGGTCGCGCGCGGTTACGTCGTTGATGATGGTGTAGCCGAACACGTGCTCCAGCGCGGACTCGCGCGTGATGTTCACGCCACCCTTGCCGATCACGATGCCGAGTTCGATTTCGTAGTCGAGGATGCGGGTGTGCTTCGCGTGCCGCTGGATCGAATCTCCAGTGCCGATGATGGTGGTCCAGGGCTTGGAGAAGAACTCGGCGGCCTTGGGGAAATCGTTGGGGTCTCGTTTGGCTGCGAGGTTACCTTCGATGATGTGCAGCCGGTAGTTGCGGCCCACGCAGAAGACGTTCTTGCCGGGGCGCGCCAGGGGCGCAAGCACTCGCGCCTCCGGCGTTGCGCGATTCGCGCTGTGGCGGGTGGTGTCCTGCATGGCCTTGCGGGCGAGTTCCAGCATCTCGGGGCCGGCTTCGATCAGCCCGGCCACATCGCTGGGCACGTCGGCTGAACCGCCAATGGACTCGCGCAGCATCGCGCTCAGGTTGACGATGCCTGCGTCGGTGTGGGCACCCAGGTGGGTAGCACCGTCTTGCGAAAAGGTCAGGAACTTCATGGTGTGGGGTTTACCGCTCAATCAAGTCGGATGCGTGTGCCGGAGATGAATTTTTTCCATCGGGCGGTATCACTTCGTATGATCTGGTCGATGTACTTCGCGCTGGTGTCGGTGGCGGGGTCCACGCCGATGTTGCGCATGCGCTCGCGCACGGCGGGAGTGGCCACCATCTTTGCCACTTCGGCATTGAGCCGGTCAATGACGTCCGCCGGCGTGCCTGCCGGTGCGGCCAGGCTGTACCAGGTGTCAATGTAGAAACCCTTGAGTCCCACTTCCTCCATCGTTGGAAGCTCTGGTGCGGCACCCAGGCGGGACTTGCCGGTGACAGCCAGTGCCCGCAGGCGTCCTGCACGCACGTGCGTGAGCACCGAGGTGTCGACGAACATGAAATCGAGCTGACCACCGAGCAGATCGCTGATGGCGGGACCGGCGCCGCGGTAGGGCACATGCACCACCGGCACGCCCGAGAGCTGGCGGAACATCTCGCCCGAGAGGTGCGGCGTGGAGCCGTTGCCAGCCGAACCATAGAACACCTTGCCGGGTCGCGCCCGTGCGTATTCGATCAGGTCCTTGACCGACTTCACCGGACTGCTGGCGTTGACCACCAGCACATTGGACGAAGTGAACACCATCGAGACCGGTGAGTAGTCCTTGAGCGGATCGAAGGGCAGGCTGGCGTACAGGCTGGGGTTGATGGTCATGGTGCTGTTCACCGCCATCAGCAGCGTGTAGCCATCGGCTGGCGCTTTGGCCACGTAGCCTGCGCCAAGCGCCCCGTTGGCACCGGGTTTGTATTCGACCACCACGCGCTGGCCCAGGCTGGGGCTGATGGCTTCGCTGACCATGTTGCCGAAGGTGGTGCCCATGCCTCCGGGTGGATAGGGAACCACCAGCACCACGGGCTTGTCGGGGTAGGCGGCCCAGGCGGGCATGAGGGCGCTGACGGCCAGCGCGAAGCCGGCGAGCAGTTGGCGGAAAGAAAAAGGCACGGGTGGGGTCTCCTGTAGGAACTGAGTTCAAGAAGGCGCGGAGGTTCAGCGCATGTCGTTCAGACGTCGAGCCAGTCTGGCGTGGCCTGGCGCTGCCCCATGCGAGGGGCCGGGGCATCCAGCGGAACCGGGTCCAGCCGCAGGCGGGTGAGGCGCAGGAAGCTGATCTTCCATTCGGCGCCCTCGCGCCGGTATTCTTCTTCGTAGTGGCCGTAGCCAAAGAATCCTTTGCTGCCCGGGGTCTCTTTCACGGTGCCGCCGTCGGTCCACTCCACAAAATCCTCCATGGCCCAGATCACGCGCGCGGTGTCGGGCCCGGTCATCACGGTCTCCTGCATATGGCAGTGGTGCACAGAGATCGTGTTGGCCAGTCGGGTGGACACGCCCTGCACGAACATCGCCACGTCCGCACCGGCTGGTGCCGAACCCAGGCCCTCGAAGCGGCAGTCCTCCGTGAAGATGGATGCCAGGCGATCCCACTGTTTGGTGTCGATGAAGCGGCAGTACCGGGCTTTGGTCTGGCGGATTGCGTCCACACAGAGCAGGTAATCGAGCGCGTCGCCTGCGTGTGGAGGCGTCGAGGGGGTGGGCAAGGGCATGTCTCCATGGGTATGTCGGCAACAGGCTGCAAAAAACTTGCACCACCTGTTGAACTTGACAGTATAATGGTCTTACCAATGGAATACAAGGCCAATTTCTACTGGCCGTATGAGGACAAACATGCTTGACAACCTGGAAGCCGAGTTCCCCGTCCACACGCCGCGTCCCTCGAACGCGCCCAAGGCGCTTGAAGGCGTGCGTGTCGTCGACTTCACCCATTTCATCGCCGGACCGTTCGCCACCATGGTCATGGCTGACATGGGCGCGGATGTGATCAAGGTGGAAACCCCGGGGCGCGGTGACGAGTTTCGCCACTATCCGCCGGTGCATGCAGAACTGCCGGCACAGGGCGCTCCCTACCTCTGGAGCAACCGCAACAAACGCAGCGCCGCGCTGAACATGAAGACGCCCGAGGGTCTGGCGGTGGTGCGGGAGCTGGTGGCCAAGGCCGATGTGGTGGTGGAGAACTTCTCCACTGGCGTCATGGAGCGCTTCGGTCTGGACTACGAAAGCTGCCGCAAGCTCAATCCGAAACTCATCTACTGTTCCGTCTCGGCCTACGGACGGGAAGGTGAATTCGCCGATCGCCTGGGCTTTGATCCCATTGCGCAAGCGGAGAGCGGCTTCATCTCGATGAACGGCTACAGCGACCGCCAGGGCGTGCGCACGCTCTCGCCGGTGATCGACATCAGCACGGCCACCATGGCCTGCAACGCCATCCTGGGTGCGCTGCTTGCCCGCCACCGTACGGGCGAAGGGCAGTCGATCGAGGTCGCGCTGTTCGACAACGCCGTGCTCATGACGGGCTACGCCGCCCTGCAGCATCTCTTCACCGGCGCGGTGCCGCAGCGCCACGGCAACACCAGCCCGGACACCTGCCCTTCTGGCGTGTTCATGAGCCAGGACAAGCCGTTCTACATCAACTGCGGCAACGACAAGATCTTCCACCGCCTCATGGCACAGGTGATCGAGCGCCCGGACCTGGCCGCCGATCCGGTGCTCTCCGACCGCAATGGCCGCATGGCCAAGCGCAAGGAAATCTTCGAGATGCTGGAAGAGATCTTTGCCAAGCAGCCCTGGTCTTACTGGCAGCCGCGCATGCGTGCAGCCTCCATTCCCTGTGGTGAAGTGCGCAACGTGGGCGATGCACTGCGTTCGCCCGAAGCGCGCGCGCGCAATCTGGTCACACGGGTGGAGCACCCGGTCATTGGCTGGCTGCCCAACGTCGCCCTGCCGATCCGCTATTCCGGCACGCCTGTGGCCGATCCGAAGCCCGCTCCGGCGGTCGGCCAGCACACCGAAGAAGTCTTGCGCGAAACGCTGGGCTACAGCGAGGAGCGCATCGCCGCGCTGCGCGCCACGGGCGCACTGAGCGCATCGGCCCCGCCTGCCAAGAGCCCGGCATCGGCCAAGGCGGAGGCCGCGGCCTGATGCGAGAGCTTCCACCGGCCAAGCCGCGGGAACAGTTGCATACACGTCAGGTGACCTGCACCGGCTGGGCGCGTGAAGATGGTCTGTGGGAGGTGGAGGCGCGGCTCTCGGACACGCGTGCCTACGACATGGACCCGGCCTTCGTGCGCGGCAATGTCGCCATGCGCAAGGCGGGTGACCCCATCCACCTCATGTCGCTGCGCCTCGCGCTCGACGACAGCTTCACCATTGTGGAGGCGCAGGCGGTGTCGCACCAGGTGCCGTATGCGGACTGCTTCGATATCAATCCCGCCTACGAACAATTGATCGGCTTGCGCATCGAGGCCGGCTTCACCCAGGCGGTGAAAACCCGCTTTCGTGGCGCGCTGGGCTGCACGCACCTCACCGAGTTGCTGGGGCCGCTGGCCACCACGGCCTTGCAATCCATCCGCCCGGCGATGGAGCGCAGGCGCCACGCGCTTGGTCTGCCGCCGGCCGAAGAGGGTCCACGCCCCGCGCTGCTCGACAGCTGTTTTGGCCTTCGCAAGGAAGGCCAGCCCGCCATCGTGAGATGGCCACACACGATCCCCCCTGCGTCGCCTGTGGCGCCACCCCCTCAAGGGGACGCTACCAGCCGTCCGGCGGAGCCGGCCCGGCGGTAGCTCTCGAAAAAGCCCTTGCAGCCTCTTATTGAGCCTGGATGCCCTTGGCCTTGATCAGGGCCTGGAAACGCGCGGCTTCCTTGTCCACCAGTGCGCGGAACTCAGCCGGTGTCGTGCTTTGCGGCTCATTGCCGGTGGCAGACAACGCCTCGCGCAGCGGGGCCTGGGCTAGCACCGTCTTCATGGCATCGGCGAGCTTGTTGACCACAGGCGTCGGCGTTCCGGGCGGCGCCACCAGGCCGAAGAACACGTCGGTGGTCATCGCGGGCAGGCCGAGCTCGGCCATGGTCGGCGTGTCGGGCAGAGACTTGTCGCGGCGCGAACCGGTGACGGCCAGGGCGTTGAGCTTGCCGGTGCGGGCCAGGGCGAGGTTGGAGGAGAGTGCGTCAAAGTAGAAATGGATCTGACCACCCATGGTGGCGCTGGCCGATTCGGCACCGCCCTTGTAGGGGATGTGCACGGCATCGAACCCTGCTTCGGTCTTGAGCAGTTCGGCCAACAGGTGCAGGCTGCCGTTCACGCCGTTGGAGCCGAAGCTGAGCTTTCCGGGGTTGGCTTTGCCGTAGGCAATGAGTTGCTTGAGGTCCTTGAACTCGGGCGAAGCCATGATCACGAACATGGATGTCGTGGCCAGGCTCACCGGGATCAGCGTCTTCACGTCGTAGCCCGGGTCCTTGTAGAGGAAGGGTGAAATGGCCATGACGCTGTTGCCCACCCACACCAGCGTGTGGCCGTCGGCCGGCGCGCGCACCGTCTGCTGCACGGAGATGGTGCCCGACGCACCCGGGCGGTTTTCGATCACCACGGGCTGGCCCAGCAACTTCTGGAGTTCCGTGCCCACGAGGCGTGCCGTGATGTCGGTGGAGCCGCCGGCGCCTGCGCCCACGAGGATGCGGATCGGCTTGCTGGGAAAGGACTCCTGCGCGCGCAGCACTGGCGCCATGCCCAGTGCGGCTGCGCCCAGGCCGGCGGCCAGAACCAGGCGGCGGTTGGGCCGGATGTGGGAAAAGTGTTCGTTCATGGTTGTCTCTCTTTGTGGATGAAGCTTCGGCAGAAGGGGGTGGCTCGTACGGATTGACATCAATTGGCTGGCGCATTATATTGGTCTAACCATTAAACATCAAGTCAGTTGCACCCCCATGGACCGAATTCCAGCCTCCTCCGCCGCCGCCCAAGTGCTCGATCAGTTGCTGGCCGAACGGCACAGTTGCCGCGCTTTTCTTCCGCAGCCGGTCGACATCGAGGTGCAGAAGCGGTTTCTCCAGACCGCCCAGCGCACCGCTTCCTGGTGCAACTCCCAGGCCTGGCAGGTCACCATCGCCTCCGGTGCGGCGGTGGAGCGATTCCGTGAAGCCATGTACCGGGCCGCCAGCAGCGGCGCCGAGCGCGGCAGCGACTTTCCGTTTCCCAAGGAGTACACCGGCCCCTACCTGGCGCGTCGGCGTGAATGCGGCTTTCAGCTCTACCAGGCGGTGGGCGTGGAGCGCGGCGACAAGGCCGGTGGCGCACGCCAGGCGCTGGAAAACTTTCGCCTGTTCGGCGCGCCGCATGTGGCCATCCTCACCAGCGACCCCGGCCTCGATGTGTATGGCGCGGTGGACGTGGGGGGCTATGTGCAGGTGTTGCTGTTGGCCATGCAGGCCCACGGCGTGGCCGCGATTCCGCAGGCCGCTCTGGCCGCGCACAGCGGCCTGGCCAAATCGTTGCTCGGCATCGACCCGGCGCGCAAGGTCGTGTGCGCCATCTCTTTTGGATATGAAGACACCAGCCATGTGGCCAACAGCTACCGCACCAGCCGCGCCAGCCTGGACGAAGCGGTGACCTGGGTGACCGACTGATGGGTTTCTTGCAGCGGCGCGATCTGGCGATCGTCGGGTACGCCGAAACGAAGCTCGTGCGGCGCAGCGGCCGCAGCGCGTTGTCGCTTGCTGGCGAGGCGGTGAGCGCCTTGCTCGCACGCACCGGCATCCAGCGTGATCAGATCGACGGCTTCGCCACCACCCTGGCAATGTCCGAAGGCGGCAACCCGTTTTACAGCAGCCTCATGGCCGAAGGCCTGGGGCTGTCGGTCTCCTGGTGTCAAGCCACCGACATCGGCGGCGCATCCTCGGGCGGCAACCTGATCCGTGCAGGCATGGCGATCGACGCCGGCCTGTGCGAGATCGTGCTCTGTCTGGCGGCCGATGCGGTCTCCACGCAGGACCGCTCGGTACAGTCTGGCCACCGCACCGAGTTCTGCGACCCTGCCGGCTACGCCGGCCCGCTCAGCGCCTTTGCCTTGCTGAGCTCGGTGTACGACCACCGCCACGGCCTGCCTCACGATGCGCTGGCCCGCCTGGCGGTGACGCAGCGCAATGGCGCGCTGCTCAATGACAACGCCTGCGAGGTGCTGCGCAAGCCGCTGACCGAACGCGACTACCTGAACTCGAAGATCGTCTCCGATCCCCTGCGCATCCTGGACTGCGTGATGCGCTGCGACGGTGCCAGCGCGGTGCTGGTCATGTCCACCCGAAAGGCACGCGAACTCGGGTTCCAGACGATCGTGCATCCCATTGCCTACGCCGAGCGCATCAACTTCGATCCGCGCGAAGCGCACGGCGACGACATACTCATCAGCGGCTTCACCGACGTGGGCCCGCGCGCCTTCAAGGCTGCCGGCATGGCTCCCGAGGATGTCCAGATGCTGCACTGGTACGACGACTTCCTCATCGCACTCATCCTGCAACTGGAGCAGACGGGCTTTTGCGGCCCGGGCGAAGGTGGCGCCTTTGTGCTCTCGCACGACATGAGCCACGCGGGCGAGCTGCCGCTGAACACTGGCGGAGGTCAGATCTCGGCCGGCCAGCCGGGCCTGGCCGGTGGCGGTGTCAATCTCATCGAGTGCCTGCGCCAGCTCTTTGGCGAAGCCGGCGAACGGCAGGTCAAGCGGCACGGCAACGCCATGCTCAGCGGCATCGGCGTGATTCCTTATGCGCGCAACTGGGGCACGAGCAGCGTGATGCTGCTCGAGCGCGGGCAATGAGCGCCGACGCCCGACACAGCGACGTGGCTGCGCCCTTCTGGGCCGGCGTGCGGGAGAGAAAACTCATGCTGCAGTTCGACGCGGCCAGTGGGCGCGCCCAGTTCTATCCCCGACCGCAAAGTCTCCACAGCGAGGCCGGTGTGGTGTGGCGCGAGGCCAGCGGACGCGGCACGATCTACGCACTCACGAACAGCCGTGTGGCACCGACTGCGCTGGCCGGGCGTGTGCCCTATGCGCTGGCCCTCGTGAAACTGGAGGAGGGTCCCCGAATGCTGGCCCGCGTTCTGGCGCCCTTCGACCAACTCGCCATCGGCCAGGCCGTGCGAATCACCTGGGAAGAGGGCGGCGACGCGCCGGCCTTTCCCGCATTCAGGCCGACCGGCGTTGCCGGCGGCTTTTCTCAAGACGAAGGAGACTCCCCATGATTTCACGCCGCCACCTGCTGGGTGCATCCGCCCTTTCCGCGCTGCCGATGGGCCACACCTGGGCGCAATCCGGCTTTCCCGGCAAGCCGGTTCACCTGATCGTTCCGTTTGCCGCAGGAGGCACGGGCGACGTCCTCTGCCGCAACCTCCAGGAACCGCTGCAGAGACTGCTGGGTCAACCCATCGTGGTGGAGAACCGCCTGGGCGCCGGTGGCACGGTGGGCACGCAGTACGTAAAGAACGCAGCACCCGACGGCTATACGCTGCTGCAGGTGGGCAACACCACGGTGACCAGCGCGCTCATGCGCAAGAACGCCGGCTTTGACCCGATCAAGGACTTTGCGTCCGTCGGGCTGGTGGCTACCACACCCATGGTGTTGCTGGTCAACCCGGTGATTCCTGCCAACAATGTGGCTGAACTCATTGCCTACGCCAAGGCTCGTCCGCGTGGTCTGGAATATGCCTCGGCGGGCCGGGGTTCTCTGGGGCACCTCACCAACGAGCTGTTCAACCAGATGGCGGGGCTGGAAATGGTCTACGTCCCCTACCAGGGCTCATCGCAAGCCACGAACGCCGCGCTCACCGGCGAAGTCAAGATGATCATCACCACGCCATCGGATGCCATCAACGGCCTGGTGGCCAGTGGCCGCCTGAAGATGCTGGGCGTGTCTTCGCCGCAGCGCAGCCCGCTGCTGCCCAACGTGCCCGCGATCGCCGAGACACTGCCCGGCTTCGATGTGCAGGCCTGGTTCGGTCTGGCGGCGCCGGCGGGCACGCCGCCCGATGTGATTGCGCGGCTCAACGAGGCCTTGAACAAAGCCGTCAGCGAACCCGCCCTGCAGGCCAAGCTCGCGGGCCTGGGCATGACACCCAAGCCCGCACCGGCAAAGACTTTTGCCGATACTTGGGCCGCCGATCAAAAGATTTGGACGCGCGTGATGCAGCAGGCCAATCTGCAACCGGAATAGCAATCTCCCCCGCGTCGCTTCGCGCCACCCCCCGGGGGGCAACACCTGCGGCCCGGCAAAGCCGGTTCCGCGGTGTTTCTCGAAGCGCCACCTCTCTCGAAGATCATCTGACATGAACAACGACTACTCGCCCGAACGCATCGCCGACCGCATGCAGATCCAGGACTGCATGTACCGCTGGTGCCGCAGCGTGGACCGGCTGGACTTCGATCTGATGAAGACCGTGTTTCACCCCGACGCCACCGATGCGCATGGCGCCTACGACGGCGGCGTGGACGGCCTGATGGAATGGATTCGCAACCGGCACCGCAACATTCCGTTTTCCATGCACGCGGTGAGCAACCTGCTCATCGAGTTCGCGGGTCCCGACCTGGCTTTGGTGGAGAGCTATGTGCGCACCACCCAGCGCTATCCCGCCGAAGCAGCCCAGGCGCTGGCGCAGCTGGCCGGCGGCAAGGCACCCGAGGGGGCCATGGATCTGCTCACCTGCTCGCGGTATGTGGACCGCTTCGAGCGGCGCCAGGGCAAGTGGAAGATTCTCAAGCGCACGCTGGTGGCCGACTGGAAGCAGGTGGTGCCGGTGGCCGCCAACGCGCCGCAACCGGTGCCGGGCTGGGAGTCGGGCCAGCGCACGCAGGAAGACTTCGTGTTCCGCGAGCGCAAGGCCCTGGGCCTGGCCTGATCCTTCAGATCACGTCGTCGCGCGCAAGGTCGCGGATGGTCGAGGTGCTGTAACCCAGCAGCTCGCCCAGCACGTACTCGTTGTCCTCGCCGTACAGCGGTGCGCCGCGATCGGGCAGACCGCCCACATGCGATGGCGTGGCCGATAGCTTGAACGGCATCTCGGTGATCGGCCAGGTGCCGATTTTTTCCGCCGCCACCTCGGTCATCCACTGCTCCTGCGCGAGCTGTGGGTCGTGCTCGCAGCGGTCTTCGGCGGACTGGCAGACGCCTGCGCTCACACCCGCCGCTTGCAGCAGCGCCATGCAGGCGTAGGGCTCCTGCGTGCGCGTCCATTGTTCTACCAGGGCGTCGAGTTCGTCCTGGTGTGCGAGGCGGCCGGCCAGCGTGGCAAACCGTGCGTCGCTCGCCAGTGCGGTGACGCCGCTGGCTCGCACGAAGGCTTCCCAGGCGGCCTGCGTTTCACAGGCAATCGCAATCCAGCGGTCGTGGCCCAGGCAGCGATAGGCGCCGTGCGGCGCGCAGGTGTTCCAGGGTGATCGGTTGCCGTTGCGTCGAAACGCACGTCGGTGCGCAGCCCATTCGAGCGCACTCACGCCGCACACCATGAGCCCGCTCTCGCACTGCGAGGCATCCACCCACTGGCCCTCGCCAGTGCGCTGGCGGTGCAGCAGGCCGGCCAGGATGGCCTGCGCAAAGCTGTAGGCACCGATCCAGTCCAGGTAGGAATAGCCCCAGCCTGCCGGCGGTGCGGGTTCCGGCAGGCCCGACATTTCCGACAGGCCGGTAAAGGCGGCTGCGATCGGTCCCACGGTGCGCATGCGCCCATACAGGCCATTGGCGCCCATGCCCGATTGCTGCACATAGATGATGTCGGCGCGGATGGCTTTCATGGCCTCGTAGCCCAGGCCCCAGCGCTCCATCACGCCGGGCGAAAAGCCCTCGGCCACCACATCGCTCACCGCCACCAGCTGGCGCGCGATCTCCAGCCCGCGGGGGTCGCGAATGTTGAGCGAGAGGCCGCGCTTGCCGGCATTCTTGTGGTTGAAGTGGCCGCCCATCTCGGGCAGGTTCAGTCCGGGCAGCGGCCCAGTGGCGGTGCGCCTCGCCTCGCGCCCGCCTTCGGGCGCGTTGGCGCCCAGGCGCGCATCGGCATTCGCCTTCCATTCCACCTTGATGCATTCGGCGCCCAGGGCCGTGACCATGCGTGTGCCGCCAGCGGAAGCGAGGAACCAGGAAAAATCGAGAATGCGCACGCCTTGCAAAGCGAATGGCTTGCCGCGCGCCGACAGGCGCGCAGGCCGGCTCACCGCCTTCACCGACGGTGCAGAACGCCGCTCGGCCAGCACCTCCGCCGTGTGCTCGCCCAGCAGCGGCGCACGACGTCGGGCCTGCCAGCCGGTGGCGGTGGACAGCCACTTGCCGCGCGGATAGGGCAGGGCTCGGCCCAGTTCAGGATGTTCGATCCAGGCGTGGCTGCCGCGCGCCTGCCAGTGCGGGTCGTCCAGGCTCTCGTGCGGTCTTCGCAGGGGTGACCACATCAACCCCTGTGCCTGCGCGTCCTGCCAGGGGAGGTCCTCGTAGAGAAAGCCTCGCACGAAGCGCTGCACCACCTCGAACACATGGGCGCGGTGTTCGTCGAAAGGCACTGCGCCAGGCACGTCGCGCTTCTTCGGGTCGCGTTGTCCATCCGGCGCGGTCAGGTCGTGGGCCGCCCCGTGTGCCTGCAGAAAGCGCACCACGTTGGCCTCGTCGCCCGCCGTCACCATCCAGCCCAGGTTCCAGCGGCCGTCCTTGGTCTGGGCCAGGGGCGTTGCCGGGTTGAGGATCTCGGCCGAGTGCCGGCAGGTCTGGCGGTGTTGCGCGGCGCCGCGCATCACCCAGTTCATCAGGTCCATCTCGGTGGAGGTGGACACCGCGGTGTGCACCGCGCAACTCACGTCCTGGCCCTGGCCGCTGGCGTGGCGTGCCACGAGCGCGCCCAGAATGCCCACCAGGGCCTGCTCACCAGCGATGTGGCTGGCGTGGAAAGCCTGTGGGGCAATGGGAGGCACGTCGTAGTGCCCGGAGGGGTCGGGGTCGTAGCCGCAGTTCATCATCACGCCCCCCAGTGCCAGGTGCACCAGGTCGCTGCCTGCATGGTCCTTCCAGGGGCCGGCGTCGCCAAAGGGCGTGATGCGCGCGGTGATCAGTGCAGGAAAGCGCTGGCCCAATTCGGCCAGGTTCATGCCGGTGGCCCGGGCGAGTTCGTCCTGGCGACCGCATAGCAGCACATCGGTGCTCTCCAGCAGGCGCAGCAAATCCTGGCGGCCCGCTGGTGTTTCCAGGTCCAGCACGAGCGAGCGCTTGTCCCGGTTGTAGGCCCAGAAGAATAGCGAGTGCTCGGGGTCTGGCGTGTCGTTCAGAAACGGCGCGATGCGCCGGGAGGGGCTGCCCGAGGGTGGCTCGATCTTCACCACGTCGGCGCCCATGGCGGCCATCAGCAGGCCGCAGTGGTCCAGGTGTTGATCACCCGTCTCCAGCACTCGCAGGCCCTGCAGAGGACCCGGGGCGTCGGGTGGCTGGAAAGGCGTGCGGAGCGGAGCGCTGTTCTCGGGCATTTGTCTCAATGATTGAATGGATGGACCAATTAGGCTAACATACCGTTGCACAACGATCCACTGTGCACCAGATCAGAAAAGGAAGAGACATGAACCGGCATTTCCGAAAAATCCTCGCGCTCGCCTGTGCCTTCGTCACACTGGCCAGCGCCCCGCTGCATGCGCAGCAGGCCGCATCGAACTATCCTTCGCGCCCGGTCACGATCGTGGTGCCGTTCACCGCCGTTGGTGCCACCGATGTGTCGGCGCGCCTGATAGCGGCCTTGCTGACAAAGCAGTTGGGGCAGGCCTTCGTGGTCGAGAACCGAACGGGTGCCAGCGGCATGATCGGCATGAACGTGGTAGCGCGTGCCGCACCCGATGGTTACACGCTGGGCTGGGGTGGCAACAGCCCGATGTCGGTGGCGCCGCATCTGAAAAAAGAGCCCCTGTACGACCCCTTGACGGCGTTCGCGCCCGTGAGCCTGGCGGCCATTTCTTCCTGGATCATGACCACGCGCCCAGGCTTGCCGGTGAGCACCGTGGCCGATCTGGTGGCGCTGGCCAAGACCCAGCCGGGCAAGCTCAGCTTTGCGTCCTCGGGCAATGGCAGTGCGCCGCACCTGATCGGTGAGCTGTTCAAGTCCTCGGCCGGCATCGACATGCTGCACGTGCCCTACAAGGGCGAGGTCGATGGCTTCAACGCCATGATGTCCGGCCAGGTCGACATGATGCTTGGCTCCACTTCTGCGGCTTCGCAACTGGTCAAGGCTGGCCGCCTCAAAGGCCTGGCCGTGACCACGCCCCGGCGCGATCCTGCGGTGCCTGATTTGCCCACCGTGGCCGAGGCCGGCGCACCGGACCTCACCTTCGAGATCTTCTTTGGCATGCTCGCGCCCGCAGGCACGCCCGCCCCTGTGGTGGCCAGGCTGGCGGAGGCGATGAAGCAGGCCGTGGCCGATCCGAGCTACCGCGAGACCATGGCCAAGGCAGGCGTGATCGCCACCAGCAGCACGCCCGACGAATTCCGTGCCTTGCTGGTGCGGCACAACGAACGCTGGAAAGACATCATCCGGCGCAACAACATCTCCAGCGAGTGAGCGCCACCTTGAACGCATTTGCCCCGGCCGTCGATGCCGACACCTATGCCCTGAGCGACCTGACCATCGCGCGCGTGCTCGCCAGGCAGGCGGCCGCGCATCCTGACAAGGTCTTTCTCACTGAAATTGCCACGGGCAGGCGTTTCACTTATGCCCAGATGGACGCCTGGTCCAACCGCGTGGCCCATGCGCTGGAAACCTTCGGTCTTCGTCGCGGTGCGCATGTGGGCGTGTTCCTCGGCAATGGTGCCGAGCACCTGGCGCTGTTCTTTGGTATCGGAAAGCTTGGTGCGGTGTCGGTGCCGGTGAACACCGCTGCGCGCGGGGAGTTGCTGCGTTATTACCTCACGCAATCGGACTGCGAAGCGGTGGTGGTGGAGGACTCGTTGCTGGAGCGCCTCGACGAAGTGCTGCCTGATCTGCCTGCAATCCGGCGCGTGTTGGTGGTGCGTACACCGGGTGAAGCGCCAGGCACGTCCGTGAGCGCCGGTTCACACGAGGTGGCCGATTTCACCGAGGCGGTGGGCGCCGCCAGCGAAGCCGCGCGTGGACTGGATGTGAAGTGCTCTGACCTGCTGATGCTTGCCTACACCTCGGGCACCACCGGTCCGTCCAAGGGCAGCATGCTCTCGCACGCGGCCGCGCTCACTTACGGCACCAGTGCCGCTGAGGCGCAGGGTTACCGCGAGTCCGATGTGTTCTACGTCTGTCTCCCGCTGTTCCACAACAATGCCTTGCTGGCGGCCAGCGGAGCGGCCCTGGTTTGTGGTGCCTCGGTGGTGCTGTCGCGACGCTTCTCGGTTTCGCGCTTCTGGAGTGAAATCCGCGAACACCGTGCCACCATCACCAATTTTCTCGGCGCCATGTCCAGTTTTCTCTGGAGCAGCCCGCCGTCACCGGCCGACGCCGACAACCAGCTTCGCCTGGTGAGCATGGCCCCCACGCCGAAGTATGCCGCCGAGTTCGAGAAGCGCTTTGGACTCAAGGCCATGAACAACTATGGCCTGTCAGACTTTGCCATGGTCACCGCGTTCACTGAACACGAGCCAGCGCAGAAGCTGGGCTCGATCGGCAAGCCGCGCCGGGGTTTCCAGGTGCGCATCGTGGACGAGGACGACTTCGAGGTGGCGCCCGGTGAAGTGGGCGAGATCGTGCTGCAGAGCGACGACCCCTGGCGGGCGGCCACCGGCTACTACAAGATGCCCGAGGCCACGCTGGCCGCGCACCGCAACCAGTGGTTTCACACCGGCGATCGCGGCGTGTGCGACGCCGATGGCTACCTCTGGTTCGTCGACCGCAAGAAGGACTGCATTCGCCGCCGGGGTGAGAACATCTCGGCCTTCGAGGTGGAGCAGATCATCGCCACCCATCCTGGTGTGGCCCATGCAGCCGTGGTGCCCGTGGCCACCGACACCAACGACGAGGAAGTGGGTGCGGTGGTGGTGCGCAGGGATGGCAGTGCATTGAGTGAGCTGGACCTCATCGAACATTGCCAGCGCAACATGGCTTACTTCATGGTGCCTCGCTACATCCAGTTTCTTGCAGAACTGCCCACCACCGTGAACCAGAAGGTGGAGAAGTTCAGGTTGCGCCAGGCGCTCGAGCGCGACCTTTCTTCGGCGTGGGACCGCGAGGCGGCCGGCGTGCAGGTTCAGCGCTAGCGCCAGCGCTGGCGGCCGAGGCCGGTTTGCCGGGTGGCAGCCCGCGCGCCTTGACCATGTAGCCCTGGTGGAGCTTGGTCAGTGCGGAAACCATTTCCTTCACGGCCTTCTCGGCGTCGCGCTTGCGCAGGTGGGCGAGCAGCCGCTTGCGCGACGGCAGGGTGTAGGTCTGGTCCTCCGTGGGGCCGATGGCCTTCACGAACTGGCGCAGGATCTCCACGATGCCCTCGGTGGTGGCCAGCAGGATGGGGTTGTGCGTGGCCTTGGCCAGCAGCACATGGAAGGCCTGGTGGTACTTGGTGCGCTCTTCGAAGCTGCCCGCGTTGTGCATCTCTTCGGCCATGGCCACATTGCGCTCGAGTTCGGCCAGGTCTTCGTCCGTCATGTTCTCGCAGGCCATGCGGATCACCGCAGAACTGACCGAGATCCGCGCGGCGGTGAGGTGGTCGGGTGTGATGGCGCCGAGGAAATAGAGGTCGCGCATGCCATTGACCACCGCGTTCGAACTGCCCGGCAGCACGAATGCGCCGCCGGCAGACCCCAGCTTGAGCTCGATCAAGCCACTCAGCTCCAACGCCCGAAGGGCTTCGCGCATGGTGTTGCGGCTCACGCCGAACATCTGCGCCAGGTCACGCTCGGGCGGCAGCTTGTCGCCCGGCCGCAGCTTGCCTTCGGAAATGTTGCGCCGCAACTGGCTGGCCACTTCCTGGTAGATGCGCTGAGGGCTGATCGGCTGGATGCCGAAGCTGGAGGAGGGGGGTGAGGTTTTCATGGGCGCAATCGTAGTGGCAAAGGATGGTTGATGGATGGGGAACCTCTATTGCACCAATGGTTGGTCCAATGATATATTGAGACGATATGCTTGACGCCATCCTCTCTCAGACCGTCAACGGTCTCGTGCTCGGTTTTCTCTTCATCCTGATCTCGATCGGTCTGTCGATCGTGTTCGGTCTGCTGGGCATCGTGAACGTGGCCCACGGCGCATTTTTTGCCCTGGGCGCTTACTTTGCCCTGACGCTGCAGCGCGAGTTCGGCTGGGCTGCGGTGCTGCTTGCGCCCATCGGGGTGGGTCTGGTGGGTATCGTGGTCGAGCGTGTGCTGGTGCGCCGTCTCTACGGCAAGGACCCCCTGATGACGCTGGTGCTCACCTTCGCGCTGTCGCTGTTCATCGAGGCCGTGATCCGAACCACCTGGGGGTCGAGCGCGCAGCCACTCTCTCCGCCCGAGGTGTTCTCAGGCTTCATCGAATACGGCCCCATCCTCACCACCACCTACCGCGTGGCGGTGCTTTTCATCACCGTGGCAATTCTCTTGTTGCTCTGGGCCTTTCTGTCCTTCACGCCCTACGGCCGCATCCTGCGCGCAGGGAGCCGAGACCCGCAGATGGTGGGCATGCTGGGCATCAACCTGCCGCTCGTGCTGACCGGCGCGTTTGGCGTGGGTTGCATGCTCGCGGGCGCGGCGGGCGTGCTGGCCGCGCCCCTGTGGTCGGTCACGCCCAGCATGTCTGCGCAGGCCATCATGCCGGCCTTCGTGATCGTGACCATCGGCGGCCTGGGTTCGTATGGTGGCGCGGTGGTCGCGGGCCTGCTGGTGGGCCTGGTGACGGCCATGAGCACGCAGTTCTTCCCGCAGGCCGCCGGTGTGGCGATGTACCTGCTGATGGCGGCGATCCTGCTGGTGCGACCGCGCGGCCTCTTTGGCGAGCACTGGGAACATTTTTCATGAAGCGCCTTTTCAAACACCCCGTGGCCCAGGTGGCGGCCGCGCTGGTGGTGCTCAGCTTGCTGACCCTGGTGACCACGCTGCCGCTGGGCCGCGTCACGCAGATCGCCATCTACGTGCTCTATGCCGCTGGCATTTCGTTGCTGGTGGGCTATCTGGGCCTGGTGCCCTTTGGCGGCTCGGTGTTCTTTGGGCTGGCCGGCTACGCGGCGGCACTTTCGCTGCTGCACTGGTTTGGCGATGTCAACGAATTCGCGGGCCTGGCTTTTGCCGTTGTCTTCACTGCGCTGGTGGCGCTGCCCGTGGGGGCACTCATCCTGCGAAGGCGGGGCCTGTATTTTTCACTCTTGAGTCTGGCGTGCGCACAGATCGCCTACGAGATCGCCTACAAATGGACGGACCTCACCGGTGGCGAAAACGGCCTGCAGCGCGTGCCCCGGCCGGTGCTGGAATCGGCCGTGGCCCTGCACGTCTTTGTCGTGGTCACGGTGCTCGTGACGCTGTGGTTGATGTGGCGCCTGGCACATTCACCGCTCGGGCGATTGTTCCAGGCCATCCGCGACAACGAACAGCGCTCCTCCAGCCTGGGTTACGACGTGCAGCGCATCAAGCTCGCCGGCTTTGTGATCTCGGCGGCGATCACCGCCCTGGCCGGCGGCATGCTCACGCTCTTCATGCGCGGTGTGTACGCCAACCCGCTGAGCTGGGAGCACGCGGCCGACGCGCTGCTCATGACGGTGCTGGGCGGCATGCACCACTTCGTGGGTGCGCTTTGGGGTGCCATCGTCTTCATCGTGCTGGAAGACCAGCTCAGCGCCATCATCAACAACTGGTGGCTGTTGTTCGCGCCACTGATCATGCTGGTGGTGCTGGTGGCACCCGAGGGCATCCATGGCCTGCTGCGGCGCTTTCTGGGTCGCAAGGGTTGGACGCTGGTGCGCGAGGGCATTCCAGCACGTCCTGCCCGCATTGCGCCATACGCCCCGATGGCGGCGGTCGTCCCGCAGAAGGGCGAGCCGCTGCTCAGCGTGCGGGGTCTCACCAAGAAATTCGGCTCGCTCACCGTGGCTGCGGGGTATGACTTCGACGTGCATGCGGGCACGCTGCACAGTTTCATTGGCCCCAATGGCGCGGGCAAGACCACCTTTTTCAACATGCTCAGCGGCGTGCTGCCGGCCGACGCGGGCGTGGTTCGCTTCCTCGGCCGCGACATCACGCGTCTGCCGATGCACCAGCGCATTCGCCTGGGTCTGGCGCGCTCGTTTCAGATCGTCAGCGTGTTCACCCATCTCACGGCGTTCGAGAATGTGCGCCTGGCGGTGCAGGCCACGCGGCCGGCTGCACACGCCTTCTGGCGCGACGCCCACACATCGGAGGAGATCAATGCGCGCACGTGGTCGGTGCTGGAGGCGGTGGGCCTGGCCGATCGCGCGGCCGAGCTGTGTACCGATCTTTCGCACGGTGAGCGCCGCCTGCTGGAGATCGGCATCACCCTGGCCACCGAAGCGCGCCTGCTGCTGCTGGACGAACCGCTGGCAGGGCTGGGCGAAGCCGATCGCGAGCGCGTGGCCGGGTTGATCCAGGCCCTGGCGCGTTCGCACGGCGTGGTGTTGATCGAACACGACATCGACCGCGTGCTCGCGCTCTCCGACCGCATCACCGTGCTGCACCAGGGCAGGCTGATCGCCGATGGCAAGCCGGCCGAGGTGGCGGCCAACCCCGAGGTGGTGCGCGCCTACCTGGGCAGTTCGGCCGAGGTGCGCAGTGCGGCAGCCGCCGAGCGCGTGCCGCGAGCAGCCACGCCGGTGGTGCTGCAGGCCAGCGGCCTGGCGGCCGGCTACGGGGGTGGCCGCATTCTGGATGGCATCGACCTGCGGGTGCATGAAGGTGAAGCCGTGGCCCTGCTCGGTCGCAATGGCGTGGGCAAGACCACCTTGCTGCGCGCGCTCTACGGCATGCTGCCGGCCGACGAGGGTCGCATCGTCTGGAATGGGCGCGAGATCCAGAACTTGCGCCCCTTCGAGATCAACCGCCTGGGTATCTCCATGGTGCCCGAGGGGCGTCGCCTGTTTCCCAACCTGACGGTGCAGGACAACCTGCTGATCGCCCTGCGCCCGGGCGGCATGTCGCTGGAAGAGGTCTATGAACTCTTTCCGCGCCTGTCCACGGTGCGCAAGTCGCGCGCGGAAAACATCTCGGGCGGCGAACGGCAGATGGTGGCGATCGCACGCTCCTTGCTCACACCCAGCCGGCTGATCCTGCTCGACGAACCTTTCGAAGGGCTCGCCCCGGCCGTGGTCAACGAGGTGATGGCCGCCGTGCAGAAGCTGCGCGGTCGCGTGGCCATGGTGCTGGTGGAGCACCACGCCGAGCAGGTGCTTTCCATCGTCGACCGCGCGGTGGTGCTGGTCAACGGCAAGGTCGCCTTCGAGGGCGATGCCACGGCGCTGGCCGACGACCAGGCTCTGCAGGCACGCCTGCTGGGTCTGGTGGAGCCCGTGCAGGCCGATGCCGTCTGATTATTTTTTCGCAGGCCCCTCATTCATTCACCGAAGGAGACAACCATGACACATGAATCGCATTTTTCCGCAGGTCGCCGCCGGCTCCTGCAAACCGCTGGTGCCGGCGCGGCCATTCTGGGCGCACCGGCCCTGGTGTTTTCGCAGGGCAATGCGCCGATCAAACTCGGCAGCCTGCTGCCGCGCCAGGGCCCGTTTGCGCTGCAGGGCGAAGCCGCCTCGCTGGGCATCAAGATTGCGCTGGACCAGGCGAACAACCAGGTGCTGGGTCGTCCCATCCAGTGGGTGGCCTACGACGAGCCCAATCCCCTGGGTGCTCAGCAGAACATGCAGAAACTCATCCAGGAGGACAAGGTGGCGGCGGTGATCGGCGGCAGCAACAGCGCCACCGGCCTGGCCATTGCCTCGACGGCGGCCAGCGGCAAGATGCCTACCATCATCAGTGCCGCGCTGGCGCGCGAGATCACCGGCAAGAACTGCAACCGCTATGTGTTTCGCAACAATGCGCCGCCGCCGGTTTATGCCAAGCTGGTGGCGCGCCAGCTGCTGCCCATTGGCAAGCGCTGGTACTTCCTGGTGGGTGCCTACGCCTATGGCCAGGAGGCCTACCAGATGCTGAAAAAAGAACTGGAGGCCGCTGGTGGCACGGACCTGGGCGTCGATTCGGCGGCCGTGGGCACGACGGATTTCAGCTCCATCATCCTGAAGATCCGACAGGCGCGACCCGACGCCGTGGCGCTGGGCATCGCGGGCACCGACCTCACCGCCTTTCTCAAGCAGTACAACGAGTTCGGCCTGCGTGGCCGCATTCCGCTGGCCAGCCTCACGGTGGCCGATGAAGACATCTGGTCGCAGAACGGCCTGTCCGGCATCATGGGCAAGTACTGGCATTTCAACAACCCGGCCAACGGCCCCGCCGAACGCGCCTTCAACGAGGCCGTGCGCAAGGCCAAGGGCACGCCGGCTTCGGCCAGCATGGCCCAGGGCTGGGTGTGCATGAACATGATCCTGGCGGCGATCACGAAGGAAAAATCCACCGATGCGGCCGCCATCGTGCGCGGTCTTGAAACGGTGCGGCCGGCCAACGTGCCTGGCTACTTCCGCGACTGGGATCACCAGTTCATCACGCGCCTGCCGGTGGCCAAGGTGCGCGACAACGTGACCGACCGGTACGACGCGCTGGAGATCCTCAACACCGACATGAAGATGGCCGACTTCGAGGCGCTGTACGGAACGAAGGAAGAAATCGGCTGTTCCATGGGCGGTCTCTGAAGACATGTTGAAACTGGAGGGGCAGGTGGCCATCGTCACCGGTGCGGCGCGCGGCCTGGGCCGCGCGTACGCGCTGCGCCTGGCCACGCTCGGCGCCGACGTGGTGGTGGCCGACATCGACCTGGCCTCGTCGCGCGAGTTCGGCGAGGAGCTCACCGCTGCGACCGTGCCTGACGAGGTGCGCGCGCTCGGACGGCGCAGCCTCGGTGTGCAGGGCGACCTCACCCGACGCGAAGCCGCACGCGCACTGGTGCAGCAGACCCTGGCCGAGTTTGGCCGCATCGACATCCTGGTCAACAACGCGGGTGGTGCCTTTTCTCCGGTGGAGCGCAGTGCGGCGTCGAAGTTCACCGACGAGGACATGGCGCAAATGTTCGGCGTGAACTACCACAGCGCGGCGCTCTGCTGCCAGGAGGTGGCGCCGACGATGCGTGAGCAGCGCAGCGGCGTCATCGTGAACGTGGCCACCATGGTGGCGCTCGACGCCTCAAAGTCCGGCGCCAACCTCACCCCTTATTCGGTTGCCAAGGCGGCGGTGCTGCATTTCACGCGCCACCTGGCCGCCGAGCTTGGGCCCGATGGCATCCGCGTGAACTGCCTCTCGCCCGGCGGCATGCTGACGCAGCGCATCCGAAAACAGTCGGAGGGCCGCAACATGCACACCGAAAAGGAAATGCGGCGTATTCCGCTGCGCCGCTTTGGTGATGTGGAAGACTGCGCCAACGTGCTGGAGTTTCTGGTGACGCCGCTCTCGGGCTATGTCACGGGGCAGTGCATCTCGGTCTGCGGCGGTGCCGTGCTGACCCCTTTCTGAGCGCGGGCCTCACCAGCCCGAAAAATTCAGCTTGAGTCCCGGCCGGTCCCAGGCTGTGGCAACCAGCTCACCCCGGTGCGCCAGCGTGATGTACGCGGTCTTCAGATCGGGGCCGCCGAAGCAGATGTTGGTGGTGTGGCCATCGGGCATGGGCACGTGGCGCACGTCCTGGCCATCGGGCGAGACCAGGGTGATGCCACCCCGGATCAGCGTGGCGCAGCACACGGTGCCGTCGGCGCACACCGCCATCGAGTCCAGCATCTGCAGGCCGGGCAGGCCCACCACCAGGCGGCCGCCATTGGGCGAAGGGCGCGGTTGGCGAGCCACTTCGCCAGGCCCCGTGATGTCGAACGCCCACAGACGGCCGGTCTCGGTCTCGGCCACGTACAAGGTTTTCTCGTCGGGCGAAAGGCCCACGCCATTGGGTTTGGAGATCGGGAAGATCACCTCGCGGATCAGGTTGCCGTCAGTGCGTGCGTAGTACACACCGCCGCGATCCATGTCGCGTGCCCTGGTCTTGCCCAGGTCGGTGAACCAGAAGCCGCCCTCGCGGTCGAACACCAGGTCGTTGGGGCCGCACAGCTTGTGCGGGCCGATGTGGGTGTAGAGCACCTCGACCGCGCCGGTGTCCAGATCGACGCGCTCGATGCGACCTCCCTGGTAGTCGGCGCTGGGCCCCACCACGTGGCGCTTGCCGTTTTCGATGTGCCAGGCGAAGCCGCCGTTGTTGCACACGTAGACCTTGCCGTCCGGCCCGAGCGCGGCGCCGTTGGGGCCGTCGCCCAGCTCGGCCACGGTCTGCTTGCGGCCATTGGCTTGAATGCGTGTGAGCCGCCCGCTGGCCACCTCGACCACGAGAAAGCTGCCGTCCGGCAGAGCGACCGGTCCCTCTGGAAAGTCGAGCCCGCTGGCGATGGTGCGCATGCCGTTGGCGTTCATCGTTGCCCATCCTTCACCGAGACGGCTTCTTTGGTCAGCCCGCCCAGGCGCGAATGGACGCGTCCGCCGGTGCCCATGACCAAGGCGAACAGAATCTCCTTCGGGCGCGGTGCGTCCTGGATGCCAATCTCCATGCTGTTGAAATGGCTGCGCACATACGAAGCATGGATGTAGTGAACCGGCACCATCACGCGGTACCCGGCACTGGCCACGGCCTTGACCGCGGGCACCATCGCCCTGGGTTCGCCCAGCACCGTTCGCATGGCCCAGCCGCCGGCCTCGTGCCAGACCGCGCCGTGTTCCATTTCGCCGTCGATGCCCACGATGGCGGCCTTGCTGTAGACCTCGATCTGGTCGCGCCCGCCCAGCGTGTCCACCAGTTCCTGGGCCAGCAGCGTGCCCAGCGAGCGAAGTTCCTGCATGAAGGGCATGAGGTCTGGCTCGTAGCGGCCCGCATAGGGGTTGTGAATGACGGCGCAGCTGGCCGCCATGCGCAGGGGCTTGTCGGTGGGCGGGCCGCCTTCGTGGAAAGTGGTCTCCACCGTCAGCGAGCGTTTGCGGATCTGGATCAGTGACATGGTGTGCAGTCCTGTGGGTGGAGATCAGGTGTCGATGCCGCTGTGGCGTTCGAGCAGGCGAAGGATGGCGGTGTTGTCCACGCCCACTTCGAGTTCGTTCACCGCCTGCTTCCACAGATCTGCGCAGAGGTTCATCTGGGGCGCCTTCACACCGGTGGCCTGCTGCAGGCCGCGCGCGGTGGCCAGGTCCTTGGCCTGCAGGCCGAGTGCGAAGCCGCCATTGAACTCGCGCGAAATCATGAACTGGCGCAGTTTGGTCTCAGTGGCCACGTTGCGTCCGCTGGAGGCGTTGAGCACGTCGGCAAAGACGTTCAGGTCCAGTCCCATGCGGCGCGCCACGAGCAGGGCTTCGCTGGTGGCGAGCAGGCCGGCCGCATACACGTAATTGTTGAGCGCCTTCATGGCGTGGGCCGAACCCACCTCGCCCGTGCGGATGAGTTGGCTGCCCATGGCCTGGAGCACGGCGCGCACGCGATCAAAGGCTGCATCGGGGCCGCCCACCATGATGGAGAGCGTGCCGGACCGCGCCTTGGCCACCGAACCGGAGACCGGCGCGTCGAGCAGGGTGATGCCGTCCTTGGCCATGCGCTGAGCGAGTTCACGCGTTCGCACGGGATCGGACGAGCCCATGTCCACCACCACGGTGGACGCCTTCAACACCGTGCACAGACCCGGGTTCTGCGGATCGCCCAGCACCACGGCGTCGGTAACGGCGCTGTTGGGGAGCATGGTGATCACCACGTCGCACACCGCGAGGTCGCGCAGGGAAGACACGGCATGCAGCGCATGGCCCCATGCCGGATGGGCGTGCAGCAGTTCGATGCGCGCGGCAGACTGGTCGTACACGCGCACGTCCATGCCCGCGGAAGCGGCGAGGTGTTCCGCCATGGGCAGGCCCATCATGCCCAGTCCCACGAAACCCGCCACGGTGTTGGTTGCCATGCCGTGCTCCTGGTGTTTCAACGCTCGAGCACGATGCCGCTGCGTTCACGATCCCACACCGACGCCAGCGAGGCTTCCATGGCCTGCTTGAGGCGGAACTTCTCCACCTTCTGGTTCACCGTGACGGGCAGCTCCGGCAGCAATTGCACATACCGAGGCACCATGAAGTACGACATGTTGCGGGCACAGTGCTGCACCAGATCGGCTTCGCTCAGGGTCTGGCCTTCGCGCAGCACCACGCTGGCACCCACCTCCTCATCGCCCTCCGGTGTCTTGACCGGAAACACCGCCACGTTGGCCACGGCGTCAAACCGGGCCATCACCTGTTCGACCTCGTAGGCCGAGATGTTCTCGCCGCGTCGGCGGATGCAGTCCTTCTTTCGGTCGACAAACCAGAAGTAGCCGTCGGCATCGCAGCGCGCGCGGTCGCCGGTGTGGAACCACTGGTTGCGGTGTGCGGCCAGCGTGGCCTCGGGCATCTTGTAGTAGCCGGTGGTCGCCCGCCACGGCTCGTGCGAGCGGATCACGAGTTCGCCGACCACGTCCGTCGGACATTCGAAGTCGTCGTCGTCCACCACACGAAGCTCGAAATCGCGCCGTGCCTTCCCGATGGAGCCCAGCTTGCTGACCGGCGCGCCAGGCACGAAGGCGCTCACGGTGCCGAAATCGGACAGACCGTAGTTGCTCATCGCCTTGAGGCCGAAGCGTTTCTCGAACTCCGGGATGAAGCCCGGCATGGGCGACATGCTGACCAGGCGCAAGCGGTTGTCCGTGTCGTCAGGCCGGGGCGGCTGGCTCCAGAGGAAGTTGGACATGGCGCCGAGGAAGTTGGTGATGGTCGCCTCCGAGCGGCGGATCTCATCCATGAAGCGAGAGGCCGAAAAACGCTGCGAGATCGCCACCGAACCCCCGCAGACCAGCGCGGCGCAGAAGGCGGCGAGCAGGGCGTTGTTGTGGAACAGCGGCAGGCAGATGTAGAACACGTCGGACTCGCGGTATCCCTGCGCCTCGGCGGCACTGGTGCCGTAGGTGAGCGCGGCAGCGTGCGGCAACATGCTGGCCTTGGACGGCCCGGTGGTGCCACTGGTGAAGGCCAGCATCAGCAGGTCGGAGCACTTGACGTCGGCCTGCGGTTCCTCCGTGGAAGCGGCGGCGAGCAGGGTCGCCAGGTCGTGCGCCGGTTTGGACTGGGAGAGGCTTTCTGCGGAAGCGGGCTGGCCGTCGGCACCGAGCACCACCACGCCGCGCACCAGTTCCAGCTGCGGCAACACCTCGGCCAGGCGGGGTGCCAGCGCTTCGTCGACGATCACCAGCGACGCATCTCCGTGACTCATGTAGTAACGCAGAAGATCGCCGCGCGCGGCGGTGTTCACCGGCACCGAGACCGCCCCCAGCTTGCCCAGGCCGAGGAAAAGCGCCAGGTGCTCGGCCGAGTTGCCCAGCATCAGGCCCACGTGCTGGCCCTTTTCCACGCCCAGGCCACGCAGCACCTGCGCCGCCCGGTTGGCAAAGTCGTCGAGTTCGGCGTACGTCCACTGCCGGCCGGTCCAGAGTTCGGTGAGGAAGGTCTTGTCACCAAAGCGTTTGCGCTGCTTGCGCAGCACCTGGCCGATGGTGAGTTCGCGGAGGGAGAAGGTTTCGCGCTGGTAGGTGTCGGTCATGGAAAGGGCTCAGGGCATGTAGGTGCCACCGTTGATGTCGAAAATGGCGCCGGTGATGAAGGAAGAGCCGTCGCCCGCCAGGTAGCTGACCGCCGAGGCGATTTCTTCGGGGTCTCCGTAGCGGCCCAGCGGCACGCTGCGGGCGAAGGCGGCGCGCACCTCGGGCGATGAACCGGCGGTCATGGCGCTCTCAATGGGGCCGGGCGCGACACAGTTGGCGGTGATGCCGTCGACCGCTCCTTCCAGTGCCGCGATGCGGGTGAAACCGATCAGTCCCGCCTTGGTGGCTGCGTAGTGGGCGCTCGCCACCGGTGAGGCGGTGCGGCCGCCGCGAGAAGAGATGTTGATGATTCGGCCCCAGCGGTGCCGGCGCATCAGCGGCATCACGCGCTGGCAGAACACGAACGCCGATGTCAGGTTGACGGCCATCACCTCCTGCCACTGCGCCATGGGGATTTGTTCAATGAGGAACTTGCCGCCTTCGCGCTTGGGGTGGATGCCGGCGTTGTTGACCAGCACGTCGCAACGGCCGTAACGCGCGTCGACCGCCTCGACGGCGGCGTGGATGGCAGTTTCGTCGGCCACGTCGCAGACGATGGCATGGGTCTGTCCTGCGACATCGGCGGCGATGGAGGTGATGCTGGCAGACCGATCGAGCATGACGGTGACGAAGCCGTCCTTGGCCAACTGCGTGGCAATGGCCAGGCCGATGCCGCTGGCTGCGCCCGTGACCAGGGCCACGCGAGGCGATGCGGTGCTCATGGCTGCCGTGGCGCGGGTTGCGCCAGCTCGGGGGGCAGCCGGTAGCTGCGCACCGCGCTGCCGGCGAAGAGGTCTGCTTTCTCCGATTCGGAGAAGCCGGAGGCCAGTCGCTTGAACGTGTTCCACAACACGCGGTAGCTGCAGCACGACTTGTCGACCGGGAAGTTGCTTTCGAACATCGCCCGTGAGGTGCCGAACGCCTCGATGCAGGTGTGTACGTATGGACCCCAGGCCTCGGCGAGTTCCTCCGAGGTGGGTGGCAGGTCGCGTTCATGGAAGTCGAAGCCGCCCAGGCGCATGCCGATCCCACCGAGCTTGACCGTGACGTTGGGCCGTTCGGCCAGTGCCAGGATCGACGCCTTCCACTGTTTGAAGACTTCGTCCTGCCGGCCTGCGTAAGGGCCTAGTCCGGCGCGCCCGCCCAGGTGATTCAGCACCACCGGCGTGTGCGGGTTGGCGTCGATCAGCTCGATGAGCTGCGGCAACTGTGGGTGGTACACCCAGGCGTCGAACGACAGACCCAGGCGCCCCAGCACCGAATGGCCCTCGCGAAAAGCCGGGTTCAACAGCAGGTCGTGCGGAGGCGGACGCAGCAGCGTGCTCACCTCGGGGCTGGCGTCCCAGGCGGCCATGTGGCGGATGCCCCGAAACCGGTCGGGTGCCCGCTCCATGCAGGCACGCAGCACGTCTTCGGCGAAGGCACCCAGGGTGAGATCAACCTTGCCGACGATGCCGGCGGCCACCCGCACCGGGCCATAAACGCCGCTGGCGCTCATGGCGGCAATGCCATTGACGAACTCGACTTCGCCCACGCAGGCGAAGCGGGGGTCTCCATCGGCGCGGTACATGGAGCTGCACTCGGCGAACACCGTGCCGCGCACGTGGTGGCCGGTGTTCAGGTCGGCCAGGATCTCGGGCAGCAGGTAGCGGTGGTGCGGCCGATCCCACAGGTGGTGGTGCGGATCGACGATGGGGCGCTCAGGATCGAGCACCGGCTCGTCGCGCAACGCCAGCCAGGCGTCGTCGATGAAATGATGGGGTGGCGCTCCGCGCCGTTTGGCATTGTTCATCCTGGTGTTCCATGGCGCCGGAGCGCAGCTGGCAATTCGAGACCAACGAGACCAGAGCCGCGCAGCGGCGCAGGGGGGGGTCTCACTCTTTCAGCACATATACGTGCCGCCGTTGACGTCGATGACCGTGCCGGTCAGGTAGCCGGAGTCTTCCGACGCCAGGAACTGCACCACGTGGCCGATCTCGTCGGGTGTGCCGATGCGGCCCACGGGAATGCGTCCCACCAGCATGGCACGCTGCTCTGCGCTGCCCTGATCTGTCATGGGGGAGACGATGCGGCCCGGTGCAATGCAATTGGCCGTGATGCCGTCCGGCGCGACCTCGGCGGCGATCACCCGCGTCATGCCGATCATGCCGGCCTTGGCGGCGGCGTAGTGAATGCCAGCGGTGTCCACCAGCGTGCGCCCTGCCCGCGAGGACATGTTGACGATGCGGCCCCAGCGGTGGCGCTTCATGAGCGGCGCCACCTCTCGGCACAGCACGAAGGCCGAGGTGAGGTTCACACCGATGACCTCGTTCCACTGCGCGGTGGTCATCTTCATGAAGCTGTTGCGCTCGCCGTTCACCTTGGGATGGATGCCGGCATTGTTCACCAGCACGTCCAGGCGGCCGTGCTGAGCGTCGATTTCGGCCACCATGCGCAAGATGGCCGCCTCGTCAGAGATGTCGAGCACCACCGACTGAGCCTTGAAACCCTCCGCGCGCAAGGCCGCGGCGGCCTGGTTGACCTGGTGGTCCCGGTCGATGGCGATCACCTGGTATCCCGCGCGCGCCAGGCGCTGCGCAATGCCCAGGCCAATGCCGCCCGCCGCGCCGGTGACTGCCGCCACGCGTTCCTTGATGTCTGTCACGTTGCTTTCTCCTCGAAGTGTGTCAAGTCAAACCGTTCCCACTGGCATCGGCGGCGAACCCACCAGGCCTGGCAGCCGCAATGGGGGTGCCGTCAGCAGGAAGCGGCTGCGGTTGTGCGCGCGCAGCCAGGGGCCGAGTTCGCTGAAGTTCCAGATCTCGCCGAAAAAGATGCCGAGCTTGAACAGGCAATGCGCATGCAGCGGCATGAAAGAATGCTTCGGTCCGCCGCCGGCGGCGGCCGCGCTGGCCACTGCTTCCACGCCCAGGTTGTCGGCGCAGATGGCCACCAGCCCGCTGTCGGTGATCCAGTTCAGCAGAGCGGTGTCTTTGCCGTCAAGCACCGCGCAGGACTTCTTGAGGCGATCGAAATCGGGCTGCTTCTTCATGGCCAGCACCAGGTCGGCCCAGCCGGTGTAGAGGCAGAGAAAGTCGCCGGCCTCCACGCCGGTCTTCTGCCGTTCAAGCGCGCGCATGAGGCCGTCGTATCCCACCACGGCCGGTGATTCGCCGTGAACGGCGTTCAGATCCACCATCACGCCGCGCCCTTGCGCGCCGGTCTCGGCCAGCGTTTCCATGCCGAGTTTCTTCGCGAAGGGACCGCCCGGCTGGTCGGGGCCGAGCACATGCTCGCCAGCGCGCCAGCCGTTGTAATAGACCGGCTCGGCCACGCCGTCGCCGTCGGCGTCGAACTCCTGACCCCAGTGCGCCAGCGAATCCCACTGCGTGGAGTACTGCGTCCAGATCGTCACCGCGTCGTCGGACGTGATGTCGAACAGCGAATGGTTCTGGCAGGAGAAGCAGAAGTTGTAGCTGTACTCGCCGGTGGCTCGGCGCGTGGCTTCGATGCGCGGCGCGCGCCGGCTCGGCACCAGCTCGGCGCCACCGGGGTAGTCCAGCGGCATGCTGAGCGAGAAGGCCAGGCCCTCGGTGACTTCGCGCACCGCGGCGAGTCGCCGGGCCGGGGTGATCAGGTTCATGCGCCCGATCTGATCGTCCTCCCCGAAGTCGCCCCAATTGGAGCCTTCGGGCCTGTTTTTCCATCGCATAGTCGGTGTCTCCAAGCTGACTTTTGAAGTCGGCAGCCAGTATAGTTCGTATGCTAGTATTGGTCCATCCATTTGAATTTCAAATATTTTGATGTCTGATGTCAGACACGAAAGAAGGGCACAGAGGACGCTTCGATGACCGATCGATCACTCAGGGGACGCGTTGCCATCGTCGGCATCGGAGAGACCACCTACTACAAGCACAGCCAGTCGCCTGACGCCGAGTTCAAGCTCGCGCTGAAAGCGGTGCTGGCGGCCTCGAAGGACGCTGGCATCGACCCGCGTGACATCGACGGCTTTGCCTCCTATTCCAACGACCGCTCCGATCCTTCGCGCATGTCGGCGGCGCTCGGCGCAAAGCAACTGCGATCGACGACCATGCAATGGGGCGGTGGTGGTGGCGGCAACTGCGGCGCAGTGGCCAACGGCGCTGCGGCGATCGCTGCCGGCCTGGCCGATTGCGTGGTGGCCTACCGCTCGCTGGCACAGGGCCAGTTCGGACGGTTCGGCAAGGCGCCCACGGCCACGACGATATCGAGCGACATGGCTTACCAGGCGCCGTATGGCGTGCTTGCGCCGGGGCAGAAGTTCGCCATGAAGGCGCGCCGGTTCATGCACGAGCATGGCGTGAAGCAGGAGGCGCTGCGCGCCATAGCGATGGCGTCCTACCACCACGCTCAGTCCAACCCGCGCGCGGTGATGTATGGCAAGCCGCTGGACGAGGCCAAATACGACAACTCGCGCTGGATCGTCGAACCGTTTCACCTGTTCGACTGCTGCATGGAGAACGATGGCGCAGCCGCGGTGATCATGGTGCCTGCCGAGCGCGCGAAGGATTTCCCGAACCGCCCTGTCTACATCCTGGGTGCGGCCACCGGCTCGGACCACCGGGTTGGCGCCAATGCCCACAACCAGCCCAACTACGCCAGTTCGAGTTTTTCCACTGTGGCGCCCAACATGTTCCGTATGGCGGGATTGGGCCCGAAGGACGTGGGCGTGGTACAGAGCTATGAGAATTTCACCGGCGGCGTGCTGATGGCGCTGGCCGAACACGGCTTCTTCAAGCCCGAGGAAGCCAACGAGTTCCTGCAACTGGAGAATCTGCTCTCACCCAGCGGCAAGCTGCCGCTGAACACCAGCGGCGGCAACCTGGCCGAGTGCTACATGCATGGCTTTGAACTGGTGCTGGAGGCGGTGCGCCAGGTTCGTGGCACCTCGACCGCGCAGGCGCCGCGCAACGATGTGGCCCTGGTGATCGGAGGTCCCATGGTCACGCCGGTGAGCAACCTTCTTCTGGGATCGGAGGCCACGCTGTGAGCACCATGACCACCAACGAGTCTTACCTGCCGGCCGGTCTTCCGATCCCGGTGCCCGAGCCCGATGGCCTGTCCGCGCCATTCTGGAATGGCCTGCGCGAGGGTCGCGTGATGGTGCAGCACTGCAAAGCCTGTGGCACCTGGCAGCATGGCCCGGAATGGATCTGCCATGGCTGCCATGCCGTCGATCCCGAGTGGGAGCAAGTGACGCCGCGTGCGCGCATCTACAGCTGGGAACGCGTCTGGCACCCCGTGCATGCCTGTCTGAACAACCACGGCCCCTACCTGGTGGTGGTGGTGGAGCTCGATGGGGCACCCGGTGTGCGCATGCTGGGCAACCTGCTGGGCGACCCCATGGAAGAGGTGCGCATCGGTGCTGAAGTGGAAGGCGTGTTTGAGCACCATCCGCAGGCCGACCCGCCTTTCACACTGCTCCAGTGGCGCTACGCGAAATAGGTTCGTCTGTTCCCCTGCGGCTCATTGGCCTACTGGTGCTGGGCCATGTGGCCTTCGCTGCGGGCCGCTTCACGCTGACCTTGCAGGCGGTGGCGCTGGACGCCTCGCCGCTGGCGATCGGGCTCGTCATGGGTCTGCTCATGGTGGTGCCGATGTTCCTTGCGGTGCAGACCGGCCGCTGGTCCGACCGCATCGGCCACACGCGGCCCGCGATGGCTGGCCTGGGCATGGCAGCCGCTGGCGCCCTGCTGGCCGCGTGGTGGCCTTCGATTCCCACCTTGTGCGTGGCCAGTGTGCTCGTTGGCACCGGCTACATGCTGGCCCATGTGTCGGTGAACAACGCCATTGGTCAGCAGGCCCCGCACGAGGGGCTGACACGTGCTTTTTCGGTGCTGGCCATGGGCTTCTCGCTCTCCGGGGTGGTGGGGCCGTTGGTCTCGGGCGTGGCCATCGACCAGCTGGGACATTCGGCGGCATTTCTGGGCGCGGCGGCCTGCTCGCTCGGCGCCCTCTACATCCTGGCGTCCTCCCCCGATTCGCCCGTGCCGCTGCGACCCGCAGTGCCTGAAGCGTCCCACTCGGTGGGCGATTTGCTGCGCCATCGGCCGCTGCGTGCGGTGTTCGTGGTCAGTGGCCTGCTCTCCATGGGCTGGGACCTGTTTTCGTTCCTGGTGCCTTTGCATGGCGCGCGTTCCGGTCTGAGCGCGACCGCCATCGGCTCGGTGATGGGGGCCTTCGGTGTGGGCACCTTCGTGGTCCGGATCTTCCTGCCTCACCTGGCCGCCGGGCTGGGCCAGTGGCGCACCTTGCGCTGGGCCATGTTCATCACCGCCGTGGGTTACCTGCTGTTCCCGATGGCCACTTCGCTGACGTTGATGCTGCTGGCGGCCTTTGCGCTCGGTATTGCGCTGGGTTGTGGCCAGCCCATGGCCATGGGCCTGCTCCATGTGACCGCGCCCGCCGGCCGGGCCGGCGAGGCCGTGGGCGTGCGCTCCACCATCACCAGCGCCAGCCAGACCTTGCTGCCGCTGGTGTTCGGCGCGCTGGGTTCGGCCATGGGGGTGGGCGTGGTGTTCTGGCTGGGCGCTGTGCTGCTGGCCGGTGGCGGCGCCTACGCTGGCCGCCATCGCTGAGGGTTCAGTGGGCCGACGGCCCGCGGTGGCGCAGTGCGCGGGCAAATGCCCAGCCCGCGATCAGCAGGCCAGCACCTGCTGCCACCAGCATCGGTGGGTAACCGAGGTGGTCGACCGACCAGCCTGCCAGCGTGACGCCCAGCGCCTGGCCGCCGAACAGACAGAAGGCAAACAGCGCCACTGCGGTGCCGCGCGAAGCCGGTGCCATCTGCGTCGCATGGGTCTGCAGCGTGTTGTGAAACAGGTAAGTGCCAAAACCCATGATCAGCGCGATGGGGCCGGCCGCCAGCCACCAGGGTGAGAGCCAGAGCGCGAGGAAGGCAGCGCCCACCAGCACACCGCCCACCAGCACCATGCGCCGTTCACCGAGCCGGGCCACGATGCGCCGGGCGCTCACCGCATAGACCAGGCCGCCCACCGCGTACAGCGCAATCAGGCCCGAGGCCACAGCCAGCGTGAGGCCGTGGCGTTCGTGCAGGTAGGTGGGAAGAAACGCCATGGGACCGAGCAGGAAGATGCCTTCCGCTCCCACTGCCAGCAACACACGGCGTGCCCAGGGCACTTGCAGCACCGACCACAGGCTGCGACCGAAGTGGCTCGACCCCGTGCTGGCGGTTGCTGGCTGCACCGGCATGCGGCGCACCCGCCGCAGCAGCAGACTGGCCACCAGGGTAAAGCCTGCGGCCAGGGTGAAAAAGGCGCCGCGCCAACCGGCGGAAAGATCGGCGAAGAGGCCGCCGGCCAGCTGGCCAGCCATCATGCCGGAGAGCGTTCCGGTGAGAAAGCGCGCCAGCGTGGCCTGGCGGTGGGCGTAGGGCACGTTGTCGCCGATCCAGGCCATGGCCAGCGGGATCACGCCGGCGGCGGCCATGCCCCAGAACATGCGCGCCCACACCAGCGTGTCGAAACCCGGTGCCAGTGCCGAAGCGGCGGCGCCGCCAGCGCAGCCGAACAGGGCGGCGCACATCAGGCGCGCCTTGCCATAGCGGTCGCCGAGCGGGCCGAAGACGAGCTGCATCAGGCCATAGGCCACCGCAAAACTGATGACCACCTGGCCTGCCGCGCCGGGGGTGATGTCGAAGTCGCGCGCCAGGCGGGGGATCAGGCCATCGCACACGCGCAGGGCCGCGCCGCTGAAGAAGGCGGCGCAGGCCAGCAGCACGATGGTGCTGTCGCGCTCGGCATCGAGCGAGGCACTTGAAACCGGCTCGGCGTTCACGCCCAGCGCGCTCGCACCGCCTGCGCGGTCACGGCGGTGGCGGGCGTGGGCCCCTGGATGGCCGAGGGCGTGCGCGAGAAACGGGGCGCCGGGGCGGGGTGGCTCACGCCCTCCACGTCCACGAAGGCCTGGCGCGCCAGGTTGTGCGGATGGCTGGGCACCTCGCTCAGCGGCAGCACAGGGGCGAAGCAGACGTCGGTGCCTTCGAGTTGCGCTACCCATTCGTCGCGCGTCTTGCTGCGGAAGATGCGCTCGAACTCGGCATGCATCTCGGGCCAGCGCGTGCGATCGAGCTGTGAGCCGTGCAGCGAAGCGGGCAGACCCACACGCTCGCACAGATCCTTGAAGAACTGGGGTTCGATCGAGCCGACGCTGATGTACTGGCCGTCGGCGGTTTCGTAGGTGCGGTAGTAGGGTGCACCGCCATCGAGCCCATTGCTGCCGCGCTCTTCCTTGAAGAGACCGCGTCGGGCGTGCGACACGAAGTTGCTCATGAGCGAGATCACGCCATCGCTCATGGCGGCATCCACCACCTGGCCCCGCCCGGAGCGCCGGGCTTCATGCAGCGCCGCCAGGATGCCGACGATGAGGTACAGGCTGCCACCGCCGTAGTCGCCCACCAGGTTCAGCGGTGGCACCGGCGCGCCGCCGGCCGGACCGATGGCGTGCAGCGCACCTGCGATCGAGATGTAGTTGAGATCGTGGCCTGCGGCCTGGGCCAGCGGGCCGTGCTGGCCCCAGCCAGTCATGCGGCCATACACCAGGCGCGGGTTGCGCGCGGCCACCACGTCGGGACCGAAGCCCAGGCGTTCCATCACACCCGGGCGAAAGCCCTCCACCAGCACGTCAGCCTGTTCCAGCAGGGCCATGACGTCTTCGCGCGCGGCAGGGTCTTTCAGGTCGGCCAGCACCACGCTGCGGCCGCGCCCGGTGATGTTGTTGTGGTCGCCCAGCTTGCGGGTCGGTCGGTCGATGGTCACCACGTCGGCGCCCATGTCGGAGAGCAGCATGCAGGCGAACGGCCCGGGGCCGATACCGGCGAACTCGACGACACGAAGGCCGGCCAAAGGCCCGCTGGCGGTGGAAGAAGTGGTCATGGGTGGAGTCCTTTCAAGAGGCAAGTGGTCAGCCATGGCCACGCAGGACCGTGGCGATGGTACCGAGGAAGAGTGTGGCCAGGCCGAGGTAGATCACGGCAAAGCCACGGTTGAGGTTCACGGTGACGGTGGTCACCGAGTAGCCGGAATAGCGGTGTGCCATGAGCGCGATCATGGAGAACGGCGTGGCGTAGCTGGCCACGCCCCAGGCCACCAGGATGGTCGACATGTGGACCGTGACGGGCAGCCCGACCATGGCAGGCGGCAAGGCCGTGCCCACCAGCACCACAGTGAGCACCGGGTGCACGGCGAGAAACGCCAGGCCGATGACGAGGGCGATCAGCGCGAAGCAGGCCAGGAAGGGAGACGTCGCCAGCACGGCGCCGATGGCGGTGGTCCAGGCGTCCGGGATCACGCTGGCGATCACCGTGCCACCGCAGCCGGCCGCCATGAACAGGGCCACCTCGCCAGCGAGCGCCGGCAGCTTGAGGTAGTCCTCGTGCAGGCGCTGGCGGGCCTGCGCCAGGCGTTTCGGGCCCTGGGCCTGCAGAGCATGCAACACGAGCACTGCAAGGGGAATGAGCAGCACGATGCCTGCGACCACCGCCACCTGCAGCGCATGGGCGAGTGCGATCACCGCGGCCAGAAAGAGCGCCATGGCCGCCAGCATGGGCAGCAGCGCGCGGTAGAGTGGCGCGCGCGCCATGGGCACAGGCGGCGACAGGGTGCGGTGGCGCAGTCTCCGCATCTCCAGCAGCGTACCCAGCACGATGGAGGCCGCTGCCATCGCCAGGCACAGCGGCACCACCGTGGCCCACGACAGCCCTGGGTAGAGCGCCAGCAGGATGGTGACGTTGCTGAACATGGGGCTCCACATGGTGGCCGCCGCGAAGCTTCGCATGATGGCGGCCAGCATCGACAGGCGATCTTCCTCTGCCTGGACTTCACCTTTGCTGGCCATGTCCATCAGCATGCTCACACCGGCCAGGCCCATCAGGCCGCCGAAGAGTTGGCAGGCCAGCGAGACCAGCAGGTAGCGGCTGCGCATGCCGGTGGCCAGCAGGTGGCGTGCCACCACGCCGGTCTGCGGCGCGGCGAGTGCGGCACGTGCCATCAGCGTCACGGAGGAAATGATGGAGGCCATCAGGCCACCGATGGCCACGCCCTTGCTCAGGCTTTGACCGGGCGCCGCCGCGAAGGGCAGCAGCAACAGCGTGACGGCGCCCAGGACCAGCGCGACGCGGCGGATGCTGGGCGGCAGGCGAGCACGTTCTCTCACCAGGAACGCGACTGCGGCCACCCCCACCAGCGCCACCGCACCAGGGTGGGGATGGAACAGGTTGAACAACGTGCCGATCATCATCGCCACCAGCAGCAGGGCGCTGGTGGCAGCTGGCTGCACTTCTTTCGCGGGGGGACTGGCGACTGCCACGGGTGAGCTCACTCCAGCAGCAGCAGCGCTGCCTCCTTCGCGCTCTGGCCAACCCGCACACCCTTGTCGCGCGCCGGCTGGTTGCAGGCGCTGATCACGCCGTCGAAGTAGGTGCTCTGTCCATCGCCCATGCGGGCGGTCAGCGCGCTCACTGAAGCGCCGGGGATGCCGTCGGGTTCGACGGCTTCCAGTGCGGACAGGCCCGAATTGTTCTTGCCCACGCCACCATCGGAGCATATGAAGGCCCAGGGGCGGTAGTCGCGGAAATAGCCCACCACGCTGCGGCCGGTGTGGCCAGCCGTGCAAAGCACGTTGCGGTTCTTGTCTTCGGGCAGGGCATAGGCAATGGAATCGGTGCACACGATGCTGCGGCCACTGGCGGCGGTGTGGATCACCCGGCGGCGAGTGGGCTCGAACACCGCAGGCTTCTTCTCGCCGGTCTGCAGGAAGCGAGCGGCGTCGCTGGCCTTCATGCCCGGCTCGATGCCCAGCGCCTGCGCCGCGTCGTTCACGCGGCTGACGATGCCGTTGTCGTAGAGGTCACTGCCGTTGCCCATCTCGGCGGTCATCACGTCCACCGCCGCTGCGGGCACGCCCAGCGCTTCGTAGTACCAGAGACCGGCGATGCCGGCGCCGTCCTTGCCGATGGCGCAGTCGAGCCCGATCACCGCGCAAGGCTTGGCGGACATGACCATGCGCGCGCACAGCACGCCGCTGTACGACGCGTTGACCACGACGTCGTTCGCGGTGGCGGGTTCGGCGGCCACGTAGGACTCCACGTAGGTGGCGGAGTCGAAGACGAGCACGCGTCCCTGTGGGTTGTGGACGATGCGCGGGGAATGGGTGGATGCCATGCAGATTCCTTGTGTACAGAAGGCGGTTCGAGGGTTCTGGAGATGGTCGAAGACCCGGTGAAATGCTGTAATGGTAAGTCCATTTAAGGAAGTTGCCGTGCAGGCCGGAAATCGGCCTGACCTCAAAACCCTTGCTGATATGCTTTCGCCCACTGTCCGCAAGCCTGCGGCAGAGCGAACAGAGAGGAAGAATTCATGGAGCCGACGCAGGATCTCGCTTTCCAGCAAATCAAGACCCGCAGGGTATTCGAGGAGATCTGCGAACAGATCCGCAACCGCCTGAGCTCGGGCGCGCTCAAGCCGGGCGACAAGTTGCCGGCCGAACGCGATCTGGCGCTGGAATTCAAGGTCAGCCGGCCCGCGGTGCGCGAAGCCTTGCGCACGCTGGAAATCTCCGGTGTGGTGTCGCTGCAGAAGGGTGTGAAGGGCGGTACCTTCATCCGCGACGGCAACCCCGCCATGCTCACGCAATCCCTGCAAGACCTGATGTTCCTCGGCCGCGTGACGCTGCGCAGCCTGGCCGAGGCCCGCGTGCTCATCAACGGGATGGTGATGCGCCTGGCCTGCGAGCGGGCCACGGAGGAAGACTTCCAGGCCATCGAGGACAACATCGCCTTCATCGAAAGCAGCGAGGACATCCTGCACCGGGCCAACGCCGGCGTGATGTTCTTCCGCCTCATCGCCAAGGCCACCCGAAATGAGGTGCTGATGATGCTGGTGGACTCGCTCAGCGACATCATCCGGGTGGTGATCGACCGCACCGGCCGCGTGGCGCGCCCCGAGCTGGTCTCCGTGCGCAAGCGCATCCTCAAGGCCATGCGGGCTCGCGATGCGGACACGGCCATCAAGCTCATGAACGAGTACCTCTCGGTGGTCCACCAGGGCATGGACGCCGACCCCATCGAGGTGCTGCGACCCGGGCGCACCGTGGCCGCCGTGGCCAAGGACTCGCTGCCCCTGGGCAAGGCTCGCGCCAAGCCCGCGGCGAAGTCCGACACCAGGCCGGTCAAGCCAGCTACCCGCGCCGCCGCGCGCTGACGGCGGGCGACATCGGTCGCCCCGTTTCCCCTGCTTCCCCCGGCGAGCGGGCTCGGTGTTGCTGCGCCCGCGTGGATTGCTTGACAAGGGGTTTTCGGGCCATATAATGGTCATACCATTCAAATACGAATGCCCGATCAATCACCACGAGGACCATCCACCATGAGCGAAATCGTCGTCAACGAAGCCAACCAGTGGCGCCTGAACACCCCCGGCGCCACCGGATGGGAGAAGTCGCCGCAGCCCGGCGCCCCCAACAAGTACCTGATGATCTCTTCGGACACCCACGCCAACGAGCCGGGCAACCTTTGGGCCGAGCGCATCGACGCCAAGTACAAGGACCGCCTGCCCAAGATGTGGATCGACGAGAAAGGCATCCAGTGGCGCAAGATGGAAGCGTCCGAGCAGCCTGACCGCCTGGTGCTGGCGCGTCTCGAAGGGGAAGACCTGGCGCGTTCCAAGGCCGGCGCGACCGCCACCGAGAAGGGTCCGTCCGTCGACCAGCGCATCAAGGACCTGGACATGGACGGCATCGACGGCGAGATCATTTTTCCGGGCAAGGGCCTGGGCATGTGGTACACGTTCGACCCCGATTTCGCGCACGCTCAGGTTGAGGTCTACAACACCTGGGCGCATGAAACCTTCGGCGCACACTTCGACCGCCTGTCCCCTGCCGCCGCTCTGGCCACGGGCAACATCGAGGCCACCCTGAAGGAAATCGACCGCTGCCTCAAGCTCGGCTTCCGGCATTTCACGCTTCCCTGCAAGCCGCTGTTCGGCCCGCCCAAGACCAACGAGCTCAACTACAACAAGGTCGAGTTCGACCCGATGTGGGCGCGCTTCACGGAGGCCGACGTGCCCGTGACTTTCCACGTGTCCACCGGCAAGGACCCGCGCACCACGCGTGGCCTGGGCGGTGCGGTGGTGAACTACGTGGTTCACTCGCTTTCGCCCACGCTGGAGCCGCTGGTCAACATCTGCGCCTCGGGCGTGGCCGAGCGCCACCCTGAGCTGAAGTTCGGCAGCGTCGAAGCCGGCATCGGCTGGGTGCCATGGATGCTGGACGCGATGGACGAGGCTTACCTGAAGCACCACTTCTGGGTCAAGCCCAAGCTCAAGGCGCTGCCGTCGGACTTCTTCAAGGCCAAGGGTTTCGCCACCTTCGGTGAAGACCGCGCCGGCCTGGCGCTGATGGAAGAGCATGGCCTGCAGGACAACTTCATGTGGGCCAACGACTACCCGCACCACGAAGGCACCTGGCCGCATTCGGCCCAGGCCATCGAACGCCAGATGGGTGGCATCAGCGAAGCCAGCCGCGTCAAGGTGCTGGGCATGAACGCCGCCAAGGTGTTCGGCTTCAAGGAATTGCTGGCCCAATACGAAGCCAAGGCCTGATCACCATGAACGCCATCACGCCCTTCCATCCGCAGCACGAAAAGCTGGGCGATGACGAGTCGCGTTACGTGGACGTGCAGAGCATTCCCTGGAAGCCCACGCCCACGCCCGGCATCGACATGAAGGTGCTGATGCAGGACGAGAGCAGTGGCCTGCTCACTGCGCTGTTTCGCTGGCAACCCGGCACGCAACTGCCGCTGCACGAACACGTGGAGATTGAGCAGACCTACGTGCTCTCGGGGAGCATCGTGGACGACGAAGGCGAGGTGCGTGAAGGCGACTACGTGTGGCGGCCCAAGGGCAACCGCCACCTGGCGCGTTCGCCCAATGGCGCGTTGGTGATCTCCTTTTTTCTGAAACCCAACAAGTTCCTCGAAGGCGAACACGCTGGCAAGGAGCTGAAGTAAGGTAACGGGCGCCTTGCTTCCGTTGCATCCATCTGGCAGGGGCCGCTCGACGTAGCGGCCCTCCTTCTTTTGATCTCACTGGAATGAACATGAATCACACCCGGCGCGCCCTGATGGCCGTTGCCGCCGCCCTGTTGACCAGCGGCACCGTCCTGGCTCAGGCCAGCTTTCCCAGCAAACCGGTCCGAGTGATCGTGCCGTACCCGGCTGGCGGTCTTTCTGACTTCCAGATCCGTGCCATGGCCGAACCGCTGGGCAAACTGCTGGGCCAGCCCATCATCGTGGACAACCGACCGGGCGCTTCCGGCGCCATTGGCACCCAGGCGGCCGCCACCTCCGCACCCGACGGACACACCCTGGTGTTCGTCAACAACGGTTTTGTGATCACCCCGCATCTGAACAAACAGGCGGGCTACGACGCGCTCAAGAACTTCACCGCCGTGTCGCTGGTGACGACATCGCCCATGGTGCTGGTGGTCAACAACGAGATTCCCGCCAACACCGTGCCCGAGTTCATCGAGTACATCAAGTCGCGTCCTGCCGGTATCGAGTACGGCTCGGCGGGCACCGCGTCTTTCGGCCACATGGCCACGGCACTTTTCTCGCAGGCCACGGGCCTGAACATGGTCCACATTCCCTACAAGGGTGAAGCGCCCATGACCATGGCGCTGCGCACGGGAGAGGTCAAGCTGTTGATCACCACGCCGTCGCCTTCGATGATGGGTGCGGTCAAGGAGCGCCAGCTCAAGCTACTGGGCGTGGCTTCGTCCAAGCCGGCGCCGCTGCTGCCAGGTGTGAAGCAGATATCGGACACCGTGCCTGGCTATTCGGCGGAGGTCTGGTTCGGCCTGTTTGCACCGGCCGGCACGCCGCCGGCCCACATCGCCAAACTCAACGACGCGCTGGCCAAAGTGCTGGCCATGCCCGAGATCAAGGAGAAGTACGCCGGCGTCGGCGCCTCGGCCACCCACAGCACGCCTGCGGCTTTCAACGAGATCACGCGGGCCGAGTCGGCGAGGTGGAGCGATCTGATCAGCAAGACTGGATTGAAAGCAGAGTGACGCTCCACTGCGACGTCGTCATTGTCGGGGCCGGCGCGTCCGGCCTGTCGGCTGCCATTGAGGCCGCCGACTGCGGCGTGCGCGTCGTCGTGCTGGAAAAGAACCCCATGCCGGGCGGCAGCAGTCGCCTTTCAGTGGGGTCGATCAACGCGGCGGGCTCCAGCCTGCAAAAGCGGGCTGGCGTCGTGGACACGCCCGACGAGCACTTCGCCGACATGGACCATTTCATGGGTCCGTTCGCCGGCCAGGACAACCTGGCGCTTCGCCGCTTGCTGGTGGACCACGCTGCCGAGTCGCTGGAGTGGCTGATGTCGCTCGGCCTGAGCTTTTACGGCCCCACGGCCGACCCGCCGCACCGCCATCCGCGCATGCACAACGTGCTGCCCAATTCGCGCGCCTATCCCTACTATCTGAACCGGGCGGCGAAGGCCCGCGGTGTGGATGTGCGGCTGGATGCTCCGGTCCTGGAAATCCTGCGATCGAGCGACGGCGTCGTGCGCGGCGTGCTGGCGCGCATCGACGGGCAGCCGGTGGAGATCGAAGCGCGTTCAGGCGTGGTGCTGGCCTCGGGCGACTACAGCAACGACCCTGAACTCAAGCAGCGTTTTCGGCCCGAGCTGGCGAACATCGCGGCGATCAACCCCACCGCCACCGGTGACGGCCACAAGCTCGGCGAAGCGCTGGGCGCGCGCGTGGTCAATGGCGACGTGGTCTATGGTCCTGGCCTCCGTTTCATGGAGCCTGTGCGGCCCAGCCTGGTGCGGCGCCTGCCGCCATCCTGGCTGCTCGGCAAACTCATGCAGTGGGCGCTGAACCGGCTGCCAGCCTCGCTGTTCCGCCCCTTCGTGATGTCGTTCATGACGGCCTCCCTGGGGCCAGAGGCATCCCTGCTGCGCGCAGGTGCGGTGCTGGTCAACCGCGAGGGACAGCGTTTTGTGGACGAACTCGTGCAACCGGGTCTGGCCATTGCGCAGCAGCCCGGTGGCCATGCCTGGCTGTTGTTTGACCAACGCGTGGCCACGATGTTCTCCGGGCCGCCGCACTACGTGTCCACCGCGCCGGGCGTGGCCTTTGCCTACCTGCCGGACTACCGGCGCCACCGCCGGGACCTGTACCACCGTGCCGAATCTCTTGAGGCACTGGCCCTCAGCGCGGGCTTGCCCGTCAGCGCCTTGCAGGCCGCGATCGGCAGCCACAACGCGGCGCTGCCCGCCGACGATAACCGCCGTGTGCAGCAGGGCCCCTTCTATGCGCTGGGACCGCTGGAGAGCCGCATCGTCATCACCGACGGGGGTCTGGCGGTGAACCTGAACCACCAGGTGCTGCGCGAAGACGGCACTGTGATTCCAAGGCTCTATGCCGCAGGCGCCGTGGGCCAGGGCGGCGCCCTGCTCGCCGGCAATGGTCACCACATCGGGTGGGCCGTCACTTCCGGGCGACGCGCCGGGCGTTTTGCGGCGCAGGAGAAAGCCCGGACCTAAGGTCTCAGTTCTTGGTGCGGGAGTTCCAGAGATCGAGGTACTTGATCTCCAGGCGTTCGAGGAACTTGGTCATTTCCTGTTCGGCGGCATCGGCATCGCGGTCGCGCAAGTGCTTGAGCAGGCGCCGCCGCGAGGGCAGGGTGTAGGCGTTTTCGCTCGGACCGATGGCCTTGATGAACTGGCGCATGAGTTCGCTCATGCCCTCCACAGCAATCAGGATGATGGGGTTGCGCGTGGCCTCAGCCAGGATGATGTGAAACTGCCGGTGCAGTTCGGCGCGTTCCTCGAAGTTGCCCGCTTTCTGGGCCTGCGCGGCGGCGGCCACGTTGGCTTCCAGCCGCTGGAGGTCTTCCTCGGTGAGGCGCTCGCAGGCCACCCGAACCACGATCCCGCTGATCCAGGTGCGCGCCTCGGTCAGGTGCTGCGGTGTGATGGCGCCCAGGTGGTAGAGGTCGCGCAGTCCGTTGACGATCACGCCCGAACTGCCGGGCAGGACGAAGGCGCCGCCGGTGGCGCCCTTGCGCAATTCGATCATGCCCGAGAGCTCCAGCGCCCGCAGTGCCTCGCGCAGGGTGTTGCGGCTCACGTTGAACTTGGCGGAAAGCTCCCGCTCGGCGGGCAAGCGGTCTCCGGGCTTGAGCTTGCCGCTGGCCACCAGCTCGCGGATCTGGTTGGCGATCTCCTCGAAGGCGCGTTGCGGCGTGATCGGGGCAAAACCAAGCGCGGAGGCGGGTGCGTTGTTCATGCGTGTATTCGAAGTGAACGATGCTCGCATTTTACCGACCGGCCGGTCGAACTTTGCGCCGCAGGCGCGAAGCGGCTCTGGGCCTACTTCAACGAGAAGGGCACGGCCATGAGCAGCTCGTTGCTGATCTTGGCCACCACAGGTCCGTCCTTCTCGCTTTCCGCCAGGGCCTTGGCCCAGTCGGGGTCGTTGCGAAAGTCCGTCCAGGCCTTGTCGCGCTGGGCGTGCGATTCCCATTCCAGGATGTACTTGATCTGCAGGTTGTCGTCGCCCACGGCCACGGTGAACAGCGGGCCGGCCTTCATGCCATGCTTCTTGAACAGGCCGAGCGTGGCGTTTTCGAAACGCTTGAGGACGATGGGCATCTTGCCGGGCAGACAGGTGTAGGTGCGCAGTTCGTAGAACATCGGTGGTCTCCGTTGGGAAAATGGGGGGGTCAGGCGGGACGCGAGGCAAACAGGGGGCCGTCTTCGTATTGAAGAACCACCAGTTCCATCGGTATGCCAGGCTGGAATTCGACGCCTTCGCGCTCCACCATTCGCGTGGCAATGCGCAGGCCGATGTCGAGGTCCACCACGCACACCGCGTATGGGGATTCATCGGCGAACACCTTGGGAGCGGCGTGGATGCGCGTCCACGAATACAGCGTGCCGCGTGCGCTCAGGTCCTTCCACACCATGTCTTCAGACCAACAGTGCGGGCAGATCTTTTTGGGCGGAAAGGTGAATTTGCCGCAGGCCTGGCAGCAGGTGGACTGCCATTTGCCCTGCGAGAGCCCTTCCCAGAAAGGCTGGGTGAAGGCGGAGACCCGCGGCGGGTAGGCGCGCTTGCGGGCGACGGGGATCAGGTCGAGTGTCATCGTACGGCCTCCAGCACGTGAATCAGAGCGGCGTTGTAGTTGCCGAGTTCGCCGGTGGCCAACCCGAGACGGGCGTTGGCCACCTGCCGTTCACCGGCACGTCCGCGCAACTGGTCGGCAACCTCGACCATGTTGTAGAGCGAGGTGACGTAGGCGGGGTGTCCGCGCGAGGTGAGGCCGCCCGAAGTGGAGATGGGGATGCGCCCACCCAGGCGGGTCTGGCCCTCCAGCGCACCAGGCGCGCCCTGGCCACGCTTGAAGAAGCCCACCGCCTCGCTCACCAGAATCTCGACGATGGTGCAGGGAGCGTAGAACTCGGCGAAGTCGATGTCGGCCGCGCTGATGCCGGCTTCCTTGTACGCCGTGGCCGAGGCCTGCTTGGCGGCGATCAGCTCGGTCATGTCGTTGGGAACCTCGTTGATCTGATGCGAGCCGTCGTGGAAGAAACCGCGACCGCGCACCAGCACATAGGGCTTGCCCAGCGACTTGGCCACTTCTTCCGTGGCCAGCACCAGGCAGGCTGCGCCGTCGCTGCGTCCGGGCACGTCGTACAGGCCCAGTGGCTCGACGATCGGACGCTGTGCCATCACCTCGTCGAGCGTGATCGGCTTGCGGTATTGCGCCAGCGGATTGAGCGAAGCGTGGTGGCGGTTCTTCACCGCCACCGAACCAAACTGCTCGCGCGTGGCGCCATGGTCGTGCATGTAGCGCATGGCGTCCATGGCGTACCAGGAAATCGGGATGAAGCCGGCGGTGGCGTGGAAATCCACGTCGCCGGTCGAGCGCATGCTGCTCATGGCGTGGTCGATGGAGGGCGTTGCCGCTTCCATGTTGATGCCCAGTGCCAGCGCCACATCGGTGCGGCCCAGCATGATCTCGTTGCAGGCCTGGTCGAACGCCAGCGCAGCGGTCATGCCGTTGCCCATCACTTCCATCACGTTGCCGGTGCAGGGCAGGCGCAGGTGGCTCACCAGGAAGGTGTGAAAGTACTTCTGCAGCGTGTAGGGCCGCGTCACGGTGAAGATGAGGCTCTGGATGTCCTTGCGGTCCACGCCGGCGTCCTTCACCGCGTCCACCACCAGTTTGCTCATGATCTCTTGTTCAAGCACCTGCAGCGGCTCGTCCGATCGCGTCTGGTGACGCCCGACCGGGATGGCGCTGGTGCCCACGATGGCAACGCGTCTGGTCATGCTGTATTCCTTCTGTTCAGTGTCGGCGCAGTATAGCGCTAATGGACTGACCATTCATATCAATCGTCCAGAGTGGCCAGGTCGGCGGATGGCATTTCAATGTATTGGTAATACCATTGACGATGCACCTTGGGTGCGCCATAATCAGCCCAGTCCGCCAGATGGCGCCCTTACAGGAGTCCGCATGCCCGTCACCGTCACACCCGCCGTTGCCTCGGACGCCAACCCCGCGTTTGATGTCCGGGCTTTCCGCAACGCATTGGGCAGCTTCCCCACCGGCGTCGCGATCATCACCACCACCGGCACCGATGGTCGGCCGGTCGGCCTCACCTGCAATTCCTTCAGCTCCGTTTCGCTGGAGCCGCCGCTGGTGTCCTGGGGCCTTCGCATCAACAGCAAGAGCCTGGAAGCTTTCCAGCAGGCGGGGGCCTTTGCCATCAACATCCTGGCAGAAGACCAGAAGGATCTTTCAGGCCGTTTTGCCAGTGGTCAGATCGTCGACAAGTTCGAAGGCGTGGCCTGGCACCAGGGTCACCGCAACCTGCCCATCATCGACGACTGCGTGGCCACGTTTGAATGCGACAAATTTGCCGAGCATCTGGCTGGAGACCACGTGCTGTTCCTGGGTCAGGTGGCCAAGTTCGAACATGGTCGCCACGAGGATTCGCTGGTGTTCTACAAGGGCGCCTACATGATGCTCACGCAGTCGCTGCGCGAGCTGGCCGCGCGTGGCCGCATGGAGCCTGGCAACCTCGACCAGGCGCGGCGCCTGGTCAACTGCATGCTGCTGCGCCTGGCCTGTGAAAACGGAGCGGACGAAGACTTCGACGCCATCGAGAGCAACATCCTGCAGATCGAGCAGCTCGTGGCACCCGAGGAACGTGAGCAGCGCGCCGAAGCCAGCCTCGAATTCTTCCGGCTGATCACGCGCGCCGCGCACAACGAGGTGCTGGTGGTGGTGTCGGAGACCTTGACCAACATCATGCGGCAAGTGCTCAAGGCCGATTCCTCGCTGCGCTACCGGCCCGACCTGGTGCCTGTGCGCAAACAGATCCTCTCGCACCTTCGCCGGCGTGACGCCGAATCGGCCGAAGCGGCGATGACGCACTACTTTGACGAAATGCGCCGAGGCGCAGCCGCCGCATCGGCGGCACAACCCCAGACCTGAGGATTTCCATGAGCCATCCATCTACTTCAGCCCGTGCCGCCGAGTGCGACGTGCTGGTCATCGGCGCAGGGGCGGGCGGTCTGTCCACCGCCATCTCCGCCAAACACCACGGGCTGGACGTGGTGGTCATCGAGAAGGCGCCGGTGTTCGGCGGCACCACCGCGTTCTCTGGCGGCGTGCTCTGGATTCCCGGCAGCCCGCAAGCGCGAAAGGCAGGCATTGCCGACAGCCGCGAAGCGGTGATGCGCTACATGCGCGCCGAGACCGGGTCATTCTTCGATCGGCCCGCGGTGGAGGCTTTCGTGGACCGTGGCCCCGAGATGGTCGAATTCTTCGAGCGCGAGACCGAGGTCAAGTTCATCCCGACGCTCTACCCCGACTACCACCCCGATGTGGATGGCGGCGTGGACATCGGCCGCTCCATCCTGGCCGCACCCTTCGACATTCGCGGCCTGGGCAAGGACATGGACCGCCTGCGCCCGCCGCTGGCCACCATCACCTTCATCGGGATGATGTTCAACTCGTCCAACGCCGACCTCAAGCACTTCTTCAATGCCACCAAGTCGTTGAAGTCGGCGATGTATGTGTGCAAGCGGCTGCTCACACACATCAAGGAACTGGTGCTGTACCGGCGCGGTGTGCTGGTGACCAGTGGCAACGCGCTGGCGGCGCGGCTGGCGAAATCGGCGCTGGACCTGAAGATTCCGATTCACACCTCCACACCGGCGCGCGAGCTGCTGGTGGAGGATGGCCGTGTGGTCGGCGCGCGCGTGGCCGGCCCCGATGGCGAACGCATCATCCGCGCGCGCAAGGGCGTGGTGCTGGCAGCGGGCGGCTTTGCGCACGATCTGGAGCGAATTCAGCGCGCCTACCCGCACCTGCGGCGCGGTGGCGAGCATTTTTCGCCCGTGCCCACCGACAACACGGGTGACGGCTCGCGCATGGCTGAGCAGGTGGGCGGCACGGTGCCGATCCGCTTCACCTCGGCCGCGGCCTGGATGCCCACCTCCAAGGTGCCGCGCAAGGACGGCACCTTCGGCGCCTTCCCTCACCTGCTGGACCGCTACAAGCCCGGCATCATCGGTGTGCTGCGCAACGGCCGGCGCTTCACCAACGAATCGAACTCGTACCACGATGTGGGCGCCGCGATGATCGAGGCCTGCAAAAACGATCGCGAGACCGCCATGTGGCTGATCTGCGACCAGGCCACCATCAGCAAGTACGGCCTGGGCTACGCCAAACCCGCGCCCATGCCGCTGGGCGGCTTCGTGCGCAACGGCTACCTCAGCAAGGGTCGCACGCTGGCCGAGCTGGCGCAGAACGCGGGCCTTGATCCTGCGGGGCTTGAGGCCACCGTGAAGAAGTACAACGAAGGTGCTGTGCGCGGCGAAGATCCCGAATTTGGCCGTGGCCGCACCTCGTTCAACCGCTACCTGGCCGATCCCGAGCAAAAGCCCAACCCTTGCGTGGCACCCATCGGCGATGGCCCCTACTACGCGCTCAAGCTGCTGGTGGGCGACCTCGGCAGTTTCGACGGCATCACCACCGACGTGGCCGGCCGTGTGCTGGGTGCGCAAGGCGGGCCCATTCGTGGCCTGTTCGCCGTGGGCAACGACCGCGCCAGCGTGATGGGCGGCAACTATCCCGGCGCTGGCATCACGCTCGGGCCGATCCTGACTTTCGGCTACCTCACCGGTCGTTTCATGGCCGGTCTCGAACCCGGGCTGGAAACGGCCGTCATCCAGGAGGAAGCGCATGCTGTTGCCGTCTAAGGCGCTGGTCGACCACCGCATCTACACCATCAAACTTCGCAAGATGCCGGAGTTCCTGGACGTGTTCGACCGCCTGGCCATGCCGATCTTGCTCAAGACCCTGGGAACGCCGCTGGCTTTTTATTCGAGCGTGGTCGGGCCGCTGAACCAGGTGGTGCATCTCTGGGGTTACGACGACATGACCGACTATGAGCGGCGCTGCCTCGCCCGCGACACCCACCCCGACTTCGGCGCCTATCTCTCGGCCTCCGAGCACCTGATCGTGGCGCAGGAGACGCGGCTGATCCGCCGCATCGACTTGCCCAGCCTCGGCAAACCCTCCTGATTCCCGCCCCCCTGCGCCGGCCTGTTGCAGGCGCAGGCGGCGACGCCCTGCACAACAACACCCTGACTGGAGACCCACCATGCTTTCCCGCGAAGACAACGAACTCCTGGTGCGCGTGGGCGCCGACGCGCCCATGGGCAAGCTCATGCGGCTTTACTGGCTGCCCTTCCTGCCCTCGACCGATCTGGAGGTGAATGGCCAGCCGGTGCGCGTGCGCCTGCTGGGCGAAGACCTGCTGGCGTTTCGCGACAGCGAAGGTCGCATCGGCCTGGTGGACCATGCCTGCCCGCACCGGGGCGCGCCGCTGGTGTTTGGCCGCAATGAAGATTGTGGCCTGCGCTGCGTCTACCACGGCTGGAAATTCGATGTGAACGGCGAAGTGGTGGACATGCCCGCCGAGCCACCAGACAGCCGCCTCAAGGCCAAGACGCGCATCAAGAACTACCCATGCCAGGAGCGCAATGGGGTCGTGTGGGCCTACATGGGGCCGGATCGGGAATCGCCGCCTGCACTGCCATCGCTCGAATGGAACATGGTGCCGCAGGAGAACGTGCATGTGAGCTTTCGCGTGCAGGAATGCAACTGGCTGCAGGCGGTGGAAGGCGAGATCGACTCCGCGCACGCCGCCATCCTGCATGGCCGCATCGACTCGCAAGGCGCCATCAACGACTGGGTGGCCAAGAAGGACCTGCGCCCGGTGTTCGAATGCCAGCGCGGCGACCAGGGCATGAGCATCGCCTCGCGCCGCGTGCTCGACGAAGACACCTGGTACTGGCGCGTCAACCAGTTCCTGCTGCCGTTCTACACGCTGGTGCCGCCGCAGTCCAAGTATCCGGAACTCAGCGGCCACGCCTGGGTGCCGCTGGACGATGAGAACACCCTGTGCATCATGTTCTCGTACCACCCCTCGCAGCCGTTGTACGAAAAGACCCGCAAGCTGTTCGAGGAAGGCCATGCCGGCCGCGAGACCGGCCACGCCAGCGAACACGCGTTTGCACCTCGCCCGGTGAGCGTGCCCTTCGCCAAGTACTGGACCAAATTCAACCTGGAGACCGGTTTCCAGTTCAACTACGACGCACAGACCAAGACCTGGTTCTCTGGCTTGCCGGGTCTGTGGGTGCAGGACGCCGCCTGCCAGTCGGGCGTTGCGCCCATTTATGACCGCAGCCGGGAGCACCTGGGCATCAGCGACACCGGCATCGCCATGACGCGGCGCCAGTTGCTGGAAGCGGTGCGCAATCTGGAGCAACGCCAGCAGCGCCCGCCGCGCTACGACGACCCCGAACTCTTCATGGTGCGCGCGGTGTCGCTGACCCTGCCGGCCAAGGCCTCGTGGCAGGAAGAGGGCGCCGAGCACATGCGCGCGCGCCTGGGTGCCGATTTCGGCTACGCGCCCTGAGCCCTGCCGCATGCCCGACAAACCATTGAAAGTCCGTCTGCGCCAGATCCGGCTGGAGGCGCAGGACATCGTCTCGCTCGAACTGGTCGCCGCCCAGGGCGGGGCGCTGCCCGCCTTCACCGCCGGCGCCCACATCGACTTCTTGCTGCCCGGCGAAAAGATCCGGAGTTACTCGCTGATCAACGACCCCGCCGAGACCCACCGGTATGTGGTGGCCGTGTTGCGCGAACCCGAGGGGAAGGGCGGATCGGTCTGGCTGCATGATCGTCCCCGCGTGGGCGATGTGCTGGAGATACATCCACCCGTCAACGACTTTGCCCTGGCCGCAGATGCCGCCGAGTCCGTGCTGATCGGCGGCGGCATCGGCATCACGCCGCTGATGGCCATGGTGCGCCAGCTGGACCGCGAAGGCCGTTCGTGGCGGTTGCACCTGGCGGCCCGCTCGCCGCAGCACGCGGTGTTTCTCGACGAGCTTCGAGCCCTCGATGCCGGCCGGGGGCGCCTCACGCTGCACTGCGGAGCCGAGGACCAGAGCCGCATGGATCTGGCCCAGGTGGTGGCCAACGCACCTGCGGGCGCCCACTTCTATTGCTGTGGACCAGCGCGCATGATCGACGCCTACCAGTCCGCCTGCACGCAGTTGCCGCCCGAGCGGGTTCACCTGGAGCGCTTTGCCGCGGCGAGCGAAGCCGCTACGGCGGGCGGCTTCGAACTGGTGCTTCAGCGAAGCGGCCAGCGCATCGCGGTGATGCCAGGCAAGACCATCCTAGACGCGTTGCTGGACCAGGGCGTGTCCGTGCAATATGCCTGCAGCGCGGGTGTCTGCGGCACCTGCATGACCGGCGTGATCGAGGGTGAGCCGGACCACCGCGACGAATACCTCACCGAAGAGGAGCGCTCGGCGAACCGGCACATCATGATCTGCTGTTCGGGCTCGAAGTCGCCCACCCTGGTGCTCGATCTCTGAGGCGGTTTCCGGCGCTGGTTCCCGCTGGCTGTTCTTTCAATCTCGATATTCGTTCATTCGGACCCGAACGCAGTCCGTTTCACTGAGCCTGCCTAGACTCGCCGCTGCCATACGCCCCAGGAGGTGGGGACCAGGCACTTGATGGCGAGGCGGGACTGCGTTGAAGTACAGACGGGAGATTGACGGGCTGCGAGCCCTTGCGGTGGTGCCCGTCGTGCTGTTCCATGCGGGCGTCGCCGGATTCTCTGGCGGGTTCGCCGGGGTTGACGTCTTCTTTGTGATCAGTGGCTATCTGATCACCGGGATCATTCTGGACGAGATGGCGCAAGGCAGATTCTCGTTCGCGGGCTTCTACGAGCGTCGGGCCCGACGGCTCCTGCCGGCCTTGTTCGTCGTGGTCGCAGCCACACTGATCCTCTCCTTCCTTGTGCTGCTTCCCGAAGACCTGAAGGCCTTTTCCAAGAGCATCCTGGCCGTGATGCTGTTTGCCTCCAACCACCTGTTCTGGAGCGAGAGCGGCTACTTCCAGCCCGATGCCGAGCTGTTGCCCTTGCTGCACACCTGGAGCCTTGCCGTTGAGGAGCAGTACTACCTGATCTTTCCCGTTGTCGCCTGTTTTCTCTTTCGGCGAGGGAGCAAGACGGCGACCGCTGCATTGATGTGTGTGGCTATCCTCAGCTTTGCATTGGCCGAGTGGGGCTCCAGAGCCCATCCCGACGCAGCCTTCTATTTGCTGCCGTTCAGGGCCTGGGAACTGATGATCGGTGCGCTGGCCGCTGTCTACCTCCGGTCGAAGTCGCCCATGCCGGGGCCGACCGCGGCCGGCACCCTGGCCGCGGCCGGCCTGGCCATGCTTGTGCTGAGCCTTCATGGGTTCGACCGGGCCTTGCCCTGGCCAGGCGTGTACGCATTGGTTCCCGTTCTGGGGACGTTCCTGATCATCGTGTTCGCGCAGCCACACAACCTGGCTGGCCGATGGCTGGGCTCCGCTGGCCTGGTCGGCATTGGTCTGGTGAGCTACAGCGCCTACCTGTGGCATCAGCCGCTCTTCGCTCTCGCAAGGCAGGCCTCTGTCAGCGAACTTTCGATGCCCGCCTACCTGTGGTTGTGTGCGTTGACCTTTCTGCTGGCGGCGTTGACCTGGCGGTTCGTGGAGCAACCATTCAGGAAGCGGAGCACGTTTTCACGCCGTAGCGTGTTCATGGGCGCGCTGACCATCGCGTTGCTGTTTGTCGGCATTGCCGTGTTGCTCTACGGAAACCAGGGCTATCCCGGGCGCATCGACAACCACGCCCGAGTCGCAGGCCTGTTCAAGTGGCAAGGGCTGGCCGAACCCTGTGGCAACCAGCTCGCAGTTTCTGCCGAGGTTCAGGCCCAGTGCCGCCTGCCCGAAGATGCGCGTTCAGGCGATGTGGACACGGCACTGTTCGGCGACAGCCACGCAGATGCTTTTCTGCCTGCGCTGGTGTCACTGTCGGGTGAGCGTGCGTTTCCCCATGCCTACATTGGCATGGGTGGATGCCTTCCCTTGCTGGGGGTGGATGTGAGGTCGGGCATCTGGCCCCAGGACGTCTGCCGCTCGCTTGCGCAGGCGCAATACACCTATGCCAGCCAGGTCCGGCCTTCGAATCTGCTGCTGGTGGCGCGCTGGAGCATGTACACCGAAGGCGAGAGCACGACCCGTTCCGCACGCAGGTACTACCTGGTGGAGAACGATGCCGACCCGCTGTCGCGCGAACACTCGAAGGCGGTGTTTGTACGGGCGCTCGAGCGCACCGTGCGCGCCTACCAGGCGCTGGGCGCGCGGGTCTTTCTGGTGGAGCAGGTGCCTCAGCAGATCGTGGAGCCCAGGAAGGTGTTCCACAAACTCAACCAGGCCGGTCTATGGGGCGACCCAGCGGCCGAAGCCGTCATCCATCGCAACGCACTGCCCACTTCGCAGCACCATGTGCACCAGGCGCGTGTCCGTGATTTGCTCGCCAGATTGCCACACATCGAAGGCTTTCGAGTTCTGAACCCGGACGAACTCTTCTGCTCTAGCGAGCGGTGTGTCATGGGCGACAAGGACGGTCCCTGGTACCTCGATCGAGATCACCTCAACATACGAGGGGCAGAAAGGGCCGGCCCCTGGCTGGGCCGCCAGATCGAGGACGCCGTCAGGCCGGCTGGCCCACCTCATCTCGCACTGCTCAGCCACCGCGGGCGCAACAACCCCGTCGACAAGGCCGTTCCGCAAAGAATCACCACGCCGCAGCCGATCATCAGCGGTGTGATGGTCTCGCCCAGCAGCAGCGCGCCGTAGATCAGCGCAAACACCGGTATGAGGAACGTGACGGTGAGTGCGCGCGCCGGGCCGGCCTGCTCGATCAGGCGGAAGTACAGGACGTAGGCCACACCCGTGCAGAGCACGCCGAGCGCCACGATGGCCGCCCACGCGGTGTGGCCCGGTGCGCTGGCGGGCCACAGCCACAGCGCGGGCAACGCCAGGCCGCACACCGCGCCGAGCTGGCTGCCGGTGGCTGTCACCATGGATGGCAGGCCGCCGAGGTAGCGTTTGGTGAAGCTGGCGGCGATGCCGTAGCACAGCGTGGCCAGCAGGCAAGCCAGCACGCCCCATGCGGGGGCGATGCCGGAGACCGCGTCGGGCTTGAAGCTGGCTTTGCCACTGGTGAGCAGCGCGATGCCGGCAAAGCCGATCACCAGCCCCAGGACGCGCGAGCCGTTGGGACGGTCCTTGAGCCAGAGCCACGCCACCACCGCGCCGAACAGCGGCACGGTGGCATTGAGAATGGCCGAGAGTCCGGTGGTGATGGTGAGCAGCGCGAACGAGAAGCAGGCGAAGGGAATGGCCGAGTTCAGCAGGCCCACCAGGAAGAGCGATTTCCAGTGTTGCAGCAGGATGCGGACCTGTCCCTTCCAGAACAGAATGGGCAGCAGGAAGGCCGCAGCCACGGTGACGCGCGCGAAGGCCGTGGGCAGGGCGCCGAAGTCCACCACGGACAGGCGCATGAACAGGAAGGAGGCGCCCCAGAGGGCGCCCAGCAGGACGAATTCGGCGAGCAGAGCGGGTTTCATGGCGGGAAGTATGCCGATCGGTATGGGCGTGGGCGCGGTGCCATTGATGCTGCTTGCTGCCCGAATTGATGCGCGATCCGGCTCAATGCCGCGTGGCGCCTTCCAGGGCGAGCAGGGCGATCTTGCGTTCCAGCCCACCTGCGTAGCCGGTGAGCGAGCCGTCTGTTCCGATCACGCGGTGGCAGGGCACGACGATGCTCACCGGGTTGCGTCCCACGGCAGCGCCCACGGCGCGAACGGCACCCGGGCTGCCGATGCGTTTGCTCAGAGCGCCGTAGCTGGTGGTGCCTCCGGGAGCGATCTCCAGCAGCGCCTGCCACACGCGTTGCTGAAAAGCGGTGCCGGCGCGCAGGTCCAGCGGCAGGTCGAACGCCTTGCGTCGGCCGGCGAAGTACGCGGCGAGCTGAGTCATGGCCTGCTGAAGCACGGCCACATCGGTTGCGCGTTGCCAGGCCGAGGTGTCCGGTCCGTGCCGCTGGCCCTGGAACCAGATGCCGCTCAGACCCTGTGGCGTCGCGGCCAGCACCATGGGGCCCAGCGGGCCCTGCCATTCGGCAAAGACGGTGGCGGGATCGTGTTTCATGTCGGGGTTCCTTTCAATGCTTCGGGACGCATGGTGCCGGCTGCCCAGGCGCGTATCACGGCGTAGCTGCGCCACGGCTTCCAGGCGCTGGAAGCGGTCTCGGCCAGCCGCGCGGCCTGCCTGTGCTGTTGAACGCCCATGATCTTGTGCAAAGCCACGTCGCCGGACGGGAACGCGTCGGGCCAGCGCAGCGCACGCATGGCGATGTATTGCGCCGTCCAGTCGCCGATGCCAGGCAATTCCTTCAGCGCGGCGATGGTGGCAGGCACATCGGTGCTGCCGTGCAGCGAGAGCCGGTGTTCGGCCACCGCCTGCGCCAGCGCCACGATGGCCGCCTGTCGCTGTTTCACGATGCCCAGTTGCCCCAGCGCATCGCCGCTGGCGTGGGCCAGCACCTCGGGCGCCGGGAACACGCGGGTCAGTGCGGCAAATGGCGTGTCGATGGCCTCGCCGAAACGGTCTACCAGGCGCTGCGATAGCGTGCGCGCAGCCGCCACCGTGATCTGCTGGCCGAGCACGGCGCGCACCGCCAGCTCGAAGCCATCGACAGCACCCGGCACGCGCAGGCCGTCGCCGCAGGGAAAGGCCTCGTGCAACACCGCGTTGATAGCGGCGGGGTCTGCGTCCAGGTCGAGCGCAGCGCGCACGCGGTGGATCACCTGGGGCAGTGCCTCGCGCAGCGAATCGCTGACGCGCAGCACGACCTGGCAACGCGCTTCGTCAAAATCGGCCAGCAGCCAGCCCTTTTGCACCTGTCCGGCGGCGGGCACGCGGCAGGTCTGCCCCAGTTGCAGCGGCGCGCCTGGCTCGGTGCACACGAAGCCGGTGCCGGTGATGAGGCGCTGGCTCAGGAAAGCAAGCAGGGCGGTGGCGTCGTACGGTGGCCGATAGCCCAGGCGGACCGTGCTGCCCTGGTCGGTGTTGGCGCCTCGGCGCACCGGCATCTGGCGACGCAGTTGCGTCGGGTTGAGCCGGTAGTGCTCCAGAAACGCCGCGTTGAACCGGCGCACGCTGGCAAATCCGCTGGCCTGCGCCACCTGGGTCACAGGCAGGTCGGTGTCGGCCAGCAACTGCTTGGCCGTGAGCAGCTTGCGCGTCTGCAGGTACTGCAATGGCGAGACACCCAGACGCTCCTCGAACACGCGGCGAAGGTGCCGATCGCTCACACCCAGGCGAGCGGCCAGCCGCTCGCTCATGGCGCCAGCCTGATCCGGGTCCGCCCAGTTCACCGGGTCGTCGAGCCAGCGCGTGGCCTGCTGCACGAGGATGGCGGAGGCGTCCTCGGTGGACCAGTGCCGCTCCAGCGGGGCCAGCTCGGGCCGGCAACGCAGGCACGGGCGAAAACCGGCGCGCTCGGCCTGTGCGGCATGCTCGAAAAAACGGCAGTTCTCACGGCGGGGTGTGCGCACCCGGCAGACCGGACGGCAGTAGATGCCGGTGGAGGTGACGGCGGTGAAAAAGCGGCCGTCGAAACGCGCGTCGTGCGCGCACAGCGCGCGGTAGCAGGCGTCGTCGTCGATCGGGATGGCGGGTGAATGCATGCTTGCCATGGTAGGGCCTGGACCGGGTATTGACTGGCCGTTTCCGGACATGTCCTGCGGGAAGTCGATACACCCCCTCCTACAATGCCTTTTTCAGTTGAACAGGGATTCTTCATGCGAGTTGTTGCGTCCATCTTCAAGGCCTATGACATCCGTGGCGTCACGCCGACCGACCTGAATGAAGGCGTGGCCGAGGCCCTGGGCCTGGCGTTCGGCACGCAGGCACTGGCGCAGGGCGAGCGCACGGTGGCGGTTGGGCGCGACGGCCGACTGAGCGGTCCGGCGCTGTCGGCCGCGCTGATTCGCGGCCTGGTGGCTGCCGGGGTCGATGTGATCGACATCGGCATGGCCACCACCCCCATGCTGTACTTCGCGGCCAGCACGCTGTGCAGCAGCGGCATCCAGGTCACGGGCAGTCACAACCCGCGCGATTACAACGGCTTCAAGATGGTGCTCGGCGGCCGTGCCATTTTTGGTGAAGACATTCAGGCGCTTCGCCGCACGATGGAGGCCGAAACCCACCAGCGCAGGGACGGCGGGCGCGTGCGGCTGATCAACGTGTCGGCGGCCTACCGGGCGCGCATCGTGGGCGACGTGAAACTGGCACGCCCGATGAAGCTGGTGGTGGACTGCGGCAACGGCGTGGCCGGCGCTTCGGCTCCGGCGATCTTCCGCGCCCTGGGGTGCGAGGTGATCGAGCTGTTCAGCGAGGTGGACGGCAACTTTCCCAACCACCACCCGGACCCGAGCAAGCCCGAGAACCTGCAGGACGTGATCCGCACGCTGCGCGAGACCGACGCCGAACTGGGCCTGGCCTTCGACGGCGACGGCGATCGCCTGGGCATCGTCACCAGGGACGGCGCCACCATCTACCCGGACAGGCAGATGATCCTGTTCTCACAGGACGTGCTCTCGCGCGTGCCGGGTGGCGACATCGTCTTCGACGTGAAATGCTCCCAGCGCCTGGCGCCCGCCATCGAATCGGCGGGCGGGGTGGCGCACATCTACAAGACCGGCCATTCGCTCATCAAGGCGCGCATGAAAGAACTCGACAGCCCGCTGGGTGGTGAAATGAGCGGCCACATCTTCTTCAAGGAACGCTGGTACGGCTTCGACGATGGCACCTACGCGGGTGCGCGCTTGCTGGAAATCCTGAGCCGCAGTGCCAACGCCAGCGACGTGCTCAATGCCCTGCCCACCAGCTTTAGTACGCCAGAACTCAACGTGGCCTGCGCCGAGGGCGAGCCGCACGCGGTGGTGGACAAGCTGGTGGCGCTGGCGAAGTTCGACGCGCCCGCCAAGGTGTCGACCATCGACGGTGTGCGGGTGGACTGGCCCGATGGCTTCGGCCTGGTGCGCGCTTCCAACACCACGCCGGTGCTGGTTCTGCGTTTCGAGGGACACACACCCGAGGCCTTGCACCGCATCGAGGCGGCGATGCTGACCCTTTTGCGTCTGGGCAAACCTGACGCGGTCGTGGGTGCGAGTGCGCACTGATTCAACCGGGCAGGTGCGAAAGAACGTGCGTGATCACCGCCTCCGCCTGCGGGTCCACCAGCGCAGCTGCTTCGGGATCGCGAGGCGTCGACCATGCAGCGACGACCGCTTGCACGATCTCGTCCACGTCGCGCACCAGCAGACTTTGTCCCAGGCCATCGAGCCGCTCGTAGCTCTCTGAAAAATTCCAGACGTCGGGTCCGTGCAGCACCGCGCAGCCCAGCGCCAGTGGTTCGTGGGGATTGTGGCCCCCCACGGGCGCAAACGATCCACCCACCAGCGCAATGGGCGCCAGCCGATACCAGAGGCCCATTTCGCCGATGCTGTCGGCCACGTAGACACCCGCATTCGTCGGCAACTGGGCGCCCAAACTGCGCAGCGGCGCATCGCCCGCCAGCGCCGCCACTTCGGCACCTCGCGAGGGCGCCCGGGGTGCGATCAGCAGCAGGGCTTCCGGCTGCAGGGCGCGCAGTCGCCCGTGGGCTTGCAGCGCCAGCGCCTCCTCCCCGGGGTGGCTCGACGCCAGCAACCACACCGGGCGCACTTGCAGGGCTTCACGCCAGGCCGCCAGCTCATCCACGTCACAACCCAGCGCCGGCACCAGCGACTTGATGGTGCCGCTCACGGTGATGCGATCGCGCGGCGCGCCCAGGCTCACCAGCGCTTGCGCCGTGGCCTCGTTCTGCGCGAACAGGTCGCGAAACCCCGGCAGCAGGGCCTGGTAAAGCCAGCGGCCCCATCGACGCCTGGCCAGCGATTCGAGGGAGAGTCGCGCATTGACCAGCACGCGTGGAATGCCGCGAGCGTCGGTGCCCGCGATCAGCGCGGGCCAAAGGTCCATCTCGCACCACAGCGCGAGCGAGGGCTGCCAGTGGTCCAGGAAGCGGGCCACCGCCTCGGGCGTGTCCACCGGCGCGAACTGGTGCTGGCAGCGCGTGGGCAGCCCGGTGCGTTTGAGCGCATCACCCGAGGTGCGAGCCGTGGTGGTGAGAAGAAAGCTGCAGTCGGGCCGCAGCGGTGCCAGGCGGGCGAACAGGCCGGCCAGCGCCATGGCCTCGCCCACACCCACGGCGTGGCCCCAGACCACCGTGCCTTCGGGTCGGTCGGCGTATTCGGTGCCCAGCTTCTGGCGCACGCTGCGCGGCGTTTCCTTGCCGCGCTGGAGCCGCCGTTCCAGGCCCCTTCGCCACACGGGCGCCATCGCAGCGGCCAACCCCAGGTAGGCCCGCAGCACCCAGGGCAGGCGCGCTTCGCTCACTCCCGACCCTCCAGCCAGGGCACCAGGGTGGTCATGTGGCGCTCCGTGGCGCCACCGTGCTCGGCATAGAACGCCTCGGCGCCCGCGATGGCGGCGGCGTAGTCGGCCGGCGATGTCAGCAGCTTCAGCAGGGCTTCGGCCAGGCTCGGAATGGTCATGTGCTGTTGCAGCACGCCAGCGGCAAGTGCTTCCACGCCGGGGTACTCGATGCCCCAGATGCTGGGGCCCACCATCACCGGTTTTTTCAGTGCCAGCGGCTCGATCACGTTGTGTGCGCCCAGTGGCACGAACGAGGCGCCGACCACCACCACCTGAGAAAGTGCAAGGTAGAAATACATCTCGCCCAGCGAGTCGCCCAGCAACACATCCACCGTGTCCATGTCGAGGGCATCTGTGGAGGGTGCCAACGAGGCGTCGAGCGTGCGACTGCGGCGCGCCACCTTCAGCCCGGCGCCTTCCAGCAAGTTGGCCACCGTGTCGAAGCGCTGCGGGCTTCGCGGCACATAGACCACCAGCAGGCGCGGCAGGTTGGCCGCCGCGAGGCCAGCCTGCACGCGTGCGATGGCGTCGATGAACTGCTCGTCCTCGCCGACGATGGCGCTGGCGAAGCACAGCACTGGCCGGCCGGCCGGCAGCGCGGTGGCCAGGCGCCAGGGCACAAGCAACGACTGCGCGGCGGCGAGCTGCGCGGGCGAGACCGGCAGATCGAAGCGCGTTTCCCCTGCAATCACCACGCGCTCGCAGCCCACGGCGCGAAAGCGTTGCGCATGCGTTTCCGATTTGCACAACACAAGCTCGTAGGCCTGGAAAATGCCGGCGCGAAAGCCGCCCCATCGGCGGTCACGCTCGATGCTCTTTTTCGGGTATTGCGCGTTGGCCATGCACAGCGGCACGCACTGGCGGCGGATGGTGGCAAGCAGCACAGGCCAGGTGTCGATCTCGGTCATCATGGCCGCGCGCGGGCGCACGCGGCGGATGAAGCGCCGCACTGCCCAGCCCAGTTCCAGCGGCACGAAAGCCACCTGTGCACGGCCCTGGGAAATGGCCTCCTCGAACAATTTGTTCGCGGCGCTGCGGCCTGCGGGCGTGAGCGTCGTCACGAGCACCGGAAAGCCTGCAGCGAGCAGTGCGCGCACCAGCGGCGCCGCACCGCGGATTTCGCCCATGGAGGCCGAATGCACCCACAGTGGGCTTTGCAGGCGGCTGGACACGGCGCCGAATCGTTCGCCCCAATGCTGGCGGTACAGCGGCTCGCGCTTGCCGCGCTGCCACAGGAACAGCAGGAAGAACGGCAGCAGCAGGTGCCACAACAGTTCGTACAGCGCGATCATGGCCGACAGGCGCCAGCCGGGCGGAAACGGGCGGGGCGATGGGCGGGAGGAAGAGGGCAGGGCCATCGGTGGATGCGGGGTGCGCTCGCCGGTAGCCCGGCAAAAGGCTTTCAGTATAGTTACGCACCTGCACACGCCTTCGCACCGTGCGGGCGCACCCCGCACCACAGGAAATCCATCATGCCCCTTTCCTCTCCGGCCTGGACCGCGGTCATCCCGCTGCGCGCCGGATCCAAGGGCCTGCCGTCCAAGAACATTCGCCCGCTGGCGGGCAAGCCGCTGTACCGCCACGCGCTCGATCAGGCGCTGGCGGCGGGCGCCTCCCGCGTGGTGATCACCACCGACATGCCAGAGGTGCTCTGGGCCGAGTTGCCGACCGAGGTGACGCTCGTGGAACGACCCGCCGAACTCGCTGGTGACCACATTCCCATGGCGCCGGTGTTGCAGCACGCGCTGCAGGCGGCCGACGTCCATGGCACGGTGGTGCTATTGCAGGCCACGTCGCCGCTGCGCCGCGCGGCCGACATCGAGTCCGCATTGACCGTCTTCTCCGGTGGCTATTTCGAGGTCGTCCTTTCGGTGACCGAAGCCGACCGGGGCGTGCTCAAGTGGGGCACACTGCGGGGCAACCGATTCCAGCCCCTTTCCGATCCGGCGTACTGCTTCGCCAACCGGCAGAGCCTGCCGCCGGTGGTGCGGCCCAACGGGGCGATCTATGTGCTGGACGCCGAAGGGTTCATCGCCCGTGGAAGCTTTGTCTCCGAACGCATCGGCGTGTTGCAGATGCCGCTGGAGCGCAGTCAGGACGTTGACACGCTGGAAGACTTCGAGCGCTGCGAAGCGCTGTTGAAACAGATCAGTCCCTGAAGGAAATCCACCCATGAAGATCGCCCATCGAGAGATCTCGCCCGCTCATCCTCCCCTGGTGGTGGCCGAGATCGGCATCAACCACGGCGGCAGCCTGGACGTGGCCAAGGGCATGGTGCTCGCCGCGCACCGAGCCGGTTGCGAAATGGTCAAGCACCAGACGCACTTCGTCGAAGATGAGATGACCGACGAAGCCAAGGCGATTTTCCCGCCCAACGCCGACAAGTCGATCTGGGACGTGATGGCCGAATGCGCGCTTTCCAGGGACGACGAGATTGCGCTCAAGACCTATGCCGAATCACTCGGCATGATCTACATCTCCACGCCGTTCTCGCGCGCGGCGGCCGATTTCCTCGCCGACATCGGCATCCCGGCCTTCAAGATCGGATCGGGTGAATGCAACCACGTGCCCCTGATCCGGCACATCGCCAGCTTCGGCAAACCCATCATCATGAGCACGGGCATGCAGACCATCGACGGCATGCGGCCATCGGTGCAGGCGCTCGACGACGCTGGCATTGAATACGCGTTGCTCGAATGCACCAACCTCTATCCCTCGCCACCCGAGATCGTGAGCCTGCAAGGCATCACCGAGTTGCGCAACGCGTTTCCGCGCGCCGTCATCGGCTTCTCCGACCACAGCATCGGTCCTGAAATGGCCATCTCGGCGGTGGCGCTGGGCGCGTGCATCCTGGAACGCCACTTCACCGACTCGCGCTACCGCAAGGGTCCCGACATTGCATGCTCCATGGACCCCGCCGAGCTCAAATTTCTGATCGACCGCTCGCGAGAGATCCACACCGCGCTGAACAACCCCAAGGTGCGCACCGCGCCCGAAGAAGACGTGTACCGCTTCGCGCGCGGCTCGATGGTGGCCGACCGCGATCTGGCCGCCGGGCATGTGATCACCGCCACCGACATCTGGGCGCGCCGTCCCGGCTCGGGCGAGATTTCGGTGCAGCACTTCGACCGGCTGGTGGGCGCGAAACTCACGCGCGATGTCAAGCGCAACCAGCAGCTGTTGTGGAGCGACCTGCACGGTGTGAAACCGCTGGCGAACACCTGATGGGCCAGAGGCTGCTTTTCGTCACCGGCACGCGGGCCGATTTTGGCAAGCTCGAGCCCCTGGCGCTCGCTGCGCAGCGGGCGGGCTTTGGCATCAGCTTCTTCATCACCGGCATGCACATGATGCGACGCTACGGCGAGACTCGGCTGGAGGTCAGGCGCTTTCCGAACGCCGAGTTCTTCGAGTTTGTCAATCAGCGCGAAGGCGATGCGCAGGACTTCATTCTCTCCAAGACGATCCTGGGGTTTTCCGATTTCGTGCACGAGCACCGCCCCGACCTGGTGGTGATCCACGGAGACCGCGTGGAAGCGCTCGCCGCGTCCATTGTCTGTGCCATGAAATACATCCCCTCGGCACACATCGAAGGCGGCGAGGTCTCGGGCACCATCGACGAGAGCATCCGCCACTGCAACACCAAGCTGTGTTCGCAGCATTTCGTGAGTTCGGAAGAAGCCCGCCAGCGCGTGCTGGCGCTGGGTGAACCGGCGGACCGCGTGCACAACATCGGTTCCCCCGAGCTCGACACCCACGCGCTGCCTTCGGGCGTGTCGCTGGCCCAGGTGAAAGAGCGCTACGCCATTCCATTCGACGACTTCGGCATTGCGATCTTCCACCCGGTCACGTCAGAGGCCGACACCATCGGCGCGCAGGCGCAGGCCCTGTTTTCGCGGCTGGAAGCGAGTGGGCGCCATTTCGTGGTGATTTCGCCCAACAACGATCCCGGCACCGAAGACATCTTTGCCGTGCTCCATCGCCTGCCGCCGGAGCGCTTCCGGCAGATTCCGTCGATGCGCTTTGCCTACTTTTCCGAACTCATGCGCCACGCCTCGGCCATGGTGGGCAACAGCAGCGCCGGCGTGCGCGAGGCACCTTTCCTGGGCGTGCCGAGCCTGGACGTGGGCACGCGGCAAAACAAGCGCGCCAGCGGGCCATCCATCACCGCGTGCGCGGCGGGCAATGTTTCGGTGATCGACCACTTCCTGCGCGAGACCTGGGGGCAGCGTTTCGCCTCTGACACCACGTTCGGCAATGGACATGCGGCGCAGGGTTTCGTGGAGGTGTTGCGCCGTCCCGGGTTCTGGCATCAGCCACTGCAAAAAGCGTTCTCCCGCGACTGATGTTGATCGACTCGCCCGCACCCACGGTCCTGCACCGCTTTCAATCCTCGATGGACCTGACCGCCCGCTGGGCGGCCGTGGCGCTGCTGCTGGGCGCGCCCACTTCGATCGCGCTGGTCAACATCGCCGTGCTGCTCATCCTGGTGTGCTGGCCGCTCTCCGGCCGCTACACCGAAAAGTGGGCACTGATCCGCCACCACCCCATCACGCTGCCCTGCCTGCTGATGTTCGCCCTGGTGCTCGTGGGCATCGCTTACACCGATGCACCGCGCTCCACCATCGGCACGCACCTCTACGTCTACAGCAAGTTCCCCATGATGCTGATGTTGCTCACGCTGCTGAGCGATCCGCGCTGGCAGCGGCGGGCACTGGTGGCCTTTGCAGTGGGTTCGCTGATCACGCTGGTCTCAACCTACGCCAACATCTGGGTTCAGGTGCCCTGGTCAGATTCCCACGTTCGCGGCTTCGGTGTCAGCCACAACATCTTCAACGACTACATCGCGCAAGGACTGGCGATGTCGTTCTTCACCGCACTGGCGGTGGTGTATGCACTGGAGGCCAAAGGCCGTGCTGCGCGCGTGGCCTGGTCGGTGGTCGCCGTGTTTGCGGTGTTCAGCATCACCCACCTGCTGCAAGGGCGCACGGGCCAGGCTGTGCTGCTGGCCATGTTCTGTGCGCTGGCGCTGGTGTCGGTGCCGGTGGTGTGGCGGTGGCGCGCCCTGGCAGCGGTGCTGTTGCTCATGGCGTTGCTGTTCGCGTCGTCCCCCCTGCTGCGGCAGCGCATCCTCTCCGGGTTTGCCGAATTCGGCCAGTACCTCGATGGGGGGGTGGTCAGCACCTCCATCGGCGCACGGCTGGACATGTGGAAAAACGCCTGGGAGATGTTCGTCTCCAGCCCGGTATGGGGGCACGGCACGGGTGGCTACCGCGTGTACTCGCTTCAGTTCTACAACGATGCAGGCCAGTGTGCGATTTCCTGCGTCCATCCGCACAACCAGTTCCTCTTCTTCGCTGCCGAGCACGGTGCGATCGGCGTACTGGCGTATGCGTGGCTGCTGCAACGCGCGTTCTCGGCGGGCTTGTCCCTGCAAGGGCGATACCGACTGCTGACGGTGTCGTTCATGGCGATTTTGTTGGTGGACAGCTTCATCAACGGCCCTTTCTGGGTCACTACAGAGCGGCACTTCTTTGCTTCGATGCTGCCCCTGCTGCTGGCCGGCTGGCGCCCCCAGGCAGCGCCCACCCCCGAGAGGTGACGGGCATGATTCCACGCTGGAAGATCGAACGAGAACTCCAGACGCTGCGCGAGCAGATCCAGTCGATTCCCGAGCGTCTGATCGGTCCCGCACGCCAGCGCCGGCTCGATGCCCGATTTCCCTCGGGCTACCGGATGCTCCACGGTGCCGCGCCCCTCACGTCCAGGGTGGCCATCTTTCTGGTGTACCAGCCGCGTGGCATGGCCGCCTCGGTGCTGGCCACCTGTCGGCATCTCACGAAACGCGGTTACGCCGTCTTGCTGGTGGCCAATTCGCCGGTGTCCTCGCTGGACCAGCAAGCCATGGGTTCCAGCGTGTGGCGCTTTGTCGAGCGGCCCAACTTCGGCTACGACTTCGGCGGCTACCGCGATGGCATTCGCCTGCTCTGGCACTGGTCGGTGTCGCCGGAGCACCTCATCATCCTCAACGACAGCGTGTGGTTCCCGCTGGACGAGGGCGAGACCATGATCCCATCCATGGAGCAATCCAGCGCGGGATTCGTGGGCGCGTTGCGCCATGTGGATCACCCGCAGCCCGAATCCGAACACGCAGGCATTTTTCTTTCGTACTTCTTCCACATCAAGCGAGCGGTGCTGAGTTCGACCGTGTTCCTGGATTACTGGAACCACTACGTGGCCACCAGCAACAAGTACCTCACGGTGCGCCGGGGCGAACGCGGCTTTTCGCGCACCTTGTTCGCAGCAGGCGTGCCCAGCGAAGGCCTGTACTCGCGAGAGCGGCTATTGCAGGCGATCGCCCGGCAGCCGGTGGAGGCCGTGGTCAAGACGCTGGAATACGGCGCCTACACCGACCCGCACCTGCAACAAGAGCGCGACCAGCTGCTGGGCGCGGGCGCTCGCGACGCCGCCTGGCGGGCGAGCGCGATGGCGCACATCGAGGCGGCCACGGCCAAACGCAATTTCCACTCGTCGTTCTGCTACGCCACCATTGGTCTGCTGGGCATACCGCTGCTCAAGAAGAACCGGGGCGAGCTGCAGGTCCGCATGCGGCGGCAGTACGTGCGCGCGGTGGAAGCGGGCGATCTGCCTCGCCCGGACGAGGCCACGTTCGCCGAGATCCGCGAAGCGGCGCGGTAGGGGAGTCGTGTCTAGGGCGCCAGCAGCGAATTGACGGGCAGCAGGTCGTCGGGCGCCAGCTTTCCGCTGGCCTGGCGCAGGCGCAGGCTGCCCAGCAGCACGTTGTAGCGCGCCTGGGCCAGGTCGCGCTTGGTCTGGAACAACTGGCTCTGCGCATTGAGCACGTCGATGTTGATGCGCACGCCGACCTGGTAACCCAGGCGGTTGGCGTCCAGCGCACTCTGGCTCGACGCTTCGGCCGCTTCCAGGGCCTTGACCTGGCTCTGCCCCGAGACCACGCCGAGGTAGGCACTGCGCGTGCTCAGGTCCACGCCGCGCCGCGCGGCCTCCAGGTCGGTGCGGGCCTTCTCCTCCAGAGACAGGGTTTCCCTGACCCGGTTCTGAATCGAGAAACCAGCGAACAGCGGCATGTTGAACTGCACGCCCACGCTGGCGTTGTTGGTGCGCACGTTGCCCGGCACGATGGCCACGTTCGATGGCGCACGGGCCACCTGGTACTGCGCCACCAGATCGACGGTGGGCTTGTGTCCGGCCTCGGCCTTGGCGGTCTCCAGTTTCGCGATCTCCAGACCGCGTGTGGCCTGCAGGATGGTCGGATGCGTTTCGTCAGCGAGGTTGACCCAGGCTTGCGGATCGGCTGGCAACAACGGGGGCAGCGCCACCGGAGCGATCAGCGGCCTGGGCGTGACGCCAGGTCGGCCCACGAGCTGGTCCAGCGCGAGCTTCTTGACCCGCAGGTCGTTCTCAGCGGCGATCTCGAGCGCCAGCACCAGGTCGTACTGCGCCTGTGCCTCGCGCGAATCGGTCACGGTGGTGGTGCCCACCTCGAAGTTGCGCTTGGCTGCGGCAAGTTGCTCGGCCACGGCGGCTTTCTGCGCCTGCACGAAGGTCAGTGTGTCCTGTGCGGCGAGCACGTCGAAATAGGCTTGCGAGGTGCGCAGGATCAGGTCCTGCTCGGCCTGGGTGAGGCGGGCGCGGGCGACGTCGATGGAGAGTTGCGCCTGCTCATCGGCGAGTTTGTTGGCGGGGCGGTAGAGCGGTTGACTGGCCGAAACGCCGGTGCTTTGGCTGTTGCTGGTCGAGTCGAGCAGGCTGTTGCTGCTGTCGCGTCTCGCCCAGCTCGCGGCAGCGGCCAGGCCTACCTGCGGCAGCAAGCCAGCGCGGGCCTGGGCCGCGCGGGAGAGGTCGGCTTCGTATTGCGAGCGCGCCGAGAGGTAAGTGGCATCAAAACCACGCGCGGCGTCGAACAGTTCCACGAGGCTCTGGGCCTGCGCGCTCGTGGCGGCGCCGAGCGCCAGCAGCGCGGCCAGTGCCATGCGGCTCAGGGCAGGCGGGCCGCGTCGTGCGGTGTAGGGCTGGGCGATCGGGGCGTTCATGGAATGTCCTTTGAAACGAGGCGGCGCAATGCGGGCAGTGGAGCGCTCAGTACACCGGCACGCCGGGGTCGAGCTCTTGCGACCAGGCGTGGATGCCGCCGTGAATGTTGACCACGTCGGTGAAACCGTTCTGCAGAAGGAACTGCGTCACCTGCGCGCTGCGTGCACCGTGGTGGCACAGGCAGGCGATGGGGCGTGCGCGGTCCAGTTCCAGGTAGCGTGCCGGCACGCTGCGCATGGGCATGGCCACCAGTTCGAAACCATCGGGGCGGACCGATGCGGTCTGGAGTTCCCAGGGCTCACGCACATCGAGTACCACGGGCACGGTGCTGCCTGCGGCGAGTTGCAGCCAGTCCTGGAACTGGGCGGGGTGGATGGCTTTCATGGGCGAATGCTGAGTGAGCGCGGCATCAGAAACGGAAGCTGGAAGGCGCAGGAAAGTTCCGCAGGCGCGGCGCGACGGTGTCCCATGGCTGAGCGGTCTGGAACGACGCATCGCCAGTGCGCGTGACGATGGTGGCGCGCATCATGGGCTCGAAGCCCACGATGGCGGCCAGTCGTCCACCCTTGGCCAGCAAGGCCAGCAGGGCGGGCGGCACCTCCGCCACCGAACCACTGAGCACGATGGCGTCGAACGGGCCATGGGTGGCGCAGGCCGCGAAGCCGTTGGCGGCCGCGTCGGCCTCGCGCACATCCACGTTGTGGATGCCCGCGGCCTGCAGGTTCTGGCGCGCCATGCGAACCAGCTCGGGATTGATTTCCAGCGAAACCACGCTGTGCGCGAGGCTCGCGAGCAGGGCTGCCATGTAGCCGCTGCCGCTGCCCACTTCCAGCACCTTGTCGGTGGGCTTGAGCGCCAGGTCTTGCAGCAGACGGGCCTCGACCCGGGGCGCAAGCATCGTTTCGCCTTCCACCGCCGGGTGGGTCAGGGGCAATTCCAGGTCGGCAAAGGCCAGCGACCGATGGGCCGTCGGCACGAAGTCTTCGCGGCGCACCCGTGCCAGCAGGTCCAGCACGCGCGCGTCCAGCACTTCCCACGGGCGGATCTGCTGCTCGATCATGTTGAAGCGCGCGAGGTCCGAATGGGTTTGAGGCAGGTTGTTCTGCGAGGTCATTTAATACTCCTTGGGGTATGTTATCTGAAGTTGCGCAATTTTACCGAGCGGCTTGCGTTTGCTCCTTGTTCGCCGGGGCCCAACCCAGGCGTCGCCGCAGCCAGACCGCCAGATCGTCCATGTAGCAATACACCACGGGCACCACCACCAGGGTCAGCAATGACGAGGTGACGACGCCACCGATGACGGCCTGGCCCATGGGTGCGCGCTGTTCGGAACCTTCGGTGAGCGCAAAGGCCAGCGGCACCATGCCGAACACCATGGCCAGCGTGGTCATGAGAATGGGGCGCAGGCGCACCCGAGCGGCCAGCAAAAGGGCTGTCTCGCGGTCCACCGGGGGACCGCCGGCGCGGCCTTCGCGGGCGCGAATCGCGAAGTCCACCAGCAGGATGGCGTTCTTGGTCACCAGGCCCATGAGCAGCACGATGCCGATCACCGAGAACATGCTCATGGTGGAGCCGAACATGAGCAGCGCGAGCACCACGCCGATCAGCGTGAGTGGCAGAGAGGTCATGAGGGCCAGCGGTTGCAGGAAGCTCTGGAACTGGCTGGCCAGGATCATGTAGATGAAGATGATGGCCAGCGCCAGCGCAGAAAGCGCGTAGCCGAAGGACTCCTGCATGTTTTTGGTCGAGCCGCCGAACTCGTAACGGTAGCCCGGCGGGAATACGACGGTATCGAGCGCCTGGCGGATCTCGTTGGAAACCTCGCCAGCCGAACGGCCGTACACGTTGGCGTTGATGGCCACTTCGCGGTTGAGGTTGCGCCGGTTGATCTGGTTGGGGCCGGTGGCGTCCACCACTTCGGCCACCTGGCCCAGGCGCACCACGCGCGCGGTGCCGTCGGCGGCGGTGCCCACCATGAGGGGCAGGCGGGCGAGATCGCTGGTGCGCTCGCGTTCACCCGGCGCCAGCCGCACGTTCACGTCGTAGCTCTGGCCGTCGGCAGCGCGCCAGTTGCCCACTGTGGTGCCGGCCACCAGCGTGCGCAGGCTCGCACCCACCGCAGCCACGTTCAGGCCCAGGTCGGAAGCCAGGTCGCGTTTCATCTTCACATCCACCGTGGGCTTGTTGGGCTTGACGCTGGCGTCCAGGTCGACCAGACCCACGATGGGGCGGATGCGCTCCATCACGGTCTGGGTGAGGCGATCCAGCTCGGCCAGGTCGTCCCCTTGCAGCGAGAACTCCACCTGCTTGTTGCCCCCCACGGCGTCGAGCAGGCCGACGTGCGTGACGGTGATGCCCGGCACGCTGCGCAGTCGCTCGCGCAGCCGGGCCGACATCGCGTCGGCACTGAGCGTGCGGTCCTTGCGGTCGACCAGGCGCACGTAGATGCTGGCGTACATCGCGCCCTGGGCGTTGCCGGTGTTCAGCGTGGACAGTGTGTACTTCACCTCGGGGAACTCGCGCAGGATCGCCTCAACCTGGCGCGTCTTGGCCTCGGTGGCCTGCAGCGAGGAGCCCACGGGCGTGTGGAAGCTCAGCGAGGTCTCGGAGAAATCGGCCTTGGGCACAAACTCGGTGCCCAGCAGCGGCAAGATGAACAGGCTGCCCACGAAGGTGGCCAGCGCCAGGCCCAGTGTGGCGGGCTTGTGTTTCAGCGACCAGCGCAGCGTGCCCTGGTAGGTGTCGGCCAGATCGTCCTGCAAGCGGTCAAACCAGCCTGTCACGCGGCCGATGGTGCGCCCGTACCAGGACCGATCGCCCTCAGCCTGTCGGAGGGTTGCAGGGTCGTGCCAGACCGAGGACAGCATGGGGTCAAGCGTGAAGCTCACGAACATGGAGATCAGCACGGCCGCCACCATGGTGATCCCGAACTCGTGGAAAAACTTGCCGATGATCCCGCCCATGAAGCCGATTGGCAGGAACACCGCCACGATGGACAGCGTGGTGGCCAGCACCGCCAGCCCGATCTCCTGCGTTCCGTCCATGGCGGCGTTGAACGGCGTCTTGCCCATCTGCACGTGCCGCACGATGTTTTCACGAACCACGATGGCGTCGTCGATCAGCAGACCCACGGAAAGCGTGAGCGCCATCAGCGTGATCATGTTGATGGTGAACCCGAACAGGTTCATGAAGAAAAAAGTGCCGATCAGCGCGATCGGTAGCGTGAGTCCGGTGATGACGGTCGAGCGCCACGAGTTCAGGAACAGAAAGACGATGAGCACGGTCAGCAACGCGCCCTCGATCAGGGTGCGGCGCACGTTGTCCACCGAAACGCGAATCGGGCGCGAGCCGTCGGCAATCTGTTCCAGTCGCATGCCGGGTGGCAACTCCGCACCCAGCGAAGCCACGGCGTTCTTGAGCCCATCGGTGACTGCGATGGTGTTTTCGTCCTGCGCCTTCTGCACCTGCAACAGCAGCGTGCGCTGGCCGTTGTAGAGCGCCAGGCTTTCCACCTCTTGCGTGCCGTCGCTCACCTTCGCCACCTGGCCCAGGCGCACGGCCTGGCCGCCGCGCCGCGCGACGATGATGTTCTCGAAATCCCGAGGGTTCTGCAGGCGAGAGAGCACCTGCACCACGCGCTCGGCCTCGCCGGCCTTGAGCGTGCCCACCGGCAGGTCCTGGTTTTCGTTGCGCACGGCGGTGTTGATCTGCTCGGTGGTCACGCCAAGCGCTTCCATGGCCGAGGGATCGAGGTCGATGTTGATCGCACGCCGCGTGGCACCGACCAGCGTGACCGAGCCAACGCCGCGCACATTCTCCAGGCGCTTCTTGAACACCTGTTCGGCCCAGGTGGTGAGCTCGACCGCGCTGGGCGCTTTGCCGTTCACTGACTGCGGGATGACCGCCACCGACCAGATGGAGCGGCTGGCCGGGTCGAAGCGCAGCACGCGCGGTTCCTCCACCTCGTCACGGAACACCGGGCGCAGGATGGCGATCTTTTCCCGCACATCCTCAGCCGCCTTGCGGCCGTCCACGGTGAGCTGGAATTCGATGATGACAATCGACTGGCCTTCGTAGCTGCGCGAGGTGAGTGTGTTGACCCCGGCGATCGCGTTGACCGCCTCTTCCACCTTCTTGGTGACCTCGGACTCCACGATCTCGGGAGATGCGCCGGGGTAGGCCACCTGGACCACCACCACGGGGAAGTCGATGTTGGGAAACTGATCCACCTGCAGGCGCTGAAACGAGAACAGGCCCAACACCACGAAAGCGATCATCACCATGGTGGCAAAGACCGGGTTGCGCAGCGAGACCTGGGTGAACCACATGGTCGGCGGCTCAGTTCGTGGCCAGCTTCACGGCCGTGCCTTCGCGGATCAGGCCCGCCTGCGCACCGAGCACCTGGGTGCCGGCGGGCAGGCCGGCAATCTCTCGCATGGGCTCGCTGCCGCGCAGGCCCGTGGCGCCACCGGTGACGGCAAGGTGCGCCACCGAGCCTTCGCGCACGATCTGGATGTAGGGCTGTGGTCTGTCGTTGCGCACCGCCGAAGCGGGCACGGCGGTCACCTGGACGGCACCCGTGACCAGGTGCCCCTGGGCAAACATGCCCTGGCGCATGCCGGGGGCCGCTGGCACGCGCAGGTACACCAGCACGCTGCGGCTGCCAGCCTGCACGCTGGGGTTGATGCGCGAGACCGTGGCCTGCACCGGATCGCTCAGGCCCTCGATGCGCAACATGGCGGTCTGGCCCACGCGCACCGAAACCGCGTCGGCCGGCGTGATGGCGGCCTCCATTTCAAAGGCAGAGAGGTCGACCACGTCGAACACGCGCGTGTCGATGCCCACGCGCTCGCCGTTCTGCACCAGCCGCGCCGAGATCTGACCGCTCAGTGGCGAGCGCAGCGTCGTGTCGGCCAGGGATTTTCGTGCGATGTCCAGCGCGGCCAGCGCGGCGCGGTGGTTGGCCTCGGCGGCAGACAGGTTGTTGGTGGAAGTCTCCAGCGCCGTGGCAGAGATGAAGCCCTGACGAACCAGCGCCTGGTTGTTGTCCATCGTTCGTCTGGCGATGCTCACCTGTGCCTGCGCCGATTCGGCTTGCTGCGCTGCCTGGCGCACGCGGGCCTGAGCCTCCGTGCTGTCGATGCGGGCGAGCACTTCACCGGCTTTCACCTCGTCGCCCTCGCGTTTGCTCAGACCCTGGATCTCGCCGGCGGTGCGTGCCTTCACCGCGGCGGTCTGCAAGGCCTTCACGGAGCCAGAAACGCCCACGGTCTGCGTGAGCTCCAGAGACTGCGCGGTCACCACGTCGCTCGCCGCCAGTGTGTAGACCGGCGCTTTTTGCAGAGACTCGGCGGCCGTGCGCGCAGCGGCAGCCTGGGTCTTGCGCTTGTCGAGTGCGCGCACCAGACCAACGCCGACGCCCGCCACCAGCATCGCCAGCAGCAACCATTTGATCCAGGTGGAGCGCGATCGGGCAGCGTTCATGGTGGAAATGGGGAGGGGGTGTTGGTCTGCATCCCGCGCAGCAGCAGATCGACCTGGTTGTCGATGAAGCCGATCGGGTCAATCTGCTCGGACGCGGGGCAGCACGGCGCCATGGAGTGCTTCCACATCAAGAGGAAGATCATGGGCGCAATCAGGCTGTAGACCGCGTACTCCAGGGGCATGGGCCGGAATTCGCCCCGGTCGATGCCTCGCTGGAGAACGCGGCGCAACAGGTCATGTCCCGGGGTGATGACCTCTTGCTGATAGAAGGCCGCGATTTCCGGGAACATGCCCGCCTCGCTCATCACCAGCTTGGTGATGCCTGAAGCCGCCGACATGCCGATGCGCTCCCACCACGAGTGCATGCAGTAGCGCAACAGTTCGGCACTGTCGCCGCTGAACTGCTGGAGTTCTTCGTTCCACTCGGTGAATCGACCGGCAATGTTTTCACGCACCACCGCTTTGAAGAGCTCTTCCTTGCTGGGGAAGTAGAGGAACAGCGTGCCCTTGGACACCCCTGCGCGCGCGGCGACTTCTTCCACGCGGGTCGAGGCAAAGCCCTTTTCCACGAAGAGCTGCAATGCCGCGTCGAGCAACTCACCCGGACGCGCTTCCTTGCGCCGGGCACGGCGCTGGCGCGGCTCGGTGTCGAAGTCGGAATCGGCTGCCGTCGGGGCGGCTGAAGTGGGTGAGGCAGGCATGGGCGCGGTTAATGACCAGTGGGTTATTAATGTAACCCATCGCCCGCACAGCGCGGTGTCGCGCCCGCTTCAGGAGAACGCCGCGATGCCCGTGATGGCGCGTCCGAGAATCAGGGCATGCACGTCGTGGGTGCCCTCGTAAGTGTTGACCACTTCGAGGTTCACCAGGTGGCGGGCGACGCCAAACTCGTCGGAAATGCCGTTGCCGCCCATCATGTCGCGCGCCAGGCGGGCGATGTCCAGCGCCTTGCCACAGCTGTTGCGCTTGAGGATGGAGGTGATCTCCACCGCCGCCGTGCCTTCGTCCTTCATGCGACCCAGGCGCAGGCAGCCCTGCAGGCCCAGGCTGATCTCGGTGAGCATGTCGGCCAGCTTTTTCTGGATCAGCTGGTTGGCGGCCAGCGGACGGCCGAACTGCTGGCGGTCCAGCACGTACTGGCGCGCGCGGAAGTAGCAGTCTTCTGCCGCACCCAGCGCGCCCCAGGCGATGCCGTAGCGTGCGCTGTTGAGGCAGGTGAATGGCCCTTTCAAGCCTCGCACTTCCGGGAAGGCGTTCTCTTCGGGGCAGAACACGCCGTCCATCACGATCTCGCCGGTGATGGAGGCGCGCAGGCCGACCTTGCTGTGGATCGCCGGGGCGCTCAGGCCCTTCATGCCTTTTTCCAGGATGAACCCACGGATCGCTCCCTCGTCGTCCTTGGCCCAGACCACGAACACATCGGCGATGGGTGAATTGGTGATCCACATCTTGGCGCCGGACAGGCTGTAGCCACCAGGCACCTTTTTCGCCCGCGTGACCATGCTGCCAGGATCGGAACCGTGGTTGGGCTCAGTCAGGCCGAAGCAGCCGATCCATTCGCCGGTGGCGAGCCTGGGCAGGTACTTCTGCTTCTGCGCTTCGGTGCCGAACTCGTTGATGGGCACCATCACCAGCGAACTCTGCACGCTCATCATGGAGCGGTATCCCGAGTCCACGCGCTCCACTTCGCGCGCCACCAGGCCGTAGCACACGTAATTCAGGCCGGCGCCGCCATAGGCTTCGGGAATGGTGGGGCCGAGCAGGCCGAGTTCACCCATCTCGCGGAAGATGGCCACGTCGGTCTTCTCGTGGCGGAAGGCTTCCGTCACGCGGGGCAGCAACTTTTCCTGGCAGTACGCCCGCGCAGCGTCCATCACCTGGCGCTCGTCGTCGTCGAGTTGCTGAGAAAGCTGGAAAGGGTCTTCCCAGCTGAAGCTGGCCTTGGCCTTTTGGGGGGAAAGCATGGTGTGTCTCCGGTCTGTGGATGGTGCGATTGTCGGTTGCACATGCATACTTGTCTAATATCGTCACTGTATTCACTGATCCAGAAATCATATTCATGGAATTCCGTCATCTGCGCTATTTCCTGGCGCTGGCCGAAGAGCTTCACTTCGGTCGTGCGGCGCAGCGACTGTCCATCACACAGCCGCCGCTCTCGCTCAACATCCAGCAGCTCGAAGCATCTGTGGGGGCGCAACTGTTCACCCGCAACAGCCGGGGCGTGCAGCTCACGGCGGCTGGGCAGGCTTTCGTGCCCGCAGCCAGGGCGCTTCTGGAGCAGGCTGGCCAGGCCGCCCGCGAGGCGAGGGAGGTGGCGCAAGGCATGGCGGGCAGTCTGCAGATCGGCTTTGCCGGCACCGTGCTGTATCGGGGCCTGCCTCAGATGCTCAAGGGGTTCGCCGCAGCGCATCCCAAGCTGCGCCTGACTTTGCGCGAGCTGAGTTCCAGCGACCAGCTCATCGACCTCTTGCACGAGCGTCTGGATGTCGGCTTCGTGCACACCACGCGCGTGCCCGCGGGTTTCTCGCAAATTCTGGTTTCCCGCCAGCCATTCGTCGCCTGTCTGCCTGCAGGGCACCCCTTGGCGCGGCGCAGGCGGCTCGCGCTGGGCACGTTGCAAGGCGAGCCATTCGCCATGATTTCGCGCAACGTGTCACCCGATTACCACGATCGCATTCTTGGCATGTGTGCCGACGCAGGGTTCTCTCCCGAGGTGAGCTATGAATTGCGCCACTGGCTCAGTGTGGTTTCGCTGGTCGCTCAGGGACTGGGTGTGGCACTGGTGCCCGCCGCGCTGCAACAGGCCAACTTGCCGGGTGCGGTGTTCGTGCCGCTGGATGCCGAAACCTCGCCCTACGAAACGCACTGCCTGTGGAAGACTGACAGAGACCAGGCTGCGCTGGGGGCTTTCTTGTCGGTCGTGCGTGCGGCCGCGCAGTTGGTACAGTGACGAGGCGCCCGAACAGCCATTCGTCCTGAGCTTGTCGAAGGGTTCTTGCGATGTTCGGGCGTGGGCTTCGACAAGCTCAGCCCGAACGGTGTATGGGTCAACGCGAAGGATGAATCACAGCCGTTCGCCCTGAGCTTGTCGAAGGGTTCTTGCGATGTTCGGGCGTGGGCTTCGACGAGCTCAGCCCGAACGGTGCATGGGTCAACGCGAAGGATGAATCACAGCCGTTCGCCCTGAGCTTGTCGAAGGGTTCTTGCGAAGTTCGGGCGCGGGCTTCGACGAGCTCAGCCCGAACGGTGCATGGGTCAACGCGAAGGATGAATCACAGCCGTTCGCCCTGAGCTTGTCGAAGGGTTCTTGCGAAGTTCGGGCGCGGGCTTCGACGAGCTCAGCCCGA